>NZ_JBICYQ010000004.1:0-398139 GCF_043201055.1 Streptomyces sp. NPDC048338
TCGGCATGGCTCCGCCATGCCTCTCTCCTCCGCCTTGGATCCGAAGCCCCAGGACACCGCTCACTCGTCCGGCCTGATCGACAAGACACCCCCTACGCCCCGGAGGCCAGGTCGCCCGCCGGGCCGTTGACCGGTTGCGGTGCGCCGGTGAGGTCGAGGACGAAGAGCGGGATCCCGAGCTCGTCGGCGCGGGAGCGTGCCTCCGGGGTGTAGCCGGCGAGCGAGAAGAAGACGCTCACGGCCGAGGCGCTGAGACCGTTCAGCCACAGGCACTCCACGGCGCGGAGCGCGGCCGGCCGGGTGCTCGGATCGACCTGGGCCACCAGGCCGGGTGCCCGCAGGTCGACGCCGTCGGCGACCCGTTCCTCGGGCTGGACGACGTCGCGGAAGCCGAGCCAGCGCAGGTACCCGGCGGACGCGGCGACCGCGTCCCGGGCCGTGCGGATGGTCATGGGCCGGAACGGCGACCGGGGCGGCGGCGAAACCGGTGCGGTCGGAGGCGACGGGATGTGCGCCGGGTAGCGCTCGGCGAAGGGGCGCTGACCGCCGCCGGCCGCGCGGGCCGCGGCACGGTGTCCCGCCCCGTGAGCGGTGTGCGCCTCGGCGTCGCCCCGCGTCCCGTCGTCGTCAGGACCGGTCGGCGGCTCCGGAGCCGGTGCGTCGGCCCGCTCCGGGCCCCGCTCCGGATCGGGGCCCCCGGGCGGGTCCGCGGCACGGGGTGGTGAGGCGTACGGGTCCGGGGCGGTGCCGGCGACCGGCTCGGCGGACGTCGGCAGGGCGTCCGCATCCGTCCCGGGCGCCTCCTCCCGGCCGGCGGCGGCCACGACCGGCCCCGGCTCCACCCACGGGTGGCTCCCCGGGCCCTCGTCGCCGTCCCCGGCGGTGTGCGCGTCCTGGCCGGTGTGGGCGCCCCCGTCCGTGTCGGTGACGCCGGGACGGACCACGTGTCCGCCGGAGCCGGGGCCCGCCTCCGTGCCGAGTCCGGCGGGCCGTCCCGCGGTGCCTGCCGCCCCCGTGGCCCGCACCGGCACCCGCAGGACCGTGCCGCAGACGCATCCCAGTTCCGGGTGCGGCCACTCGTCCTGGCGGCCGCAGGCGGCGCAGGGCACCACGACCCACTCGTCCGACCAGTTGCGGTGCGTGATCGCCACACCGGTCTCGCCCGCGACCAGCGAGGGCGTGACCGGGGCGCCGCAGGCGCACGGGAAGGCGGGCGCGGCGAACGCGTGCGTCCGCAGACACCGCGGGCAGCGCACCGGTACCGACTCACCCACTTCGAACCCCCTGTCGTTCGACTCCATCGTCCACCAATCCGCCACCGGCGGGGACGGAGTTCGGCCAACGTCCCTCCTCACTCCCTTGACGGTCCTTGTCGCCCCGACTTACATTGCTTCCACATAGCAGAACATTACTTCCGCAATACGGAATCGAAGCCACGAGACGGTGGCCCACCCGACTCCGCCTGGCTGAAGCAGGAGCCCTCCCATGCCCCGTATGACCGCCGCCGCAGCGGCCGTTGAGATCCTCAAGCGCGAAGGCGTCACCAACGCGTTCGGCGTGCCCGGCGCGGCCATCAACCCCTTCTACCGAGAGCTCAAGAACGTCGGCGGCATCAGCCACACGCTCGCCCGACACGTCGAGGGCGCCTCGCACATGGCCGAGGGGTACACCCGTGCCAAGGCGGGCAACATCGGTGTCTGCATCGGCACCTCCGGGCCGGCCGGCACCGACATGATCACCGGCCTGTACTCGGCGATCGCGGACTCGATCCCGATCCTGTGCATCACCGGCCAGGCCCCGGTCTCGAAGCTCCACAAGGAGGACTTCCAGGCCGTCGACATCGCCACCATCGCCAAGCCGGTCACCAAGGCCGCCACGACGGTCCTGGAGGCCGCCCAGGTCCCGGGCGTCTTCCAGCAGGCCTTCCACCTGATGCGCTCCGGCCGTCCCGGCCCGGTCCTCATCGACCTCCCGATCGACGTCCAGCTGACCGAGATCGAGTTCGACCCGGAGACCTACGAGCCGCTGCCGGTCTACAAGCCGCGGGCCACCCGGGCCCAGGCCGAGAAGGCGATCCGCTTCCTGCTGGAGTCCGAGCGCCCGCTGATCGTCGCCGGCGGCGGCATCATCAACGCCGACGCCTCCGACCTGCTGGTCGAGTTCGCCGAGCTGACCGGAATCCCGGTCATCTCCACCCTCATGGGCTGGGGCGTCATCCCGGACGACCACGAGCTGGCCGCCGGCATGGTCGGCGTCCAGACCGCGCACCGCTACGGCAACGCGACCTTCCTGGAGTCGGACTTCGTCCTCGGCATCGGCAACCGCTGGGCCAACCGCCACACCGGTTACAACATGGACGCGTACACCAAGGGCCGGAAGTTCGTCCACGTCGACGTCGAGCCCACGCAGATCGGCAAGATCTTCGCCCCGGACTTCGGCATCGCCTCCGACGCCAAGGCCGCCCTCGAGCTCTTCGTCGAGATCGCCGAGGAGCTCAAGGCCGCGGGCACGCTGCCGGACTTCTCCGCCTGGGCCGCCTCCGCGCAGGAGCGCAAGGCCACCCTCCAGCGCCGGACGCACTTCGACGCCATCCCGATGAAGCCGCAGCGCGTCTACGAGGAGATGAACCGGGCCTTCGGTCCCGAGACCCGCTACGTCACCACCATCGGCCTGTCCCAGATCGCCGCGGCGCAGTTCCTGCACGTCTACAAGCCGCGCCACTGGATCAACTGCGGCCAGGCCGGCCCGCTCGGCTGGACCATCCCGGCCGCGATCGGCGCCGCCACGGCCGACCCGGAGACCCCGGTCGTCGCACTCTCCGGCGACTACGACTTCCAGTTCATGATCGAGGAGCTGGCCGTCGCCGCCCAGCACAAGGTCCCCTACGTCCACGTCCTCGTGAACAACGCCTACCTGGGCCTGATCCGTCAGGCGCAGGGCGGCCTGGGCATCAACTTCGAGGTCAACCTCGAGTTCGAGAACATCAACACCCCGGAGATCGGCGTCTACGGCGTCGACCACGTCAAGGTCGCCGAGGGCCTGGGCGTCAAGGCCATCCGCGTCACCGACCCGGACCGGCTGGGCGAGGCGCTGGAGCAGGCCAAGAAGCTGGCCCAGGAGTTCCGGGTCCCGGTCGTCGTCGAGGCGATCCTGGAGCGCATCACCAACATCGCGATGAGCAAGACGGTCGACATGAGCGACGTCACCGAGTTCGAGGAGCTCGCCACGGAGCCCGGCCACGCGCCGACGGCGATCAGGCCCCTCAAGGTCTGACCCGCCGACCCGTGACACCCGGCCCGCGCGGTCCGGACGTCACGGCGAAGGACCGGCCCCCGCCCGCAGAGCACCCGGGCGGGGGCCGTCCTGCGCCCGCACCAGGGCGCGCCCCGCCTCGGTCCAGTCGTAGAGGACGGATCGGCCCGCCCGCCGCCGTCGCACCAGCCGTGCGTCGAGCAGCACCTTCAGATGCCGTCCCACCGAACCCAGCCCCTGACCCGTCAGCGCCACCAACTGGCTGGTGGAGGTGGGGGTTCCGAGCCGTACGAGCACGCCGGCGCGTGCCGTCCCGAGCAGCGCGCCGAGCGCCTGCGGGACGACCGGTCCCTCGGTGTCCGCGAGAGCGCCCGTGCACGGGTACACGATCGCGTAGCGCTCGGTGCCCTCCCAGGAGACCCATCCGTGCCCCGGCGTCACCGGAACGAGCAGCAGCCGCGCCCCGTCGATCGACCGCGGCGGATAGTCACGGGCGTTGACCTGGAGGCGTCCGTCACCGAGCCAGCGCGTCCGGCCGGGGGCGAGCTCGTCGAGCGCCGCCGCCCAGCCGCCCCGGCTCAGGCGCGCCGTGCGCGCCACCACGTCCGCCTCCATGACCTGCCGGCGCCGCCGCCAGGTCGGCCGCACCGTCTCCTGCCACACCCAGCGGAGCACCGCGGCCAGCCGCTCCGGCAGGTCGGGCGCCGAGCGCAGCGGCTCGGGCACCGGCCTGCCCAGGGAGACCGCGAGCTGCTCGACGGCGGCGGCCGGCGGCGTCGAACGGACCGCCTCCAGCTCCTGCTCGAAGGACGGCGCATCGCCCTCGCCGCGCGGCGTGGGGGTGAGGAAGTCGGCGTTCCAGGTCGGTCCGAGCGCGGCCCGGACGAGCCGGGCGTCGACCGGGTCGGCCGCCAACCGCGCACGGTACGGGCCGAGGTGCGCGGCCAGCCATTCCCGCTCGCCCGGGTGCGCCGCCGACGCGTGCTCCAGCGTCTTGAGCGCGGCGACGGTCTCGGCCAGCGGCGAGATCACGAACCTGCCGCCCGCGAGCGAGTCCGCGTCGATCCGCCACCAGCCCATGTCTCTTTCGCCTCCCCGCGAAACGATATCCACCCGGGCGGGCCTCTCGGAGACTCCGGCGCATGCGCAGTTACCGCGAGCTGTTCCGCACGCCCGAGTTCACCCCGCTCTTCCTCACCGCCTCCGTCCAGGTGGCCGCCCAGACGGTCGGCGGGCTGGGGCTCGCCACCCTCGTCTTCCGGTCGACGGGGTCCCCTTTCCTGTCCTCACTGGCCCTGTTCGGCCCCGCGCTCGCCCAGCTGGCCGGCGCCGCGACCCTGCTGTCGGCGGCCGACCGGCTACCGCCCCGCACCGCCCTCGCCGGTTCGGCGCTCCTCTTCGCGCTCGCCACCCTGCTCCAGGCCGTGCCCGGCCTGCCACTGGGGGCGGCCTTCGGGATCCTGCTCCTGCAGGGCCTGGTCGGCTCGGTGGCCGGCGGCGTCCGCTACGGCCTGCTCGACGAGATCCTCGACCGCGAGGGGTACGTGCTCGGCCGTTCCGTCCTCAACATGGCGGTCGGACTCTGCCAGATCGGCGGCTTCGCCTGCGGCGGCCTGCTGATCGCGCTGCTCTCCCCGCGCGGCACCCTCCTGGTGAGCGCGGCGCTCCACCTCGCCGCGGTCCTCACCGCCCGGCTGGGACTCGCCCGGCGGGCCCCGCGCGCGGCCGGCCGCGCCTCGGTCGCCGAGACGTGGCGGACCAACGCGCGCCTGTGGTCCCCGCGTCCACGCCGGCACGTGTACCTCGCCCTGTGGATCCCCAACGGGCTGATCGTCGGCTGCGAGTCGCTCTTCGTCCCGTACGCCCCCGAGCGGGCCGGCCTGCTCTTCGCCTGCGGCGCGCTCGGGATGCTCGCCGGGGACACCGCCGTCGGCCGTCTCGCGCCGGCGGCCCGGCGCGGCCGGCTGGCCCATCCGCTGCAGCTGCTGCTGGCGGCTCCGTTCCTGCTCTTCGCCGCCGACCCCGGCCTGCCGGTTGCCGTCGCGGCGGTGACGGTCTCCGCCGTCGGATACAGCGCCTCCCTGCTCTTCCAGGAGCGGCTGATGGCCCTGGCCCCGGACGAACCGGCCGGTCACACGCTGGGGTTGCACGCCTCGGGCATGCTCGCCTTCCAGGGACTGAGCGCGGCGCTGGCCGGCGCCGTCGCCGAGTTCACCGGGCCGGGACCGGCGATGGCGGTGCTCGCCGCGGGTTCGCTCACGGCCAGTGCCGCACTCGCCCTCACCGGGCGGCCGACGAGCGGACCGCGACCGGCTTCCCGGACGGCCCCGCGGCGCACCGCCCGAGCGTCTCGGCGCAGCACGAGAAGAGCGCGGAACCAGGGACCGTAAACCTGGTTCCGCGCTCTCGTCTGAGGTCCGCCCGACGGTGCGAGGCTGGCGCGACAGGACGTTCGCGCCGCCGGGCGGAGTTTCGAGGGTTTTCCCCTGAGGGGGCGTTGGGACCGCGGCGGTGGGCGACGGACGGGCCGGGCGTGTCCCCTTCCTTCAGGTCAGGAAGGGGAGCCGGTCGTCCTTACCACCGCACTGGCTCGCTCGCCGCCGCGGTCCTCACGCTTGTCCGTACCGCCTGCCACCCCTCATCCGGGCCGGCGGTCCGGACGGCGCACGGCACCTGACCTCCCGTCATGTGCCGTACGCGGTCTGGTTGCCGATGAGATCAGTCCTCGCGCAGGGCGCGGACCGCCTCCTCGACGCGCTTGCCGTAGTCCGCGTCCGCGGCGGCGAAGTGCGCGATGTTCCGCTCGATCACGTCCTCGCGGGAGACCTGGGACAGGCCGCCGGCGATGTTGGCGATCAGACGGCCCTTCTCGTCCTCCGACATCAGGCGGTAGAGCTCACCGGCCTGGAAGAAGTGGTCGTCCTTGACGTGCTCGGGCGCGGCGTGGGTGCCGGTCCAGCCGTGGACGGCGAGCGGCGCGGAGAGCGCCTCGTCCGTCTGGGCCGGGCCCCGGTACGAGTTGGGCTCGTAGTTCTTGTCGTGGCGCGAGCCCTGGCGGGTGGCCATGAGGCCGTCGCGGCCGTAGTTCTCGGCGACGGTCGCCTTCGGGGCGTTCACCGGCAGCTGGGTGTGGTTGACGCCGAGGCGGTAGCGGTGGGCGTCCGCGTAGGCGAAGAGGCGGCCCTGGAGCATCTTGTCCGGCGAGGGGCCGATGCCCGGGACGAAGTTGTTCGGGGAGAACGCGGCCTGCTCGACCTCGGCGAAGACGTTGTCCGGGTTCCGGTCGAGGACCAGGCGGCCGACCCGCTGGAGCGGGTAGTCGGCGTGCGGCCACACCTTGGTGAGGTCGAACGGGTTGAAGCGGTAGTCCGCGGCCTCGGCGGCCGGCATGACCTGGACGTACAGGGTCCACGACGGGTTCACACCGCGCTCGATGGCCTGGAGCAGGTCGGTCTGGTGCGAGTTGGCGTCCTGGCCGACGAGCTCGGCGGCCTGGTCGGCGGACAGGGAGCGGATGCCCTGGTTCGTCTTGAAGTGGTACTTGACGAAGAAGGCCTCGCCCGCCTCGTTGGTCCACTGGTAGGTGTGCGAGCCGTAGCCGTTCATGTGACGGTACGAGGCGGGGATGCCGCGGTCGCCCATCAGCCAGGTGATCTGGTGCGTCGCCTCGGGGGCGTGCGCCCAGAAGTCCCAGACGTTGTCCGGCTCCTGCTTGCCCGTGAAGGGGTCGCGCTTCTGCGAGTGGATGAAGTCGGGGAACTTGATCGGGTCCTTGATGAAGAACACCGGGGTGTTGTTGCCGACGAGGTCGTAGTTGCCCTCCTCGGTGTAGAACTTCAGCGCGAAACCGCGCGGGTCGCGGACGGCGTCCGCGCCGCCGAGCGAGTCGGCCACGGTCGAGAAGCGGATGAACGTCTCGGTCCGCTTGCCGACCGCGGAGAGGAAGTCGGCCTTCGTGAAGCCGGTGACGTCGTCGGTCACCTCGAAGTAGCCGTACGCGCCGGAGCCGCGGGCGTGGACCACGCGCTCCGGGATGCGCTCACGGTTGAAGCGCGCCAGCTTCTCCAGCAGGTGCTGGTCCTGAAGCAGGAGGGGGCCACCGACGCCGGCGGTGGCGGAGTTCTGGTTGTCGGCGACAGGGGCGCCGGACTCGGTCGTGAGCACGCGCTTCGACATCGTGACCTTCCGTACGGGAGCTGCACTGCTGGGGGTGCTCTGGAGCGTAGGTACGCCCCCGAGCAACGTCAACAGTTTGTTGAAATTGAGGTGTGGTGTTCCGGACGGCGGCGACGCCTGGGCGCGACAGGACAGGTGTCAGCGCCGCCGCCGTCCGGAGATCTGGGTCAGACCTGCCGGCCGGAGAGGCGCTCGACGGCGCGCAGCAGGGCCGAGTGGTCCAGGCCGCCGTCGCCCTGCGCACGCAGGGAGGAGACGAGCTGGGCGACGACGGCACCGACCGGGAGGGCCGCGCCGACGTTGCGGGCGGCGTCGGTGACGATGCCCATGTCCTTGTGGTGGAGGTCGATCCGGAAGCCGGGCTTGAAGTCCCGGTTCAGGAAGTTGTCCTTCTTGCGGGTCAGCACCGTGGAGCCGGCCAGGCCGCCGTTGAGGACGTCCAGGGCGGCCCGGAGGTTCACGCCGGACTTCTCGAGGAAGACGACGGCCTCGGCGCACGCCTGGATGTTGACCGCCACGATCAGCTGGTTGGCGGCCTTCACCGTCTGGCCGGAGCCGTGCGGACCGCACAGGACGATGGTCTTGCCCAGCGCCTCGAGGATCGGCAGGGCCGCGTCGAAGTCGGCCTGCTCGCCGCCCACCATGATCGACAGGACGGCCTCGATGGCGCCGGCCTCGCCGCCGGACACCGGGGCGTCCAGGACGCGCAGGCCCTTCTCGGCGGCGCGCTTCGCCAGGTCCACCGAGGTCTGCGGGGTGATCGACGACATGTCGACGATCAGCGCGCCGGACTTCGCGTTCTCCAGGATGCCCTCGGGGCCGTAGGAGATCGCCTCGACCTGCGGAGAGGCGGGCACCATCGTGACGATGACGTCGGCGTCGGCGACGGCCTCGGCGATCGACGCGGCGGCCGTGCCGCCCGCCGCCGTGAGGCGGTCCAGCTTGTCCTGCTCCAGCGTGAAGCCGGTGACGGAGTAGCCCGCCTTGATCAGGTTCTCGGACATGGGGGAGCCCATGATGCCGAGGCCGATCCACGCGATCGCAGGGCGGGTGGGGAGGGAGGAATCGGCAAGGTTGCTCATGAGGTGCCTCTCGAAAACAGGTGGTACGGGGAGGGTCAGCGGGCCGCGCGGGCCTCGGCGGGGAGCCAGGCGAAGGAGGCGGCGGCGTCGGCGGCCTTGTACTCCAGGCCGACCCAGCCGTCGTAGCCGGCCTTCCTCAGCTCGTCGAGGAGCTGCTCCAGCGGCAGGTCGCCGGTGCCCGGCGCGCCGCGGCCCGGGTTGTCCGCGATCTGGACGTGGCCGGTCCGGTCGGCGTACCGCGCGATGACCTCGCCGACGTCCTCGCCGTTCATCGACAGGTGGTAGATGTCGAGGAGGAACTTGGCGTTGCCCAGCCCCGTGGCCGCGTTGACCTTGTCGACGACCTCGATCGCGGAGGGGGCGCTCACCAGCGGGTAGAGCGGCGACTCCGGCTTGTTGAGGGTCTCGATCAGCAGGATCGCGCCGATCCGGTCCGCCGCGCGGGCGGCCAGGACCAGGTTCTCCAGGGCGAGGGTGTCCTGGATCTGCGGGTCGACGCCCTCCACGCGGTTGCCGTAGAGCGCGTTGAGCGCCCTGCAGCCGACCGAGGCGGCGAAGTCGGCCGCCACCTCGATGTTGGCGCGGAAGCGGTCGGACTCCTCGCCGGGCACGGAGAGCGCGCCGCGGTCCGGTCCGGGCAGCTGCCCGGCGTAGAAGTTCAGGCCCACCAGCTGGGTGCCGGCGTCGTCCAGAGCCTTCTTGAGAGCGTCGAGCTCACTCTGGTCGGGGGTGGCGGTGTCGATCCAGGGCCACCACAGCTCGACCGCGGTGAAGCCCGCCGCGGCGGCGGCCGCGGGGCGCTCCAGGAGCGGGAGTTCCGTGAAGAGGATCGACAGGTTCACATCGAAGCGCTGGTCCGTGTATCCCATGAGGGGCGGCGCTCCTTCCGTATTGCGGAAGTAAGTTTCTGTCTGACGGAATGCTGCAAGTCGAGCCGCCCACTTGTCAAGGGGGCCCGGCAGGTCAGGGGCTGCCGTCGGCCGGTTCCCGGCCAGTAGCGTGGGGGCATGGTGCGTTTGAGAGTGGAGTTCACGACCGAGCCGTTCGACCTGGACGAGGCGCCGGCGCACGCGGTCGTGGCTCGTGAGGTCATCCAGGCGGCCGAGCTGGACGCCGTGGACGTCGGCCCGTTCGGCAACACGGCGGAGGGCGGTGCGGACGAGGTGCTGACCGCCGTCGACGCGCTGCTGCGCAGATCCCTGGCGGCGGGTGCCACCCGTGTCTCGCTCCAGGTCAACGTGATCGGAGAGGGTGGGAAGTGACCGAGCTCCCCCTGGACCACCCCCTGGTCGCCGCGGTGAAGCCGCTGGTCGACGCGATGGGTGCGGAGATACTGGGACCCGAGCAGGCCGGGACCGACGACGTGGTCCTCGCCTGGGAGGGCGAGGACGTCATCGCCGTACGGCTGCCCCAGCTGTCCGAATCCCTGGACCACATCCTGGCCGCGATGGAGCGGCGGCACGGGATGCCGTTGTCGGAGCTGGACCGCAAGACCAAGCAGGAGGCGGTGCGGATGCTGGAGGCACGCGGTGCCTTCTCGGTGCGGCACGGAGTGGAGACGGTGGCCGGGGCGCTGGGTGTCAGCCGCTTCACCGTGTACAACTACCTGAACAGGGAGACCGCCCTGAACAGGGAAAAGGCTGCCGGGAACGGCTAGTTGATCATGATGGGCCACAAGCCGTCGTCCGGATGTCGGGACGACGGCTTTTGTGTGGCCGACTTTTCAACAAAGTGTTGACGTTGTGTTGCGGAGGGCGTTAGCTATCCGCAGCCCGTCCGACGCACAGCGAAAAACAGCCACGGAGGCTTCCCGTGACTTCAGGTACGACACCGGGCCTCACCCGGTTCAACACCTCGGCGGACGGCGACGCCGTCGCCGCACTCCACGAGGTGTGCTCCAGTTCGGCGTGGGGGAGCAAGCTGCTCGCCCAGCGCCCGTACGCCACCGCCGACGACCTCTTCCTCGCCAGTGACGCCGCCACGGCCGAGCTGACCGCCGAGGACCTGGCCGAGGCGATGGCGGGCCACCCGCCGATCGGTCGTCCGAAGGCAGGGGACCCGACCTCCTCCCGCGAGCAGAGCGGGATGGCCGGCGCCTCCGAGGCACTCAAGGCCGAGATGCTCGAACTGAACCTGGCCTACCAGGAGAAGTTCGGGCACGTCTTCCTGATCTGCGCCACCGGCAGGACCGGGGAGCAGATGCGCGACGCGGTCCGGGAACGGATCGGGAACTCGCCCGAACGGGAGCGGGAGATCGTCCGCACCGAACTGGGCAGGATCAACCGCATCCGCCTGACCCGACTCGTAGAGGAAGAGAGCCCCGCATGAGCACCGACACCACCGCATCGGTGTCCACCCACATCCTGGACACCAGCGTCGGCCGCCCGGCCGAGGGCGTGGCCGTCACGCTCGCGGCCCGCGGCGGATCCGACGCCGCCTGGGTCGCGCTCGGCGGCTCGGCCACCGACGCGGACGGGCGTTGCAAGGACCTGCCGGCGCTGCCGGAGGGAACGACCCACGTACGTCTCGACTTCGAGACCGAGACGTACTTCTCCAAGAAGCAAGCCGAGGCGCAGCAGGACGCCCCCCGCGTAAGGGACAGCGGTGCGTTCTTCCCGGAGGTGGCGATCACGTTCGCCGTCACGCCGGGCGAGCACTACCACGTACCGCTGCTGCTCAACCCGTTCGGCTACTCCGTTTACCGAGGGAGCTAGCAGACATGCCCACGATTCTCGGCCAGAACCAGTACGGCAAAGCAGAGAACCGCGTCGTCAAGATCACGCGGGACGGCGACACCCACCACATCAAGGACCTGAACGTCTCCGTCGCCCTCTCCGGCGACCTCGACGACGTCCACCTCTCGGGCTCCAACGCCCACTGCCTTCCCACCGACACCACCAAGAACACCGTATTCGCCTTCGCCAAGGAGTACGGGATCGAGTCGGCCGAGCAGTTCGGCATCCACCTGGCCCGGCACTTCGTGTCCAGCCAGGAGCCCATCCACCGGGCCCGGATCCGGATCGAGGAGTACTCCTGGGAGCGCATCGCCTCCTCGGACTCCAACTCCCGGTTCATCGGCTCGGACGAGGTCAACCACTCCTTCGCCCGCAAGGGCCAGGAGACCCGCGTCACCCAGATCACCTATGACGGCGAGAAGTGGGAGGTCATCTCCGGCCTCAAGGACCTCGTCGTGATGAACTCCACCAACTCGGAGTTCTGGGGCTACATCAAGGACAAGTACACGACGCTGCAGGAGGCGTACGACCGCATCCTGGCCACCCAGGTCTCCGGCCGGTGGCGGTTCAACTGGACCGACGACGAGCAGCGGATGCCCAACTGGGAGAAGTCCTACGCCGAGACGAAGAAGCACATGCTGCAGGCCTTCGCCGAGACGTACTCCCTCTCGCTGCAGCAGACGCTCTACCAGATGGCCTCGCGGATCATCAACCACCGTTCGGAGATCGACGAGGTCCGCTTCTCGCTCCCGAACAAGCACCACTTCCTCGTCGACCTGGAGCCCTTCGGGCTCAAGAACGACAACGAGGTGTACTACGCCGCCGACCGCATGTACGGCCTCATCGAGGCCACGGTGCTGCGTGACGGAGCCACGGCGCACATCCCGGTCGACATGACCAACCTCTAAGCGGCCCTGTGTGGCCGCCCCCGCCCGCCCGCAGTCGGGCGGGGGCCGCCACCAGACCGGAGGGAACCTCCATGGCACAGCCTGCATCGGGGCCGGCATCAGCCGAAGGCCCGTGTTCCACCCCGCAGGGGTCCTCGGTCCACCCCGTGGACGAGAAGCTCCCCGCCGCGCGGCTCGTACCCGCCGCGCTCCAGCACATCGCCGCCATGTACGCGGGAGTCGTCACCCCTCCGCTCATCATCGGCCAGGCGGTGGGCCTCGACGCCGCCGGAATGACCCGGCTCATCGCCGCGAGCCTGCTCATCGCCGGCTGCGCCACCATCCTGCAGACCATCGGCGCGGGTCGCTTCGCCGGCAACCGGCTGCCCTTCGTCAACGCCGCCTCCTCCGCCGGCATCGCCCCCATGCTGGCGATCGCCGAGACCAGCGCCCCCGGGCACCGACTCCCCGCCATCTACGGCGCGGTGATGGTCGCCGGTGTCTTCTGCCTCGCCGTCGGCCCCTTCTTCGGCCGACTGCTCCGGTTCTTCCCCCCGCTCGTCACCGGCGTCGTGATCACCCTCATCGGGGTCACCCTGATGCCCGTGCCGGTGAGCTGGGCCCAGGGCGGCGACAGCGGCGCCGCCGACTTCGGCGCCATGCGGCACCTGGCTCTCGCGGCCTTCACGCTCGTGGTCATCCTGCTCTTCCAGCGCTTCGGCAAGGGCTTCGTCAAACAGATCGCCCTGCTGCTCGGCCTGTTCCTCGGCACCCTCGCCGCCGTCCCCTTCGGCATGGCCGACTTCGGCACGCTCAGCGAGGCACCGGTGGCCGCGCTGCCCACGCCGTTCGCCTTCGGCGCGCCGGAGTTCCAGCCCGCCGCCATCCTGTCCCTGTGCATCGTGATGCTGGTCCTGATGACCGAGTCCAGCGCCGGCATGCTCGCCCTCGGCGAGATCTGCGACCGCCGCAGCGACGGACGGACCATCACCCGCGGCCTGCGCACCGACGGCATCGCCACCCTCCTCGGCCCCGTCTTCGGCGGCTTCCCGACCTCGGCCTTCGCCCAGAACGTCGGCGTCGTCTCGCTGACCCGGGTCCGCTCCCGCTACGTCGTCGCCGCCGCCGGCGGCGCGCTCCTCGTCCTCGGCGCCTTCCCCGTCCTCGGAGCGGTCGTCTCGACCGTCCCCATGCCGGTCCTCGGCGGCGCCGGCATCGTCCTCTTCGGCTCGATCGCGGTCAGCGGCATCCGCACGCTGTCCGAGGCGGGCCTCGACGACAGCTCCAACATCATCCTGGTGGCCGTCGCGCTCGGCGCGGGCATCATCCCGCTCGCCGCACCCACCTTCTACGCCGACTTCCCGGCCTGGGCGCAGACCGTGCTCGGCTCAGGAATCAGCGCGGGCGCGCTCGTCGCCGTCCTGCTCAACCTGTTCTTCCACCACCTCGGCACCCGGAGCCGCCACACGGCCCCGGCACTCAAATCCTCCTAGGGTCCTGCCGTGCCCACACCACTTAAGAGGAATGAAGGAACCACCGCCATGGCAGCACCTTCGGCACCCCAGCGCATCGTCATCGAGAACTGTGCGATCGCCACCGTGGACGCCGACGACACCGAGTACGCCTCCGGGCACCTCGTCGTCGCAGGCAACCGGATCGAGTCCATCGGCGCCGGCAAGGCGCCGGCGGGTCTGGAGAACGTGGTCCGCCGGATCGACGCCACCGGTCACCTGGTGACGCCCGGTCTGGTCAACACCCACCACCACTTCTACCAGTGGATCACCCGGGGCCTGGCCACCGACCACAACCTCTTCAACTGGCTGGTCGCCCTCTACCCGACCTGGGCCCGCATCGACGAGGCCATGGTCCGCGTCGCCGCCCAGGGCTCGCTGGCGATGATGGCCCGCGGCGGCGTCACCACCGCCATGGACCACCACTACGTCTACCCGAAGGGCTCCGGTGACCTGTCCGGCGCCATCATCGGGGCCGCCTCCGACATGGGCGTGCGCTTCACCCTCGCCCGCGGCTCGATGGACCGCAGCGAGAAGGACGGCGGCCTGCCGCCGGACTTCGCCGTCGAGACCACCGAGGGCGCGCTCGCCGCGACCGAGGAGACGGTGCGGAAGTACCACGACGCCTCGTTCGACGCGATGACCCAGGTCGCCGTCGCCCCCTGCTCCCCCTTCTCCATCTCCACCGAGCTCCTGCGGGAGGGCGCGGCGCTCGGCCGTCGCCTCGGCGTACGGATGCACACGCACGGCTCGGAGACCGTGGAGGAGGAGAAGTTCTGCCACGAGCTCTTCGGCATGGGACCCACCGACTACTTCGAGTCGACCGGCTTCCTCGGTGAGGACGTGTGGATGGCGCACTGCGTCCACATGAACGACTCCGACATCGCCGCCTTCGCCCGGACGAAGACCGGTGTGGCGCACTGCCCCTCCTCCAACGCGCGCCTCGCCGCCGGCATCGCCCGGGTCCCCGACATGCTGAAGGCGGGCGTCCCGGTCGGCCTCGGTGTCGACGGCACGGCCTCCAACGAGTCGGGCGAACTGCACACCGAACTGCGCAACGCGCTCCTCATCAACCGCCTCGGCGCGCACCGTGAGGCCGCGCTGAACGCCCGTCAGGCCCTGCGCCTCGGAACGTACGGCGGCGCCCAGGTCCTCGGCCGGGCCGACTCGATCGGCTCGCTGGAGGCCGGCAAGCTCGCCGACCTCGTCCTCTGGAAGATCGACGGTCTCGGCCACTCCTCGATCGCCGACCCGGTCACCGCGATCGTGTTCGGAGCGGCGGCCCCGGTGACGGCCTCGTTCGTCAACGGCAGGCAGATCGTCGAGAACAACCGTCTCCTCTTCGCGGACGAAGAGGCGATCGCGCGCGACGCGCGCGCGGAGGCGCAGCGCCTGGCCCGTATCGCGGCCCAGGGCTGACCCTCCCCATGGAGTCCGACCGAGGGGGACGGCCCTCGGTCGGGTCGCCGCGGACCCGAGCGGGGTTCGCGGCAGCCGGACGGGGGGTGCCGTGCACGACGTACGGCACCCCCCGGAAGGTGAGAAGAGGTTCCTCCTCCCGGAACACCCGGCCCGGCGCCCCCACGCCGAGCCACCGCACCCCCCTCCGCACATCCTCATGAGCCGCACACCGTGAGCCGCACGAACTGCACCCCTTTGCACCACCTCCCTGACATCCGCGTCACCGCCGACGCGTAACCGACCGGAGGAACCGCCGTGGCCGCCAAGCCCAGGTTTCGCAATGATGCCCACGATGCAAGCGCCGCCGACTCCGAGGACCGGAAGCATCCGGTCGACGAGACGCTGCCGCCCCTGAAGATGTTCACCAGCGGCCTCCAGCACGTGGCCGCCATGTACGCGGGCGTGGTGGCCCCGCCCCTGATCGTCGGAGCCGCCGTCGGGCTCTCCGGCACCGAACTGACCTTCCTCACCGGAGCCAGCCTCTTCACCGCCGGACTCGCCACCTTCCTCCAGACGCTCGGCGTCTGGAAGATCGGCGCCCGGCTGCCGTTCGTCAACGGCGTCACCTTCGCCGGCGTCGCGCCGATGCTCGCCATCGTCGACACCACCGACGACAAGGCCGACGCGCTGCCGATCATCTTCGGCGCGATCATCGTCGCGGGCGTCCTCGGATTCGTCGCCGCCCCGTACTTCTCCAAACTGGTCCGCTTCTTCCCGCCCGTCGTCACCGGCACCGTGATCACCCTCATCGGCGTCTCGCTGCTGCCGGTCGCCTTCGGCTGGGCCCAGGGGCCCGACCCTTCGGCCGAGGACTACGGTTCCACCACCTTCCTGACCCTCGCCGCGATCACCCTCGTGGTGGTCCTGGTCCTGCGGCGCTTCACCCGCGGCTTCCTCAAGCAGGTGGCCGTCCTCGTCGGCCTGGTCATCGGCACGCTCATAGCCATCCCGTTCGGCGTCACGGACTTCAGTCCGGTCACCGAGGCGTCCGTCGTCGGGTTCCCGAGCCCGTTCCACTTCGGCGCACCGCAGTTCGCGGTGGCCGCGATCGTCTCGATGTGCGTGGTCATGCTGGTCTCGATGACCGAGTCGACCGCCGACATGCTGGCCCTCGGCGAGATCGTCGAGCGGCCGGCCGACGAGAAGACCATCGCGGCCGGACTGCGCGCCGACACCCTCGGCTCGGCCCTCAGCCCGTTCTTCAACGGCTTCATGTGCAGCGCCTTCGCCCAGAACATCGGGCTGGTCGCGATGACGAGGATCCGCAGCCGCTTCGTGGTCGCCTGCGGTGGCGGCTTCCTGGTCCTGATGGGCCTGTCGCCCGTGGCCGCCTCGCTGATCTCCGTCGTGCCGCGGCCGGTGCTGGGCGGCGCGGGCGTCGTCCTCTTCGGCTCCGTCGCCGCCAGCGGCATCCAGACCCTCGTCAAGGCGGGTCTGGAGAAGGACAACAACGTGCTGATCGTGGCGGTCTCGCTGGCCGTCGGCATCATCCCGATCACGGAGCCGGAGTTCTACCACGCCTTCCCGGAGACCGCGAAGATCATCCTGGACTCGGGCATCTCGACCGGCTGTGTCGCGGCGGTCCTGCTGAACCTGGTCTTCAACCACCTCGGCAGGGGCCGGGACGAGGACACGGTCACCGCGCCGATGGAGCCGGGCGAGGAGATCTCCGGCGCCCGCACCGCGAAGGCGGCGCACGTGCACTGAACGACGCACCGCCCCTGACACGGCCCACCCCGGTCCCCGCGCCCGCCGCGGGGACCGGTGGCGTGCGCGGGGAAGGAGCGGGCAGTCGAGGAGTGGTGACGGAGGGCCGGCGTCCGAGGAATGCGGGGTGGCAGAGGTGGCAGGGACTGTCGAGGAGCGCGGGTGGGGTGGGAAGGGCCGCGCGCCGGCCACCGTGGGCACCGGCGCCGCGGCGCCCACCGGGACCGTGCCCGTGCGGGAGATGGTCCCCGCCGTGCCCGGGCGGCTCCGCGCATCCGCCGGGCGCGACGGCCGCGGGGCGCCGGCGGTCGTGCTGATCAACCCCAACACCGCGGTGGACACGACCGCGACGATGGCCGCGATCGCCCGCAGGACCCTGGGGCCGGGCGTGGGAGTCCGCGGTGTCACCGTGGCACGGGGGCCGCGCATGCTCACCGATCCGGCCGCCCTGCGGGCCGCCGCCGCGGAGGTCGCCACTGCGGGTCGCCGGGCCCTGGCCGAGGGCCGGTGCCGTGCGCTGCTGGTGGCCGCCTTCGGCGATCCGGGCGTGGCGGAACTGCGGAGCCTGGCCCTGCACGCCGCGGGAGGGCCCGTGCCGGTCGTCGGCATCGGCGAGGCCGCGCTCCTGGAAGCCGCCGCGTCCGGGCGGCCGTTCGGCATCGCCACCACCACGCCCCTGCTCGCCGGTCCCGTCGTCGAGCGGGTCGCCGCACTCGGGCTCGCGGACCGGTTCACCGGTCTGCGCCTGACCGAGGGAGACCCCGAACAGCTCGCCGCCCGGCCGGAGTCGCTGCACGAGGCCCTGGCCGGAGCGGTCCGTGCCTGCGTCGCACTGGACGGGGCCCGGGCCGTCGTCATCGGCGGCGGCCCGCTCGGCGAGGCCGCGGAGGTCCTGCGGGCCCGGTTCGAGACGCCGGTGATCGCCCCGATCCCGGCCGCCTGCCGCAGGATCGCGCGGCTCCTGGGGCAGGACCCCGGTGCCCGCAGATGATCATCGATGTCTAGGCTGGCCGGATGACGACCGACTGGGCCGCCGAGTACCGGCGCCTGCTGCAGGGGCACCGGTACGACGCGGGGGGCCGGACCACGGAGCGGTACCGGGAGGAGCCCCCGCCGCCGCTGACCCCCGCGGAGGTGTGCGAGGCGGAGGAGGAGCTGGGGATCACGTTCCCCGAGGACTACCGGGACCACCTGCTCCGGCGCAGCGCCGGCGGCCGGATCAACCGCCTCCGCCGCGACGCGGCGGGCTGGGGCTGGCACGGGGACTCCGACACCAACTACGGCCTGCTCTCCGCGGACTTCCCCCACCCCGACTCCTACCGTGCCTACGAGGACGGCCTCGACGACCGTGAGCCGCTGGAGGAGCAGTTCGCGGACCAGGAGGCCTTCCGGCGGGCGTGGCAGGACTGGGACGACGAGTACGGGGTGCACCAGGAACGCAAGACGGCGGGGGCCGTGTACATCCAGGAGCACGGCTGCGGCTTCAGTACCCTGCTCGTCGTCACCGGCCCGCACCGGGGCACGATGTGGTTCGACGGCCGGGCCACCTGCGACCTGATCCTCCCGCTGCTCCTGAACGGCGAGCCGGTGTCGTTCGCGGAGTGGATCGACCGGCCTTCCATGACCCCCTGGTGAGCCGGGCGGGGCGGTGCACCTCCCCGCCCCGACCGTCAGGACGCCGGAGGCCGCCAGTCCGGCCGACGGCCGCTCAGGCCGATGACCCGGTCGAGCAGGGGCGCGTCGTCCGGGACGGGGACGATCGGGCCGAAGAAGCCGTCGTCGCCCTGCGCGTCCTCGGCCGGTGTCAGGAGCGCCTGCGACGAGGCGAGTTCCGCCTCCTCGACCGCGTAGTCCTGGCCCGTGGCCCGCGCCAGGTCCCAGCCGTGGATCACCAGCTCGTTCAGCGCCACCATGCCCATGACGGCGGCCGGCAGCTCGACCCCACCCGCCTGCGTGTCCCCCTCCCAGGCGCCCGGTTCGCGCCAGGCCGCCGCCAGGTCGTCCAGTGCCTTCGGCAGATCCGTGCGCCAGTCGGCGCCCAGCACCGGCCGTTCCGTGCCGGGCGGGGTGCCGGTCGTCGGGCCGAAGTCCTTGCGGGCGGCGTCGCGGAAGGCCACGCTCAGCCCGGCGACGTGCGCCAGCACCTCCCGTACCGCGTACTCCGGACACGGGGTCGGATCCCCGAGCCGCTCGTCGCCGATGCCCGCCGCGAGCCGCGCCATCCGCCCGGCGGCCGTCCCCAGATCGATGTGTGTCGCATTCTCCATACGGGGCAGACCGTCCGGGCGCCCGGAACTCATCGGTCGACGGCGCCCCTCCTCGGTCACGGGTCGCCCGGGTCACCGCTCCGCCCCGATCCGCCGCAGGCACTCCGCCGCCAGCGCCGGGTACGCCTCGGCGATCGCCTCGTACAGGCGCGTGCGCAGGAGTCCCTCGGCCTCCGCGCGTCCCGTCACCCCGTACAGCCCGTCGAGCAGCGTCTCGTACCGGGACAGCGCGTGCCGGAGGTAGTTCACCTGCCACCGGACCAGTGCCCCTGGCCCGGTGGCCCCTCCGCCGGGGCTCCGGGCACCCAGCAGCCGGCGATGCCGCACCGCCCGCCGCTCCAGCTCCGCCGCGGGCAGCCGGGGCACCTGGATCGGCTGCGCCCGGATCGCCGCGAGCACGGCGAGCCGCCGGCTCTCGGCGCCCGCCGTCGCCGCCGACGACCGGCGCCCCGAGTCCGCGGCGCACCGGGCGAACTCCGGTGTCCGCTCCACGGCCTCCACCCGCGACACGCGGTAGAGCCGGACGGGCGCGAGCGACCAGCGGCGCGGGTCACGGCCCTGGACGTCGGCCTCACCCAGCAGATCCCGCACCATCGCGTCGGTCCAGCCGCGCTCCCGCAGCCCGTCGAGCGTCACGTACGCCGTGCAGTCCGTCATGATTCCCCCTGAAGTCGATTACGGAGAGTGACGATCTCAGTGAAGCGCACCCCACTGACAACGACCCCGACCCGCCCCCTTGCCCTACCGTGCGGCGGGGTGCCATAAAGGTCTGGACCATGTCGACGGACGGAGGCATTCCCGTGCAACGCCCGCTCGCCGCAACCCTGTTGACCCTCGCCCTGCTGCCCCTCGCGGCCTGCTCCACCGGGCCCGACGCGGACACCCGGGCCCCCGGCGCTCCCATCGGCGTCACGGCGGCCTCCGGCAGCGCGACCACCGTCCACGTCATGTGGAGCGCCGCGACCGACGACCGCGCCGTGACCGGCTACGAGGTCTACGAGCAGGGCCGCAAGGTGAAGGACCTGCCGGCCACGACGCTCATGACGGACGTCGTGAACCTGGCGCCCGCCACCCCCTACTCCTTCACGGTCCGCGCCCGCGACGCCGCCGGGAACCGGTCGCCACACAGCGTGAGGGTCCCGGCGACCACCCTCGCCGCGAGCGCGCGGGACCGCACGCCCCCGACCGCGCCGGCATCCCTGCGCGGCGCCGCCGACGGCAGCCGCGCCGCCACCCTGACCTGGACCCCGGCCCGCGACGACACGAGGGTGACGGCCTACGACGTCTACCAGGCGGACACCCGCGTCCACACCGTCCCGGGCACCGTCACCACCACCCGCGTCACTTCGCTCCGCCCCGGCACGATCTACTCCTTCACGGTCCGCGCCCGCGACGCCGCCGAGAACTCCTCGCAGGACAGCGACACCCTCGACGTGACCACCGCCGCCGCTCCCGGCGCGCCCCCGAACACCGCCCCCACCGGCCTGACGGCGACGGCCGGGCGCGGCGAGATCACCCTGACCTGGACCCCGCCGCGGACCGACGCCCCGATCGAACAGCACCAGCTGTACCTGAACGGCAGATTCGCCACGACCGTCGTCTGGGGAGCGGAGCCCCCACCGGGCCGCGCCACCTACACCTTCACGGTCCAGGACCCGCCGGGCACCCGCTACAGCGTCACCCTGCGCGCCAGGCTCCCGGACGGCACCTGGGGCGACTTCTCGGCGCAGCGGACGGTGGTGGTCGAAGCGCGCTGACACCCCGTGCGCGCCTGTCGCGGAACGACGTCCTCCGCCCTCCCGAACTACCCTGGAGGCGTGGCTGCCACCGTGCTCTCCAACACCGGGCTCGACACGTTCCTCGACGGCGCCCCCGAGCGCCACGACCCCTCCTACGTGCGGGCCGCCGACGCCGTGCTCGGGCTCCTGGCGCTGCGCGGGGCCGAACGGCGGGCGGGCCTGCCCGAGCCGACCGTGGAGCTGGTGCGGCATCTGCTCGTCGAGGACGCGCCGACCTTCGTCTACGCGACGCCCGAGGAACTGGCGGCCTACCCCGCCGTCCTCGCCGCGCTCACCGCGCGGATCCGGGAGGCCGGGCGCCTCAACGGGAAGCGGCAGGCCCGGATCCTGACCGCGATCGAGGAGACCCTGCCGGACTTCGAACGGGCGATGAACGACCCCGGCAACCTCACCTGGCAGCGCTGGTACACCTCACTGCTGCGGGCCGACGGCGCCGACCCCGGCGACCCCGCCGCCGTCCTCGGCTGGCTCGCCGCCCACGAGGGCGTCACGACCCCCGACGGACTGCGCCGCGCCGACCTGATGAACCGGAGCGAACTCGCCGACGTCGTCCTCGCCGAGGCCCTGACCGGCGCGTACGTACGGGACGCCGAGGCGCCCTCCCCCGCGGGGCCGCTGCTCTCCGACGCGGACGTCGCCCACGGCGTCGGCCGAGTGGCGGGCCGGCTGGTCGACCGCTGGACCGCCGAGGGCCTGGCCGAGGCGCTCTCGGGGCCGTACGCCCATCTGGCCCCCGGGCCGGAGGCGTTCCCCCATCTGGTCCTGGCCGACACCCTTCTGGACGAACACCTCGACTACTACGGCGACTCCACCGTGCCCCTCCCGCCACCACCCGCGGAGCCGCACGATCCGCAGCGCTCCGTGGAGGCGGCCGCCGACCTGCTGGCCGCGGCCGTCGACGAGATGAAGGCCGAGACGGGCGGGCTCTACGACGGCGAGGCCGCCCACCTGCTGTACGCGCTCTACCAGCGCGGCTCCAGCGCCGAGTCGGTGGCCCGCAGGGCCGCCGAGTTCGAGGACTGGCCGGTCGATCCAGGCCTGGAGGACGCGCCCGTACCCGTACCGGCCACCGCGCAGGCCCCCGGCAACTACCGGCTGCCCTCCACCGAGGAGCTGACCCGGCTCGTCGGGCGGACCGTCACCGACGACGACCGGGCACGGCTGGAGCCGTCCGCCCGGACCATGGCCGACACCGTCGACCGGCTCACCGGGACCGGCATGGTCTTCCGCGCGGGCGACGCCTTCGGCCTCACGCCGCAGGGCGTCGAGGTCCTCCACTACCTGCTGAGGGTCCGGCACGTGGCGGCCCCCGACGCCGCCGAGGCCGCCGCCTGGGACGCCCCGACGGTGGTCGCCGCGGCCGAGGGCTGGTCCGGACCCGCGGCCGCGCGCGTCCTCGCCGACTGGCTCCGCGCCCGGGGTGACGGCGCCGACGCCTGGTCGGCGCTGCTCGCCGCCCTCGGCACCGTCAACGCGGGAACCCACGAGGCCGCCGACACCCGTGCGCTGCTGGGTCTCCTGGACTGCGCCGCGGCCCCTCTGGATGCCTTGCGCGGCGCCGTCGCCGACCCGGTCGTCGGCGCGTCCGCGGCCGATGTCCTGCGGGCCCGGGGCGAGGCCGTGGACGAGACCCTCGTGCCGTTGTCCGCCTACGCCCTCGCCGTACTGGACGAGCTGACCCGGGCGCCGGGCCGGGCCTCCTTCGACGTGGCGGCCGAAGGGTGGCCCGGCGGCGCGACCGCCCTGATCAAGGAGATGGTGGCGGCCGATCCGCACCAGGCCGAACGCACCCTGGTGCGCCTGGGGGTGGCCCGCCCGCAGGCGCGCACGGAGCGACGGGCGCGACGCCGGGGAAGGCGCCGCGCCCGCTGAACCCCGTGGGGGGGGTCGGGACAGGGTCAGGAGAGCGCCGAGAGGTAGATCCCGGACGTGCCCGCCCCCGCCGTGTTGCGGCAGCTGTGGTTGCCGGTCGGCCGCGCCTGGATCAGGGCCAGGCAGCGGCCGAGGGCGAGCTGGCCGTAGTAGTTGGGGTGCACGGACTCCTGGACCGGCCCCTGGGTCCCGTTGCTGTCGATCCAGCGGGCCCACTCGCTGGTCGTGATCGAGGCCGGCACCGTGGCACTCACCTGCTTCGACGCCTTGGCGCAGACCTCGCGGCCCTGGAGCAGGTCGCGCAGGTCCATGAACTGGGTGCCCTTGGCGGCGGCGACGGCCTTCAGCCGGTCGGAGACCTGCGGGACGAGCGAGTCCCGCGCCCAGTCCGAGTCGAGGTTCCAGAACGGGCACCCACCCGTGTTGACGCGGCTCCAGCCGCTCTCCGTGTAGCGGTTCTCGGCGGCGCGGGGGATGGGAGAGGGGTAGGACTGGAGCACGATCCGGTAGTCGGAGGCCGCGTAGCCGGCGCCCGACATCACGGCGCGGATCTCGTCGACCGACTTGGCGACGTTCGCCATCGCGCCGTCGATCTTCGCGTCGACCTCGGCCTGCTGGTCGTCGTGGCAGTAGGAGTACCAGACGATGTAGTCGGTGGCGCAGGCGCGGATGATGTCCGAGAAGCCCAGGTCGTTGCCGCCGACCGACAGCACGATCATCCGGACGTCGTTCGCGGCGGCGACCGCCGCGAGCTGGTCGGCCTGCGGCGCCTCGCCCTTGTACGCCTGTCCGCCCTGCGAGGACCGGAACACGTTCTGCGTCGTGGCGCCGGAGCAGGCGAGGTTGACGAGCGTGGCGGCGATCGCGCCGGCGCTGCGCACCTCGGCGGAGTCGGAGCGGTGGCAGCCGTTGGCCGCCGTGGCGCCGTACACGCGGGCGGGGTCGTACGTACTGCCCGTCCACGCCCGGTCGGTGCCGTTGCGGCTGCCGGTGTTGGTGAGGCTGTTGCCCTGCCAGCGTCCGGCCTCGCCGGAGATGTAGCTGTCGCCCATGGTCACGACGGCGGTGGGGCCGGACCCGGGACTCGCGGCGGCGGGGGCGGCGCCGGCGGCCAGCCCGCCGAGGGCGAGGGGCAGCGCGAGCGCGGCGGCGGCGAGTCTGTGGAGTGCGCGGTGGGGGGTGGTGCGCATGGCGGAGTTCTCCTGCGTCGGTGCAGAGGAGCGGGGGACAGCCGCCGGCCGGTGGCATGGCGGAATCTCGCATGCCGTGGCTTGTTACCGCTAGGTAGCTGCGCGTCTCGGTTACGTCACATGCCCTGTGAAACGCACCGGAGCGAAAAGGGCTCCGCCCCCGGTGCCGTGCGTCACCGGGGGCGGAGCCTGCGTGCGGGGCCGGCGTACGGGGGAGCCGTACGGAGCCGGGGGTACGTGTGCCGGGCGGCTGCTGTGCGGGTCAGCCGACCAGCTGGTCGTACGCGGGGAGGGTCAGGAAGTCGGCGTAGTCGGCGTCCAGCGAGACGTGCAGCAGGAGGTCGTGGGCCTGCTGCCACTTGCCGGCCGCGAAGGCCTCCTCGCCGATCTCCTCGCGGATCGCGGCCAGTTCCTCGGCGGCCACCTCGCGCGCCAGTTCCGGCGTGGCCTTCACCGTCTCGCCGTCGTGCTCGAACTCGACACCCGCGTTGATCCACTGCCAGATCTGCGAGCGCGAGATCTCGGCGGTCGCCGCGTCCTCCATCAGGTTGAAGATCGCGACGGCGCCGAGGCCGCGCAGCCATGCCTCGATGTACCGGGTGCCGACCTGGACGGCGTTGCGCAGACCCTCGTAGGTCGGCCGCGCGTCCAGGGAGGCGATGTCGATCAGCTCCGGGCCCTCGACGTGCACGTCCTCGCGCAGCCGGTCCTTCTGGTTCGGCCTGTCGCCGAGCACCGCGTCGAAGGAGGCCATCGCGATCGGGACCAGGTCCGGGTGGGCGACCCAGGAGCCGTCGAAGCCGTCGCCCGCCTCGCGGTCCTTGTCCGCCTTGACCTTCTCGAAGGCGACCTTGTTGACCTCGGCGTCGCGCCGCGACGGGATGAAGGCAGCCATGCCGCCGATCGCGTGCGCGCCCCGCTTGTGGCAGGTGCGCACGAGCAGTTCGGTGTACGCGCGCATGAACGGGGCCGTCATCGTGACCAGGTTGCGGTCCGGCAGCACGAACCTGGCGCCGCCGTCACGGAAGTTCTTGACGATGGAGAAGAGGTAGTCCCAGCGGCCCGCGTTCAGGCCGGCCGCGTGGTCGCGGAGCTCGTAGAGGATCTCCTCCATCTCGTACGCCGCCGTGATCGTCTCGATCAGGACGGTGGCGCGCACGGTGCCCTGCGGGAGGCCGACGTAGTCCTGCGCGTACACGAAGATGTCGTTCCAGAGGCGCGCCTCCAGGTGCGACTCCGTCTTCGGGAGGTAGAAGTACGGGCCCTTGCCGAGCTCGACGAGGCGCTTGGCGTTGTGGAAGAAGTACAGGCCGAAGTCGACCAGGGCGCCGGGGACCGGGCGGCCCTCGAAGGTCAGGTGCCGCTCCTCCAGGTGCCAGCCGC
The DNA here is from genome assembly GCF_043201055.1 of Streptomyces sp. NPDC048338. Classification (NCBI taxonomy): domain Bacteria; kingdom Bacillati; phylum Actinomycetota; class Actinomycetes; order Kitasatosporales; family Streptomycetaceae; genus Streptomyces; species Streptomyces sp. NPDC048338. The sequence continues at coordinate 25,323 of NZ_JBICYQ010000004.1, forward strand.
GGGGGCGCATGACGACCGTCGCCAGCTCCTCGGCCGGCTTGAGGGCGTAGGACTTGCCCGACCTCGGGTCGGTGAAGTCGATCTTCCGGGTGTAGGCGTCGATCAGGTTGACCTGCCCCAGGACCACGTTCTCCCAGGTCGGCGCCGAGGCGTCCTCGAAGTCGGCGAGCCAGACCTTCGCGCCCGAGTTCAGCGCGTTGATCGTCATCTTCCGGTCGGTCGGGCCGGTGATCTCGACGCGGCGGTCGTTCAGGGCCGCCGGGGCCGGCGCGACCTTCCAGGAGTCGTCGGCACGGACGGCCGCGGTCTCCGGGAGGAAGTCGAGGGTGGACGTACGGGCGATCTCGGCGCGGCGCTCCGCCCGGCGGGCGAGGAGCTCGTCCCGGCGCGGCGTGAACCGCCGGTGCAGCTCCGCCACGAAGGCGAGGGCCGCGTCGGTCAGCACCTCCTCCTGCCGGGGCAGGGGCTCGGCTTCGACGACGGCCAGGGGGGACGGCGCTGGTGCGGACATGAACTGTCACTTCCTTCAGCGGGCTTCACGGGCGGTGCCTTGCGGCCGCCGGGCGTCACGGAAGTGGCACTGCGTGCCACGGTGCCGGGATACGGCCGCGAGCGCCGTCAGAGGTATCAGGCGCTTCTGAACAGTGGATACTAGTTTCCTCATGGTGGAAGTTCAATGGTTTGTTGATGTCGAGATACTCCGGATCGACAGACCGTGGCGCTCGGTGCCAGGTCTCTCACTCAAGGTGCGCCAGATCGGCCTCCGTGTCGATGTCGTAGGGCTCGGCCACATCCGAACAGTCCACCAGCGTGATCGCATCCCGATGGGCCTTCAGGTAGTCGCGTGCCCCCTGGTCGCCGACCGCACCCCCCGCGACGGCCGCCCAGCGGTCCGCGCCGAAGAGCACCGGATGGCCGCGCCTGCCGTCGTACGAGGCCGCCGCCAGGGAATCGCGGGAGCGGTACGCCGACCGGACCCGCGTCATCGCCGGGGCCCCGATCCCCGGCTGGTCCACCAGGCTCACCAGGGCCGCGTCCACCGGCAGCGCCTCGGCGGCCAGCGAGCCGAGGCCGACGCGCAGCGACGAGCCCATGCCCTCGGCCCAGTCAGGGTTGTCCACCAGGACGCAGCCGGGCAGTACCGCACGCTCCCGTACGAGCTCGGCGGAGGCCCCGAGAACCACGTGGACGACCTCGCAGCCGCCCTCGCGCAGCGCGCGCACCGCGTGCTCGACCAGCGGCCGGCCGCGGTGGGGGAGCAGGGCCTTGGGGCGCCCGCCGAGGCGGCGCCCGCCGCCCGCGGCGAGGAGGAGACCGGCCACCAGAGGCCGGGTGTGCTGTGCATCCGTCATGAGGGATGCATACCGCATGACGGCCCGGGACACGGATGCCTGAAATTGCGTCCGCGGAGTGGCGCGGCGGGCGCGCGATGGCGTTAACTGACCCGCGACCCCCGGCGCCTGACCACCGTTCGAAGGGTCCGGTTCGGAGTGGGCGTTCGGCGCGGCGTGTCGTGCGAGGGGGAGAACTTTGTTGCGAAGTGTTGGGCAGAGGCGTGTGACAACCGGCAGCGGCGAGGACCCGAGAGTGGCGGAGCTGCGCGCCGCCGTCTCCCGGCTGCGCCGTGAACTCGCGGGCCACCGGGCCGAGTTCGCCGACCGTGGCATCGCCGAGGACGAGCTCGCGTCACTGGACGCGATGGCCGTGAGCGGCGTGCCGGAGATCCGGCGGCTGCGCCGGTCCCTGCTGCTGATCGCCGGTGCGGTCGGCTCCGTCAGTGCCCTGGCGAACGGCCTCGCGGGCGTCCGCAACGCCGTGGAACTGTTCGGCGAGCCGCCGCAGGGCGCCTGAGGCGGGCCGGGACGCGGGGCGGCGCCGAGGCGCGCGGGCCGGCGGGGGCGCCCCGCACACGGCTACCGCCGGATCAGCCGCCGTGCCGTCGCCGCCGCCACCGCGGCCGTGCGCGAGTCGACCCCCAGCTTGGCGAAGACGTGCACCAGATGGGACTTCACCGTCGCCTGGCTCAGGAAGAGCCGCTTGCTGATCTGCTGGTTCGACAGGCCCTCGCCCACCAGCTGCAGCACCTCCAGCTCGCGCTTCGTCAGCGCCTCCGCAGGCGTCCGCATCCGGTCCATCAGCCGGTGGGCCACCGCCGGGGCCAGCGCCGACTGGCCGGCGGCCGCCGTGCGGACGGCGGCGGCCAGCTCCTCGGGCGGCGCGTCCTTGAGCAGATAGCCCGAGGCGCCCGCCTCGACCGCCGCCAGGATGTCGGCGTCCGTGTCGTACGTGGTCAGGACCAGCACGCGCGGCCCGCCCCGGACGGCCGTGATCGCCGCGGTCGCCTCCGAGCCGTGCATACCCGCCCCGAACTGCAGGTCCATCAGCACCACGTCCACGCCGCCCGCCGCCGCCAGCTCCACCGCGCGCTCGGCCGTCGCCGCCTCGCCGACCACGGCGAAGTCGGGCTCCGTGTCCAGGACCGCGCGGAGCCCCGCCCGGACCACCGGATGGTCGTCGGCCAGAAGAAGACGGATCGTCATGACGGCGCTCCAGCGGGAAGAGGGAGGGACACGGCGACCGCCGTGCCCTGACCGGGGGCCGACTCCACGGTGAACGTACCGCCCAGCGACTGGGCCCGGGACCGCATCGCCGGCAGCCCGAAGCCGCCCTCCGCCGAGGGGGAGAGCCGGGCGGGATCGAAGCCCCGGCCGTCGTCCACCACGTCCAGCGTCACCGAGGCGTCCATGAAGGAGAGCGTGATCTCCGCCCGCGAGGCGTCCGCGTGCCGCACCGTGTTCGCCAGCGCCGACTGCGCGATCCGCAGCAGGGCCACCTCGTACGGGGTCGGCAGCTCGACCGGCGTGCCGCTCACCGTGAACCGGGCCCGCAGCGGGCGCCCCGGCCCCGGCTCCTCCGCAGGGCCGGGACCGGGCGTGGAACCCGGTCCCCGACCTGTCGCGGACCCCTGCCCCCGAGCCGTGGTGGACGCCGGCCCGGGCCCCTCCTCGGACAGCCGTTCCGGGCCCGGCTCGCACAGGCGCTCCAGCGCCGCCGCGAGCGAGCCGTGTTCCAGGCCGGGCGGTGCCAGCGCCCGGACGAACCGGCGCGCCTCGGCCAGGTTGTCCTGCGCGGCCCGCCGCGCCCGTTCGACGTGGCCGGCCGCCGGGGAGTCCGGCGGCAGCGTCCGCTGCGCGGCCCGCAGCAGCAGCTGGATCGAGGACAGCCCCTGCGCCAGCGTGTCGTGGATCTCGCGGGCCAGGCGCTCCCGCTCCGCCAGCGTGCCGGCGTGCCGCTCGGCCGCCGCCAGCTCCGCCCGGGTCGACAGGAGCTCCTCGATCAGCCGCCGCCTCCGCTCGCTCTCGCGGTAGAGCGCCTGGTAGCCGAGCACCGTGGCCACCGCCACGGCCGCGCCCAGCAGCGGACCGATGAACACCCCCGGGTTGAGGGCGTCGCCGTGGCGTACGTACGAGAGGATCGCCGCGCAGGCGGTGAGCGCCACCGCCGGCAGCGACCAGCGCACGGGCAGCAGGTGCAGCTGGAGGAAGTACAGCGGGAACGCCACCCAGAGGCCCTCCGGCGTCAGCCACAGCAGCACGAGCCACGAGGCGCACAGCGCCGCCAGCCACAGCCCCGCCGCGCGCCGGGAGGTGCGTACCGACGGCAGCAGCGAACCGGCGGCGTAGACCGCGCCGGTGACCGCGGCCGCCGCCACCCCGGCGGCGGAGTCCGCCCGGACCGCCGCGAGGACCAGCAGGCCCGCCATCAGCAGATGGAGGCACAGGCGCACCACACGCAGGGCAGGGGTGAGGGAACGGGGATCCATGATCTGTCCAGCGTAGGCCGGGGCCGACAATCCGGACTCAACCGAAAGTTTGATTGCGGAGCCATCCGTGGCGCGATGCCCGGCCCGTGCCCCGGCCAGCAGTCTTGGTCCCATGTTCGTGGCATGGAAAGACCTGAGATTCGCCAAGGGGCGATTCACCCTGATGGGCACGGTGATCGTGCTGATCACCCTGCTCGTCGGCCTGCTGTCCGGGCTGACCGCCGGACTCGCCCGCGAGAACGTCTCGGCGATCACGGGACTGCCCGCCGACCGGCTGGCCTTCGCCGCGCCGCCCGCGGACCGGCCGGTCTCCTTCACCGACTCGACGGTGACGGAGACGCAGTGGCGCCGGTGGGCGGAGCGGCCCGGGGTGACGAGCGCCGAGCCGCTCGGGATCCGGACGCTGGGCGGCGTCGCGGGGGACCGGACGGCCTCCGTCTCGGCCTTCGGCACGGAGCCGGGATCCGGTCTCGCGCCCGAGAGCGGACGGCTCGGGCCGGGCCGGGTCGTGCTGTCGCGGTCCGCGGCCGAGGAGCTGGGGACCGCGGTGGGCGACACCGTACGCCTCGGACCGCTGGAGGCCGTCGTCGCCGCGGTCGCGGGCGACGCCTCGTACAGCCACACACCCGTCGTGTGGACCTCGCTCGACGACTGGCAGAAGCTCAGCCACAGCGGAACCACGCCCGACGAGCAGGCCACCGTCATCGCCCTGAGGACCGGCGACGGCGCCGATCTCGCGGCCGGCGACCGGGCCCTGGGCACGGAGGCGAGGAGCATCGACGAGGCGCTCACCGCCATAGGGTCCTACCAGGCCGAGAACGGCTCCCTGCAGCTGATGCGGGGCTTCCTCTTCGCCATCTCCGCGCTCGTCATAGGAGCCTTCTTCACGGTCTGGACGATCCAGCGCAGCGGCGACGTGGCCGTCCTCAAGGCGCTGGGCGCCTCCACGCCGTACCTGCTGAGGGACGCCCTCGGGCAGGCTGTGCTGATGCTCGGCGCCGGCACGCTGCTGGGCACCGGACTCGCGGTCTCCATCGGCGCGCTCGTCAGCGGCGGCGACGTGCCCTTCGTCCTGGAACCGGCGACCGTGCTCGGCCCGGCCGCCGTGATGATCCTCCTCGGCGTGCTCGGCGCCGGACTCTCCATCCGGCGCATCACCGCCGTCGACCCTCTGACCGCACTCGGGAGCGCCCGATGAGCCTGATCCTCGACGATGTCACGCTGACCTACCCCGACGGGGACGGGCGGCTCACCGCCCTCGACGCGATCGGCCTGGAGGTGCCCGCCGGCAGCCTCACGGCGGTCGTGGGGCCCTCGGGATCGGGCAAGTCCAGCCTGCTCGCGGTCGCGGCGACGCTGGTGACCCCGGACCGGGGACGGGTGGTCGTGGCCGGCACGGACACGGGTCCGCTGGACGCGGCGGCCAAGGCGGCGCTGCGGCGGGAGCGGATCGGGATCGTCTTCCAGCAGCCCAACCTGCTCCCGTCCCTGACGGCCGCCGAGCAGTTGCAGGTGATGGCGCACCTCTCGGGAGGCCGGCCGAAGGCGGTGCGCGCGCGGGCGGCGGACCTGCTCGACGCCGTCGGCCTCGCGGACCTCGCCGGCCGCCGTCCGCACCAGCTCTCCGGCGGCCAGCGCCAGCGCGTCAACATCGCCCGGGCCCTGATGAACGAGCCCGCCGTGCTGCTCGTGGACGAGCCGACCAGCGCGCTGGACCACGAGCGGGGCGCGGCGGTGGTGGACCTGCTCGCGACGCTGACCGCGGACCGCGGCACGGCGACGGTGCTGGTGACCCACGACCGCACACATCTGGAGCGGGCGGACGCGACGGTCCTCGTGCGGGACGGCCGGCTGGTGGAGCCCGTGACGGCCCCGGGCGGAGCGGCGGCCTGACGGCTCTGCGGAGGGGCGGTGGCGCGCGAACCACGGACGGGGCTCCCGGCGTGAGCGGCGTTCTCCCCGCCTGGCCACCGGACATGACAGGGGCACCCCGGGTCTTCAGGCCCGGGGTGCCCCTGTCGTCGTGCTCCGTGACTACGCCTGTCCGTTGCCCGCCGTGCTCGCGAGGGCCGCCGACAGTTCCCGGGCGACCTCCTGGAGGATCGGGACGATCTTCTCCGTCGCCGCCTCCGTCACGCGGCCCGCCGGGCCGGAGATCGAGATCGCCGCCGCGGTGGGGGAGTCGGGTACCGACACCGCGAGGCAGCGGACCCCTATCTCCTGCTCGTTGTCGTCGACCGCGTACCCCGCGTCGCGCACCACCGCGAGCGCCTCCAGGAAACCCTCGGGCGTGGTGATGGTCTTCTCGGTCGCGGCCGGCATGCCCGTCCGGGCGAGCAGCGCGCGGACCTCGTCCGCCGGGGTGTGGGCGAGCAGCGCCTTGCCCACGCCCGTCGAGTGCGGCAGGACGCGCCGGCCGACCTCGGTGAACATGCGCATCGAGTGCTTCGACGGCACCTGGGCGACGTAGACGATCTCGTCCCCGTCGAGCAGGGCCATGTTCGCGGTCTCGCCGGTCTCCTCGACCAGGCGCGCCAGATAGGGCCGGGCCCAGGTGCCGAGCAGCCGGGAGGCCGACTCCCCGAGCCGGATCAGCCGGGGGCCGAGCGCGTACCGGCGGTTCGCCTGCTGGCGTACGTATCCGCAGGCCACGAGGGTGCGCATCAGCCGGTGGATGGTGGGCAGCGGGAGCCCGCTGCTGGCGGAGAGCTCGCTCAGTCCGACCTCGCCGCCGGCGTCGGCCATCCGCTCCAGGAGGTCGAAGGCGCGCTCAAGGGACTGGACGCCGCCGCTCGCGGCAGCGGGCTTCGAGGCGTCGGTGGAGCTGGCGCTGGACGTCGGCACGTCGAGGTCCTTTCGGGGCGGGCGGGCAGGTCAGCAGCCTACCGGGCGACCCCGTCGTCCACACGGCCCCGGTCCCGCCGTCCGGGCCGGGTCCGGGTGTACGACGGGGTCATTTGTCCGGTGTCGACGGCTGCCCGGAGGGGTCCCCGACCTCCCCGCATGTGCGGAGCTACGTTCTACTGTACGAAATTCCGATTCCACTTCATGGAAACATCCAAGAGTGCCCGGTCGCGCCGGGACGGGGCGGCGTCATCCTGGAAGTGTGCCCTTGACGGCATGTCGTCCTGAGTTCAGACTCCTTCAACAGTTCGTTGAATTTTTTGCTGGGTGGAAGAAGAAGGGGTACGGGTGGACGTCAACCTGGTACTGCGCTCGACACGCGTCATCACCCCCGAGGGGACACGCCCCGCGTCGATCGCCGTCTCCGGCGGGACCATCGCCGCGGTGCTGCCGTACGACGCCGAGGTACCGGCCGGTGCCCGGCTGGAGGACGTCGGCGACGACGTCGTGCTCCCCGGGCTCGTCGACACCCACGTGCACGTGAACGACCCGGGCCGCACCGAGTGGGAGGGGTTCTGGACCGCCACCCGCGCCGCCGCGGCGGGCGGCATCACCACCCTGCTCGACATGCCGCTCAACTCCCTGCCGCCGACGACGACCGTCGAGCACCTGCGGATCAAGCAGGAGGTCGCCCGGGCGAAGGCGCACATCGACGTCGGCTTCTGGGGCGGCGCCCTGCCCGACAACGTCAAGGACCTGCGCCTGCTGCACGACGCCGGCGTCTTCGGCTTCAAGTGCTTCCTGTCGCCGTCCGGCGTGGACGAGTTCCCCGAGCTCGACCAGGAGCAGCTGGCGAACTCCCTCGCCGAGATCGCCGGCTTCGACGGGCTGATGATCGTGCACGCGGAGGACCCGCACCACCTCGCCGCCGCCCCGCAGAAGAGCGGCGGCAGGTACGCCGACTTCCTCGCGTCCCGCCCCCGGGACGCCGAGAACACCGCGATCGGGAACCTGATCGACCAGGCCCGCCGTCTCGACGCCCGCGTCCACGTCCTGCACCTGTCCTCCTCGGACGCCCTGCCGCTGATCGCGGCGGCCAAGGCCGAGGGGCTCGCCGTGACGGTCGAGTCCTGCCCGCACTTCCTCACCCTCACGGCGGAGGAGGTGCCGGACGGCGCGACCGAGTTCAAGTGCTGCCCGCCGATCCGGGAGGCGTCCAACCAGGACGCCCTGTGGCAGGGCCTGGCGGACGGGACGATCGACTGCATCGTCTCCGACCACTCGCCCTCCACCGCCGACCTGAAGACCCCCGACTTCGCGTCCGCCTGGGGCGGCATCTCCTCCCTGCAGCTCGGCCTGCCGGCGATCTGGACCGAGGCCCGGCGCCGCGGCCACGACCTGACCGACGTCGTCCGCTGGATGTCCCAAGGCCCGGCCCGGCTCGCCGGCCTGGACCGCAAGGGCGCCATCGAGGCCGGCCGCGACGCCGACTTCGCGGTCCTCGACCCCGAGGCCACCTTCACCGTCGACCCCGCCGAGCTGGAGCACCGCAACCGGGTCACCGCCTACGCCGGCCGGACCCTGCACGGCGTCGTGCGGTCCACCTGGCTGCGCGGCGAGCGCATCGCCGTCGACGGCACCCTCGCCGAGCCCTCCGGCCGCCTCCTCGAAAGGAACAACTGACCCGTGACCGGCATACCCTCCTTCACCGGCGACGCCAGCCCCTACGGCGGCGGCGACCCGTACGCGGACTACCGCACCGCCGACTTCCCCTTCACGCAGTACGCCGACCTCGCCGACCGGCGGCTCGGCGCCGGAGTGATCGCCGCGAACGACGAGTTCTTCGCCGAGCGCGAGAACATGCTCAAGCCGGAGGCCGCCGAGTTCGACCCCGAGCACTTCGGGCACAAGGGCAAGATCATGGACGGCTGGGAGACCCGCCGCCGCCGCGGCGTGTCCGCCCAGGAGCCGCACCCCACCGCCGAGGACCACGACTGGGCGCTGGTACGTCTCGGCGCCCCCGGCGTCGTCCGCGGCATCGTCGTCGACACCGCCCACTTCCGCGGCAACTACCCGCAGGCCGTGTCGGTCGAGGCGGCCTCGGTCGCGGGCTCGCCCTCCCCCGAGGAGCTGCTGGCCGACGACGTGAAGTGGACGACGCTCGTCCCGCGCACCGCGATCGGCGGCCACGCGGCCAACGGCTTCGCCGTCGCCGTCGAGCAGCGCTTCACCCACCTGCGGGTCAACCAGCACCCCGACGGCGGCATCGCGCGGTTGCGGGTGTACGGCGAGGTGGCTCCCGACCCGCGCTGGCTCGGCGTCCTCGGCACCTTCGACCTCGCGGCGCTGGAGAACGGCGGCCAGGTCGAGGACGCCTCGGACCGCTTCTACTCGCCGGCGACCAACACCATCCAGCCCGGCCGGTCCCGCAAGATGGACGACGGCTGGGAGACCCGCCGCCGCCGGGACAAGGGCAACGACTGGATCCGCTACAGCCTGGTGGCCGAGTCGGAGATCCGCGCGGTCGAGATCGACACGGCCTACCTCAAGGGCAACAGCGCGGGCTGGGCGGCGCTGTCCGTCGCGGCCGAGGGCTCCGAGGACTGGGCCGAGATCCTGCCCCGGACCCGGCTCCAGCCCGACACCAACCACCGGTTCGTCCTGGACACCCCGGCCGTCGGCTCCCGCGTCCGGATCGACATCTACCCCGACGGCGGCATCTCCCGCCTCCGCCTCTTCGGCTCCCTCACCGAAGCGGGCACGGCGCGGCTGACGGCCCGCCACCAGGAACTGGGCGGGTAACGACACCCCGCCCGGCCCGCGAAGGCGCACCGGCCCGACAGCCCCGGTGCGCCTTCGCGCCTTTCACCCTTCTCCCGCGGGCCCCCGCGGTCCACCCCCTCCGCGCCGGCTCCCGGACGCCCGGCTACGCGGCGTGTCCGCCGTCGACCGAGAACTCGGCGCCCGTCACGTACACCGCCCCCGGCCCCGCCAGGAACGCCACCATCGCGGCGACCTCGTCCGGGACACCGAAGCGGCCCAGCGCCGTCAGCGCCGTCTGCGCCTGTGCGTACGGGCCGTCCGCCGGGTTCATGTCGGTGTCGACCGGGCCCGGATGGACCAGGTTCGCCGTGATGCCGCGCTCGCCCAGGTCCCGTGCCAGCCCCTTCGTCAGGCCGACGAGCGCGGACTTGCTGGTCGCGTAGAGGGTTCCGCCGGGTCCCGGCACCCGTGCCGCCATGCACGTGCCGATCGTGATGATCCGGCCGCCGCGTCCCATCCGTGCCGCCGCCGCCTGCGCCGCCAGGAAGGCGGCCCGCACGTTGACCGCGAGCACCCGGTCCACGTCCGCCAGGGACAGGCTCTCCAGGGGGCCGAGGACACCGATACCGGCGTTGTTGACCAGCACGTCGAGCCGGCCGAGCGCGTCGGCGGCCCACTCCACCGCGCCCGCGGCGTCCCCGGCGTCGGCCGCGTCGGCCCGCAGGGCCAGCGCCGTGCGTCCGGTCGCCTCGATCGCGGCCGCGACCTCCCGCGCGCGCTCCTCGCCCCGGACGTAGGTGAAGGCGACGTCGGCCCCCTCACGGGCCAGCCGCAGAGCCGTCGCGGCCCCTATGCCGCGGCTGCCGCCCGTCACCAGGACCGTCTTGCCGTACATCGTGGACATGTCGAACCTCCAGGGAACGCGAAAGTGGTTTCGCGTTCAATGAAAGGTGGCGGGAGGCCCCCGCACCGGCGGGAAACGGACGCGGTGGTCGGCGGCGCGGGCGCCGGCCGGACGGCGCTGCTCCGGCGTCACCGATGAGTTCCGCAGGGCGGTGGAGTCGAAGCAGGTGAGACACGATGGACCGGGGGACCCCCGGTCGAACCGAAAGGGCCCGTCATGACCGCCACGCTCAGCCTCACCCAGTTCCTCTCGCTCGACGGCGTCTACCAGGCCCCGGGAGGCCCGCAGGAGGACCCCAGCGGCGGCTTCGACCAGGGCGGCTGGTCCGTGCCGTACGGCGACGAGGACTTCGGCCGGTTCATGGCCGGGGTCTTCGAGCGGCCCACCGCCTTCCTGCTGGGCCGCCGCACCTACGAGATCTTCGCGGGCTACTGGCCGAAGCAGACCGACCCCGCCGACCCGGTCGCCGGCAAGCTCAACGCCCTCCCCAAGTACGTCGCCTCGACCACCCTCGACACGGCCGACTGGGCCGGCACCACCGTCCTCGGCGGCGACGCGGCGAAGGAGGTCGCCGCACTCAAGGAGCGCACCGAGGGCGAGATCCAGATGCACGGCAGCGGCGGGCTCGCCCGCTCCCTGATGGCGCACGACCTGATCGACACGCTCCATCTGCTGGTCTTCCCCGTCGTGCTCGGCAACGGGCGCCGCCTCTTCGCCGACGGCGCGCGGCCGACCGCCTTCCGGCACGAGGACGCCAGGACCACGGGCTCGGGCGTCGCCATCCACACCTACGCACGGGCCGGGCGGCCCGAGTACGGCAGCTACTGAACCCGCGGCCCGCTCCGGGGCCGCGGTCCGCGGGCCGTCCGTCCCGCGGAAAGGTGTAGCCCTCATCCGTCGTGCCGGGTACGGTGATCGTCCGCGTGCGAGCCGTCGACGTCTCCACTCCGTCAGACACGTTGGAGCAGGCCCGCCATGTCCTCGATCGCCGCTTCCGTCCCGCTCGGCGCCCCGCGCCGGGCCTGGCTGACCGACCTCCCGGTCCTCCTCGTCGCCGTCGTCTGGGGCACCAGCTATCTCGCGGCCAAGGGCATCACCACCACCCACACCGTCATCGCGGTCCTGGTCCTGCGGTTCGCCGTCGTCCTGCCGGTCCTCGTCGCCGCCGGGTGGCGCCGGCTCCGGGCGCTGAACGCCGCCCAGTGGCGCGGCGCGGGCCTCCTCGGCCTGATCCTCAGCGGGATCTTCCTGCTGGAGACGTACGGCGTCGTCCACACCTCCGCCACCAACGCGGGCCTGATCATCAGCCTCACCATGATCTTCACCCCGCTCGCCGAGGCCGCCGTCACCCGCAGGCGGCCGCCGCGCGCCTTCCTCGCCGCGGCCGCGCTCTCGGTCGGGGGCGTCGTGCTGCTGACCCAGGGCGGCGGCTTCACCACCCCGTCGCCCGGTGACCTGCTCATGCTGCTGGCGGCCCTCGCCCGGACCGTCCACGTCCTGGCCATGTCCCGGATCAAGGCGGTGCGCAGCGCCGACTCCCTCTCCCTGACCACCGTCCAACTCGGCTCCGCCGTGGCCGTCTTCGCCCTCCTCGCGGCGGTCCCCGGGACCGGCGCCGCACCGTGGTCGGTCGCGGCCGGGTTCGGGCCCCGGGAATGGGCCGGGCTGGTCTTCCTCTCCGTCTTCTGCACCCTCTTCGCGTTCTTCGTGCAGATGTGGGCCGTGCGCCGTACCTCCCCGTCCCGGGTCAGCCTCCTGCTGGGCACGGAACCGCTGTGGGCCGCCGCCGCGGGCATCGCGCTCGCGGGCGACCGGCTCGGCGTCCCCGGTGTCGCGGGGGCCGTCCTCGTGCTCGCCGGGACGAGTTGGGGCCGCCGCGCCGCCGACGAGGGTGGCCGGTAGGTTCTTGGCCCATGCGTTCACTCCCGTACGACATAGAGTTCCGCGCCCGCGCACGCCGCACCCAGGGCTGGGGGCTCGGCCTTCTCGCGCTCGCCGGCCTGCTCTGGATCTGGCTCGCCGTGCTGCTGTTCGCGCCGTACGAGGCGGGCGAGTACCGCACCAAGGAGTGCCTGTCCCGCTGGAGTTCGGAGAACCTGCACAGCGACGGAAGCGCCTGTGTCGAGGAGCGCGACTGGCCCGAACTGCTCGCCGTGCTCGGCGCGTCCGTGCCCCTCGCCGTCGTCGGTTCCGTCCTCTACACCAGCGGCTCGGTCTCCCACCGCATGGCCGAGCACCTTGCGGAGGTCACCCGCCTCAACGAGGCCTCCGCCTGAGGGTGTCCGGGCGACCGCGACCTTCGAGGATCACGCCAGGCCCCCGCCCGCGGTCGACGACAGCAGGAAGTCGGCGAAGTGCTCGGTCAGCGGCTCGCCCGTCAGCGGTTCCAGGAACAGGAACTGCCCCTGGGGGTTCACCTCCAGCCACACCGGCTCGTCGTCCGGTGTCAGCTTCAGGTCCACGATCCCCATCGGCAGCCCCAGGCGCCGCAGCACCTCGGCCACCCGGGCTCGGAGCTCGGCGGGTACGGGCCACGGACGGATCGGCACCTCCAGGTCGGGGCGCCAGTCCAGGTCCTCCGTCTCGATGAGGGCCGCGTACATCCGCTCGCCGAAGGAGTTGAGGCGGATGTGCCGGCAGCCCTCGATGTACTCCTGGTACACGGCGGGGCAGACCTCGAACGAGGGGGCCGGGATCGATCCGGGATCGTCCAGCATCCGGGTCCACAGGGACGGCCCCCGGGCGCCGACCACGGGCTTGACGATCGTCCGGCCCGTCTCGCGCACGAAGTCGACCACCTCCGCGCGCGACTGCGAGATCAGGGTCCGCGGCACGCGGAACCCGCAGTCCCGGGCCACCGCCAACTGGAAGATCTTGTCGGCGGCCCGGTCGGTGGCGTCCGCCGGTGAGATCCAGCTGCCGCGGAAGGACGCGGCGAGGATGCCGCCGAGCGCGCCGCGGCAGTCGTTGTCCACGAGGCTGCGCTCGTGCGCGCTGCCCGCCCCCGCCGAAACGGCCTGATCGGCCCGGGGGCGCCGCCACCACAGGACGTCCGCCTCCTCCACGGCCACCTCGACACCCTCGGAGGTCAGGACGGTGGCCGGCCGGCCCGAACCGGCCGGCCCGTCCCGGTGCGAGCGCCAGGACAGCGTCCGCCGTCCTCCGATGGCGTCGCTCTCCACGATGTGCAACTCCCGCCCGCGACCGCGCACGGCGTGCTGCACGGCGAGGGCGTGGAGGTCCTCGCGGACGGAGACGGTCAGGATCACGCGACGCCGCAGTCGTCGCTGTGGCTCGCCTCGCCGTACGAGCATCCGGTCTCGGCGGCCACGCCCGCGAGATTGTCGGCGACGATCTCCAGGCCGGTGGTCTGACGGACCGCCTGCTCCCAGGCGCGCAGCTGTTCGGGTGTCTTCAGGACCACGTAGCGGTCGGGCTGCGAATGGAAGACCACCGGGGGTGCCATCTTCACGACGTCCTCGTCGTACCCGTCCAGCGAGTCACCGAGCTTGAAGTCAGGCATGACGCCCACCTCGGATCGGTAGGGGATTCTTCGCTCCTCCTCCACGATTCCACTCCGGGCGGCCCGGTGCATGTCGGACCGGCGCAGCCCTTCGGCGGGTACGTGAGCGACAGGTGGGCGCGCGCGGCCGGCTGACGAGGCGTCGGACCGGCCGCGCGGGTGGCGGCAGGGGGCGCACGGGGGCGCACTTCTTCAGGCGTCGGCGCACGAATGAGCGACCCTCACCCTTCCCTGCGCCCTGCGTCGGGGCATGCCCCGCGGCCGTCACGCCAGGGCGACCACCGCCCGGTGCGTGGCCGCCAGCGTTCCCGGGGTGACACGCAGGCGGAGCGCGGAACCCGTGCCGAGCACCTGGACCGACGGATCGGCCGACCTCACCGAGGACACCGGACGGTTCCAGGTGAGGTCGATGGCCGCGCCGTCACGCAGCGGACCGGAGACACAGACCGTGGCCGTGCCACCGGACTCCCGGATCAGCACCGAGGCGGGAGCGGAGGCCGTGACGTCGCCCACCGTGCCGGCCAGCCAGAGGTTGATCCCGGTGAAGCCCAGGGAGGGGACCCGGACCCCCTGCTGCTCGTCGGTGTTGGCGAGGACGGTGAGCCAGCCGGTGTCGGCGGCGCGGGCTTCCGTCCGGGCCTGCCCGGCGCCCGGCATCAGGACGTAGGCGTACGTGGCCCACGTCGGATCGGTGCCGTGGTCGAACCAGAGCGTGAGGTACCGCCGCGTCACCGGGTCCTGCACCGAGCCCTGGTTGATGTCCGACCAGCGTCCCGTCCGGGCCTCGCGCAGCGCCTTCAGGGGACCGGCGCCGCCGGGGAAGACGTAGCCGGCGTGCCCGGCGACATGGGCCCAGCGGGCGCCGGTGAGGGCGGCGGACCAGCCGAGCGCGGTCGACCGGGCCGTACCGTCGACGGTGAGGGCGTGGACGCCGTTCGCTCCGAGGTTGCGGTTCTCGACGACCGACTCGACGCCCGCGCCGTCCCGGCCGTGGATGCCCGCCCCGAGGCACACCACGGAGTCGTCCAGGAAGAACCAGGACTTCTTCGCCAGCAGGGTGGAGGACAGTCCCTTGAGGTGCTGGCCGACCGCCGCGTACGTCCCGTCGGTCGTCCCGCCGACCCAGCGCACGTCCGGCCGTGCCGCGCCCCAGGTGCCGCCCTCGCCGTCGGCGAGCGGCTTGCGGGACGCCGTGGTGCCAGGCAGTCGGTAGGGGTCGACCGTCGGCCAGAAGTCGTCGGTGTACTGCCCGTTGGCGTAGGTGTCGCCCCACCAGTACAGCATTCCGGAGCCGCTGTGCCAGGCGCGCAGGTTCTCGCCGTTGCCGTTCTCGTAGTACGTGATGCGGTGCGACGCCATGGACAGCCCGGCCGCCCAGCCCGGCCGCCGGTGCACGGCGCGGTCCATGCCGGGGAAGAGCCGGTGGCCGGTCGGTTCGGGGCTCGCCGTCGCGGTTCCGTCGCCGACGCTCTTGAGCCGGGTGAGCGCGGCGACGCCGAGCGCCGGGCTGTCCAGCGGCGGGCTGAAGTAGTCGCGGGTGATCCAGCCCTTGACCATGGCCTCCCAGCGGGACCGCTCGGCGGCGGAGGCGCTGCGCGCCAGCAGTGCGACACCGGCGATGATCCCGTGACCCCGCAGATGGTCGTCCTGCCGTACTCCGCTCGTGTCCGTCGCCCGCACGCCCCGGCTGACCGCCCGGCCCGACACGGCGTCCATGGCCAGGCCGTTGAAGAGGAACGGCGCGTACGCCTTCTCGACGGAGTCGAACACCACCTGCCGCCCGCCGTCCGTCACCTCCCACGCCGAACCCTTGAGCAGGGCGAACAGCAGGGACAGGCCGCCGAGCATGACGGCGCCGTAGGAGCCGGCGTAGGGGACGTGGGTGTGCTGGACGAAGCTGCCGTCGGCGTAGAGGCCGTCGCCGGACGTGACGTGGGGGAAGACGGGCGAGAGGGCGTCGCGGGCGAGGGCCAGCTTGGCGGCGGACCTGCCGAGGACACCGCGCAGGGCGAGCACGCGGCACAGGTCGACCCGGTTGGCGCCGGTGGAGGTACCGCTGTAGTGCGCGACGGCGGTGTCCGGCACGAAGCGGTCGACGGCGGCGCAGTGCCGCTCGATCCGGGTCGCGCCGAGGAAGTCGTACAGCAGGACGTCGATGTCGAGCAGCGCCTGCGGGATGCCGATCTGCCAGTCGTACCAGTTGCCGTAGCGGGTCCGGTTCGCGTGGTACGCCTGGTCATGCAGATGGTCGAGGCCGGCGAGGACGTCGTCCCGCACCCCGGTGTCGCCGGTGAGGCCGGTCCCGGGCTGCGCGTACGCCTCGGCGAGGGTGCGCAGCCGCTGGTAACTGGTGCCCAGGTTCCCGGAGTACGTGTACGACTCGGCGTCCGTGTCCGGTTCGGGGTCCGCGTACGGGAGGTCGGGCCAGAGGGAGCCGGCGGCGGGGGCCATCGAGGTGCGCAGATCGCGTGCCGTGTCGCCGAGTTGCGCGAGTTTCGACGCGAAGGGCTCGGCGGTCGGGGCGAACCCCGTGCCGAGGAGCAGCTCGCGCCAGGTGAGGCGCAGCGCGTCGTAGGCGTCGGCGGCGTACGCGGGCGCCGCGGCGCCGGGGAGTGCGAGCGGCGCGAGGGCCGCGACGCCGAGGGCCGCCCGCAGCAGGGCGCGTCGGGACAGCAGCGAGGCGGGAACGGAGGGGTGCATGGGGGGAGGGACCTCCGGGAGGGGGCGGCGGGGAGGGGCCGGCAGGCGGTCCGGGTACGGCGGGTCCGCGTGCGGTGGGTCCGGGCACGGCGGGAGGACTCAGGCTTCGGGCCGGTGCCGAGGGGTGGTCACGTCGGGATCGCCGCGGTCGGGACGGGCGGGACCGGTCCGGCCGGTGGCCCGATCCCGGTGGTGCCGGGGAGCGCGCGTGGCGGAGCGGACCTCCTGAGGACCGGGCGCCCGGGAGGCCGCGCCGGGGCCGGCATGCCGGGGGAGAGAAGCGATTGCTCCCCCTGTGACGTCGGACGTCGTGTCCGTCCCGGGGGAGCGCCCGGCGAGGCGCGCCCGCGGCCGACGCCCGTGCGGGCGAGGGGTGCGGGGTGGTGCGAGAGGTGGGGGCACAGGCCAAGGGTGCCCGTGTCGGGGCGGTCAGGCCGGGTTGCGGCCACCGCGGCGGCGGTTCGTGTCGCGCGCCGCGCGGACCGCTCCGGGGGGCCGCCGACGGCCGCGCGGCGGCCCCGCCGGTCAGGTGCCGGGCTGAGGCCGGACGGTGAGGATCTGTTCGGCGTGGCCCACCGGGCCGCTGACGTCGTGCAGGACGCTGCTGGTCAGCCCCTGGCCGGACGGGCCGAAGGCGACCGTGGTGTCGAGCCCGGTCCACGGGCCCCGGGGCTGACGGTGCAGATGGATCGTCAGGTCCAGGTTCGGGAACATCCACGCGGTGGGGTCCTGCTGGACGGCGATGCCGTTGGCCGTGTCCACCAGCGCGACGTACGAGGCGAGCGGGCTCGCGGTCTCGCCGGCGACCAGGTCGACGAGCGACGAGATCCAGGCGGCCGTACGGCCCCGGCGCGTCGGGGGTGTGCGCCGGACGTCGATGGAGGAGACGTAGCCGCCGTCCCACGCGCTGTTCATCGCCCACGACGGCAGGGACTCCGGGTCGGGCAGGGGCTCGTGCGGGCTGTCGGCCACGGCCGAGGTGTCCTGGGAGGCCAGGAGCCAGGCCCGGGCGCGGACCACCGGGCGGTCGTCGATGCGTACGACGGCCTCGAGGAGCTCGATGGTCCGGCCCGGCCGCACGGTCTCCACCGTGATCTCGCATTCGGCCAGGGCGATCCGGCCCAGGATGTCGTAGCTGATCCGGGCCAGGACCAGCCCCTGGTCGGGCCGGCCGGCGAGGTGACGGTCGATCGCGTGGACGACGAGTCCCGCGAGCGGGCTGAAGTGCTGTTCCCCGGCGCTCCAGGCGCCCCCCGCGTGGGACGTCGGCTTGTAGCGGTGCTCGTCCGTGCGCACGTAGTAGCTCTCGCGGACGCCGGTGTCTGTGGTCACGGGGTGGATCTCCTCGGGTGGAACGGGTGCCGCGGCACGGGACGCGCCCCGCGGGACCCGTGCCCGTGATCACGATCGTAGAAGGCCCCCATGGGCGGTCGCCGTGATCCGCGGCACACCCGCCCGGGGGACCGTCGCCTCACGCCTTCACCCGGTCCGAGACGATCATGACCACCACTCCCAGCACCGCGATCACCAGGTTCGCGTACAGCTCGCGGCCCTCCAGGAACCGGACGCCCTCCGTCAGGAACCGGGTGAAGCCCAGCAGCCGGAACCAGCCGTCCGTCAGCTCGCGGACCACCCCGCACACGCCGACCACCATGGTCAGGAAGCCGAAGCACTCCAGGAATCTCTTCATGACCCGAGCATGATCCCCGCGCCGGGGCGCCCGCGTCGGCCGACCGGACCCGCCGCCGCGACCAAAGTCTCCTGCCCGGCGACTTTGGTCGCGACTCCCGCCACCTGACCGTTCCCGCGCCTCCCACCTGCGTACTTTGGTCGGTATGACACGTACGGACCGCCGCGCCCGGCTGCTTCCCTCGGCGATGGCCGACACTCCGGCCGACAGCCCGCCGGGGCGCCGGCCGCGCCGCACCGTACGTGACTGGGGCGTCGACACCCTGCTCTTCCTCCTGGCGGCGTTCTTCGGCCTGATCGCCGGCGAGACCACCGAACAGCTCAACAGCGAGGTCGTCGCCTTCGCGGACCAGCTCGTCGGCGCCGCCGCCTGCTGCGCCCTCTGGCTGCGGCGCCGATGGCCGGTCGGCGTCGCGGTCGTCGTCACCGTGGTCAGCACGTTCGCGCCGGTCGCCGGGGGTGCCGCCCTCGCCGCGCTCTTCGGCGTGGCCGTCCACCGCCCCTTCCGGCCGACCGCGGCCCTCGGCGCCCTGGCCGTGGTCTCCTCCACCGCCCAGGTCTTCCTGCGCCCGGACCCTTCCCTCCACCCCCTGGCCGCCGTCGTGATCGGCGTCGTGGTCACCCTGCTGGTCGTCGCCTGGGGCATGCTCGTACGCTCCCGCCGCCAGCTCGTCGAGGCGCTGCGCGAACGCGCCCGGCGGGCCGAGGCCGAGGCCGAACTGCGCGCCGCACAGGCGCAGCGGCTGGCCCGCGAGGCGATCGCCCGCGAGATGCACGACGTCCTCGCCCACCGGCTCACGCTGCTCAGCGTGCACGCCGGAGCCCTGGAGTTCCGGCCCGACGCCCCGCCCGCCCAGGTCGCCCGCGCCGCCGGTGTCATCCGGGACAGCGCGCACGAGGCGCTCCAGGACCTGCGCGAGATCATCGGCGTCCTGCGCGCGCCCGGCGACGAGGCGGGCGGCGAGCGGCCCCAGCCCACCCTCGCCACCCTCGACTCCCTGGTCGCCGAGTCGCGCGAGGCCGGGATGAAGGTCGTCCTCGACACCACCCTCGACGACCCGGTCGGCGTCCCCGCCGCCACCGGCCGCACCGTCTACCGCATCGCCCAGGAGGGCCTGACCAACGCCCGCAAGCACGCCCCCGGCACCGAGGTCACCCTCACCGTGCGCGGCCGCCCCGGCGACGGGCTGACCGTCGAGGTCCGCAACCCGGCCCCCACCGGACCCGTCCCGCACGTCCCCGGCTCGGGCCAGGGCCTCATCGGCCTCACCGAACGCGCCACCCTCGCCGGCGGCCGGATGGACCACGGCCCCACCCCCGGCGGCGGATTCGCCCTGCGCGCCTGGCTACCGTGGCCCTCATGACCATCCGGCTGCTCATCGTCGACGACGATCCCCTGGTCCGCGCGGGACTCACCCTCATGCTCGGCGGCGCCGAGGACATCGAGATCGTCGGCGAGGGGGCCGACGGCCAGGAGGTCCCCGAACTCGTCGCCCGGCTCGGCCCCGACGTGGTCCTGATGGACATCCGGATGCCGCGGGTCGACGGCCTCACCGCCACCGAACGGCTCCGCGCCCTCCCCGGCGCGCCGGAGATCATCGTCCTCACCACCTTCCACGCCGACGAGCAGGTGCTGCGCGCCCTGCGCGCGGGCGCGGCCGGCTTCGTCCTCAAGGACACGCCGCCCGCGGAGATCGTCGCCTCCGTCCGCCGCGTGGCCGCCGGCGAACCCGTCCTCTCCCCGGCCGTCACCCGCCAGTTGATGACCCATGTCGCCGGTCACCAGGAGCGGCCCCGGCGGGCCGGCGCCGCCGCCCGGCTCGCCGCCCTCGCCGAGCGGGAGCGGGAGGTGGCCGTCGCCGTCGGACGCGGCCGCTCCAACGCCGAGATCGCGGCCACCCTGTACATGGGCGTCCCGACGGTCAAGACGCACGTCTCGCGCATTCTGGCCAAACTCGGCCTCAACAACCGTGTCCAGATCGCCCTCCTGGTCCACGACGCGGGCCTGCTGGAGGACGAGGGCAGTCCGTAGGGTGCGGACATGACCGTCATCGATCTGGGCGAGCTGGGGCCGGACTTCACCGCGAACCCCTATCCGTTCTACGCCGAGCTCCGGGAGGCCGGACCCGTCCACGCGGTGCGCACCGCGTACGGGATGGACGCCTGGCTGGTGGTCGGGCACGAGGAGGCCCGTGCCGCCCTGACCGACCCGCGACTGTCCAAGTCGGCGTCCGTCGTCGACCTCGTCCCCCTGGAGGAGGAGGCCGTCGGCCTCCATCTGCTCGCCGTGGATCCGCCCGACCACACCCGGCTGCGCAAGCTCGCGGCGGGGGCGTTCACCGGCCGCCGGGTGGAGAACCTGCGGCCGCGCGTCCAGCGGCTCGCCGACGAGCTGGTCGACGCGATGCTGCCGGCCGGCCGGGCCGACCTGGTCGACTCCTTCGCCTTCCAGC
Source organism: Streptomyces sp. NPDC048338 (assembly GCF_043201055.1). Classification (NCBI taxonomy): domain Bacteria; kingdom Bacillati; phylum Actinomycetota; class Actinomycetes; order Kitasatosporales; family Streptomycetaceae; genus Streptomyces; species Streptomyces sp. NPDC048338. The sequence continues at coordinate 46,022 of NZ_JBICYQ010000004.1, forward strand.
TGCCCATCATCGTCATCTGCGAACTCCTCGGCGTGCCCGCCGAGGACCGCGACACCTTCCGCCGCTGGTCGAACGAGCTGGTGACGCCGAGCGGGGAGATCTCGGAACAGGAGGCCGTCGAGGGCTTCGCCGCCTACCTCGACGAACTCATCGAGGACCGGCGGGCCTCGCGCCCCACCGACGACCTGCTCTCCGCGCTGCTCGCGCACAGCGCCGAGGACGGCGACCGGCTGTCACGGAGCGAACTGCGCGCCTTCGTCTACCTGCTGCTCATCGCGGGTCACGAGACCACGGTCAATCTGATCACCAACACCGTGCGGGCGCTGCTCACGCATCCCGACCAACTCGCGGCCCTGCGCGCCGACTTCGGTCTTATCGACGGAGCGGTGGAGGAGGGGCTGCGGTACGAGGGGCCGGTGGAGAACGCGACCCTGCGCTTCAGCCGGGAGCCGGTCGCCTTCGGTGACGTCGTCGTCCCGGCGCGCAGTACCGTGCTCGTCTGCCTCGCGTCGGGCGACCGCGACCCGGACCGCTTCCCCGACCCCGACCGCTTCGACATCCGCCGCGATCCGCGGGGCCATCTCGCGTTCGGGCACGGCATCCACTTCTGCCTGGGCGCCCCGCTCGCCCGCCTGGAGGCCAGGATCGCGATCCGGACGCTCCTGGAACGCCTCCCGGGGCTGGAACTCGACCCCGGGGCGGGCCCGTTGGAGTGGCTTCCCGGCGGACTCATGCACGGGGTGCGGCATCTGCCCGTGCGATGGTGAGGGCATGACCGAACTCGACACCGCCCTCGCCCGCAAGGTCCTGGAGGCCCAGCCGTTCAGCCGGCTCCTCGGGGCCCGGATCACCGCCTTCGGCGAGGGCGGGGCCACCCTGGAGCTCGACCTGCGCGAGGACCTGCTCCAGCAGAACGGCTTCGTGCACGGCGGGGTGCTCTCGTACGCCGCCGACAACGCGCTGACCTTCGCCGCCGGGACGGCGCTGGGGGCGGCGGTGCTGACCGCCGGCTTCTCCATCCAGTACGTCCGCCCCGCCCTCGGCGTCACGCTGGTCGCCCGCGCGGCGGTGGTCCACGCGGGACGGCGGCAGGCGGTCGTGCGGTGCGACCTGCTGACCGTGGACGCGGCGGGGGAGGAGACCCTCTGCGCGGTGGCCCAGGGGACGGTGCTCGCGGCCGGCGGCTGAGCCCGGGGCCGGTCCCGTGCCCGTCCCGGCCGGCGTCGGGCCGCACCGCCGCGAGCGGCCGGTGCGCCGCCCATCCGCCGCCTCGCGCCCGGCCTCAGTCACCGGCCGAGGGGATCTCGGCCAGGGCCACCGGGCGGCGCTCGCGGCGCGAGCGCTCGCACGCCTCCGCGACGCGCAGCGCCTCCAGCGCCTCGCGGCCGTCGCACGGATTCGCCCCCTCGCCCCGTACCAGCCGTACGAAGGCGCCGAGTTCGGCCTCGTACGCGGGGGCGAAGCGCTCCAGGAACCCGGTCCACGGCTTGCCGGGGGAGGGCGGGCCCAGCGGTTCGACCGAGGTGAGCGGGGTGCGGTCGTCCCAGCCGACGGCGATCTGGTCCCGCTCCCCGGCCAGTTCCATCCGTACGTCGTAGCCCGCGCCGTTGCAGCGGGTCGCCGTCGCCGTCGCGAGCGTGCCGTCGTCGAGGGTGAGCAGGGCCGCGGCCGTGTCGACGTCGCCGACCTCGCGGAACATCGCGGGTCCGGCGTCCGAGCCGTTCGCGTACACCTCGACGACCTCGCGCCCGGTGACCCAGCGCAGTATGTCGAAGTCGTGCACCAGACAGTCCCGGAACAGGCCGCCGGAGAGCGGCAGATACCCGGCCGGCGGCGGCGCCGGGTCCGAGGAGGCGGTGCGGACGGTGTGCAGCCGGCCGAGCCCGCCCGCGGCCACGGCCTCGCGCGCGGCCCGGTAGCCGGCGTCGAAGCGGCGCATGAACCCCAGTTGCAGTTCGGTGCCGGCGGACTCGACGGCCCGCAGCGCGGCCAGGGTGCCGGGCACGTCGAGCGCGATCGGCTTCTCGCAGAAGGCGGGGAGCCCGGCCCCGGCGGCGCGGCCGATGAGTTCGGCGTGGGCGGCGGTGGCGGAGGCGATGACCACGGCGTCGAGGGCGTGGCCGAGGAGGGCGTCGACGGTGGGGGCGGCCTCGGCACCGAGCGCCCCGGCGACCCGGGCGGCCCGGGTGGCGTCGGCGTCCGCCAGGACCAGCGACTCGACCTCCGGGTGGCGGGCGAGCACACCCGCGTGGAAGGCCCCGATACGTCCCGTTCCGATCAGTCCGATGCGCATGGCCCCAAGGTGGTGCCGAGGGGGCATCCTGTCAAGGATTTGTCAGGACAACCGGACTGCACCACTTCCTGTCGTGCGCCCCTGCGGCTACGCTCCCCTCCGTGTCCAAGCCGCCGTCCGCCGTTCTGCCGCCGCTCTCCGTGGACCGCACCAGCCCGGTCCCCCTCTACTTCCAGCTCGCCCGGCAGCTGGAAGCGGCGATCGGGAACGGGGCGCTCACGCCCGGGAGCCTCCTCGGCAACGAGATCGGCCTCGCCACCCGCCTCGGCCTGTCCCGGCCCACCGTCCGCCAGGCCATCCAGTCGCTCGTCGACAAGGGGCTCCTGGTGCGCCGCCGGGGCGTCGGCACCCAGGTCGTGCACCGCCACGTGCGGCGCCCGCTGGAGCTGAGCAGTCTCTACGACGACCTGGAGGCGGCGGGCGGCCTGCCCGCCACCGTCGTCCTGGCCAACCGCCTCGAACCGGCCGACGCCCGGGTCGCCGCCGCCCTCGGCGTGCCGGAGGGCAGCGACGTCCACTGCCTGGAGCGGCTGCGGACCACGCACGGCGAACCGGTGGCCCGGCTGCGCAACCACCTGCCCGCCGGCCTGCTCGACCTGGACACCGCACGCCTGGAGGACACCGGTCTCTACCGCCTCCTGCGGGGCGCCGGGGTCACCCTGCACAGCGCCGGCCAGACGGTCGGCGCCCGCGCGGCCTCGGCTGCCGAGGCCGACCTGCTCGCCGAACGGGAGGGGGCCCCGCTCCTGACGATGGAACGCACCACCTTCGACGACACCGGACGCGCCGTCGAGTTCGGCTCGCACCTGTACCGGGCGTCGCGGTACTCCTTCGACTTCCAGCTGCTGGTGCGCCCCTGACCTGAGGATTCCCTGACCCGCTGACGATCCGCGCGACCCCCATGACCGATACTGCAATGCACGCAGAAGGACACAAAGGAGGGCACGGCCTCGTGACCAGGGTTCGGACAGGAGGGGTACGCGCGGCGGTCGGCGCCGTGCTCGCGATGGCGCTCACCGCCACGCTGGCGGGGTGCAGCAGCACCGGCGGAAAGCGGGCGGAGGACGCCCGCAAGGCGGCCGCCGCTCAAGGCAGGGCCGCCGTGAACACCCCGCGGTGGACCTTCGCCATGGTGACCCACTCGGGAGACGGCGACACCTTCTGGGACATCGTCCAGAACGGCGCCAAGCAGGCGGCCGTCAAGGACAACATCAACTTCCTCTACGCCCACAGCGACGAGGCCCAGCAGCAGGCGCAGCTCGTCGACTCCTACATCGCCAAGGGCGTCGACGGACTGATCGTCACCCTCGCCAAGCCCGACGCGATGAAGACCGCCGTCGAGAAGGCCGTGAAGGCCGGCATCCCGGTGATCACCGTCAACTCCGGCGCCGACCGCTCGAAGGCGTACGGGGCGCTCACCCACATCGGCCAGGACGAGACCGTGGCGGGCGAGGCCGTCGGCGAGGAGCTCGACAAGCGGGGCCGCAAGAAGGCCCTGTGCGTGCTCCACGAGCAGGGCAACGTCGGCCACGAGCAGCGCTGCGCCGGGGCGAAGAAGACCTTCGGCGGCGAGCTGCAGAACCTGTACGTCGACGGCACCAACATGCCCGACGTCCAGGCGTCCATCCTCGCCAAGCTCCAGGCCGACCCGTCCGTCGACGCCGTCGTCACCCTCGGCGCGCCCTTCGCGGACGCGGCCGTCCAGGCGAAGAAGACCGCCGGCAGCAAGGCCGAGGTCGACACCTTCGACCTCAACGCCAAGGTCGCCGGGGCGCTCAGCGCCGGCACCCTCGGTTTCGCCGTCGACCAGCAGCCCTACCTCCAGGGCTACGAGGCCGTCGACCTGCTGTGGCTGTACAAGTACAACGCCGACGTCCTCGGCGGCGGGCAGCCGGTCCTCACCGGACCGCAGATCATCACCAAGGACCAGGCCGCCGTGCTCCAGGAGTACACCGAGCGGGGCACCCGATGAGCGCCGCCGCCCCACCGGAGATCGACCACGTCGACGAGCGGCTGCTGCGCACCTCCCGGTGGGCGAAGCTGCTGGCCCGCCCCGAGCTGGGCTCGGTCGTCGGCGCGATCGCCGTCTTCCTCTTCTTCTCGGTCGTCGCCGACGGCTTCCTGCGCGCCTCCAGCCTCGGCACCGTCTTCTACGCGGCCTCCACCATCGGCATCATGGCCGTGCCGGTCGCCCTGCTGATGATCGGCGGCGAGTTCGACCTGTCGGCCGGCGTCCTGGTGACGACCTCGGCGCTCGTCTCGGCGATGTTCAGCTACCAGATGACCGCGAACGTCTGGGTCGGCGTCGGTGTCTCCCTGCTGGTCACCCTGGCCGTGGGTGCCTTCAACGGCTTCATGCTGACGCGCACGAGGCTGCCCAGCTTCATCATCACGCTCGGCACCTTCCTGATGCTGACCGGCCTCAACCTCGGCTTCACCAAGCTGATCAGCGGGACGGTCTCCACCAAGTCGATCGCCGACATGGAGGGCTTCCCCTCCGCCCGGAAGCTGTTCGCGTCCCAGTGGACCGTCGGCGGCGTCGAGCTCAAGGTCACCATCCTGTGGTGGCTCGCCCTGGTGGCCCTGGCCACCTGGATCCTGCTGCGCACCCGCTTCGGCAACTGGATCTTCGCGGTCGGCGGCGGCGCCGACGCGGCGAGGGCCGTCGGCGTCCCCGTCTTCCGCACGAAGATCGGCCTCTATCTGGGCGTGGCCTTCTGCGCCTGGGTCTCCGGCCAGCACCTGCTCTTCTCGTTCGACGTCGTCCAGTCCGGCGAGGGCGTCGGCAACGAGCTGATCTACATCATCGCGGCCGTGATCGGCGGCTGCCTGATCACCGGCGGCTACGGCTCCGCCATCGGCTCCGCGGTCGGCGCCTTCATCTTCGGCATGACCAGCAAGGGCATCGTCTACGCCGAGTGGAACCCGGACTGGTTCAAGTTCTTCCTGGGAGCGATGCTGCTCCTGGCGACGCTGCTGAACGCCTGGATCCGCAGGCGCGTGGAGGCCGTGAAATGACCACCGAGCCGATGACGACGCCGTCGACCCCGCTGGTGGAGCTGGACGCCGTCAGCAAGTACTACGGCAACATCCGGGCCCTGGAAGGCGTCTCGCTGGAGGTCCACGCCGGCGAGATCACCTGTGTGCTCGGCGACAACGGCGCCGGCAAGTCGACCCTCATCAAGATCGTCGCCGGGCTGCACCGGCACGACGCCGGCACCTTCCGCATCGAGGGCGAGGAGGTCGCGCTCGCCAACCCGCGCGAGGCCCTCGACCGCGGCATCGCCACCGTCTACCAGGACCTGGCGGTCGTCCCGCTGATGCCCGTCTGGCGGAACTTCTTCCTCGGCTCCGAGCCGACCAAGGGCGTGGGCCCGTTCAAGCGGCTCGACGTCGACCTGATGCGCGAGACCACCCGTGCCGAGCTGCTGCGCATGGGGATCGACCTGCGTGACGTCGACCAGCCGATCGGCACCCTCTCGGGCGGAGAGCGCCAGTGCGTGGCCATCGCCCGCGCCGTCCACTTCGGCGCCAAGGTCCTCGTGCTCGACGAGCCGACCGCCGCGCTCGGCGTGAAGCAGTCCGGGGTGGTGCTGAAGTACGTGGCTGCCGCACGTGACCAGGGTCTCGGAGTGGTGCTGATCACCCACAACCCGCACCACGCCTACCTCGTCGGCGATCGTTTCGTCCTGCTCAAGCGGGGCGTCATGGCCGGCAGCCACACCAAGAGCTCGGTGACCCTCGACGAGCTGACCCGCCAGATGGCGGGCGGCAGCGAGCTGGACGACCTCCGCCACGAGCTGGAGCGCCACTGAGGTCCGTGGACGCCCCCCTGGGGGCGTGGCCGGGTCCGGGGCGGGGACGCCCGGGGCCCGGCGCGGGCGCGGGAGGGACGGCGCGGACGTCGTGACCCGCCCCCCGCCGGCGCACCTGGCAGAATCGAGGCGATGAGTACCTACCGCGACCTCACTCACCGCGGCTCCGCCCGGGCCACCGTGCTGCGGACCGTCGGCACGAGAGAGCGCCGCTCCCACCTCACCGCTCCCCGGGTGCCCACCGTCGGCATCGACATCGGCGGCACGAAGGTCATGGCCGGGGTCGTCGACGCGGACGGCACCATCCTGGAGAAGGTCCGCACCGAGACCCCCGACAAGTCCAAGAGCCCCAAGGTCGTCGAGGACACCATCGTCGAACTGGTGCTGGACCTGTCCGACCGCCACGACGTGCACGCCGTCGGCATCGGCGCGGCCGGCTGGGTCGACGCCGAGCGGGCCACCGTGCTCTTCGCCCCGCACCTGGCCTGGCGCAACGAGCCGCTGCGCGACTCGCTGCAGTCCCGCCTCGCCGTCCCCGTGATGGTCGACAACGACGCCAACACGGCCGCCTGGGCGGAGTGGCGCTTCGGCGCGGGCCGCGGCGAGGACCACCTGGTCATGATCACGCTCGGCACCGGGATCGGCGGCGCGATCCTGGAGGACGGCCAGGTCAAGCGGGGCAAGTACGGCGTGGCCGGCGAGTTCGGGCACATGCAGGTGGTGCCCGGCGGCCACCGCTGCCCCTGCGGCAACCGCGGCTGCTGGGAGCAGTACAGCTCCGGCAACGCCCTCGTCCGCGAGGCACGCGAGCTGGCCGCCGCCGACTCCCCGGTCGCCTACAACATCATCGACCGCGTCAAGGGCCAGGTCCCGGAGATCACCGGCCCGCTCATCACCGAGCTGGCCCGCGAGGGCGACGCCATGTGCGTCGAGCTGCTCCAGGACATCGGCCAGTGGCTCGGCGTCGGCATCGCCAACCTCGCCGCCGCCCTCGACCCCTCCTGCTTCGTCATCGGCGGCGGTGTGAGTGCCGCCGACGACCTGCTGATCGGCCCCGCCCGGGACGCCTTCCGGCGTCACCTCACCGGCCGCGGCTACCGCCCCGAGGCCCGGATCGCCAAGGCGCAGCTCGGCCCCGAGGCCGGTATGGTCGGCGCCGCCGACCTGGCCCGGCTCGTGGCCCGCCGCTTCCGCCGGGCGAACCGCCGCCGCCTCGAACGCTACGAACGGTACGAGCGCTACGCCCAGGCCCTGCGGGGCGGCGTCGAGGGCCGTACCTCCCGCACCACCCCCCAGGACCCGAATTCATGACCGTGCCCACCCAGTCCGTCTCGCCCGACCGACGGGACAAGCTCCCGGAGGGCCGGCGCCACATGATCAAGCGTCGCTTCCTGACGGCGCTGACCATCGTGCTGCTCGTCGGTATCCCGGCCGGCTACCTGGTGATCTCCGCCGGGCAGAGCCGCGACAGCGGCCGCGACAAGGAGCGCGAGTCCTCCGGCAGCGGCCTCCAGGACAACTGGCCCTCCCAGATGAAGCGCCGGATCTTCGAGGTCCCGATCCCCAGCCGGTCCACGGACGTCGCCTACTACGAGACCAGCAACTGGAAGACGAGCCGGCTCTACGTCCAGTTCACGACGAGCGCCGGCAAGCTCGACTCCTTCCTGGAGGACGTCGGCACCAGCCGCTCCCGGCTGGAGCCGGGCAAGGTCACCGTCAGCGAACGCGACGCCGACATCGTGGGCTGGGAGTTCCCGCCGGGCCGGGACTGGTCGGCCACCTCCATCGGCCGGGACAAGCCCCGGCCCGGCCACGACATCACCGTCGACCTCACCGACCCGGCCGCGCCCCGGGTGTACGTGGTCTCCACGACCACCCCCTGAGGGGCGTACGGAGCGTCGAAGCCCCGCCGGGATCCGGCGGGGCTTCCGCATGTGCGACGGCATGCGACGGCAGGCGCCCGGCGCCCGGCCGCCGCGACTCCGGCGCCCCACCGGGCCCCGCGGGTCACCCGTCGCCGTAGTCCTCGACGAGCTCGGCGATGGGCGCGAGCAGCGCCTCGGTCCGCAGGCGGTCCTCGCACCGGCCCCGCAGGGCCTCGTGGACCGCCCGGAGCCGGGCCAAGGCGGCCGGCTCCCGTTTCCGGAGCGCCCGGCGCCCCGGTGTGGTGACCAGGTCCATGCACTCCGTGAGCAGCCGCCGGGTGGCCGGGGACGGCGGTGCGGGGTCGGGGGCGGCGAACCCGGAGGTCAGGTAGCGGACCGGGTCGGTCAGGCTCCAGCCGACGACCGTGCCGGCCTGGACGAGGAGGGCCACGTCGGGGGCGATCCCGATCCGCGCGGTCAGCGGCTCGTCGAGCACGTCGAGGTCGCGCAGGCAGGTGACGACGGTGTCGCCGGGGCCGCGGCAGAGCTCCGAGGTCACCTCCAGCCGGAAGTCCCGGGCCTCGTCCGCGCGGAGACCGCCCGGCCGGACGGGGGGCCCGGCCGGGACGCGCGCGGCGTCCTCGGCCGCGGCGATCTCGTCGGCCAGCTGGAACTCGGCGCCGGCCAGTTCGCGGCGCTCCGGGTCGAACCGCAGCTCGTCGGGGGTGTCCCACAGCCACGGCCGACTGCCGAAGGTGTCCAGCAGGAACCGCTCGCGCTCCGCCACGTCCGCGTACGCCGCGACGCGCACGCGGAAGTCCCGGAAGTCGAAGCGCGGCAGGACGCGCAGCGGCTCGTCCGTGACGGTGGCCTGCCAGGTGTCGTCGAGGGTGAGTCTCACGGTGGGTGCCGCCTCACTTGATCTGCACTGCGGGAGCCATGTTGCCGTTCTTGGCGGGAATCCTGCCCTCCACCACGTCCAGGTGGGTAATCGGCCCACCGGGGTCGGTGGGCAGTCCGCCCAGGGCCGTCACCCCGGAGTCGCCCTTGAGGCCCGAGGGGCCGTAGGCGGTGATGACGTTGCCTCCGCCGGCTCCGCCTCCCTTCGCCACGACGATGTCGTCGCCCTGCCGGAAGATCAGGTTCCCGCTGCCGGCCGTCGAGTGGTAGACCGCGTCCGGCTTCTTGAGGATCTCCAGGACCCGCTCGTCGGAGAAGCCGTGCGAGGTGTCCGCGTGGTAGTTGCCGGCCTTCCGGATCCGGTCGCCCTGGGCCCTCTCGATCACCTCGTCCGCGGTGTCGATCGCCTCCTGCCGGGCCCGTGCGGCCTTCTCCTCCTTCGTGTACTTGGGCATGAGGCCCAGCGGGTCGCACCCGGAGTACGGGTTGTCCACGTAGGCGACGGGGTTCGGGGCCGGCGCGAGACCGAGGGGATCCGGGGAGGCGTACCGGCCGCTCTCCGGGTCGTAGTGCCGGAAGTGGTTGTAGTGGAGGCCGGTCTCGGGGTCGGCGTACTGGCCGGGGAAGCGCAGGGGCGTGTACGCGCTGCTCCCGCGGGCCCAGGCGGTGGAGCCCCACACGGTGGCCCGGGAACGCCACGCGATCTCGCCTGACTCGTCGATCAGCTCGGTGGGGGTGCCGACCAGGTCGGTGGCGATGGCGAAGAAGCGGCGGTCCACCTCCGCCTGGCCGTCGCCGGCCGTGAGGACGCGCTCGGTCTGGGCGAGGGGCACGTGGCCGCGGTGGTCCCAGGTGAGGGCGACCGAGTGGGGCCGGTCCGGCTCGTGGCCGGTCTGTTCGCACAGGGTCAGGCCGTCCCAGGTGAACCGGACCTCCTCGACCACGCTCTCCCCGTCGGGCGCCAGGCGCTGTTTGGCGGTGCGGCGCCCGAGGGGGTCGTAGCGGTACCTCCAGCGGGTGCCGTCGGGGGTGGTCACGGCGGTGAGGCGGTTCTCCGTGTCCCAGGTGTAGCGCCAGGTGTCGGGCTTGCGGGACAGCCGGGTCTTCTGCCGCAGGGTCACCCGGCCGAGCGCGTCGTGCTCGAAGCGGACGCCGCCGGCGCGGGTCAGCCTGGTGCCGGTGTAGGTGCGCGGCCCGGTGGCCTCGCCGCCGGAGTGGCCGGAGGGCCAGGAGGCGGAGGTCTGGTTGCCGGCGGCGTCGTAGGCGTACCGCTCCGTCCAGTCCCCGGCGCGGACGGCCGTGATCCGCCCCGCCGGGTCGAGGTCGAAGGTCCGGGTGCCCGACAGCCGGTCCGCGACGGAGACCAGGTGGCCGTCGGCGCGGTAGGCGTAGGAGCGGCTGTTGACGGCCCGCGCGCCGGCGGTGACGTGCTGCGCGGAGAGCCGTCCGGCCTCGTCCCAGGCGGACGTCACGGTGAGGGTGTCGTCGAAGACGCGGGCCAGCTCGCGGCCGGCGGCGTCGTGGGCGAAGCCGACCTGCCGGCCGCCGGTGGTGACCTGGTCGAGCCGTCCGGCGGCGCCGTAGGCGTAGGAGGTGACGTGACCGGTGGGGGTGGTGCGGCGGGTGCGGCGGCCGAGGACGTCGTAGGCGTAGACGACGGGACGTCCGTCCACCAGTTCCGTCTTCGTGTGGCCGCGCTGGTCGTACTGGTACCGCAGGTCGCCGTCCGGGCCGGCCGCCTCCAGCAGGCGCCCGGCCCGGTCGTAGGCGTACGTCGTCACCCGGCCGTCGACGTCCTTGCCGACCACCTGGCCGAGGGCGTCGCGCGCGAAGGCCAGGGTGCCGCCGAGCGCGTCGACGCGGGCGGCGAGCCGGCCCGCCGCGTCCACCCGGTAGCTCAGGACGCGTCCGTCGAAGTCGCTCTCGGAGACGACGTTGCCGGCCGCGTCGTACGTGTAGTCCCAGGTCAGACCCTGCGGGTCGGTGACGCGGGTCAGACGCAGGGAGGCGTCGTGCTCGAACTCGTAACGCGCGCCGTCGGGCCGGGTCCGGGCCACCGGCAGGTCGAAGTGGGTGTACTCGACACGGGAGATGCCGCCGGCCGCGTCGGTGTGGGTGAGGACGTTGCCCTCGCCGTCGTGGGTCCACGTCTCCGTGGCGCCGTCCGGTCCCGTCCGGCGGGCGAGGTGCCCGTCGGCGCTCCACTCCAGGAGGGTGAGCCCGCCCACCGGATCGGTGACGCGGACCGGGCGGCCCAGGGCGTCGCGTTCCGTGCGGGTGGTGCCGCCGGCCGGGTCGGTCACCTCGACGGGCAGCCCGGCCGCGTCGCACACCACCCGCGTCGTCGCGCCGAGGGCGTCGGTGAGGGAGGTGAGCCGACCGCCGTGGTCATAGGTGTAGCGGGTGGTGGTGCCCGCTTCGTCGGTGACCGCCGTGCGGTTGCCCCGTTCGTCGTACGTGTGGAGCACCCGTGTCCCGTCCGCGCCGACGACCTCCACCGGAAGGCCGAACAGGCCCCGCACGGTGCGCAGTTCGCTGCCGTCGGGGCGGACGGCGGAGGTGAGCCGGCCCTCGTCGTCGTACGCGAAGGACGTGGTGTGGCCGAGCGGGTCGGTGCGGGTCAGGGCGTTGCCGCGCGGGTCGTAGGTGAAGGACGTGGTGTGGCCGAGCGGGTCGGTGACGGCCAGGAGCCGGCAGCCGGGGCCGAAGAGATGACGCGTCGCGTGCCCGTCGGCGGTGGTGAGCGTCGTGGTGTGAAGGCCCGTCTCGGGATCCGGATCGCTGTACGCCAGGCTGATGTGGACGTGCCCGGCCTCGCCGCCCTCCGCCACGACGCGGTCGCGGTCGTCGTAGACGTAGTCGTAGCGGCTCGCGTTGGAGTCGATCCAGGCGATGACACGGCGGCGGTCGTCATAGACGAAGGTGGTGGTGGCGCCCGACGGCCTGGTGACCGTCGTGAGGTCGCCGTCCTGGTAGCCGTAGCGCAGCAGCGGCAGGTCCGCGCCGCCCTCGCCGGCGCCGGCCAGGGACAGGCCGGTGACCAGACCGTCGGCGTGGGACAGCGTCACCTGGTGGCCGGCCGAGTGGGCCAGCGCCAGGGGCAGGCCGTCCTCGGCCCGGTCGACGGTGACGACATGACCGTTGCGCTCGGTCACGGTGGACAGCCAGGCCGTGCCGTCACCCCCCGGCTCGCTCCCGGACGGGGCGCCGAAGCGGAAGCTCAGGCCGCCGTCGGGGGCGGTGACCGTGTAGTCGCCGCCCGCGTCCCGGGAGAGGAGCGTGCCGGACCGGCCCGACCAGGGCCGGGTGGGCACGCCCGGTACCGGGTGCGGGTACGTGACCAGGAGCCCGTCGGCGGTGACGTGGACGACGCCGATCGCGTCGATCTCCAGCCGTTCGTCGACGGTCGACGACCAGGCGGGCCCGAGGAAGCGGCCGGTCGCGCTGCCGGACTCGGTACGGCGGCTGAAGACCAGCGGCAGGATGCCGGGGATCTCCAGGTCCGTCTGCGGCAGGTACATCCGGCCGGAGGCGAGGTCCACCGGGTCGCCGCCGGCGGTGCGATCGCCGTCGGGGGTGTGGTGCGTCCCGTCCGGGCTGTCGTCGACCAGCCGGCGCAGCCGGGCCGCGTCCGCGGCCTCCTCGGCGATGCGCACGCCCTTGACCGCGGCACCGCCACCGCCGGTCGCGGCGGTCAGCGCGAGGTCGGGGATCAGCCGGCCGAATCCCTCGGCCGGGTCCTTCATGAAGTCCTTGATCATCTGGCCGCCGGTGCCGACGGGGTCGTTGACGGCGACCACGAGTCCCGCGGCCAGGCTGTTGAGGGACGTCGCGTACTCGGCGGGGTGCGTGATGTTGTACGGGTCCGTCGGGTTGACGCTGCGGACGAAGTTGAGCAGCCCCGCCGTGCCCTTGATGATGCCGCCGCCGACGTGGTCGCCCATGATCTGCAGTTCCTTGAGGCCGTCGCCCGCCTGCTCGGCGTACGACGGCTTCGCCGGCGCCATGTCGCGGGCGGCACGGATCGCCGTGCGCGCGGTCTCCGCCGCCGAGTTCCGCTGCTTGCGGGCCTCGGCGAGGATGTCCTGGGCCTCCTTCATCAGCGCCTTGCCGGGATCCTCGAACGTCGCGCCGGGCTTGGGAGGCAGCGAGGCCGGGTCGCGCTTGTCGGCGGGCTGGGCGTTGTAGCGGTCCACGGCCCCGTTGTAGTCGTCGACCTTCTTGCGGTGGGCGTCGGCGGCGTTCTCGGAGGCCTTGACGCCCTCCTTCCACTTGTCGATCGCCGTCTGCGCCTGCCCCTGCGCCCAGGTGACGGTGTCGGCGAACGCCTCCAGGGCGCCGAGCGCCTTGGAGCTGGCGTCCGCGGCCTTGTACCACTTGGGCGGCTGGGTGCCCACCGCGGTGCGCAGCGCGTCGGCCGTCTCGCCCTTGAGCTGCCCGGAGTCCAGGCCCTTGAGACCGTCGCCGGTGTCGTCGAAGGCCGACTGGAAGGCGGTGAGCTTCGCCGCGACGGCGTTGATCCTGCTCGCGCTGCCGTAGATCAGCTTGGTCTTGTCCTCGGTCTGCCCGAGGTCCATCTCGTCGACCTCGGCGCCCAGGCGGTTGGCGACCGAGCGGGACTGCTCGCGGACCCAGTCCGCGCCGGACTCCCAGCCGACGTCCTCCAGCCGGTCGGCGGTCCAGTTCCCCGCGTCCTCGACCCGGTTGCCCACCCACTCGGCACCGTCCTCGACCGCGTCCTCGACCACGTCCGGTGTGATGTCACTGATGAAGTCGCCGATGCCCATGGTCAGTTCCCCCCGGAGTCACCCTGCTGTTCCTGCTTCGCGCGTTCCTCCGGCGACGGGCCGAAGGTGTCGTCCAGCGCCTGGTTCCAGCGGTCGTCCGATATCCCGAGCGCCTCGTTGAGGATCTGCGACTGCCGGCCGCCCTGGCCCTCGGTGAGCACGGTGCGACCGGTGTCCTTCCAGGTCTGCTCCATGTCCTGACCGGCCTTCTCGAACGACTCGGGGCTCCAGTCCGGGTCCAGGTAGTCCGGCGTGAAGATGTCCCCCCAGCCCTGCTTGGCGATCTCCTCCTCGCTGGCGTGCGGGTTCCCGCCGAACAGCGAGTTGGCGCCCACCTTGAGGGTGCTCGCGAGGTACTGGTCGTGCTCCCACGTGGTGCCCGCCGCCAGGCCGAGGCGGTTCGCGATCTCGCTCGCGTCGCGCACGAGCGCGCGCACCCCCCACTCCCAGCGTTCGCAGAAGTCCTCGAAGTCGACCGAGAGACCGTGGTGTCCGGCCTCCATCCCGGTCATCGCCAGCGACGAGAAGCCCTTGCCCAGCAGCGAGCCGGTCGCGCCGCCGAGATCGCCGAGCTCGTCGATGGTCGCGCCCACGCCCTGCGTGAACCTGACCACGGACGCCTGGTCGAGTTGCAGGTCCTTCTCGTCACCGCTCATGTCCGTGTCCCCCTCCTGCCGCGCCCGCCGCGCCGGCGTCGACGGCGGCCGCGTCCGGAACGATCCCGACGACCGGCGGGAAGAACATCGACCCGTCCTCGGTGGCGATGTCCACGGCGAGCCCGGCGGGCTCGCCCAGCGCGGGCACGATCTCGTCGACGATCCGCGCGCCCAGCAGCGCCGCGTAGTCCATGGGCCGGTCGCCCGGCCCGTGGTGCAGGGCGAACCGCGCCAGCGCGGCCTCGTCGGTGAACCCGCAGATCCACCGCACCCCGCCCGAACGCACCGACCACAACCCCCCGTCGGCCACCGGTACCAGGAGCACCGACCGTCGCATCTCGCCGACCAGGGCGCGAGGGTCGTCGCCCCCTCTCCTCCGCTCGGCGATGCGCTCGGCGAGCGCCGCCCTCGGCTGCTGCACGGTTCCTCCCCGTCGTAGGCGACTGATGGCACCGTAGGGCAGGACGCACCCGGGGGAGTGGGCGGTTCTCGTGAAGGTTCGCGAGGCGCCGTGCGCGGCTCCCACCCGGGCACGGGGGAGACCGCGCGATATGAGACGGTGCAGGGCGTGAGCCAGACATCACCGAACACCCTGCAATACCGCACCGACGGACCCGAAGACGCCCCGGTCCTGGTCCTGGGGCCCTCGCTGGGCACCACGTGGCACATGTGGGACCGGCAGATCCCCGAGCTGACCCGTCAGTGGCGCGTCGTCCGCTTCGACCTGCCGGGACACGGCGGCGCCCCCGCCCACCCCTTCGCCTCCGTCGCCGAGCTCGGCGACCGGCTGCTCACCACGCTCGACGACCTGGGCGTCCAGCGCTTCGGCTACGCCGGCTGCTCGTTCGGCGGCGCCGTCGGTCTCGACCTCGCGCTCCGCGCCCCCCACCGGGTCGCCTCCCTGGCCCTGGTCGCCACCTCGCCCCGGTTCGGCAGCCCGGACGAGTTCCGGCAGCGCGGCGTGGTCGTCCGCGCCAACGGCCTCGAACCGATGGCCCGCACCGCGCCCGAGCAGTGGTTCACCCCCGGCTTCGCCGCCGCCCAGCCCGCGATCGTCGAATGGGCCGTCCAGATGGTGCGGACGACCGACCCCGGGTGCTACATCTCCGCGTGCGAGGCGCTCGCCGTCTTCGACGTCCGCGAGGCCCTCGGACGCATCGGGATCCCCGCGCTGGTGCTCGTCGGCTCCGAGGACCAGGTCACCGGCCCCGCCGAGGCCCGCACCCTGGTCGCCGGGATAGCGGACGCCCGGCTCGCCGTCGTCCCCGGCGCCTCGCACCTCGCCCCCGTCGAGCAGCCGGCCGCCGTCACCGACCTGCTCGCCGGCCACTTCGCCGGCACCGCGCACGACACCCAGAGCACGCCGGCCGCCCCGCCCATGCCTCCCGTCTCCGCCCCGGTCGTGCCCCGCGCCGAGATCGCCCCGGCCGAGATCCCGTCCGGGACGGCGGACGACTCGCGCCCCGACCCGTACGAGCGCGGCCTCAAGCTGCGCCGCGAGATCCTGGGCGACGCCCATGTGGACCAGGCCCTGGGGGACGGCTTCGACGAGGACTTCCAGTCGCTGGTCACCCGCTACGCCTGGGGCGAGATCTGGAGCCGGGAGGCGCTGGACCGCCGGACCCGCAGCGCGGTGACCCTCACCGCCCTGATCGCGGGCGGCCACCTCGACGCCCTGGCCGACCACACCAGGGCCGCCCTGCGCAACGGACTGACCCCCGCCGAACTCAGGGAGATCGTGCTGCAGACCGCCGTGTACTGCGGGCTGCCCGCCGCCGACAGCGCGCTGCGCGTGGTGCGCCGGGTGATCCTGGAGGACACCACGCCGTAGGGGGTGTCCCGTCGATCAGGCCTGATCGACGGGACGTCCCGCGGGCGTACGCTGGCCAGGGGGCCGTCCACGGACGGCCCCCGTGGTCCGTCCGCGTCGTCGTGAGGTCGAGTCCCGTGAAGCTGACCAAGATGTCCCACGCCTGCGTCCGTCTGGAGAAGGACGGGCGGACGCTCGTCATCGACCCCGGCGGCTTCAGCGAGCAGGACGCGGCCCTCGGCGCCGACGTGCTGCTCGTGACCCACGAGCACCCCGACCACTTCGACGAGGCGCGGTTGCGGGCCGCCCTGGAGGCCGACCCGGCCGCGGAGATCTGGACGCTCCGGAGCGTCGCCGAGCAGCTCGCGGCCGCCTTCCCGGGCCGGGTGCACACGGTCGGCCACGGCGACACCTTCAGCGCGGCCGGCTTCGACGTGCAGGTGCACGGCGAGCTCCACGCGGTCATCCACCCGGACATCCCCCGGATCACGAACGTCGGCTACCTCGTGGACGACGGCGTCTTCCACCCCGGCGACGCGCTGACCGTCCCCGGCCGGCCGGTGGACACGCTGCTCCTGCCGGTGATGGCTCCGTGGAACAAGATCTCCGAGGTGATCGACTACGTCCGCGAGGTCCGGCCGCGCCGGGCCATCGACGTGCACGACGCCCTGCTCACGGACCTCGCCCGGCCGATCTACGACCGGCAGATCGGCGGGCTCGGCGGCACCGACCACGGCCGGCTGAGCCCGGGCGACTCCACCGAGCTGTGACGTCCGTACCGGCGACTGTCGGACCCCGCCGATAGGCTTCCGTCCATGCGTATCGCCACCTGGAACGTCAACTCCATCACCGCCCGGCTGCCGCGGCTCCTGGCCTGGCTGGAAAGCAGCGGCACCGACGTGCTGTGCATCCAGGAGACCAAGTGCACCGCCGAGCAGTTCCCCACCGACGAGCTGCGCGAGCTGGGGTACGAGTCCGTGGTCAACGCCACCGGCCGGTGGAACGGCGTCGCGCTGGTCTCCCGGGTGGGCCTCGCCGACGTGGTCGCGGGCCTGCCCGGCGGCCCGGTGTACGACGGCCTGGAGGAGCCCCGCGCGATCTCCGCGACCTGCGGCCCGGTCCGCGTCTGGTCGGTCTACGTGCCCAACGGCCGCGAGGTCTCCCACGAGCACTACGCGTACAAGCTGCTGTGGCTGGAGGCGCTCAAGGCCGCCGTGGCCGACGACGCGGCGGGGGAGCGGCCCTTCGCCGTCCTCGGCGACTACAACATCGCCCCGGCCGACGAGGACGTCTGGGACCTCGCCGCCTTCGAGGGCCTCACCCACGTCACCGAGCCCGAGCGGGCCGCGCTCGCCGGACTGCGCGAGACCGGGCTCTCGGACGTGGTCCCGCGCCCCCTCAAGTACGACCACCCGTTCACGTACTGGGACTACCGCCAGCTCGCCTTCCCGAAGAACCGCGGCATGCGCATCGACCTGGTGTACGGCAACAAGCCGTTCGCCGACGCGGTCACGGACAGCTACGTCGACCGTGAGGAGCGCAAGGGCAAGGGCGCGTCCGACCACGCGCCGGTCGTCGTCGACCTGGACGTCTGAGGGCTGTCCCGGAGCCGTCCCGCCCGGAGGGTCCGCGGGGGTCGTCCCGCCCGGACGATCTCCGCGCGCCTGGTGGTGCGGTGGCCCGGGAAAATGCGACGCTGGTCCGATGAACATCCCATTCCTGGACAACTGGCGCAAGAGGCGCGTGATCGAATCGTCCGCGCCGCCGCTGGTCTCGGCCTTCGACCGGGACCCCGAAGGGGTGGCGGATCTGCTCGCCGAGTGCGAGCTGCTGCGTACGGTCGTCCAGGACTCGGGGATCGAGCTGGACGACACGCCGTACTCCCTGGAGCGGATCGACCAGATCCCGCCGCGCTGGCGCGACGATCCCGAGGAGCTTCCCTGGCTGGGCAACGACGCGGGCCTCTATCTGGGCACGGTCATCGTGCGGACCGTGCCCGGTGCGACCTGGCAGGTGTGGCCGGGCGGCCAGCCAGTGGTCCGGCTGGCCTCCGGCCGGGAGATCAACGTCGTGGAGGCCGGGCTCGACTGGGCGGTCACCGGCTCGCCGGAGCTCTCCCAGGTGTACGCGGAGGCCGCCGAGTTCTGAGCGCCGCCTCCACCCCTTTGCAGTAAATACGGCTTATGCCCGTCTTATGCGTGTCAGTCGATAAGTCCCTTTTCGTGGTGAATAGTTTGCGCTGACCGCGACATCGCCGAGAAGGGGGCAGGGCAGCGTATGGCCGTCGTCGATCCGTTGATCGAGCTGCGTGGCGTCGAGAGGTCGACCCGTGTCGTGGTCCCACAGGGCGTACGCGCCGTGCCGCCGGCCGTCATCGGCAGGCCGCTCGTCGCCCTGAAGGACACCTCGCTCGGGTTCCTCGCCACCGACGAGGAGTTCCTGCCCGCGGGCAGGCTCATCGCGTCGGATCTCGACTACGATCTGCCCTTCATCCCCGTGGTGCGGTGATCTCGCCGATCCACATCGGGACGTGCGTGCTGCCCTCCTGGGTGGCCAGGAGGGGGCGGCGCAGTCCGAGGAAACGGGCCGGGGGCGTCGCCCCGGCCGAACCAGGGGCGCTGCCCCCGCCGCTCGGCCGTTAGCCGACGCGGGGCAGCTCGCAAGGAGCCATACCCGTCCGGCGGCGGCCGGTGATCACTTCGCCCGCAGCGGGACCGACACGTACGACGGGTCGCCCGCGGGGGAGGAGAAGGTCAGCCGTGCGCCGGTCGGGTTGTGCTCGATGTAGAGGGGGTCGACGGTGTCCACGACCACGGCGAGACGGTGGCCGGCCGGCACGTCGTAGGCCGTGGAGAAGAGCTCCAGGTCGACGGTGAACGGCTTGCCGGGCGCCTGCCCGTGGAACGTGTACGGGGCATTGCTGACCAACTTGCCGAGGCCGAGCGGGCCCACGTCGTAGAGGTAGGCGACGAGGGTGCCGCTCTCCTTGGTCGAGGTGACCGTGGTGTGGAGCTTCGCGGTGCCCCGCACCCGCTGGGCGGTGTCGTACCGCTCCGACTGCCAGACACCGGCGAAGGCGCGGGGCAGCAGCGGGATGGAGGCCATCGGCGGGGCCTGGACGAGCTGGTCCAGGATGTTGGACAGGAAGACGAGGCCGCCGTTGGCGCCCGAGTCGACGTTGGCCCAGATCCGCTGGGTGCCGCCGAGGGCGATCTTCCGTTCGTCGGCGCCCACGGACTTCCAGTCGGGGTAGCTCTCGTA
The DNA here is from genome assembly GCF_043201055.1 of Streptomyces sp. NPDC048338. Classification (NCBI taxonomy): domain Bacteria; kingdom Bacillati; phylum Actinomycetota; class Actinomycetes; order Kitasatosporales; family Streptomycetaceae; genus Streptomyces; species Streptomyces sp. NPDC048338. The sequence goes on from NZ_JBICYQ010000004.1 coordinate 65,409, forward strand.
GCCGCCGTCGGAGCGGGGCTTGAGCCGGACGGGCTGCTCGCGGTCGATGCCGTTGTCGACGCCCTTGAGGTAGTGGTCGAACCATCGATGGGCGCTGGTCCAGGTGTCGTTGGGCAGCCCGAGCAGACCGGTGGCCTCGGCGGTGGCGTGGTCGCCGGGGCGGAACTCCAGCCGCTTGGGGCCCTTCAGCTTCTCGTAGAAGGACGCGTACTGGTTCGGCGGGAAGATCGTGTCGCCCCAGGCGTTGCCGAGCATGATCGCGGGGCCGTTGGCGTTGATCCGGTCGAGCTGGGTGGCGGCGGAGCGGGTGCGCCCCCAGGCGATCATCTCGTCCTCCTTGTCCAGGTCGGACGAGAGGAAGTCGCCGAGCACCTGGCGGAGTTCGGGGCCGGGGCGGCCGGTGAGATAGCCCGCGCCGCCGAGCACCGCGGCGGCCTGGAGGTGCTGGGTGCGTCCGCTGTAGATGGACTCGATGAGGTCGGCCCAGCCGCTGAGGGCCGCGACGGCCTTGATCCGGCTGTCGTGCGCCGAGGCGAGCAGGCTGATGCCGGCGCCGTACGAGACTCCCGCCATGCCGACCTTGTCCGGGTCGGCGGGGGTGTGCGCGAGGGCCCAGTCGATGACCAGGGAGGCGTCGGCCACGTCCTTCGGGCCGGCCGTCTCGATCTCGCCGCCGGACTGCCAGAAGCCGCGGGAGTTGTAACTGACCACGACGTAACCGGAGTCGGCGAGCTTCTGGGCCTGCGCGAGGTACTCGATCTGGGGCACGGCCCAGCTTGTGGGGAGCACGATCACCGGGAAACGGGAAGCGCCGTCGGCGCCGGCCGGGGTGACGACGTTGGCCTTGAGGACGGTGCCTCCGTCGCCGGCGATGTCGACGAAGCGGACGGTGGTGCCGGTGGCGGCGGTCTCGGACGCGTGGGCGGCGGGGGCGAGTCCGAGGGTCGTTCCGGCCACGAGGGCGGCCGAGACGGCGAAGACCGGAGCTGTGCGCACGGGTCACTCCTCACTGGGGGGGGTCACTGATGGGGGGCAGTGAAGTGACCCGACGGTAACCGCGCGGCCTTACCTGCGGTAACTGGTCGGTAAGTTACGTGCGGGTAACGATTGTTCGCAGGTCGGGCGGGACGAGGGGGCGCCCACGCGCGCCGATACCCCGGCCCGGGCGCTCCGCCTGCCCCCGTACGCCCTCGGGGGTGTATACGGCCGGATCCGCGGACGCCCGGCCGTTCCAGGGGTGTTCGGCCCTGTCGTCGGTGTCCCGCCTGCGATCCTGTGATCATGGAAGCGCACACGGCGAACACGATGGTCGCCCTCCCGCCGGGACGGGTGACCCTGTCGGACCAACGGACCCGGCGGCGCTGGCAGGTCGAGATCACGCCCTGCGCGCTCGCGACGGTCCCGGTCACCCAGGCGCTGTACGCCGAGGTCACCGGCGGACTGCGGCCGAGCGCCACCCCCGGGGACCGACTCCCCGTCGAGGGCGTCTCCTGGTGGGACGCCGTCCGGTTCTGCGACGCCCTGTCCCTAAGGGACGGACTCGCCCCGGCGTACCGGATCCAGGGGGACGACGAGGACGTCGAGTGGGACGCCGCCGCCGACGGATACCGGCTGCCCACCGAGGCGGAGTGGGAGTACGCCTGCCGCGCCGGCACGACCGGTCCGCACTACGGCCCCCTCGACGACATCGCCTGGTACCGCGGCAACTCGGGCGAGCGCCCGCACGACGTCGGCGGCAGACTGCCCAACGCCTGGGGCCTGCACGACATGCTGGGCAACGTCTGGAACTGGTGCTGGGACGTCTACGACGCCGAGGTCTACGGCGGCTACCGGGTGCTGCGCGGCGGCGGCTGGTTCGACGAGCACTGGAGCTGCCGCGCCTCCGCCCGGCGCCGCAGCCACCCGAGCTACCGGGTCGACGACGTCGGCTTCCGCCTCGCCCGCTCCCTCCCCGCCTGACACCCGGGCGCGGAGGCCGGTCCCGGCGTCCCGCGGGTCCGCCCGCCCGCGGGATCCGGGGGGCGCCCGCGACCGGACGCCCCCCGGCATCTGGAAATCCCCCGGCCGGCGCCCCAGGCTGGGAGCCGTGCAGAACACCGGCGAGGTACCCGACGTCTTCGACCCCCGGATCTACGCCCGCGGCCTGCCGCACGAGGCGTTCCGACTGCTGCGCGACCGCCACCCCGTCGCCTGGCAGCGGGAGTACGAGGTCCTCGGCTGGCCCCCGGGCACCGGCTTCTGGGCCGTGACCCGGCACGCCGACGTCGTGCGCGTGCTGAAGGACTCCGTCGGCTACTCCTCCCGCCTCGGCGCCACCCAGATCCGGGACCCCGATCCCGCCGACCTGCCCTTCATCCGGCGGATGATGCTCAACCAGGACCCGCCGGAGCACGGCCGGCTGCGCCGCCTCGTCAGCCGGGCGTTCACGCCGGGCCGGATCGAGCGCTTCGCCGGGACGGCGCGGCTGCGGGCGCGGCAGCTGCTGCGGACCGCGCTGGAGTCCGGGGACGAGATCGACCTCGTGCACGCGGTCACCGACGACTACGCGCTGCTCAACCTGACCGACCTCCTCGGCGTGCCCGCCGCCGACCGGGGACTTCTGCTGACCTGGACCGAGCGGGTCATCGCCTACCAGGACCCCGACGAACCGCCCGTGCTCGACGCGGACGGCCGACCGGTGAACCCGCGGTCCCCGGCGGCGCTCGCGGAGATGTTCGCCTACGCCCAGGACCTCGCCGCGTACCGGAGGCGCCGGCCCGCGGACGACATCATGTCCACGCTCGCGGCCTCCGGGCTCCGGGACGGCGAGCTGGAGATGTTCTTCTTCCTGCTCACCGTCGCCGGCAACGACACCGTCCGCAGCGCCGCCCCCGGCGGGCTGCTCGCGCTCGCCCGGGACCCCCGGGAACGCGCGCGGCTGTGGTCCGGCGAGGTCGGCACGGACACGGCCGTGGACGAACTCCTGCGCGTCCACCCGCCGGTGCTCTCCTTCCGCCGCACGGCCGTCCGGGACACCGAGCTGGCGGGCCGGCCCATCGCCGCCGGCGACAAGGTCGTGGTCTTCCACGCGTCCGCCAACCACGACGAGCGGGTCTTCCCCGACCCGCTCCGGCTCGACCTCGGGCGGACGCCCAACCCGCACGTCTCCTTCGGCGACGGCCCCCACGTCTGCCTGGGGGCCCACTTCGCCCGGCTCCAGCTGCGGATCCTGCACGAGGAGGTGCGGGACGCGCTCACCGGCCTCGACCTCGCGGGGCCGCCCCGGCGGCTCGTCTCCAACTTCGTCAACGGCGTCAAGTCGTTGCCGGTTCGGGTTCGGGTTCGGGCTCGGGGGCGGGAGCCGTCCGCGCCGCCCGTGTGACATCGGCGACGAGCTCCACCACATCGGGCCCGTACGCCTGGGAGTTGACCACCTTGAGGAGCAGCACGAAGGGGCCGGAGCCGTACTTGCGCGCCAGCTTCTCGTGGTGCCGGGAGAGGTACCGGGTGGCGGCCTGGTTGGTGATGGCGCGCTGGCCGCAGAAGAGGAACACCGGCCGGCCGCCCTCGCCACCGGTGAGCCGGGCGAGCACGACGTACTCCGTCAGCCCCTTCTCCGGGCGGTAGGACTCCCCGCCGACGACGAGCGCGGCCCGGTCGGGATGGTCCGGATCGGTGTCGACGTTCATGGTCAGGCCCGGCAGGAGCGAGCGGAGATGGGCCGCCATCCGCCGGTTGGAGTACGGGCCGCCGAGGCAGAACTCGGTGCGGTCGCCGAACCCCTGCCGGGCGAGATCGTGCTGGACGATCTCGGCGTTCGCCCCGCAGTCCTTGATGAGCGCGGCCAGTTCGAGCAGCGCGAACACGTCGAAGCGGTGCACGGCCCCGTCGCTGCCCGCCTCCCGGTTCACCACGAGCAGGCACGCGGCGCCGCCCGGCAGTCCGAAGAAGGCCTGCTTGCGACGGAGCTTGCGGCGCCAGAGATAGGTGCGGGTGAGCCAGCCGAGCGTGGCACTGACGCCCGTGGCGAGCACGCCCAGCACGACGTTGCGCAGGTCTTCGTTCATGGGCGCGCATGCTAGCGGGCGGGCGGTCTGTTGTTCGAGGCGGTCCTGACGGGGGCCCCGGGGGAAGTTACGCTGCGGGGACGGCTGTTGACTGGAGGTAGGGATGCGTCGTTCCGCCACACGGACCGTGCCGATTCTGGCCGTCGCCGCGACGGTGCTCTCGGTGGGGGCCGCGGCTCCACCGACACCCGCGACGGCGACGCCGGTCAAGGAGCCCGTCGCCGTCGGATACGGCGGGGCCGTCGCGAGCGTCGACGCCGACGCCTCGGCCGCCGGCGTCGAGGTCCTGCGCAAGGGCGGCAACGCGGTCGACGCCGCCGTGGCGGTGGCCGCGGCCCTCGGCGTCACGGAGCCCTACTCGGCGGGCATCGGCGGAGGCGGCTTCCTCGTCTACTACGACGCGAAGAGCCGTACGGTCCACACGGTCGACGGCCGGGAGACGGCGCCACGTTCGGCGGACGCGAACCTCTTCGTGGAGAACGGCAGACCGATCCCCTTCGAGGAGGGGATGACCAGCGGCCGGGGCGTCGGCACGCCGGGCACCCCGGCGACCTGGAAGACCGCCCTGGACGCCTGGGGCAGCAAACCGCTGCGCGGGCTTCTCGAACCGGCGAGCCGGCTGGCCCGCGACGGTTTCACCGTCGACGCCACCTTCCGCGCCCAGACGGCGTCCAACGAGGCCCGCTTCCGGGACTTCCCGGCCTCCTCGGCCCTCTTCCTGCCCGGCGGACGGCTCCCGGAGGTCGGATCGGTCTTCAAGAACCCCGACCTGGCGCGGACGTACGACAAGCTGGGCCGCGAGGGCGTCGGGGCCCTCTACCGCGGGCCGCTGGCCCGGGACATCGTCGACACCGTCCGCACGCCCCCGGTGCGGGACGGCGCCACCCGCAACGTCCGCTCCGGCGACCTGACGGAGCGTGACCTGGCCGGGTACGCGACGGAGCGGCGCAGGCCCACGAAGGTCTCCTACCGGGGCCTCGACGTCTACGGCATGGCCCCCTCCTCCTCCGGCGGGACGAGCGTCGGCGAGGCGCTCAACATCCTGGAGGGCGGCGACCTGTCCGGCGTCTCGCCCGCCCGGTACCTCCACCGGTTCATCGAGGCGAGCCGGATCGCCTTCGCCGACCGCGGCCGCTGGGTCGGCGACCCGGCCTTCGAGGACGTGCCGGTCAGGGAGCTGCTCTCCCAGCGCTACGCGGACTCCCGGGCCTGCCTGATCCGCGACGACGCGGCCCTGACCAGTCCGCTCCCGCCGGGCGACCCGCGTCACCCCGCCGCCTGCGCGAGCGCGGGCGCGGCGGCGCCGACCACGTACGAGGGCGAGAACACCACGCACCTCACGGTGGCCGACCGGTGGGGCAACGTCGTCGCCTACACGCTGACGATCGAGTCGACGGGCGGCAGCGGGATCACCGTCCCGGGACGCGGCTTCCTGCTCAACAACGAGCTGACCGACTTCTCCTTCGCGCCGGCCGACCCGGCCGTCCACGACCCCAACCTGCCCGGTCCGGGGAAGCGGCCCCGCTCCTCGATCTCCCCGACGATCGTCCTCGACCGGCACGACCGTCCGGTGCTCGCGCTCGGTTCCCCCGGCGGCGCGACGATCATCACCACCGTGCTGCAGACGCTGACCGGTGTCGTGGACCGCGGGCTGCCGCTCGCCGACGCGATCGCCGCGCCGCGTGCCAGCCAGCGCAACCAGGCGACGACGGAGCTGGAACCGGCTCTGTGGAACAGCCCGTTGCGGGCGGAGCTCGAGGCCATCGGGCACGGCTTCCGGCAGAACCCGGAGATCGGCGCGGCGACCGGTGTGCAGCGCCTGCCCGACGGGCGCTGGGTGGCGGCGGCGGAACCCGTCCGCCGGGGCGGCGGCTCGGCGATGGTGGTGCGGCCCGCCGCCCGGTAGGGGCGCCTCGCCGGCCTGCCCGGCTCCGGGGTCGGGAGGCCGGTCGGTGCGTACCGCCCGGCGCGGGCGCCGACGGGCCCGGCGCGCCGCCCCGTGAGGGGCGCCGTGTCGGCCCGCGCTCGTGCCCGTCGTACCGGGCGGCGACCCGGTGGCGCCCGCCCCGGCCTACAAGGCCGTCAGGATGCGCGGCCCGTCCGTGGTGATGGCCACCGTGTGCTCGGCGTGGGCCGCCCGGGAGCCGTCGAGCGTGCGCACGGTCCAGCCGTCGGCGGCCGTGTAGTGCTCGTCGGCGCCGCCGGCCAGCAGCATCGGCTCGATCGCGAGCACCATGCCGTGCCGCAGCGGCATGCCGCGGCCGGGGCGGCCCTCGTTGGGGACGCCGGGGTCCTCGTGCATGGTGCGGCCGATGCCGTGGCCGCCGAAGCCGTCCGGGATGCCGTAGCCGGCGCGGCGGCAGACGCGGCCGACGGCGTGCGCGATGTCGCCGATGCGGTTGCCGACCACGGCCGCCGCGATGCCCGCCTCCAGCGCCTCGTACGCGGTCTCGACCAGCCGGGTGTCCTCGGGCCGTGCGCGGCCGACCGTGAAGCTGACGGCCGAGTCCCCGACCCAGCCGCGGAGGACGGCCCCGCAGTCGACGGAGACGAGGTCGCCGTCGGCGAGGCGCTCGTCCCCCGGGATGCCGTGCACGATCGCGTCGTTGACGGACGTGCAGACGACCGCCGGAAAGGGCACCGGAGCCCAGTCCGGGTGGTAGTCGAGGAAGGGGGAGCCGGCGCCCGCCGCGGTCAGCACCTCGCGCGCGGCCCGGTCCAGTTCCCGGAGGGTCACGCCGGGCGCGGCCTTCTCCCGTGCGGCCGCCAGGGCCTCGGCGACGACCCGCCCCGCTTCCCGCATGGCCTGCAGGGATTCGTCTGTCTTGATCTCAACCATGCCAATTACTATACCGGTATTAGAATGGCGCCATGGTTCGTACACCCCTGACCCCCGAGGAGCGCGAGCGCGGCGAGCGCCTCGGCCTCCTGCTGCGCGAGGCCCGCGGCGGCCGGTCCATGGTCGAGATCGCCGCCGCCGCCGGACTCTCCGCCGAGACCCTGCGCAAGATCGAGACCGGCCGGGCGCCGACCCCCGCCTTCTTCACCGTCGCGGCCCTGGCCCGCGTCCTCGGCCTGTCCCTGGACGAGGTCGTCGTCCGGTGCGCGCTGGTGCCGGTCTGACCGGGCGCGGGAGGGTGCCGGGAAGCGAGGGTGATCGGGCCCGGAGCGCGGAGCGGGGGCGCGGACCCGCGGGTCCGCGCGGCGCCGTAGTCTCGGCCGCATGATGCCCGAGGAGCTGCGGCGTGGCCGCTACGTCAGCCTGACCACCTTCCGCAAGAACGGCACGGGGGTGGCGACACCCGTCTGGTACGCGGTGGAGGGCGAGGTCCTGTACGCCTGGACCCGCAGCGACTCCTGGAAGGTCAAGCGGCTGCGCAACGACCCCCGGATCGTCGCGCAGGTCTGCGACCTGCGCGGGAACGTGACCGAGGGTGCGGCGCGCGTCGAGGGCACGGCGCGGCTCCTAGAGGGCGATGAGCTGCGCCGGGTGCGGAAACTGCTGGCGCGGAAGTACACCTGGCAGTTCTGGCTGGTGGACTGGCCCGCGATGGTCGCCCGTCTCGGCAAGCGGCCCCACACGGGCATCGCGGTCACCTTCTGACCCGCGAGGCCGGTCCCGGTCCTGAAGGCCAGGCGCCCCCTCGGTGCCCACCCCGGCGCCTCCCTCCTTCCCTTCCCTCGTCCGCCTGCCGCCTCCTCCGAACGCCGAGGGACGGGCTCCGCCTGAAAACAGTCCGTAGCCGATCCGTAACACGACTGGGGTCGAATACCCGTGGACCGGAAGGTCCCAGTCGAGTGCGCGGGTGGTGCGGACGGTATGACGGTGTATCAACTCCCACCGGAGGTAGGTGCGTTCGCGCACCATCTCCGGGACCTGGCGGCGCGGCTGGTGCCGGACGAAGGCTGGTACGGCGTCTTCCTGCACCGCGACCCGGAAGGGCTCCGTGCCTGCTTCGACGGGACAGAGATCCTGCCCTGGGACGTCGTCGAGTCGCTGCTCCAGGACGCGGGTGACGACGGCACCGGACCCGGGGCGGCGCGGGCCAGGGCCCTGCACGGCGCGGCGGCTGCGGCCCACGACCGGCGCCCCGGCGGAGCCGACGCGCTCCGCGAGCGGCTGGCGGTGATGGAGCGGGAGCGGTGGTACGCCGAGAGCCGCACGCGTGAACTCGCCGAGCGGCTGCGGGCGGCCCCGGCCGCCGCGGACGCGCCCCGGCTGGACAACGAACTGGCCTGGTCCCGTGACGACCACACCCGCGCCACGGCACGCATCGCGGAACTGACCGCACGCCTCGCCGCCCTCGCGCCGCCGCGTGCGGACGGCGCGACCGCTTCCGGTGCCGACACGGAGGAGGGCCGGGCGCCGACCCGGAGCCGGGCGGTGCCCAAGCGGCGTCCGCGGGGCGCCCGGTACGCCTGGCTGGACGAGACGCAGGACGTGCAGGAGGCCGTCGCGGTGCCCGTGCTGCCGGTGAGCGGCACGGCGCCCCGCGGGGCCCGCTTCGGCGGCGGCGAGGCGGTCGCGGACGAACCCCGCCCCGCGGTCCCGGCCGAGGTCGCCGCGGAGGCGGCGCGCGCGGCCGCGAACGCCGTCTACGCGCTCCGGCGGCTGCGCGCCCAGGGCCGCAGCGGCGAGGCCCACGCGCTGCTGTGCGAGGCCCTCGCCGGGCCGCCCGGCTGGCTCCCCGCGGTCGCCGCGGAACTGCACCGCGTCGGGCTCGGAGCCGACTGGGCCACCCTGCTCTGGGAGGCCGCCTCGCTGCCGCCCGGCCGGCTCGCCGCCGTCGCCGGCGCGCTGGCCGACGCCGGCCGGGAACAGGACTGCGACCAGCTGCTCCGCCAGGGCATCGCCCGCCCCGTCGAGGAGCTCGCCGGTGCCTGCGCCGCCCTGCACGCCGAGGGCCACCACCGCGAGGCGCACGCGCTGCTCACCGCGTTCGTCCGGGCCCGCACCCCCGAGGACGCAGCCCGGCTCGCCGCCGCCGGTCCGCACGGCCTCGTCCCGGAACTCCTCGCCGCGGCGCGCGCGGTCTCCCCGGCGCGGGAACGGGACCTCCTGCACGCCCTCCGGGTCGCCGGACTCGCCGGAGTCTGACGTACCGGAAGAGATCCGGACGTGTCGGTGAGTGTCCGACGTGGACCACTCGGGTATGAAACATGATCGACTCCGGCGGTTCACGGCGGCGGTCTTGCTCCGGGGTGTGACGGGGCTTACGTTCTACCTCCTACGCACCGCGTCTACGGGCGTAGAGGCTCTCTGACGCCGCGCCGAAGGAGCAGCTCATGACCGACGTCGTACGCGCCGCACTCGTCCAGGCGACCTGGACCGGCGACACCGAATCCATGATCGCCAAGCATGAGGAGCACGCCCGCGAGGCGGCCCGGCAGGGTGCCAAGGTCATCGGGTTCCAGGAGGTCTTCAACGCCCCCTACTTCTGCCAGGTGCAGGAACCGGAGCACTACCGCTGGGCCGAGCCCGTCCCGGACGGGCCGACCGTCCGCCGGATGAGCGACCTCGCCCGCGAGACCGGCATGGTGATCGTCGTCCCGGTGTTCGAGATCGAGGACTCTGGCTTCTACTACAACACCGCCGCCGTGATCGACGCGGACGGCAGCTACCTCGGCAAGTACCGCAAGCACCACATCCCGCAGGTCAAGGGCTTCTGGGAGAAGTACTACTTCCGGCCGGGGAACGCTGGATGGCCGGTGTTCGACACCGCCGTCGGCAAGGTCGGCGTCTACATCTGCTACGACCGCCACTTCCCGGAGGGCTGGCGCCAACTCGGACTCAACGGAGCCCAGTTGGTCTACAACCCGTCCGCGACCTCGCGCGGCCTCTCCAGCTACCTCTGGCAGCTGGAACAGCCCGCGGCCGCCGTCGCCAACGAGTACTTCGTCGCCGCCATCAACCGCGTCGGCCAGGAGGAGTACGGCGACAACGACTTCTACGGCACCAGCTACTTCGTCGACCCGCGCGGCCGGTTCGTCGGCGAGGTCGCCTCCGACAAGGCCGAGGAGCTGATCGTCCGCGACCTCGACTTCGGCGTCATCGACGAGGTCAGGCAGCAGTGGGCGTTCTACCGGGACCGCCGCCCCGACGCCTACGACGGGCTGGTGCAGCCGTGAGCAGCCTCCACGACCGCCACCGCGCCGTCATCCCCGACTGGGTCGCCCTCTACTACCGCGACCCGCTGGAGATCACCCACGGCGAGGGCCGCCACGTCTGGGACGCCGAGGGCCGCCGGTACCTCGACTTCTTCGGCGGCATCCTCACCACCATGACCGCCCACGCGCTGCCCGAGGTCACCAAGGCGATCAGCGAGCAGGCCGGGCGCATCATCCACTCCTCCACGCTCTACCTCAACCGCCCGATGGTGGAGCTCGCCGAACGGATCGCCACGCTCTCCGGCATCCCCGACGCCCGCGTCTTCTTCACCACCTCCGGCACCGAGGCCAACGACACGGCCCTGCTGCTCGCCACCGCGTACCGGCGGTCCTCCCAGATCCTGGCGATGCGCAACAGCTACCACGGCCGTTCGTTCTCCACCGTCTCCATCACCGGGAACCGGTCCTGGTCGCCCACCGGCCTCTCCCCGCTCCAGACCCTGTACGTGCACGGCGGCGTCCGCACCCGGGGCCCCTACGCCCGGTACAGCGACGCCGAGTTCATCGAGGCCTGCGTGGCCGACCTGGAGGACCTGCTCGGCCACACCCGCGACGTCGCCGCGCTGATCGCGGAACCCGTCCAGGGAGTCGGCGGCTTCACCTCCCCGCCCGACGGCCTCTACGCGGCCTTCCGCCGGGTCCTCGACCGGCACGGCATCCTCTGGATCACCGACGAGGTGCAGACCGGATGGGGCCGCACCGGCGACCACTTCTGGGGCTGGCAGGCGCACGCCGAGGCCGGGCCGCCGGACATCCTCACCTTCGCCAAGGGAATCGGCAACGGCATGTCCGTGGGCGGCGTCGTCGCCCGTGCCGAGGTGATGAACTGCCTGGACGCCAACTCCATCTCGACCTTCGGCGGCTCGCCCGTCACCATGGCCGCCGGCCTCGCCAACCTGGGCCACCTGCTGGAACACGACCTGCAGGGCAACGCGCGCCGCGTCGGCGGACTGCTGCTCGAACGGCTGCGCGGTGCCACGGCCGGCATCGAGGCCGTGCGGGAGGTCCGCGGCCGGGGCCTCATGATCGGCATCGAGCTCACCCGCCCCGGCACCGACGAGGCCGACCCGGCGGCGGCGTCCGCCGTCCTGGAGGCGGCCCGCGAGGGCGGTCTCCTCATCGGCAAGGGCGGCGGCCACAACACCAGCTCCCTGCGCATCGCCCCGCCGCTGTCGCTCACCGTCGCCGAGGCCGAGGAAGGCGCCTCGATCCTCGAACAGGCCCTCCGCTCGCTGTAAGGACCCGACCCCAACCCCAGCCCGGCCCATGTCAGGGGGAGACCCGTGAGTACCCGTACCCTCATCCGCGGCGGTCTGGTCGTCACCGCCGCGGACGAGCTGCACGCCGACGTCCTGATCGAGGACGGCCGCATCGCCGCCCTGGCCGCCCACGGCTCGGACGCCGCCGCCGGCTGGACCGCGGCGCGGACCATCGACGCCACCGACCGCTACGTCATCCCGGGCGGTGTCGACGCGCACACCCACATGGAGCTGCCGTTCGGCGGCACCTCGGCCTCCGACACCTTCGAGACCGGGACCCGGGCCGCGGCCTGGGGCGGCACCACCACCATCGTCGACTTCGCCGTGCAGACCGTCGGACACACCCTGCGCGAGGGGCTCGACACCTGGTACGCGAAGGCCGACGGCCGGTGCGCCGTCGACTACGCCTTCCACATGATCCTCTCCGACGTGAACGAGCACACGCTCAAGGAGATGGACAAGCTCGTGGAGGAGGGCATCACCTCCTTCAAGCTCTTCATGGCCTATCCCGGCGTCTTCTACAGCGACGACGGCCAGATCCTGCGCGCCATGCAGCGCTCCGCCTCCAACGGCGGGCTGATCATGATGCACGCCGAGAACGGCATCGCGATCGACGTCCTCGTCGAGCAGGCCCTCGCCCGCGGCGAGACCGATCCGCGCTACCACGGCGAGGTGCGCAAGGTCCTCCTGGAGGCCGAGGCCACCCACCGGGCCATCCAGCTGGCCCGGGTCGCGGGCGCGCCGCTGTACGTCGTCCACGTGTCCGCCGACGAAGCGGTCCGGGAACTGGCCGCCGCCCGCGACAAGGGGCTGAACGTCTTCGGCGAGACCTGCCCGCAGTACCTCTTCCTGTCCACCGACAACCTCGCCGAGCCCGGCTTCGAGGGCGCCAAGTACGTCTGCTCCACGCCGCTGCGCCCGCGCGAGCACCAGGAGGCCCTCTGGCGGGGGCTCCGGACCAACGACCTCCAGGTCGTCTCCACCGACCACTGCCCCTTCTGCTTCGCCGGCCAGAAGGAACTGGGCCGCGGCGACTTCTCCAAGATCCCCAACGGCCTCCCGGGCGTGGAGAACCGGATGGACCTGCTGCACCAGGCCGTCGTCGACGGGCACATCACCCGCCGCCGCTGGATCGAGATCGCCTGCGCGACCCCGGCCCGCATGTTCGGCCTCTACCCGCAGAAGGGCACGATCGCGCCCGGCGCCGACGCCGATGTCGTCATCTACGACCCGCACGTCCGCCAGACCGTGTCGGCGACCACCCACCACATGAACGTCGACTACTCCGCCTACGAGGGCCGGACCCTCACCGGGCAGGTCGAGACGGTCCTCTCCCGCGGCGAACTCGTCATCGACAAGCGCGAGTTCACCGGCCGCGCCGGGCACGGCAGCTTCACCCCCCGAGCCACCTGTCAGTACCTGAACTGAGCCGCACCGAACCGAACCAGGAGGTCCCGACGTGGACTTCGGACTCGTCCTGCAGACCGACCCGCCCGCCTCGGGGGTCGTCGGCCTGATGCGCCGTGCGGAGCGCAACGGCTTCCGCTACGGCTGGACCTTCGACTCCGCCGTGCTCTGGCAGGAACCCTTCGTCATCTACAGCAGGATCCTGGAGCACACCACCAAACTGCATGTCGGCCCGATGGTCACCAATCCCGGGACCCGCACCTGGGAGGTCACCGCCTCGACCTTCGCCACGCTCAACGACATGTACGGCAACCGGACCGTGTGCGGCATCGGCCGCGGCGACTCCGCGATGCGCGTCGCCGGCCGCAAGCCGAACACCCTGGCCCGGCTCGGCGAGGCCATCGACGTCATCCGCGACCTCGCCGAGGGGCGGGAGGCCAGCGTCGACGGCAACCCCCTCCGCATCCCGTGGGTGAAGAACGGCCGGCTTCCGGTGTGGATGGCGGCCTACGGGCCCAAGGCCCTCGCGCTCGCCGGGCAGAAGGCCGACGGCTTCATCCTCCAGCTCGCCGACCCCTTCCTCACCGAGTGGATGGTCAAGGCCGTGCGCCAGGCCGCCACCGACGCCGGCCGGGACCCCGACGCCCTCACCGTCTGCGTGGCCGCGCCCGCGTACGTCGGGGACGACCTGGCGCACGCCCGCGACCAGTGCCGCTGGTTCGGCGGGATGGTCGGCAACCACGTCGCCGACCTGGTGGGCAGGTACGGGGAGCACTCCGGCATGGTCCCCGAGGAGCTCACGGCGTACATCAAGGACCGGCACGGCTACGACTACAGCCACCACGGCCGGGCCGGGAACCCCTCCACCGACTTCGTCCCCGACGAGATCGTCGAGCGCTTCTGCCTGCTCGGACCGGTCGAGGCGCACATCGAGAAGCTGCGCCGGCTGCGGGACATGGGTGTGGACCAGTTCGCCGTGTACGCCATGCACGACGCGAAGGAGTCCACCATCGACGCCTACGGCGAGGAGATCATCCCGGCGCTCGCCGGCTGACCGACCGGCCCGCCTCCTCGACGGGGTCGCTCCATCCCGGTGCGTCGGGGCCGGGGCCGCCCCCGTCGGCGCGCGGCTCCCGCCCCGCCCGGTTGAAGGCGTCCAGCGCCTCCACCAGCGCCGCGCGGCGGGCCGGCGGGAGCCGCCGCAGGACCGTGCCGATGACGGCGCGGCGGCGGGCGGTCACCTCCCGGACGACCCGGCGGCCCGACACCGTCAGGGTCAGCTCGGTCTCGCGGCGGTTGACCGGGTTGTGGCGACGGCCCACCAGACGGGCCGCCACGAGCCGGTCGACCATGCGCAGCGCCGTCGACGGCTGGACGTCGAGGTGCTCCGCGAGGTCGACCAGCTTCGCGGGGCCGAGCGCGGACAGCACCACCAGCATCCGGAACTGCGGCAGGGTGAGGCGGTGTTCGACCGTGCACAGGGAGCGGGCGGCGATGGCGACGAGGAGGCGCGAGGCGGCGAGGACCGCGTCCGTCACGGTGTCGACGTCCGCCTCGTCGGGTGCGGCCTCGTCGGGTACCAGTTCCTCCGGGGCGGGTTCCTCCGGCTCGTCCACGGCGGCGGCCGTTCAGTGCACCGACTGGAGGAACGCGCGCGTCCGTTCGTGCTCCGGGTTCTCCAGCAGGTCCACCGGCGGCGCCGACTCCAGGATCCGTCCGTGGTCGAACATCAGGATGCGGTCCGAGACGTCCCGCGCGAACCCCATCTCGTGGGTCACGCACAGCATGGTGAGGTCCGTGCCGGACGCGACGTCCCGGAGCACGTCGAGGACCTCCGCCACCAGCTCGGGATCCAGCGCCGACGTCACCTCGTCGAGAAGCAGGATCTCCGGCTCCATCGCGAGCGCGCGGGCGATGGCCACCCGCTGCTGCTGACCCCCGGAGAGCCGGGTGGGGTGGGTGTCCTCCTTGTCGGCGAGCCCGACCGTGGACAACAGCTCCCGGCCGCGTGCCCTGGCCTCGTCCCGGGACACGCCCAGGACGTGCACGGGCGCCTCGGTGATGTTCTCCAGGACGCTCATGTGGGGGAAGAGGTTGAACTGTTGGAAGACCATGCCGATCCGGCGCCGCCGCGGGGCGAGATAGCGCTCGTCCGCCCGGACCAGGCCCTCCTTCCGCCCGGAGGGCATGTGGGAGAAGGGCCGGCCGTCGACGTGGATCACGCCGTCGGTCACCTGCTCCAGCGTCATGAGCAGGCGCAGGATCGTGGTCTTGCCGGATCCGCTCGGCCCGATGAGGGTGACACGCTCACCTCGTTCGACCGTCAGGTCGAGGTCGTCGAGCACGGTGAGGTCGCCGAAGCGTTTGGTGACGCTGTCGAAGTGGATCATGCCGGGAGCCGTGGGCGGCAGGTCCTGGGACGGGGTGTCAGCGGGCAAGGCGTACCTCCAGTCGTCGTACGAGCACGGACGTCGGCCAGCTCGCGAGCAGGAAGACGGCGGCGGCCAGGGTGAAGCTCTCCAGGTAGGCGAAGTGCGTGCTGCCGTAGGTGTTCGCCTCGTGGACCATCTCCTGCACCGTGATGACGGAGAGCAGCGGTGTCTCCTTGAACATGGAGACGGCGTAGTTCCCGAGCGGCGGCAGCACGTTCCGTACCGCCTGGGGGAGCACCACCGCCCGCCACACCCGCCGGCGCGGCAGCGACAGCGCGGTGCACGCCTCCCACTGTCCCTTCGGGACGGCGTCGATGCCCGCGCGGTACACCTCGGCCAGGTAGGTGGCGTAGTGGACCCCGAGGACGAGGACGCCGAGGGTGAGGGCGTCCAGCCCCGGGACCAGTACCCAGGCCGCGAACAGCTGCACCAGCAGCGGCGTCGAGCGGACGAAACCGGTCGCCGCGCGCACGGGGAGCGCGATCAGCCGGGCGCGGCTGCGCAGTCCCAGCGCGAGCACGAGACCGAGCACGGCCGCGGCGGCGAAGCCCAGGACGGTCGCGAGCAGGGTGACGCGGAAGCCGTCGAGGACCACGGGCAGTGCGGCGCGTGCCGCTTCGCCGTCCCACATCACCGGCCACCTTCCTGTCCGAGCCGCCGCTTGGCCGCCCGTTCCGCCGCGTTCATGGACAGACTGAGGACGGCGGCCAGACCGAAGTAGAGGAGGAGCAACAGCAGGTAGGCGGCGCCGGTGCTGCCGGTCGCGGACCGCAGCTGGTCGACCTCGAAGGTCACGTCGGCCACCGTGATCAGGGACAGCAGCGGGGTCGCCTTGAGCAGCTGGATCAGCAGGTTCTTGAAGGGCGGGATCATCAGGGCGTGCGCCTGCGGCAGGATCACCCGTCGCATCCGCAGCGCCGGGCCCATGCCGAGCGCGATCGCCGTCTCCGTCTGGGTGCGGGGCACCGCGTTCACGGCGCCCCGCACGACCTCGGCGCCGTAGGCACCGAAGTTGAGCCCGAGGGCCACGACGGCGCAGGCGAGCGGCTCCAGCTTGAAGCCGAGCATGGGCAGCGCGAAGAACAGCCAGAAGAGCTGCACGTACAACGACGTGCCCCGGAAGAACTCCACGACGACCCGCACGGCGCCGCGCACCACCGGCCGCGGCGACAGCGAGGTGAGCCCGAGCGCGTAGGCCAGGACGAACGCCAGGGCCGCGCCCAGCAGGGTCGCCTCGACGGTCACCAGGAGCCCCTCGCCCAACCGGGGCAGAGCCCGTACGAGTTCGGGGACGAAGTCAGCCATGTCGGAGGTCCCTCATGCGGCGCGGCACAGCTGGGCCGTGCGCAGGTCCCGGGGCGGCACCTCGCGCTCGGTGAAGCCGAAGCGCCCGATCAGCCCGACGTAGCGTGCCCGATCGCCCGTGATCTTCGCCAGCTCGCGGTCGAAGGCGTCGCGCAGCCCCTTCGCGCCCGGCCGGAAGACGGCGCCCCCGGGGCTGAACTGCCGCACGCCGTCGACCACCGGGACGAACGGGTCCAGCACCTCGATCGCGGCGCCCGCGTTCGTCCGCGCGAGCCACCGCAGGGAGATGCCGGTCAGCGCGAACGCGTCGATCCGGCCGGCCAGCAGGGCGTCGAGTCCGTCCTGCTGCTTGGCCAGGGTCTTCACGGAACCGTCGGGCACGCCGGCCGCCTCGGCGTACGACGTCTCGACGGCGGCGGTCAGCACACCGATGGTCGCCCCCTTCGCCGCACAGGACGCGAGATCGCTCAGGCCCTCGGGATTGCCTCTGCGGACCATCAGCGCGGTGGGCGAGACGAACTCGGGCTCGGAGAAGATCACCTTGGCGCAGCGCTCGGGCGTGATCGCCATGCCGGCGCTCACGACGTCGAAGCGGCCGGCCAGGAGCCCGGGGATCAGCGCGCCGAACTCCGTCAGGGTCGGGCGCAGTTCGGGTATGCCGAGCGCGGTGAAGATCTCGCTGTGCAGGGTGGGGGCCTCGCCGGAGAGCTTCCCGCCCTCCTGGAAGCCGTACGGCGCCTCACCGGCGAACCCGACCCGGACGAAGCCCTGTTCCTTCAGCGAGGCCAGCAGTCCGCCGTCGTCGGTGGGGGCGCCCGTGCCGGCCTGGGTGCGGCTGCAGGCGGTCAGGAACGCGGGCGTCAGGGCGGCGCCGCCCAGCAGTGCCGTGCCGGTGAGGAAACCCCGGCGGCCGAGGTTCGCGGGAGGAGTCATGTCCTGCCTTTCCGGTGGGGTGGGCCTGGGAAGGGGGAGGTCACCCGA
Organism: Streptomyces sp. NPDC048338; assembly: GCF_043201055.1. NCBI lineage: Bacteria > Bacillati > Actinomycetota > Actinomycetes > Kitasatosporales > Streptomycetaceae > Streptomyces > Streptomyces sp. NPDC048338. The sequence goes on from NZ_JBICYQ010000004.1 coordinate 83,007, forward strand.
CGGGCGTGAAGTCGTCCGAGGCGATGTACGACGGGCGCCGGACGGGGGCCGAGAAGGGGAGTTCGGGCAGGTTCTCGACGCTGTTGAAGACCAGGAAGACGTTGCTGCGCGGGTAGGGGGTGATGTTGTCGCCCGAGCCGTGCAGCGCGTTGCAGTCGAACCAGGTGGCCGACCCCGGGGCGCCGGTGAAGTGGCGGATCCCGCAGGCCTCGGCGAAGGTCGTGAGGGCCTCGTTCGAGGGCGTCCCGGCGTCCTGCATCTGGAGGGACCTCTTGTAGTTGTCCTCGGGCGTGGCGCCGGCGCAGCCCAGGAAGGTCCGGTGCGAGCCCGGCATGATCATCAGGCTGCCGTTGGTGGTGTGGTTCGGCGTGAGCGCGATGGACACCGACACGGTCCGCATCTGCGGCAGGCCGTCCTCGGCGTGCCAGGTCTCGAAGTCGGAGTGCCAGTAGAAGCCGCTGGCGCCGAATCCGGGCTTGACGTTGATCCGCGACTGGTGGAGGTACACGTCGGAGCCGAGGATCTGGCGGGCGCGGCCGACGACGCGGGGGTCGGCGGCGAGCCGGGCGAAGACCTCGCTGATCCGGTGCACCTCGAAGACGGAGCGGATCTCCTGGGAGCGGGGCTCGACGATGGACCGGTCGTCGTCCCGCATGGCCGGGTCGCCGACGAGCCGGTCCAGCTCGGCCCGCAGCTCCACGACCTCGTCGGCGGTGACGAGCTCGTCGACGGTGACGAACCCGTCGCGCTCGTACTCCTCGAGCTCACGGGTCCAGAACGGGCCGGGGGTGCCGGGGTCGGACCACACCACGGGGTCCTTGCGGCCGACGAGAGCCTCCCGGGCTCCGCGCGTGGGGTAGAGGTCGACGGGACGGGTGGGGGCGGCGGTCATGCTGGTGTCTCCCTTTCCGGTTGCGTGCGTGCGTCGTTCTCGGTTGCGGCGTGCCGGGGGTGTCAGGCGTTGCCCGGCTCGGTGAGCAGCGGGTAGACGCCGTTCTCGTCGTGGTCCTCGCGGCCGGTGACGGGCGGGTTGAAGACGCACAGGCAGCGGAAGTCCTGCTCGACCTTCAGCGTGTGGCGCTCGTGCCCGTCGAGCAGGTACATCGTTCCCGGCGTGATCGTGTAGGTCCGGCCGGTCTCGTGGTCGGTCAGCTCGGCCTTGCCGGCGGTGCAGACGACGGCCTCGACGTGGTTCGCGTACCACATGGCGGTCTCGGTGCCGGCGTAGAGCACCGTCTCGTGGAGGGAGAAGCCGACCCGCTCGCGGGCGAGGACGATGCGCTTGCTCTCCCAGGTGCCGGAGGCGGACCGCACGTGCCGCTCGGTGTTCTCCAGCTCGTCGAAGGAACGGACGATCATGAGGGGGCCTTTCGTCGTACGGGTTCAGGCGGTGCGGCGGTCGGCGACGTGCCGGACGGAGCGGGCCAGGACGCCCAGCCCCTCGTCGAGCTCGTCGTCCGTCACGGTCAGCGGCGGCAGCAGCTTGACCACCTCGCCGCGCGGGCCGGACGTCTCCAGGAGCAGGCCGAGCTCGAAGGCCCGGCGGCACACGGCCTCGGCCCGGTCGCCGTCGGCGAACTCCAGGCCCCACACCAGGCCCCGTCCGCGGACCGCGACGCCCGTGCGGTCGTCGTCACCGCACAGGTCGAGCAGGGCGCTCTCGACGCGGTCGGCCCTGCCCAGGGTGCGCTCGCGCAGCGCCGCGTCGCTCCAGTAGGTGTCGAGGGCGGTCGTGGCGGTGACGAAGGCCGGGTTGTTGCCGCGGAAGGTGCCGTTGTGCTCGCCCGGCTGCCACACGTCCAGCTCCGGGCGGAAGAGGCAGAGCGCCATGGGGAGGCCGTATCCGCTGATGGACTTCGACAGGGTGACGATGTCGGGCGTGATGCCCGCCTCCTCGAAGGAGAAGAAGTCACCGGTGCGGCCACAGCCCATCTGCACGTCGTCGACGATGAGGAGCATGTCGCGGCGGCGGCACACGTCCGCGAGCTTGCGCAGCCACTCGGCCCGGGCCACGTTGACCCCTCCTTCGCCCTGCACCGTCTCGACGATCACGGCCGCCGGGTGGTCGAGGCCGGAGCCCGGGTCCTCCAGGAGCCGCTCGAACCAGACGAAGTCCTCCACCTGGCCGCCGAGGTAGTGGTCGAACGGCATCTGGGCGGTGTGGGTGAGGGGGACGCCCGCGCCGGCGCGCTTGGCCGCGTTGCCGGTGACGGCGAGCGAGCCGAGCGACATGCCGTGGAACGCGTTGGTGAACGAGACGACGGTCTTGCGCCCGGTGACCTTGCGGGCGAGCTTGAGCGCCGCCTCCACCGCGTTGGTGCCCGTGGGGCCGGGGAACATCACCTTGTAGGGCAGGGCGCGGGGCTCCAGGACGGTCGTCCGGAAGGTCTCCAGGAAGTCCCGTTTGGCGGTCGTCGACATGTCGAGTCCGTGGGTGATGCCGTCGCCCGCGAGGTAGTCGAGGAGCGCCCGCTTCAGGACCGGGTTGTTGTGGCCGTAGTTCAGGGAGCCCGCCCCGGCGAAGAAGTCGAGGAAGGGGCGCCCGTGCTCGTCGTGGAGCCGGCTGCCGCTGGCGCGCTCGAAGACCACGGGCCAGGCGCGGCAGTAGCTGCGGACCTCCGATTCGACGGTCTCGAAGACGGTCGGGGGGGTCACGGTGAGGGTCACGTGTTCTCCAGTGGTTCTCGTCTGTGCTGGTCGTCGTGTGCCCGGAAGGCGGCTGGTCAAGCCGGTGCGGCGGGAGCCGGGCGGAGGGTCAGGCCGCCGGGCGGTCGATGCGGTAGAGCACCTCGGGCTCGTGCCCGGCGTCGTCGGCGGTCGCGGGGAACGCGGAGGCGGGGAAGAGGACCTCCCGCGTCAGGTCCGCGCCGTGGCGGCGCGCGTAGGAGCGGAAGAGCTGGTCGGACGCCCGGTTGTCCGGGGTGATCGTCGTCTCGATCCGGCTCAGCCCGTACGCCTCCTCGACCCGCGCCGAGAGCGCGTCGAGCAGGGCGCTCGCCACGCCGTGTCCGCGCAGGGAGTCGTCGACGGCCACCTGCCAGACGAACAGCGCACCGGGCTCCTCGGGGCGGAGGTAGCCGGTCACGAATCCCACCGGTCGACCGGAGGCGTCCCGGGCGACCACCGAGGTGTCGGTGAAGTCGCGGCACCACAGCAGATAGCTGTAGGGCGAGTTGACGTCCAGGGCCTGGGAGTCCTTCGCGAGCCGCCACAGTTCGCTGCCGTCGGCCAGCTCGGGCCGGTCGATGCGTACGCCCTCGGGCAGGGCCGAGGCGTGGTCCCGAAGGCTTTCCCGTTCCGCTTGAGCAGTGGTCATGGGCGCCGAAGCTACCGATCAAGACCGAGAACTTCCTGGCGCCAAGGGGTTACGCGACAGGGATCCGTGTGGTAACCAAATCGCTGGTTTCGAACGGCGAAAGGGGGTGCGGGGAACGCGCGGCAGGGCGACGGAGGGTCACAGAACGGGGCAAATCCTCCGACTGTAACGAGGAGATAACGCCTTTGCAGAAGGCCATATTTGACAGGTAAATGTTATTGCATCGTCGGGCATTCGCGGGTTTCGGTCCGGGGGCAGCGGCAAGAAGACGCGTGCGCGGGGCGCGGCCTCCCGGGAGTGGTTCCGGCGTGCTCTCCGGGCCGGCGGGCGAGGTCTCGGTCACCGGTCCGCACTCCTCGTCCCGCTCTCCTTCTCCTCCGTGCCCCTCCTGCCTCCGGAGGACGTGGCGTCACTCTCTGAACACAGGTGCGATCCGCCCGTCGTCGACGCCGGAGGCCGTGTCCCGCAAGGCTTCGGCTCGCTGCCTGCCGGCCTTTACCTCCTCCTTGTCCATGGCATAGCCTCGTGCAACCGATCACACTGCGGTGAAGGGAACGCGGCCTCCGGGCCGCGACGACGCTCACGCGTCCGCCGGACGCCGCGCACGCCCCCCACGCGGTCGTTATCCGTTACCTCAGAGCAAGAGAAGGCGGTCGCCGATGTCCGGCACTCAGGACGAGGCCCTTACGGCAGGGACAGAGTCCTCCGACTACACCAAGCGCCTCGCCCGCCTGGAGAACTCGGGAATCAAGCGGCTTCTGCCGACCCAGGCCCCGTACCGGTGGAACCTGAAGCGTCTCGGTCTGGGCCGTGTGCTGGACGTCGGGTGCGGCATCGGCCGCAACCTGCTGAACTGCGGACCGGACAGCGTCGGCGTCGACCACAACGCCACGTCCGTCCGGACGTGCCGTGAGCGGGGGCTCACCGCCTACACCTCCGAGGAGCTCTTCGAGGCGCCCGACTGCGGCCCCGGCTCCTTCGACAGCCTGCTGTGCGCCCATGTCCTGGAGCACATGGACGAGGCGCTGGGGAACTCGGTCCTGGAGCAGTACCTGCCGCTGGTGAAGCCGGGCGGCTCCGTGGTCCTCATCTGTCCCCAGGAGGCCGGCTACAAGACCGACGCCACCCACGTCCGCTTCGTCGACTTCGACGGGCTGCGCGGCCACGCGGAGAAGATCGGTCTGACCGTCGACCGCACCTACTCGTTCCCCTTCCCGCGGAACGTCGGCAAGGTCTTCCCGTACAACGAGTTCATCCTGGTCGGAAAGGTCCCGGCCGCACAGGGCTGACCCTTCTCCGCACGTCCGGGCGCCCGGTGCCGGTCACCGCTCCTCCGCGAGAGGGGCGAGGTGCCGCGCCGGGCGCTTGTGTGTGGGGGGGGAAGGGCTTGGGGGCTTGGGGGTGCGGGGCCTTTGGGGTCTTGGTGTCGTCCGGTCCCCGTTGGCTTCTGGTGGTTGGCCGCCCTCTCTCCGAGTGTGGCAGCCGGGTCCGTGCCCTCAAGGGCGCTCCTCGTTCCTCGTCGCGTCGCTGCGCGATGGGCTGCGCCCACCCTTGACCGCCCGGTCCCGGCTGCCTTTTCACACTCGGAGGGCGGCCCGGGGGAGGGGCATCCGCTCCGGGGCCCGGTGCCTCTCGGGCGCCGTCGGCGGCCGTCCGTCTTGGGGTGGTCTAGCGCAGTTATTGAATGGGGTGACCCGGCAGCGCTTAGCGACAATCCGTCGTGTCCTGGCCGGGATTCATGCCCCGCTGGTCATTCTCCGGTGGGGGTGAAGCCGAATCCGTAGCCGGCATCGCCGGTTCGGGTCAGGGGTAGCCGGGCGCGCGGGGCGGCGGGCCAGGTGGGTCCCGTCCGCCCCGCCCGTCCCATCGCCGGTCTGGGATCGGCTGCCCGATGACGTTACGGCGTACATTAAGCCTCCCGAGAGTCCGATATGGCCCGTTAAGTCCCATATCCCGCCCGGTTACCGCAAGTAATGTACGCGCTAGCGTCATTCGGGATGGCTCCGCCTGCCGGGATGGACCGGGCCGGGTGGAGGAGGCACGCCCGGGTCGGCAACCATCCCAAGGGCTCTTGGATTCGGCTTCACCCACCACCGGAGAATGACCAGCGGGGCATGAATCCCCGCCAGGAATCGAGTCGCATCCGCTAAGCCGCGCCCGACTGCCCCATTCAATGGCTGCGCTGAACCCCCCCGGACCCGACGCGGGCCGACGGCGCTGCGCGCCCCCGGCCCCCCGCCTGGACCCCCTCCCCGGGCCGCCCTCCGAGTGTGAAAAGGCGGGTGGAGGCGACGGGTCAAGGGTGGCCGCCAGGCCATCGCGCAGCGACGCGACGAAGGAGCGCCCTTGAAGCGGCGCCGTAACCCGCCACACTCGGAGAGAGGGCGGCCAACCACCAGAAGCAAACGAAGTAGCCAGGGCCCAAGAGCCCCAAGACCCGCACCCTTCAAGCCCCCCCGGCCGCAGGTCCCTTCCTGCCCCCGGCCGCAACTCCCTCCCCCTCCTCCCCCTCCTCCCCCTCCTCCCCCTCCTCCCCCTCCTCCCCCTCCTCCCCCTCCCCCCTACCCGTCGGTAGCCCAGGTGCTGACAGCGACGTTACGCTCCAGTAAGGTTCGCGGCAGACTCAGGGGAGGGGCTGCCGTGACCGCAATCGCAGACACCGGACTGACCGGACAGGCAAGGCAGTTGGCCGAGGGGAGCGTCGACTCCGTCACGCTCGTCCGGGCCGCGCTCGACCGGATCGAAGCCACCCGGACCACACTCAACGCCTTCCGCTGCACCCGCCCCGAGGCCGCCCTCGCGGAGGCCGCGGAAGCCGACCGGCGGCTCGCCGCGGGCGAGCGGCTTCCGCTGCTCGGCGTCCCCCTCGCCGTCAAGGACGACACCGACGTCGCCGGTCTGCCCACCCGCTTCGGCTGCGCCGGCGACATCCCCGAGGCCGAAGGCGACGGCGAGGCCGTACGCCGGCTGCGGGCCGCCGGCGCGGTGATCGTCGGCAAGACGAACTCCTGCGAACTGGGCCAGTGGCCGTTCACCGAGGGCCCCGCCTTCGGCGCCACCCGCAACCCGTGGAACACCGACCACACCCCCGGCGGGTCGTCCGGCGGCTCCGCCGCTGCCGTCGCCGCCGGAATCGTCCCGGCCGCCCTCGGCTCCGACGGTGCCGGGTCCATCCGGATCCCGGCCGCGTGGACCCATCTCGTCGGCATCAAGCCGCAGCGGGGCCGGGTCTCCGTCCACCCCTACGACGACTGCTTCCAGGGCCTCACCGTGAACGGCCCCCTCGCCCGTACGGTCGGCGACGCGGCCCTGCTGCTCGACGCCGTCGCCGGGTCCCACCCGGGCGACCGCTTCCAGCCGTCCGCGATCGACGCCTCGGCCGCCGCGCGCCGGGAGCCGGGGCGCCTGCGGATCGCCCTCGCCTGGAAATCCCCCTTCACCGCCACGCACAACCCGCTCGACGCGGGCATCCGGCGGGCCGTCACCGAGCTCGCGGAGGCACTGGCCCGGCTCGGCCACACGGTGGAGGAGGCGCGGCCGCGCTACGGACTCATCGGGCTCAGCTTCCTGCCGCGGGCGACGGCCGGGGTCGCCGAGTACGCCGACCGGCACCCCGACCCCGCCCTGCTCGATCCGCGGACCCTCGGCGCGACCCGCACCGGGCGCCGGCTCGGCGGCCGGATCCTGCGCGCGGCGCGCGCCCGGGAGGCCCACCAGCACCGTCGGATCGGCGCCTTCTTCGACACGTACGACGTCCTGCTCGCGCCCACGACGGCCGCCCCGCCGCCGCGGATCGGCACCTTCGACGCGATGCCGGGCTGGCGCACCGACCTGACGATGGCGGCCGCCTGCCCCTACGCCTGGCCGTGGAACGTGCTCGGCTGGCCGGGTGTGAACGTACCGGCCGGATTCCTGCCCGACGGCCTCCCGGTCGGCGCCCAGCTGCTCGGACCGGCGGGCAGCGAACCGCTGCTGATCTCGCTCGCGGCCCAACTGGAGGACGACCGCCGCTGGTTCGAGCACCGCCCGCCGGATCGGGTCTGACAGCGCCTCTCAGGGGGCGACGTGACCCGGACACCCCTCAGAGATCGGCGTCCGGCGCCCAGCCGGGAACGTGCCGGGCGACGGCGGCGTCCCAGGCGGCCGGGCCCCCGGGCAGGGGCCAGGCCCGGGTGAGGTCGGGCGCGCCGGCGATCTCCCGCAGCTCGTCCGCGAGCCGGCGCCCCTGGTGCGCGATCCGGTTCGCGGCGAGCGGCCCGTCGAGCGCGGCGATCCGGTGCTCGTACTCCCTGACCGGCCCCTCGGAGAGCAGTGACGTCCACCGCTCGTCCTGCTTCCGGGACAGGGTCAGGACGTGCGGACGCCCGCCCTCCGCGAGCGCCGCGGCCAGCCGGTCGTGACCGTCCAGGACGACCGGGGAGTTCAGACCGCTGATCCACCAGACGAGCACGGGCGGGAGCACCCCCTCGCGGTACTGGCGGCGGAACGCCCTCACCCGTGGAGCTCCGGGGCGTGACAGCGCGCGCAGGGGCAGCAGGTCCCGGGCGTCCTCATCCGGGTCGCCGTAGCCGAACCAGGTCAGGTGGCCCCGATCGGGGTCGTGCGCGGCGAGCTTGGGCCAGTTGCAGTCCGCGAACCAGCGGGAGCGTTCCGGGCCGAGGTTCCAGTCCCCCTCGTGGAGCGGTCCGCCGGCCGCCTCCCGCAGGCGGGACACGGCGTGAGCCGCCCAGCGCCCGCTCCACTCCCGGGAACCCGGCGTCGCGAACTCCGCGTGGGCGCGGGCCTCTTCGGCACGCAGAGGCGGCAGCGGGGACACGTACAGGCCGGTACGGGCGTAGTGCACCCCGCGGTGCGTGGCGCGGGGGCGGGCGAAGAGGACGGGGACGTCGCCCTGGAGCAGGACCAGCCGCCGCCCGTCGGCGCTCTCCATCCTCAACCCCGGCTTCACCGGCCGATCGACGCGCATCCGTCGATCGTACGGGCGCCCTCCCCGGGGTTCCCGGCCGCCCGGGCCCGCGCGACCGGCGACACCGGGCGCCCGCACGGCCCGCGGAGTCCCGGCCCCTCGCCCGCACGGCCCTAAGGCACCCTCGCCGTCCACTCCCGCGTGCCGAACTTGGCCGCGGCCAGCTCCTTCGCCCGCGCCTTCTCCTCCTCCGTGACCCGGCCCTCGGTCAGGCCGTAACGGTCCCGGAAGGAGCCGATCATCCGCTCGATGACCGCCTCGCGCGGCAGTCCGGTCTGCCGGCGCAGCGGATCCACCCGTTTCTTCGCGCTCGACGTGCCCTTGTCGGAGAGCTTCTCGCGGCCGATCCGCAGCACCTCCGTCATCTTGTCGGCGTCGATGTCGTACGCCATCGTCACGTGGTGCAGCACCGCGCCCTCGCCCGCCACCATGCGCTTCTGCGCGGCGCCCGCGATCTTGCCGGCGTCCGTGGCGATGTCGTTGAGCGGCTGGTACCAGGCCTTCACCCCCATGTCGCCGAGCGCGCCGAGCACCCAGTCGTCGAGGTAGGCGTAGCTGTCGGTGAAGGACAGGCCCTGCACGAGGGCGTCGGGTACGGAGAGGGAGTACGTGATGGTGTTGCCCGGTTCGATGAACATGGCGCCGCCACCGGAGATCCGGCGGACCACCTCGATGCCGTGCCGCTCGGCCGCCTCCGGGTCCACCTCGTTGCGCAGCGACTGGAAGCTGCCGATGACCACGGCCGGCGCGCCCCACTCCCAGACCCGCAGGGTCGGCGGGCGCCGGCCGGCCGCGACCTCGGCGGTCAGGACCTCGTCGAGCGCCATGTGCAGGGCGGGCGCCTGGGGCGGCTCGTGGATCAACTGCCAGGCGTAGTCGGTCCAGTCGGTGGCGTGCGCCAGGGCCCGGCGGACGGCCACCCCGATCCCCTCCGTGGTGAGCCCGAACATCTCCGTCCCCGGCGGCAGGGCCGCGTCGATCCGGGCCGCGAGGCCCGACGCGTCCGTGTCGGCCGGGGCGCCCTCCAGCGCGCGGTCGATGGCCTGGATCGCCTCGTCCGGTTCCAGGAAGAAGTCGCCCGCGACCCGGACGTCGCGCAGGACGCCGTCCCGTGTGTCGAGGTCGACGACGACCAGCTTTCCGCCGGGCACCTTGTACTCGCCGTGCACGAACCCTCCCGGGAGGCGACGACCGGACCGGACGACGGGATCGCGACGGCCCGGATCTCAGGGGTGAACTCGGCCAAAGCGTACTCCGTGGGGAAACAGTGGGTTACGGCACGGACTCCCGGAATGTCAGCGGGCCGTGCTTAGCTGGACGCATGATCGAAGACTTCCTTGACCACGTCCTGGCCGGTGGCACGACCGAGGTGGAGGAGGCGGTCCGCAAGGCGGCCGCCGCCGAGATCATGCCTCGCTTCCGGCAGCTCGCCGCGCACGAGATCGTCGAGAAGAACGGCCCGCACGATCTGGTCACCGTCGCCGACAGGGCCGCCGAGGCCCATCTGACCGCGTCGCTCACCGCGCTGCTGCCGGGCTCCGTGGTGGTCGGCGAGGAGGCCGTGCACGCCGACCCCGGGGTCTATGCCGCGCTCCGGGGCGACGCCCCGGTCTGGATCGTCGACCCGGTCGACGGCACGCGGCAGTTCGTGCGCGGCGAGCCGGACTTCTGCACCCTGGTCGCGCTCGCGCTCCGCGGCGATCTCCTCGCCTCCTGGACGTTCGCCCCGGCACGCGAGGAGATGGCCGTCGCGGTCCGAGGGCGCGGTGCCACGCTCAACGGCCGCCCCATACGCTCCGGGTCGCCGTCACCGTCCGCGACCCTGGAGGTCGCCACCTCGCACCCCGACTACACCACCCCGGACCAGAAGGCCGCCCTGCTCGGGCTGCGGGCGGACGGGGTCCGTCCCCGGCCGTGCGGCTCCGCCGGTCTGGAGTACCTCGACATCGCCCGCGGCGAGCTCGACGCCACGGCCTTCTCCTGGGAGTACGCCTGGGACCACGCCGCCGGCCTGCTTCTGGTGACCGAGGCGGGCGGGACGCACACGACGGTCGCGGGCGAACCGTTCCGCATCACCGGGGGCAACGCGCTGCCGTTCACCGCGGCCCGCGACACGGCCACGGGCGACCGGATCCGGACACTGCTGCGGGGCCGATAAAGGCCGTCGGAGCACAGGAATATCCTGGGAGCCCTGGCCATCGGCTGACGAAGGAGTCCGAAGGTGCCGTCGATGCTCGATGCCGTCGTCGTGGGGGCGGGACCCAACGGGCTGACCGCCGCTGTGGAGTTGGCCCGCCGGGGCTTCTCCGTGGCCGTGTTCGAGGCCAAGTCCACGGTCGGTGGGGGTGCCAGGACCGAGGAGCTGACCCTCCCCGGCTTCCGGCACGATCCCTGTTCCGCCGTGCACCCGCTGGGCGTCGGCTCGCCCGTCTTCAAGACCATGCCGCTGGACCGGTACGGCCTGGAGTGGCTGCACCCCCGGCTGCCCATGGCCCATCCCTGGGACGACGGGACGGCCGCCGTGCTGTCCCGGTCCGTCGCCGAGACCGCCGCCTCCTTCGGACCGCGTGACGCGGGCACGTACCGGCGGCTGGTGGCCCCCTACCTCGGCAGGTGGGACACGCTCGTACGGGACTTCATGTCCCTGCCGCTCACCGCCCTGCCCCGCGACCCGGTCACGCTCGCCCGCTTCGGCCTCGACGGCCTGCAGCCGTCGACCTGGCTGCTGCGCCGCTTCCAGGACGACAAGGCGCGCGCCCTGTTCGCCGGTCTGGTCGGCCATGTCATCGCCCCGCTGGGCGGGTTCGCCACGACGGCGGTGGGCCTGGTGTTCGCGCTCGCCGCGCACGAGGGCGGCTGGCCGCTGCCCCGAGGAGGCTCCCAGTCCATCGCGGACGCCCTCACCGCGTACCTGAAGGACCTGGGCGGCGCCGTCCACACCGACTGCGAGGTCAAGCGGCTCGACGACCTGCCGCCGGCGCGCGCCTACGTCTTCGACACCTCGCCCACCGCCCTCGCCCGGATCGCCGGCTTCGGCGGCTACTACGACGCCTACCGCTACGGCGCCAGCGTCTTCAAGATCGACTACGCGCTGGACGGGCCCGTCCCCTGGAAGGCGGAGGAGCCGCGCCGGGCGGGCACCGTCCAGATCGGTCCCTCCAGCGGCGAGATCGCCACCGCGCTGCACCAGGCGTCCTCCGGTACGGCGCCGGAGACCCCTTTCCTCATCACCGCCCAGCCCAGCCTCGTCGACGACTCCCGCGCACCCGAGGGCAAGCAGGTCTTCTGGGCGTACGGGCACGTGCCCAACGGCTGGGAGGGCGACCTCACCGAGGCCGTGGAGCGCCAGATCGAGCGCTTCGCCCCCGGCTTCCGCGACCGGGTCCTCGCCCGCGCGACCGCCGGACCGCCCGAGCTCGCCGCCCGCAACGCGAACTACGTCGGCGGCGACATCGCCTGCGGTGCCGCCCGCGGCCTCCAGCTGATCCTGCGGCCCAAGCTGTCCCTCTTCCCCTACAGCACCCCGCATCCCGCGGTCTTCCTCTGCTCCTCCGCCACCCCGCCGGGGCCGGGTGTCCACGGCATGTCCGGGCACAACGCGGCCAAGGCGGTCTGGCGGCGGCTGCGCGCGGCCCGCCGCTGACGCGGACCCGCGTGGACGCGAGCCCGCGGGGCCCGGCGGCGAGGGGGCCGGAAAAGGTTCGGCGGCGCCGGTGGGTGCGGCGCGATGATGGACGTATGACGCATCCGACGAAGATCACGCTGGTCCGCGGGGACATCACCGAGCAGCACGTCGACGCCGTGGTGAACGCGGCGAACTCCTCCCTGCTCGGAGGCGGCGGCGTCGACGGGGCGATCCACCGCAAGGGCGGCCCGGCCGTCCTGGAGGACTGCCGCAGGCTGCGCGCCGGACACTACGGCGGCGGCCTGCCGACCGGGCAGGCAGTCGCCACCACGGCGGGCCGCCTGGACGCCCGCTGGGTCGTCCACACCGTCGGTCCCGTCTGGTCCCGCGAGGAGGACCGCTCCGCGCTGCTCGCCTCCTGCTACCGCGAGTCGCTCCGCATCGCCGACGGGCTCGGGGCGCGGACGGTGGCCTTCCCGGCGATCTCGACCGGCGTCTACGGCTGGCCGATGGACGACGGCGCCCGGATCGCGCTGGAGACGGTGCGGGCGACGGAGACGGCGGTCGAGGAGGTCCGCTTCGTGCTCTTCGACGAGCCCGCCCACACGGCGTTCGCCGCGCTGCTGGACTGACCGCCACCGCGCGCGGCCCGCGCACCCGCGCCCGCCCCGGCACACCCCTCGGCCGGGGGCTGGGGCCGCGCCCGCGAGTGCCGTACCCCGCCCCCCAGCCGAACGGCCCCGCACGCAGAGCCTCGCCGACATGCCTCGGATAGGGTGATTGAGTAGGAAAAACACCCCCCGGGGTCAGGACGATTCGTTGGACAGTCATCAGCCGGCGAGCGAGACGCCGGAGCGGCCGGACGCTGCCGTCGGATACGCGGGTGTGCTGCGCGAGCTGCTGCCGATCGCCCTCTGGAGGGAGGACGCCGACGGTCGCGTCGTCGAGTGGTCCCTCGCGGCGCAGGACCTCCTCGGGCACCGCCCCGAGGACCTTCTCGGCCGTCCCGCCGCACCCGTGCTCGTGCCCGACGCCAACCGGGCGCTCGCCGACCAGCTGACCCGGCGGGTCCAGTCCGGCGAGTCCGTCGTGGGCACCCTGCCCGTGCGCCACCGCGACGGCCACGACGTGACGATGGAGATGTGGATCGTCCCCGACGCCGACCCCCAGGGGCGGACCGGGGCCATGCTGATCGCCGTGGAGACCTCCGAGGTCCTGCGCATGCGCGACTCGCTGGCGGCCCTCCAGAGCCTCTTCACCCAGTCGCCCATCGGCCTCGCCACCCTCGGCCCCGACCTGCGCTTCCTGCGCGTCAACGACGCCCTGGCCCGGATGAACGGAGTCTCCCCGGCCGAACACCTCGGCAAGCGCCTGACCGAGGTCGTACCGGGCGTCAACGCGGCCGCCCTCGAGGCCACGATGCATCAGGTCCTGGTCGGCGGCGAGGCCGTCGTCGACGTGCGCCGCACCGGGCGGACACCGTCCGACCCCGACCACGACCACACCTGGTCCTGCTCGTACGCCCCGCTGCTCGACGGCTCCGGCCGCCGGCTGGGCCTGATCGCCTCCCTCATCGACATCACCGAGAGCCAGCGCGCCCAGGTCGAGGTCGAGCGCGCCCGCCACCGCTTCGCCCTGCTCGCGGAGGCCGGCACCCGCATCGGCACCACCCTGGACCTGCGGCAGACCGCGGAGGAGGTCGTCCAGGTACTCGTTCCCCGGCTCGCCGACTCCGCCGACGTGCAGATGCTCGAAGCGGTCCTCGAACCCGACGAGGCCGCCGCCTCCACCCGGGGCGTCCTGCGCCGGCTCGCCGCCGCCTTCCCCGAACCGACGGCCCCCACCGCCTACCTGGTCGCCGGGCAGACCTACCAGGTCCCGCTCGGCACCGTGTACGAACGCGTGCTCGCCGACGGCCGCCCCATGAACCTCTACCACTCCGACCTCGACGCCCTGTTCCCCGACCCTCGCGCCGCCCCGCTGCGGGACTACTTCGCCGACCGCATCGGCTCGGCCCGGATGGTCCCGATGGTCGCCCGAGGCAAGGTGCTCGGCTCGGTGACCGTGACCCGGGTCAAGGAGCGCGAGCCGTTCGACGAGCAGGACCGCGTCCTCATCGACGACCTGGTGGCGCGCGCGGCACTCAGCATCGACAACGCCCGGATGTACACCGGCCAGCGCGAGGCCGCCCTCACGCTCCAGCGCAGCCTGACCAACAACGCCCTGCCCCGGGTCGGCGGCCTGGAACTCACCGGGCGCTACCTCCCCGCCAGCGACCACGACGTCGGCGGCGACTGGTACGACGTCATCGCCCTGTCCGAAGGCCGTACGGGCCTCGTGATCGGCGACGTCATGGGGCACGGCATCCACGCCGCGGCGGTCATGGGCCAGCTCCGCACCGCCGTCCGCACGCTCGCCCGCGAGGGCGTCCCGCCCGCCCAGCTGCTCCGCTCCCTCGACGCGGTCGTCGCGGACCTGGGGGAGGACGAGATGGCGACCTGCGTGTACGCCGTCCACGACCCGGCGTCGGGCTGCGTCGTGATCGCCAGGGCCGGGCACCCGCCGCCCGCCGTCGCCACGGCCGACGGCGCGATCACCTTCCTGGAGGGTTCGCTCGGCACGCCCCTCGGCACCGGCGGCCAGGACTTCTGCACGCAGGAGGTGCTGCTTCCCCCGGGCTCCCTGTTCGTGCTGTACACCGACGGCCTCATCGAGGCCCGGGACCGGGACCTCGACGAGGGCATGGACCAGCTCGCCCGTGCCCTGTTCGACCTCGAACGGCCACTGACCCGGCTCTGCGACGGCATCCTCGACCAGCTGCTGACCGGCGCGCCGCAGGACGACGTCGCCGTGCTGCTCGCCCGGACCGCCCTCGGCTGACCACGCCCCGACCACCACGCCCCGACCACCGACGCCCGACCGCCCCCGGCCGACGACGCCCCGGGACTCCGGCCGCGGGCCGCCCGCCTCACCAGGCCAGGTCCTCCAGCGCGTCCAGGTCCGGCACCGGCACCGCCGCCTGCACGCCCCCGGTGAGCGGCAGCTCGGCCCAGATGACCTTGCCCCGCTCGGTGTAGCGGGTGCCCCAGCGCTCCGCGAACTGGGCGACCAGGAAAAGACCGCGCCCGCCCTCGTCCGTGGTGGCGGCGTAGCGCAGGTGGGGCGACGTGCTGCTGCCGTCCGAGATCTCGCAGATGAGCTGGGCGTCCCGCAGCAGCCGCACCTTGATCGGCTCGGCGCCGTACCGGATCGCGTTGGTGACCAGCTCGCTCAGGATCAGCTCCGCGGAGAACGCGATGTCCTCCAGATCCCAGGCGGCCAGCTGCGCCGCGCCCTCGTTGCGGATCCGGGAGACCTCCGCCGGGTCGGAGGGCACCGTCCACTCCGCGATCCGGTCCGCCGGCAGCCGCCGGGTGTCGGCGACGAGCAGGGCGATGTCGTCGTCCGGCGCCGGGACGAGCAGGGAGGCGAGGACGTCCGCGCACGCCTGCTCGGGGCTCCGGCCGGTCGTCGCGAGCGCGTCGCGCAGCAGCGCGACTCCGGTGTCGAAGTCCCGGTCGCGATCCTCCAGGAGGCCGTCGGTGAACAGGACGAGACGGCTGCCCTCCGGCAGCCGGAGCGCCGTGGCCTCGAAAGGCATCCCGCCCACGCCCAGCGGCAGACCGACCGGCAGCTCGGGGAACTCCACCCGCCCGTCCGGATGCACGATCGCGGGCCCGGGATGCCCGGCGCCGGCCATCGAGCACCGGCCGCTGGCCGGGTCGTAGACCACGTACAGGCAGGTGGCGCCCGTGATCCGTTCCGGCGAGTCGTCCTCGCCGCCGTCGGCGCCGTTCTCGCCGTTCCCTCCACCGCTGTCGGGGCGGTCGATCCGGTCGATCAGCTCGTCGAGGTGGCCCAGGAGCTCGTCGGGCGGCAGGTCCAGGGTGGAGAAGTTGAGCACGGCCGTCCGCAGCCGGCCCATGGTCGCCGCCGCGTGCAGCCCGTGGCCGACGACGTCGCCGACGACCAGTGCCACCCGGGCTCCCGGAAGCGGGATCACGTCGAACCAGTCGCCGCCCACCCCCGCCTTCGCCGGCAGGTAGCGGTAGGCGACGTCGACGGCGGACAGCTCCGGCAGCACCCGGGGGAGGAGGCTGCGCTGGAGGGTCACGGCCATGGCGTGCTCGCGGGTGAACCGGCGCGCGTTGTCGATGGAGACCGCGGCGCGCGCGGTCAGCTCCTCCCCGAAGGACACGTCCTCGTCGTCGAAGGGCTCGGGCGTCTCGGCCCGCCAGAAGTTGGCCAGCCCGAGCACGACCCCGCGGGCCATCAGCGGCGCCGCGACCAGCGAGTGCAGACCGTAGGCGAGCGCGGCGGCGGCGCCCTCGGGGTCCTGTGCCCGCCAGCCGTCGGCCGTGTGCAGGTCGGTCACGAGGACCGCGTGCGCGGTGTCGAGCGCCACCGCCATCGGCGTCGTCGGCACGTCGCACCGGATCAGGTCGCCGACCGGCTGCAGCGGCGGCTGCTCCCCGATGCCCGACAGCGCGGCGCGGCGCATCTCGGTGTACGCGCCGCTCGGCTCCTCGCCCAGCAGCACCGGCTCCAGGAGTTCCACGGTCACGTAGTCGGCGAAGCGCGGCACCGCGACCTCCGACAGCTCCTCGGCGGTCCGCGCCACGTCCAGCGTGCTGCCGATCCGCACCCCGGCGTCGTAGAGCAGCTGGAGCCGGCCGCGGGCCACCTCCGCCCGGCCGGAGAGCGCGGCCAGCTCGGTCGAGTCCCGCAGGGTCATGACGGTCCCGGTGGGGCGGCCCTTGTACGGGGCGGTCGGACGCACGTTGACGGCGAGGAGCCGGTCGCCCGCGAGGTGCACCTCGTCCGTGACGCTGCGGCCGGAGGCGAGCAGCGAGGCGGTGCGCGGGTCGAGGCCCAGCTCCGTCACGTGCCGCTGTTCGGCGTCCGGCGCCAGGTCGAGCAGCCGTCGCGCCTCGTCGTTGGCGAGCAGCAGCCTGCGGTCCGCGTCGATGATGAGCACCCCCTCGCGCACCGCGTGCAGGACGGCCTCGTGGTGCTCGTTGATCCGGGTCATCTCCAGCGGACCCAGTCCGTGGGTCTGCCGGAGCAGACGGCGGGTCACCAGGGCGGCGCCGCCCACCGCGAGGACCAGGGCGCCCGCGGCGGTGCCGATGAGGAGCGGCAGTTGGCCCTCGACGACGTTGGAGACGTTCTCGACCTCGATCCCGGTGCCGACCAGGCCCACGATGTCGCCGTCGTCGGTCCGGATGGGGACGATCGCGCGGACCGCGCTCGACGGCTCGCCGGTGAAGACCTCGGTGAACGACTCCCCGCCCCTGGCGCGGGCGATGTCGCCGGTCGCGCGCTGCCCGATCAGCTCCGGCCGGGAGTCGGTGTAGCGGATGCCGTCCGGGGTCATCACGGCGATGAAGTCGACCCCCGCGGCCTTGCGGGCCGCCTCGGTCCGGGGCTGGAGCACGGCCGACGGGTCCGGTGCCCGCAGGGCGTCCAGCAGCCCCGGGGCGTGTGCGAACGCCTCCGCGGCGGCGAGCGACCGGTTGCGCGCGTCCGCCTCGGTGTCGTACCGGGCCTGGAGGATCAGGGCCAGCGTCCCGACGGCGACGAGCAGGCCCACGATGATCGCCTGCAGGGCGAAGACCTGCCCGGCGACACTGCGCAGCCCCAGCCCCCGTGTTCGGCCAAGCCTTCCGGTCATGGGGCTCTTCTCGTGGCTGCGGCTGTGATCACGGACTCGGCTGTCACCCGTTCACTTCCTCGGCCCGTCGGGGCCGTAGGGGAACCCGTCCTTCCATGCTGCGCCTGCCCGGGCAGGAAATCGAGACGGGACCGGCATGCGGGTGTCGCCCCGCCGTGGTAGCGCGTCCCCGGTTCCGGGAGCGCCCCGTCCGCCGCGCGGCGCCCGGCCGGCCGAGGTCGATGTCGTTTTCTCGCCAGCCGGGAGCCCTCCCCGTCCCCGATGCTTGAACCCATGCACACCGACACCGAGGCCTGCGTCCGGGCCGTCAAGTCGAAGGACGCCCGCTTCGACGGCGTCTTCTTCACCGCCGTCCGGACCACCCGGATCTACTGCCGGCCCAGTTGCCCGGTCGTGCCGCCCAAGGTGGAGAACATGGTGTTCCACCCCAGCGCGGCCTCCTGCCAGCGCGCCGGGTTCCGGGCCTGCAAGCGCTGCCGGCCCGACACCAGCCCCGGCTCCCCGGAATGGAACGTCCGCGCCGACGTCGTCGCCCGCGCCATGCGGCTGATCCGCGACGGCGTGGTCGACCGCGAGGGCGTGCCCGGGCTCGCCGCGCGGCTCGGCTACTCCACCCGCCAGATCGAGCGCCAGCTCCTCGCCGAGCTCGGCGCCGGCCCGCTCGCCCTGGCCCGCGCCCAGCGCGCCCAGGCGGCGCGCGTGCTCATCGAGACCACGCCGATGCCGATGGCCGAGATCGCCTTCGCCGCCGGCTTCTCCTCGATCCGCACCTTCAACGACACCGTCCGCCAGGTCTTCGCCCTGCCGCCCGGTGAGCTGCGCTCCCGCGCGGCCCGCTCCCGCGCGGCCGATCACGCCCCGCGCACCCCGGGCGTGATCGTGCTGCGGCTGCCGTACCGCGCGCCCCTCAACCCGTCCAACCTGTTCGGCCACCTCGCCGCGACAGCGGTCCCCGGGGTGGAGGAGTGGCGGGACGGCGCCTACCG
The DNA here is from genome assembly GCF_043201055.1 of Streptomyces sp. NPDC048338. Taxonomy (NCBI): domain Bacteria; kingdom Bacillati; phylum Actinomycetota; class Actinomycetes; order Kitasatosporales; family Streptomycetaceae; genus Streptomyces; species Streptomyces sp. NPDC048338. The sequence continues at coordinate 101,613 of NZ_JBICYQ010000004.1, forward strand.
CAGGACGCTGAACCTGCCGCACGGCCACGGCATCGTGGCCCTCAGCCCGCGCCCCGACCACATCGCCTGCCGCCTGTTCCTCACCGACCCGCGCGACCTGACCAACGCCATCAGCCGCTGCCGCTGGCTGCTCGACCTGGACGCCGACCCGGTGGCCGTCGACGACCAGCTGCGGACCGACCCGCTGCTCGCGCCGCTGGTCGACGCCGCACCCGGGCGCCGGGTGCCGCGGACGGTCGACGCCGCCGAGTTCGCCGTACGGGCGGTGCTGGGCCAGCAGGTGTCCACCGCCGCCGCCCGGACCCACGCGGCGCGCCTGGTCGCCGCGCACGGCGTACCGGTCGACGACCCCGAGGGCGGGCTCACCCACCTCTTCCCGACGCCGGAGGCACTGGCCTCGCTCGACCCCGCGTCCCTCGCGCTGCCCCGCAGCCGCCGGACCACCCTCGTCACACTCGTCGGGGCACTCGCCGACGGCGCGCTGCGGCTCGGCCTCGACAGCGACTGGGACGAGGCACGGGCCCGGCTCCTGGCCCTGCCGGGATTCGGCCCGTGGACCACCGAGGTCATCGCGATGCGGGCGCTGGGGGACCCGGACGCGTTCCTGCCGGGCGACCTCGGCATGCGCCGCGCGGCCGAGGGCCTCGGGCTGCCGGCCACCCCGGCAGCCCTCACGGCCGCCGCCGCGCGCTGGCGGCCCTGGCGGGCGTACGCCGTCCAGTACCTCTGGGCCACCGACGACCACCCGATCAACCATCTCCCGGCCTGACCGGCAGGACACTCTCCAGGAAGCCGAGACCATGCCCCTCGTACAGCACACGGTCGTGGACAGCCCGTACGACGCCCTCACCCTGGTCGCCGTCGACGGCGTCCTCAGCCGTATGTACATGACCGACCAGCGCCACCGCCCGCCGGAGGAGACCTTCGGGGAGCCCGACCCGCGGCCGTTCGGCGAGGCGATCCGCCAGCTCGACGCGTACTTCGCCGGCGAACTGACGGAGTTCGACCTCCCGCTGCGCCTCGACGGCACGCAGTTCCAGCTGCGGGTCTGGGAGCAGCTGCGGCGCATCCCGTACGGCGAGACCCGCACCTACGGCGAGCTGGCCGAGGCCCTCGGCAGCCCCGGCGCCTCGCGCGCGGTCGGCCTGGCGAACGGGAAGAACCCGGTCACGATCATCGTCCCGTGCCATCGGGTGATCGGCGCGGGCGGCAGCCTGACCGGCTACGGCGGCGGGCTCAGCCGCAAGCAGCGGCTGCTGGCCTTCGAATCGGGCGCGGCCGAGCCGGACGCGCTCTTCTGACGGGCACCGCACGGCACCGCACCGGACCGCGGGAGGCGGTCCGGTGCGGGTGACGCGACGTCCTCGACCGGCCCGCGGCCCGGCGTGCCGTCGGGTCCCAGCCTTCAGGCGTACCGGCCGAGCACCTTCGGCAGCGCGGTCCCGATCGGCTCGCGGACGAGCTCGTCGGCGACCGCGTCGTACGGGGTCGGCTGGGCGTTGACGATGATCAGACGGGCCCCGTGCTCCGCGGCGATGCCCGCGAGCGAGGCCGCCGGCTGGACCTGGAGGCTGGTGCCGACGGCGATGAACACCTCGGTCGCCTTGGCGATCGACATCGCCTCGCCCAGCACCACCGGGTCGAGTCGCTGACCGAACATCACGGTGGCCGACTTGAGGACGGCCCCGCAGGAGAGACACCCCGGATCGTCCTCACCGGCGCGCACCCGGTCCAGCGCGTCGCTCATCGACGACCGGGCATGGCAGCCGGTGCACACCACCGAGCGGGCCGAACCGTGGAGTTCGAGCACCTTGCGCTCGGACAGCCCGGCGATCTGGTGCAGTCCGTCCACGTTCTGGGTGATCACCCGGACCGGGTTCCCTGTCTGTTCGAACGCGGCGATCGCCCGGTGTGCCGCGTTCGGCTCGGCGCGCAGCACGGGCCCCTCCAGCCGCACCCGCCACGCGCGCCGCCGGATCCCGGGATCCTTCATGTAGTGCTCGTAGGTGGCGAGCTTCTCCGCCTCCGGATCGCGCGTCCACACGCCGTCGGGTCCTCGGTAGTCCGGGATGCCGGAATCCGTGGAGATCCCGGCTCCGCTGAGTATCGCGACCATGGTCATGTCGCGAGCGTATGCGGGTCGGCGCCGCCGCCGCGAACGGTTTGATCGGCGCCGCGCATCGGCCCCGACCGAGGCGCCCGCCCCACGGTCAGCGTGGCGGAAGGCCGTTCTCCAGCTCCACCGGCCCCCCGCCGTGCGCCAGCACGTCCAGGGCGGCGAGGACCCGCAGGCCCAGGCTGCCCGGCAGGTGGGATGCCACCTCGTCGGGTGTGATCAGCTTCCAGGACAGCAGCTCGTCCTCCGGGAGCCGGATCGCGGCGAACTGCTCGTCGGAGAGCACCCCGCCGTCGTAGACGTACGCCACGATCGGCGGCCGCGCCGGCCCGAGCACCCAGTCGACCGCGAGGAGCGGCCCGAGCACGACGTCCAGGCCGATCTCCTCGGCCGTCTCGCGGCGCGCTCCCTGGCGGGGCGTCTCGTCCGTGTCGGACTCGATCGTGCCGCCGGGCAGGGCCCAGCCCTCGCGGTAGTCGGGCTCCACGACGAGGATTCGGCCCGCCGAGTCCCGGAAGAGCGCGCCGGCGCCGGCCAGGACCCGGGGCAGGCTCGCGATGTACGTGGCGTAGTCGGTCGTCGTCATGGCGTCAGCGTAGCCAGCCGCACGGTCCGCTCCGCCAACTCGCCGATCCGCGCGCCGTCGAACCCGAAGACCGCGCTCCGCACCCGGTCCGCCAGCGGCTCGACCCACTGCGGCGGGATCGCGGCGGCCCCGCACAGCACTCCGGCCACCGAGCCCGCCGTCGCCCCGTTGGAGTCGGTGTCCAGACCACCGCGCACCGTCAGCGCGATCGTGCGGGTGAAGTCGCCCTCGCCGTACAGCAGACCGGCCGTCAGGACCGCGGCGTTGGGCAGGACGTGGATCCAGCCCAGCCCCGCGGTCCGCGCGGCCAGTTCGGCGAGGGTGTCGGACCACGGCGTCCCCGACTCGTACAGCGCGATCGTCCGCCGCACCGCGCGGGCGAGGCGGCTGCTCGCGGGGATCCGTTCGAGCGCGGTCTCCAGCGCGGTCCGCGCGTCCGGCGCCACGAAGGCGGCCGCGATCAGGGCGGCGGCCCACATCGCCCCGTACACGCCGTTGCCCGTGTGCGACAGGACCGCGTCGCGCCGGGCGAGGGACGCGGCCCGGCGCGGGTCGCCGGGCGAGGTCCAGCCGTACACGTCGGCCCGGATCAGGGCGCCGATCCACTCCTGGTACGGATTGTCGTAGGTGGCGGTGAGCGGGGGCCCGAGGCCGTTGGCGAGGTTGCGGTACGCGACGCGCTCCGCCGTGAACGTCTGGAGGTAGGGCAGGCGCAGCAGCCACAGCTCGCCGACCTGCTCGGTGGTGAACGAGAAGCCCCGGGTCTCCAGGAGATGCAGGCCGAGGATCGCGTAGTCCACGTCGTCGTCCCGGCAGCTTCCGTGGATCCGGCCGCGCACGCACTGCGGCCACTCGGGCCGCAGCTCGAAGCCGGCGGCGTCCGGCGGCGGCGGAGGCAGGTAGTCGGTGAGCGGAAGGGCGTCCGTCAGCCGGAGATAGGCGTCGATGTGTCCGGGAGTCCAGTGGTCGCCCTGCTCGACGGGCTTGCCGAGCATGTTCCCGGCGATCCGGCCCGTCCAGCCGCCGAGGACCCGGTCCGCGAGTTCGCCGTGCGTGAGCCCCATACCTCCGGTGTACCGAAGCGGCGGTCCCGGCGCGCGCCGAGCGGCCGCCCGGCGCCGCCCGACCGGACCCGGCCGCGCCGATGATGTTTGATCGATCGGTTCGGCGCTCGTGCGCCCACTATGGTCCGGAATATCGCCCTATCAGGGGGTGGCATGCCGTCTTCCGGTCCGGATAGGGTCGGCCCTGGCGCGACTGCCTGTTCGAAAGCAAGGGATGCAAGGTGACGGACGGAGCAGTAACTGAGGTCGCACGCGTGCTCGTCGCGGCCGACAAGTTCAAGGGCTCGCTCACGGCCGTACAGGTCGCGGAGCGGGTCACAGCAGGGCTGCGACGGGTCGTCCCGGAGCTCGACGTGGAGACACTGCCCGTCGCGGACGGCGGCGACGGTACGGTCGCGGCCGCGGTCGCGGCCGGGTTCGAGCGCCGTGAGGTGACGGTGACCGGCCCTCTCGGCGAGCCGGTCACGGCGGCGTACGCGCTGCGCGGCACCACCGCGGTCGTCGAGATGGCGGAGGCGTCCGGCCTCCAGCTCCTCCCGCGCGACGTCTTCGCACCGCTGACGGCGACGACGTACGGTTCCGGCGAGCTGCTGCGGGCGGCCCTGGACGCCGGCGCGACCCGGATCGTCTTCGGTGTCGGCGGCAGCGCGACGACCGACGGCGGCGCCGGCATGCTGGCGGCGCTCGGTGCGGAGCTCCTCGACGCCGACGGCGCGCCCGTCGGCCCGGGCGGCGGCGGGCTGCGCGACCTCGCCACGGCGGACCTCTCCGGCATCGACCCCCGGTTCGCCTCGGTCGACCTGGTCCTGGCCAGCGACGTGGACAACCCGCTGACCGGACCGAAGGGCGCGCCGGCCGTCTACGGCCCGCAGAAGGGAGCGTCCCCCGAGGACGTCGAGACCCTCGACGCGGCGCTCTCGCACTTCGTCACGGTCCTGGAGCGGTCCATCGGCGCCAAGGCCGCCGACTGCGCGGCCGCCCCGGGCGCGGGCGGCGCCGGCGGCATCGGCTACGGCGCGCTCGTCGGCCTGGACGCGAGCTTCCGCCCGGGCATCGAGCTGATGCTCGACGTGCTGGGCTTCGCCCCCGCGCTGGCGAAGGCCACGCTGGTCATCACCGGCGAGGGCTCCCTCGACGCGCAGACCCTGCACGGCAAGGCGCCCGCCGGCGTCGCCGCGGCGGCCCGCGCGGCGGACAAGGAGGTCGTCGCGGTCTGCGGCCGCCTCGCCCTGGCCCCGGAGAGCCTGGGGGCGGCCGGTATCCGCCGCGCCTACCCCCTCACGGACCTGGAGCCGGACACCGCCGCCCGGCCCGCCGAACCCTCGCAGTCGAGCCAGACGTCGAGTGTCTCCAGCAGGATCGCCCGGTCCGCCGGGTCCAGCTCCAGGAGGGCGCCGAGGACGTCCGCGACGAGCAGACCCGCGAGCTCCGGCTGGCCGACCACCAGCGCACCCGCCATCCGGCGGTCCAGCCGGACGACCTGCCGGGACTCCGGCGGGCAGGTGCGCAGGGCCAGTTCGGCCAGCCGGCGCCCGCGGCCCAGCTCCGAGAGACCGGTGACCACCGGGCTGATCCCGCCCGGCCCCGGACAGCGCCCCTCCAGCAGCTCCGCCAGCGCGTCCAGCCCCGTGCCCTCCGCCAGCGACACCACGCCGATCTCGCAGTCCGCCCGCATCCGCCACAGGAACCGCACCCCCGCACCCTGCACCCGGCGGTGGAACGGCTCGGACGCCTCCCGCCGGTCGTGCCGCAGCACCACCACCGCGTAACGTCCGTGCTCCGGCAGATCCAGGCCCGCCGCCGCCCGCGACACGACCTCCGGCGAGCGCTGCCCCTGGAGCAGCGCGTCGAGCAGCGCCTGGAGCTGCTCGTCCGTACGGCGCTGGAGCTCCAGCTCCGTCGCCCGGTACGCCTCCGACGCCGTGTCCGCCTGGGCGTCCACCGCCGACCACACGATCGTCGCCGACTGCATCAGCGTCGCCAGCTGCGCCGCGTCCGCCGCCGCCGTCTCGATCAGCGCGTCCCACACCAGGTGCCCGGCATGGCGGTAGGCGTGCACCACCAGCTCCAGCGGCATGCCCTGTTCCGCACGCCGCCGCCCCATCTCCTCCGCGTGCACCAGGTCGCGGCGAGGCGAGTCACGGGGCGCCGAGATCATCTCGATGCCGACCCGCATCGCCGCGTGGGCCTCCTGCCAGTGCTGGTCGTACGGCACGATCCGGCCATAGGCGGGCTCGTACTCGTACAGCTCCCGAAGGTGCTCGTCCACCAGCTCGGGCAGGCGCTCCAGCAGTGCCGTGCACGCCCGTGCCAGAAGCTTCCAGTCGTCGCCGGTCCGTGGTCTGCGCCGTCCCATGCTCCGGAGGATGCCACCCCCCTGCCCTCCGCCGCAGGCCCCTGACACGCAGTGTTGTGCGCGTGCACAACCCGCCGCCGCGCCCGCTGGGCACCGGCAGCGATTCCGCCGCCGGACGTGGACCTGCGGCCTGCACGGTGCTGGGGTGAGCGCCATTGAACAGGCCACGGAATCCGAAGCGGACCCCCGGGCATGCCCGGAGACCCGGCATGTCCGAGGGCCGATCGGGCCACGGAAGGGGAGCCATGGGAGGTACCGCACTCGCACTCGAGGTGGCGGACCTGTCGGCGGGGTACGGACCGGTCCGGGCACTGCGCCGGGTGACGCTCGACGTACCGGAGGGCAGCGTCGTCACCGTCCTCGGCGGCAACGGCGCCGGCAAGTCCACACTGCTGCGGGCGATCTCGCGCACACTGTCGTTCCACGGCGGGTCCGTCACGGCCGGCACCGTGACCTTCGGCGACCGGCCGCTCGGCGGTCTCGCCCCGGACCGGGTGGTCGCCGCCGGCGTCTCCCAGGTCCCGGAGGGGCGCCAGGTATTCGCCCGGATGACGGTCGAGGACAACCTGCGCGCCGGGATGCTCGGAGCACGCGGCGACCGCGCAGGGCGGGCCTCCGCCCTGCGGTGGGTCCACGAGCTCTTCCCGGTCCTCGCCGACCGGGCGCAGCAGAAGGCCGGGCTCCTCTCCGGCGGCGAGCAGCAGATGCTCGCGGTCGGCCGCGCCCTGATGGCCTCGCCGAAGCTGCTCCTGCTTGACGAGCCCTCGCTCGGCCTCGCGCCGCTGATGGCCGCCCGGATCGCCGACACCATCCGCGAGATCAACGCCCAGGGCACCGCCGTGCTCCTCGTCGAACAGAACGCGGCACTCGCCCTCAGGCTCGCCTCCCGGGCGTACGTCCTGGAGGTCGGCGAGGTCACCCTGTCCGGACCGGCCGAGGAGCTCGCGGCCTCCGACGAGGTGCGCCGCCGCTATCTGGGCGTGGTCGACGAGGACGCCGCCGCCGACGCGGCGGGCGCCGCGACGGCGCACCCCGTGCTCTCCCGCTGGGAGGAGGCCCGATGACACCGCACACCGTCCCGCCCTCCGGCACGGCCACGGCGTCCGCGCCCGCCGAGCCGGTACCCGCCCTGCACGTCGAGAACCTGACCGTCCGCTTCGCCGGACTCACCGCGCTCGACGCCGTCGGCTTCACCGTCCGGCCCGGCACGGTCCACGCCGTCATCGGACCCAACGGCGCGGGCAAGTCCACCTGCTTCAACGTCCTGTCCGGGGTCTACAAGGCCACCTCCGGATCCGTCCGCTTCGGCACGCACGAACTCACCGCGCTGCCCCCGCACAAGATCGCCGACCTCGGGGTCGCCCGCATCTTCCAGAACCTCGCCCTGCCGCCGCGCGCCACCGTCGAGGACAGCCTGATGCTCGGCCGGCACCGGCTCACCCGGACCGGCTTCGTCGCCGCCGGGCTCCGGTTGCCCGCGGCGGCCCGCGAGGAGGCGCGGCACCGGGCCAGGGTCCGGGAGATCGCCGCCTTCGTCGGCCTGGAGAAGCAACTCGGGCAGCCCGCCGGCTCGCTCCCGTACGGCCAGCAGAAGCTCGCCGAACTGGCCCGCGCGCTGTGCATGGAGCCCCGGCTGCTGCTCCTGGACGAGCCCGTCGCCGGCATGACCGCCGACGAGCGGCGCCGTACCGCCGCGGTCATCGCGGGCGTCCGCGACAGCCTCGGCATCTCCATCGTCCTCGTCGAACACGACATGGGCGTGGTGATGCGGCTCGCCGACGCCGTCACCGTCCTCGACTTCGGCCGTCGCATCGCCGACGGCACCCCCGCCGACGTACAGAACGACCCGGCGGTCGTCCGCGCCTATCTCGGAGAGGAGAACGCCGAGTGACCACCTTTGCCGAACTCCTCCTGGGCGGCGTCTCGCTGGGCTCCATCTACGCCCTCATCGCCCTCGGCTTCGTGGTGATCTTCCGCGCCACCGAGGTCGTCAACTTCGCGCACGCCTCACTCCTGCTCGCCGGCGGCTACATCACCGCCGTGCTCCACGACGACATCGGGTTCTGGCCCGCACTGCTGGTCGGCATCGCCGGCGCGGCCCTGGTCGGCGCGGCCGTCGAGTTCCTCGTCATGCGGCGCTACCGCGGCTCGGACCACAGCGTGCTCGCCATCGTCACGATCGGCGTCGACATCCTCCTCGCCACCGAACTGACCCGCCGCATCGGCACCGACATCCTGGCGCTCGGCGACCCCTGGGGCGACTCCGTCGTCGCGCTCGGACCCGTCACCATCGCGCAGACCCGGATCGCCGCGTTCCTCGCCGCCGGCCTCCTCATCACCGCCTTCCTGCTGGCCTTCCGCCACACCTCCTGGGGAGTCGCCATGAGGGCCGCCGCCGAGAACCAGGAGACCGCGGCCCTCATGGGCATCCGCCTCGGCCGCGTCTCGCTCGGCGCCTGGGCGGTGGCCGGCGGGCTCGCCGCCGTCGCCGCCCTCTTCCTCACCGTCTTCCCGACCCCCGGCCTGGAGCGCACCACCTCGCTCGCCGCGCTGAAGGCCTTCCCGGCCGCGATCCTCGGCGGCCTGGACTCCACCACCGGCGCCCTCGTCGGCGGACTCCTCGTCGGCATCACCGAATCCCTCGCCACCGGCTACCAGGGCGACCTGACCTTCCTCGGCCGCGGCATCGGCGACCTCGCGCCCTACCTCGTGATGGTCGCGGTGCTGCTGATCCGCCCGGCCGGACTCTTCGGCACGAAGGAGCCGGCCCGTGTCTGACGCACTGCCCCGCCGCGGACTCGCCGCCGTCACCCGCCCCCGGGTGTACGGCTGGGCCGCCGCCGGCCTCGTCCTCGCCGCCTTCCCCTTCTATCTGGACCGCTTCTGGCTCCAGGCGGGACTCTTCGCCATGGCCGCCGCCATCGGCGCCCTCGGCATCAACCTGCTGACCGGCGCCACCGGACAGCTCTCCATGGGCCACGCCTTCTTCCTCGCCGTCGGCGCGTACGGATACTGCGCCTTCGCCGGCGACGGCGCCGACGGACTGGCCGGACTCGGGCTGCCCGGCTGGCTCGCCGCCGTCCTGGCCGTCGCCCTGGCGGGCCTGGCGGGCGGGGTCTTCAGCCCCATCGCGGGCCGGCTGCGCGGCGCCTACCTCGGCATCGCCACCCTCGCGCTGATCTTCATCGGCCAGCACGTGCTGTTCAACGCGCACGACCTCACCGGCGGCTACAACGGCCGGGCGGTGCCCCCGCTGTCCCTGTTCGGGATCACCTTCGACGACAGCGAACTCCTCGTCGCCCAGGTGCCCTTCGGCTCCGCCGAGAAGCTCTGGTACCTGGGGCTGGTCCTGCTCCTCGCCGGCGCGCTCTTCGCCCGCGGAGTCCTGCGCGGCCGTCCGGGCCGTGCCATGAACGCCATCCGCGACCACCGGATCGCGGCCGGCGTCATGGGGATCCCCGTGGCCCGCTACCGGGCCGCCGTCTTCGTCCTGTCGTCCATGTACGCGGGACTCGCCGGCGTCCTCCTCGCGCTGGTCTTCCAGCGGACCGTGCCGGAGTACTTCGGCATGATGCTCTCCCTCGAATACCTGGCCATGATCGTCATCGGCGGTCTCGGCTCGGTCGCCGGAGCGGTGGTCGGAGGCGTCTTCGTCTCCCTGCTGCCGCAGCTCCTCAACCGGTACAGCGACGCCCTGCCCCTGGTCTCCGCCCCCGGGACGGGCGGGATCGCACCGGGGGAGGCCGCGCGCTACCTGTACGGCGCCGCCGTGGTCGCGGTGGTGCTGTTCCTGCCAGGAGGCCTGGTCCGGCTTGCCTCCCGGCGATCCACGCACCCCATCCAACCCTCAGTGGAGGAAAGATGAACCACCGACGACGGGCCGTGCGGGGCCTGGCCGCCGCAGTCGCCGCCCTGGTCGCGCTGACTGCCGCGGGCTGCAGCAGCAAGGCCAAGAGCAGCGACGACTCGGGCACCGGAGCGGGCGGGGTGAAGGCCGGCGAGGGCGTCACCGACAAGACCATCACGCTCGGCGCGCTCACCGACATGACGGGGGTGTACGCCACCCTCGGCAAGAGCGTCACGCAGGCGCAGCAGCTCTACGTGAAGCAGGTCAACGCGTCCGGCGGCATCTGCGGACGGCAGCTGGAGCTGACCGTCCGCGACCACGGCTACGACCCGCAGAAGGCGCTGTCCGCCTACACCGAGCTGGAGCCGAAGGTCGTCGGCTTCCCGCAGTTCATCGGCTCCCCGTTCGTCGCCGCGGTCAAGCCCCGCGTCGACGGCCAGGACAAGGGCCTCGTGCTGCCGCAGGCATGGTCGGCCTCGCTGCTCGGTTCCCCCTACATCCGCGTCCTCGGCTCCACCTACGACGTCGAGACGATCAACGCCGTCGACTTCCTGGTCACCGAGAAGGGCCTGAAGGCGGGGGACAAGCTCGGCCACGTCTACTTCGAGGGCGACTACGGCGAGAACGCGCTCAAGGGCTCCCGCTACGCCGCCGAGAAGGCCGGTCTCACGGTGGTCGAGCAGAAGATCAAGCCGACGGACAACGACATGTCGGCTCAGGTCGCGGCGCTCAAGCAGGCGGGCGTCAAGGGCATCGTCCTGAGCGCGGGCCCGCGCCAGGCCGCCTCGCTCGTCGGCGTCGCCGCCGCGACCGGCCTGAAGGTGCCGGTCATCGGGAACAACTCGGCCTTCGCCCCGCAGCTGCTGGGCACCCAGGCCGGGCCGGCCCTGGAGAAGATGTACTGGTTCGCCTCCCCGAGCCTTCCGATCGGCGCCGACACCCCCGCCGCGAAGAAGCTCGTCGCCGACTACAAGGCCGCCTACCCGAGCGACGGCCTCGACAACGGCATCGTCGCCGGCTGGACCGCGGCGACCGTCTTCGGCGAGGCGCTGAAGAAGGCGTGCGAGTCGAAGGACCTCACCCGCGAGGGCGTCGACAAGGCGCTCCTCACCCTGAACGGCTACGACGCCGGCTTCGGCATGAAGCACGACTTCGGCGACCCGAAGGCCCCGTCGTCCCGCGAGTCCGTGATCATCCAGCCCGACAAGTCCGTCGCCGGGGGCATGCGGACCGTCCGTACGCCCTTCGTCTCGGAGGCGGCGCGGAGCTACGCGGTGAAGTGACCGGCTGACCGTCCGGCCCCCGCCCGTCCGACGACCCGGTCGTCCGTGCGCGGCGGGGAGCCCGCTACCCGTCCTGGCGCGCGAAGCCCGTGCGCCAGGACGGGTACGCGGGTGTCCAGCCGTTCGCCCGCGCCCCGGCGTTCGCGGCGCCGCGGGCCCAGGGTGCCGCACCCGCCGTCCGCGGCGGCGGCGGAGCGCTCAGGGCGGCGGCCAGGACCGGCACCCAGGCGCTGCCGGGTGCCGGCTCGTCGTCGGTCACGTTGTACGCGCCCGGCGGCCAGGTCAGGGCCAGGAGCGCCGCCCGGGCAGCGTCCCGGACGTGGACGAAGGACGCCACCGAGTCGTCCGCCACGACACGGCCCAGGAACCGCGCCCGAGCGTCACCGCGCAGGGCGTCGGCCACCGGACCGTCCGGGGCATACCAGGTCCCGGGGCCGTAGAGGATCCCGTACCGCAGCAGCACCGCCTCGGGCAGTTCGGCGGCCTGGGACTCCAGGGCCCGGACGCCGGCCACGATCCGCGCCCGGGGCTGCTCATCGGTGGGGTCGAGCGGCACGGACTCGTCGGCGGGTCCGTCCCCGGGGGCGTACGCCCAGGCGATCGACTGCGCCACGATCCGTCCGACCCCCGCCGCGCGCGCCGCGTCCACCAGGTGGCGGGTGCCCTGGTGCCGCAGCCGGTCGTTCGCCGCTCCGTCGGCGCCGGAGAGATCGGTGAGCTGGTGGACCACGACGTCCGGGACGGCTTCGGCGACCGCGCGGCGCAGGCCCTCGGCGTCCAGGGCGTCGGCCCGGACGGCCCGCGCGCCGCTCCGGCGGATCCGTGACACCCCTTCCTCCGAGCGGGACGTGCCGGTCACCTCGTGACCCGCGTCGAGGAGCAGGGGGAGCAGCTGCCGGCCGATCGCGCCCGTGGCGCCCGCGAGGAACACACGCATGAGGTGATCGTAGCCACGGGCATGTCGTCATCTCGTCGCAACAACCCGATGTGAAGCTCAGGCCATGAACGTGTACTGCACCGTCCGGCCCGTCACCCCGGACGACCCCCGGGTCCCCGTCCTCCTCGCCGCCTACCACCTGCGCACGGAGGCGGAGAAGGGCGTTCCCGTCGCCTCGGCCGCCGAGCTGCCCCCCGCCTACCGCGCGGAGGCGCTCGACCCGGCGACCGCCTTCGCCGCCGACACCGTCCTGCTGGCCGTGGACGCGGCGGACACCGCCGTCGGGCTCGTGGTGCTGACCGCGCCGCACCAGGACGGCGTCCCCGAGATCAAACGGCTCTGGGTCGCCCCGGAGGCCCGGGGCAGAGGCGTCGCCGCGGCCCTGATGGACGGCGCGGTGGACCACGCGACGCGGGCGGGGGCGCCCGCGGTGCGGCTCTCGGTCTGGCTGTGGCGGGGGCGGGCCATCGCCCTCTACCGCAGGCTCGGCTTCGAGACGGCCCGGCCCTGGGACGACCGGCCGGGTCTGCTCTGCCTGGCGAAGCGGCTGCGGACCCCGGCGGGGCCGGACGCGCCGGCGCGCATCGAGCGGCTCCCGGCGGCCCGGATCCGCGACCACGCCGCGGACGGTCTCGCCGCCCTGCTCGTCGACGCCGTCGACGGCGGTGCCTCCCTCGGCTTTCTCGCCCCCCTGGACCCGGCCGAGGCGGCCGGCTGGTGGCTCGCGGCGGCCGAGGAGGCGGAGCGGGGCGCGCGCACGGTCTGGACGGCGCACGGGCCCGGCGACGTGGTCCTCGGAGCCGTCACGCTGGTCCGCGGCGACAAGGCGAACGGGCGGCACCGCGGCGAGATCGCCCGGCTGGTCGTGCACCGCGCGGCGCGCGGACAGGGGCTCGGCGGCCGGCTGCTCGCCGCCGCGGAGGAACACGCGGCGGGGGAGGGCCTGACCCTGCTGGTCCTCGACACCCAGACCGACAGCCCGGCCGAGCACCTGTACCGCAGGGCGGGCTGGACGGCGGCCGGGACCATCCCCGACTTCGCGGCCGACCCCGCCGGCACTCTGCGCCCCACCACGCTCTACTACAAGCGGCTCGGGACGCTCCCGCAGCACGCGCGGAGCATCTGAGGGCTGTCCGGGCATGCGAGAAGGGCCCGGGTGCGTCGTCCGCACCCGGGCCCTTCTCGCTCGCATCCACCGCTACGGCAGCTGTGCCGCCCGCGCCTCGCGGTTCTCGCGGCGGTTGCCGCGGAAGGTGTTCACCCGGCGGGCCGTCGCGAAGAGGGGGATCACGGCGCCCATCACGACCTGCAGCGCGCAGCCGGCCTGGAGCAGGAACGCGCCTCCCGGCGCGTCGAACGCCCACGCCGCCAGCATGCCCATGGCACCGACGATCCAGCTGAGCATCGCCACCGCGAGGACACCCCGCGGCTTGGGGTACTCGACCCGGCTCACCATCAGCCAGGCCACCCCGATGATCGCGAGCAGCGTCGGGATGAACGGCAGCTCCAGCAGCACGATCGAGACGACCGTGAGCGCGCCGAACGGGCTCGGCATGCCCTGGAACATGCCGTCCTTCATCGTCACGCAGGAGAATCTGGCGAGCCGCAGCACCACGGCCAGCAGCACGACGATCGCGGCCACCGCCGAGACCTTCTGCTGCGCGTCGTCCGCGACCATGCCGTACACCAGCACGAAGTAGGCCGGGGCCAGACCGAAGCTGATCAGGTCCGAGAGGTTGTCCAGCTCGGCGCCCATCGGCGACGAGCGCAGCTTGCGGGCCACGATCCCGTCGAAGAGGTCGAAGATCGCCGCGCACAGCATCAGGATCACGGCGGTGGCGGCGCTGTTGCGCGCCATGCCGGTCTCGGTGCTGCCGGTGAGGTGCGGGATGAGGATGCCGGTGGTGGTGAAGTACACCGCCATGAACCCGCACGTGGCGTTACCGAGCGTGAGGGCGTCCGCTATGGACAGCCTCAGCGACAGCGGCATCTCCTCGGCCTCGTCCGCCTCAGCCTCGGCGACCCAGTCGCCGGCCCGCGTGTCGGGATCAATCACGGTCAATTCGAGTCACCCCCGCGGTCGTGGTCTGACCGACCTCGACAGCGACGTCGACACCTTCCGGAAGGTAGATGTCAACGCGCGACCCGAAGCGGATCAGACCGATGCGCTCGCCCTGCTCGACCTTCGTCCCCTGGGGGATGTACGGCACGATGCGGCGCGCGACGGCACCCGCGATCTGCACCATCTCGATGTCGCCGAGCTCGGTGTCGAAGTGCCAGACAACGCGCTCGTTGTTCTCGCTCTCCTTGTTGAACGCCGGTACGAAACCGCCGGGGATGTGTTCCACGGACGTCACCGTGCCGGCCAGCGGCGCGCGGTTGACGTGGACGTTCAGCGGGCTCATGAAGATGGCGACGCGGGTGCGTCCGTCCTTCCACGGCATGATGCTCTGCACCACACCGTCGGCGGGCGAGATGACCCGGCCCTGCGCGATCTCGCGCTCGGGGTCGCGGAAGAACCACAGCATGCCCGCCGCGAGAGCGGTGGTGGGCACGGCGACGGCGGCCCAGCGTCCGGACTTGCGGGCCCGGGCGAGGCTGAGCGCTGCGGTGGCGACGGTCGGCAGAAGCCACGGCGATGCTCCGCGCGCGAGGCGAACGCCGGTGAGGCTGTCGCGAGGTGCAGAGGTTTGGCTGTGGGGCATGGATGACCTTCGTAGCGGATGATGCCGCACTGGCAACGGGGGACGGCGGCTTTCGGGCGATGCTATCGGTTGCGGGCCGCAACTGGGCAAGCCAGAAGCCGAGTCGGCGGCCGGAAGACGATGACAGGGTGTGATCTTCTTCGCGGCCAAACCGACCCGAATACGACAATCACCCCTGGAATCGGTACTCCTCGAGCAGCCGGCGCCCAATGATCATTTTCTGGATCTCGGCGGTACCTTCGCCGATCAGCAGCATCGGCGCCTCACGGTAGAGACGCTCGATCTCGTACTCCTTCGAGAACCCGTATCCCCCGTGGATACGGAAGGCGTCCTCGACGACCTCCTTGCAGTATTCGGAGGCGAGGTACTTCGCCATCCCTGCTTCGAGGTCGTTTCGTTCTCCGGAGTCCTTTTTGCGTGCTGCGTTCACCATCATCGCATGAGCGGCCTCGACCTTGGTAGCCATCTCGGCAAGCTTGAACTGAATCGCCTGGTGCTGAGCGATCGGCTTGCCGAAAGTGTGACGTTGCTGGGCATACGAGACACCCAGTTCGAAAGCACGCTGTGCGACGCCGCAGCCACGTGCCGCCACATTGACGCGGCCGACCTCCACGCCGTCCATCATTTGGTAAAACCCTCGGCCGGTGGTGCCGCCGAGGACCCGATTGGCCGGAATGCGCAGTCCGTCCATGATGAGCTCGGTGGTGTCGACACCCTTGTAGCCCATCTTGTCGATCTTCCCGGGGATGGTGAGACCCGGACGGACCTCTCCGAAGCCGGGCTCCTTCTCGACGAGGAAGGTCGTCATCGACTTGTGGGGGGCGGTGCCCTCCGGGTGTCCTTCGTCACTTCGGACGAGGACGGCCACCAGCGTTGACGTTCCGCCGTTCGTCAGCCACATCTTCTGGCCGTTGAGGACGTACTCGTCGCCGTCCTTGACCGCCTTGGACGTGATCGCGGACACGTCCGAGCCCAGGGCCGGCTCCGACATCGAGAACGCGCCGCGCGTCTCGCCGGCCGCCATGCGGGGCAGGAAGTACTCCTTCTGCTCCTGGGTGCCGTGCTGCTTGAGCATGTACGCCACGATGAAGTGGGTGTTGATGATGCCGGAGACCGACATCCAGCCGCGGGCGATCTCCTCCACGCACAGCGCGTAGGTGAGCAGCGACTCACCCAGGCCCCCGTACTCCTCGGGGATCATCAGACCGAAGACGCCGAGCTCCTTGAGCCCGTCGACGATCTCCTGGGGGTACTCGTCGCGGTGCTCCAGCTCCGTCGCGACCGGGATGATCTCCTTGTCGACGAAGTCCCGGACGGTGGAGAGGATCTCCTGCTGCACATCGGTCAGACCGTGGGTCTGGGCGAGTCGCGCCATGACTACTTCTCCGACTTCTTGGAGGGCTCGATCAGCTCGGGGCGGCCGGGCTGCTCGCCGCCGCGCTCCTTGATGTACGTCTCGGTGGGGACCATCACCTTGCGGCGGAAGATGCAGACGAGCGTGCCGTCCTGCTTGTAGCCCTTGGTCTCGACGTAGACGATGCCGCGGTCGTTCTTCGACTTCGAGGGAGTCTTGTCGAGGACCGTGGTCTCGCCGTAGATGGTGTCGCCGTGGAAGGTCGGCGCCACGTGGCGCAGCGACTCGATCTCCAGGTTGGCGATCGCCTTGCCCGAGACGTCCGGGACGGACATGCCGAGCAGCAGCGAGTAGATGTAGTTGCCGACGACGACGTTCTTGCCGAAGTCCGTCGTGTTCTCCGCGTAGTTCACGTCCATGTGAAGCGGGTGGTGGTTCATCGTCAGCAGACAGAAGAGGTGGTCGTCGTACTCGGTGACCGTCTTTCCGGGCCAGTGCTTGTAGACGGCGCCGATCTCGAACTCTTCGTAGGTGCGACCGAACTGCATCGGACTCAGGCCTCCGGGATCTCGAACTTGGTGGTGCGCTCCATACCGGCGGCGCGGCCCTTGCCGGAGATGACCAGGGCCATCTTGCGGGAGGCCTCGTCGATCATCTCGTCGCCGAGCATGGCCGAGCCCTTCTTGCCGCCGGCCTCGGACGTGTAGTAGTCGTACGCGTCCAGGATCAGCTCGGCGTGGTCGAAGTCCTCCTGCGAGGGGGAGAAGATCTCGTTCGCCGCGGCGACCTGGTCCGGGTGCAGCACCCACTTGCCGTCGAAGCCGAGCGCGGCGGCGCGGCGGGCGACGGCCCGGTAGCCCTCGGGGTTGCGGATCTGGAGGTAGGGGCCGTCGATGGCCTGGAGGTTGTTGGCGCGGGCGGCCATCAGGATCTTCATCAGGATGTAGTGGTACGCGTCCGCGTCGTAGCCGGGCGGCTGCTCGCCGACGACCAGGGACTTCATGTTGATGGAGGCCATGAAGTCGGCCGGGCCGAAGATGATCGTCTCGACACGCTGCGAGGCGGTGGCGATCGCGTTGACGTTGTTGAGGCCCTGCGCGTTCTCGATCTGCGCCTCGATGCCGATCTTGCCGACCTCGAAGCCCATCGTCTTCTCGATCTGCGTCAGCAGCAGGTCGAGCGCCACGATCTGCTGGGCGTCCTGGACCTTCGGCAGCATGATGCAGTCGAGGTTCTGGCCCGCGCCCTCGACGACCGTGACCACGTCACGGTACGTCCAGTGGGTCGTCCAGTCGTTGACCCGCACGACCCTGGTCTTGCCGGTCCAGTCGCCCTCGTTGAGGAACTTCACGATGGTGTGGCGCGCCTCGGGCTTGGCCAGCGGGGCGCAGGCGTCCTCCAGGTCCAGGAAGACCTGGTCGGCGGCGAGGCCCTGGGCCTTCTCCAGGAAGCGCGGGTTGGAGCCGGGGACCGCGAGGCAGGAGCGGCGCGGACGCAGACGGTTCACGGGGGTGGTCATGCGGGGACCTCCAGAGGGTCGAGCTTGTTCGCTTTCCGGATCTCGTCGACGATACGGCCGATGATCTCCGTGATACCGAAGTCCTTCGGTGTGAAGACGGCGGCCACACCCGCACGCTTCAGATCTGCGGCGTCGGCGTTCGGGATGATGCCGCCGACGATGACCGGGATGTCGGCCGCGCCCGCCTCGCGGAGGCGGTCCAGCACGTCCGGGACCAGCTCGGAGTGCGAGCCGGACAGGATCGACAGGCCCACGCAGTGCACGTCCTCGGCGAGGGCCGCGTTGACGATCTGCTCGGGCGTCAGCCGGATCCCCTGGTAGACGACCTCGAAGCCGGCGTCCCGCGCCCGGACGGCGATCTGCTCGGCGCCGTTGGAGTGGCCGTCGAGGCCCGGCTTGCCGACCAGGAGGCGCAGCCGGCCGGAGCCGAGCTCCTCGGCGGTGCGCGCCACCTTCTGCCGGACCAGGGCCAGCGGCGTGCCCTCCTCGGCGGTCACCGCGACCGGGGCGGAGGAGACGCCCGTCGGGGCGCGGAACTCGCCGAAGACGTCCCGCAGCGCCCAGGACCACTCGCCGGTGGTCACGCCGGCCCGCGCGCACTCGAGGGTGGCGGCGAACAGGTTGCCGTCCCCGGCGGCCGTGGCCTTCAGCGCGGCCAGCGACTCCTGGGCCCGGCCCTCGTCGCGGTTGTCGCGCCACTCGTGCAGCGCCGCGACCACACGGGCCTCGTTGGCCGGGTCGACCGTCATGATCGCCGTGTCGAGGTCGGCGGTGAGCGGGTTCTCCTCCGTCGACTGGAAGATGTTCACGCCGACGATCTTCTCGTCGCCGGCCTCGATCCGGGCGCGCCGCTCGGCGTGCGAGGAGACGAGCTGCGACTTGAGGTACCCGGACTCGACGGCGGCCATGGCGCCGCCCATCTCCTGGATCCGGTCGATCTCGGCCAGGCATTCCTCGACGAGCGAGTCGACCTTGGCCTCGATGACGTGCGATCCGGCGAAGATGTCCTCGTACTCCAGCAGGTCCGACTCGTGCGCCAGCACCTGCTGGATGCGGAGCGACCACTGCTGGTCCCAGGGACGGGGCAGACCGAGCGCCTCGTTCCAGGCGGGCAGCTGGACGGCCCGCGCGCGGGCGTCCTTGGAGAGCGTGACGGCCAGCATCTCCAGCACGATGCGCTGGACGTTGTTCTCCGGCTGCGCCTCGGTCAGGCCGAGCGAGTTGACCTGCACGCCGTAGCGGAACCGGCGCTGCTTGTCGTTCTCGATGCCGTACCGCTCCCGCGTGACCTTGTCCCAGATGCGGCCGAAGGCGCGCATCTTGCACATCTCCTCGACGAAGCGGACGCCCGCGTTCACGAAGAAGGAGATCCGGGCGACGACCTCGCCGAAGCGGTCCGCGGGCACCTGACCGGAGTCGCGGACCGCGTCGAGCACCGCGATCGCGGTGGACATCGCGTAGGAGATCTCCTGGACCGGAGTGGCCCCCGCCTCCTGCAGGTGGTAGCTGCAGATGTTGATCGGGTTCCACTTCGGGATGTTGTTCACCGTGTAGGTGATCATGTCCGTCGTGAGCCGGAGCGACGGGCCGGGCGGGAAGACGTGCGTCCCGCGCGACAGGTACTCCTTCACGATGTCGTTCTGGGTGGTGCCCTGGAGCCTGGTACGGTCCGCGCCCTGCTCCTCGGCCACCACCTGGTAGAGCGCCAGGAGCCACATCGCCGTGGCGTTGATGGTCATCGAGGTGTTCATCTGGTCCAGGGGGATGTCCTGGAACAGCCGGCGCATGTCACCGAGGTGCGAGACCGGTACCCCGACCCGGCCGACCTCGCCGCGGGCGAGGATGTGGTCGGGGTCGTACCCGGTCTGGGTCGGCAGGTCGAAGGCCACCGAGAGGCCGGTCTGGCCCTTGGCGAGGTTGCGGCGGTACAGCTCGTTGGACGCCTCGGCCGTGGAGTGACCGGCGTAGGTCCGCATGAGCCACGGCCGGTCCTTCTGACGCTCAGTCATCGAGGGACCTCAGACGTTCCGGAAGCGGTTGATGGCGTCGATGTGCTTGGCGCGCAGCTCCGTGTCGCGCACGCCCAGGCCCTCCTCGGGGGCCAGCGCGAGGACGCCGACCTTGCCCTGGTGCAGGTTGCGATGCACGTCGTAGGCGGCCTGCCCGGTCTCCTCCAGGGAGTACACCTTGGAGAGCGTCGGGTGGATCTTGCCCTTGGCGATCAGGCGGTTGGCCTCCCACGCCTCGCGGTAGTTGGCGAAGTGCGAGCCGATGATCCGCTTGAGGGACATCCACAGGTAGCGGTTGTCGTACTGGTGCATGTAGCCGGAGGTCGAGGCGCAGGTGGTGATGGTGCCGCCCTTGCGGGTGACGTACACGGAGGCGCCGAAGGTCTCGCGGCCCGGGTGCTCGAAGACGATGTCGATGTCCTCGCCGCCGGTGAGCTCGCGGATGCGCTTGCCGAAGCGCTTCCACTCCTTCGGGTCCTGGGTGTTCTCGTCCTTCCAGAACTTGTAGCCCTCGGCGTTGCGGTCGATGACCGCCTCGGCGCCCATGGACCGGCAGATGTCGGCCTTCTCGGGGGAGGAGACGACACAGATCGGGTTGGCGCCGCCGGCCAGGGCGAACTGCGTGGCGTACGAGCCGAGGCCGCCGCTCGCACCCCAGATGAGGACGTTGTCGCCCTGCTTCATGCCTGCGCCGTTGCGGGAGACCAGCTGGCGGTACGCGGTGGAGTTGACGAGGCCCGGGGACGCCGCCTCCTCCCAGCTCAGGTGGTCGGGCTTCGGCATCAGCTGGTTCGACTTGACGAGGGCGATCTCCGCCAGGCCGCCGAAGTTGGTCTCGAAGCCCCAGATGCGCTGCTCGGGGTCGAGCATCGTGTCGTTGTGGCCGTCCGAGGACTCCAGCTCGACCGAGAGGCAGTGCGCGACGACCTCGTCGCCGGGCTTCCACGAGTTCACGCCCGGGCCGGTGCGGAGCACGACGCCCGCGAGGTCGGAGCCGATGACGTGGTACGGCAGGTCGTGGCGCTTGGTGAGCTCGGAGAGCCGGCCGTAGCGCTCCAGGAAGGAGAAGGTCGACACCGGCTCGAAGATCGAGGTCCAGACCGAGTTGTAGTTGACCGAGCTGGCCATGACCGCGACCAGGGCCTCGCCCGGGCCGAGCTCGGGAAGCGCCACGTCGTCGAGGTGGAGCGACTTGCGCGGGTCCTTGTCGCGGCTCTCGAGACCGTGGAACATCTCGGCCTCGTCCTTGTGCACGGTCACCGCGCGGTACGACTCGGGGAGCTTGATGTTGGCGAAGTCCGCGGACGTGGTGTCCGGCGACTGAATCGCGTCCAGGATGTGCTTCACGGGGATGCCTCCGGCGGTGCGCGTCTGAGGGGGACCGAAGCGCGGTTCCCCCTCGGGTTCGAGGGTGGGGTTGCTGTGGAGGTGTGCCGTCGGTTCGGCGGGTGGTGCTGTGGCTGCGCCTGGTGGGCGCGGAAGTTGCCTGTGACGCAGGCGTCCGGGCGCACAATCACGATCGCTTGTGGGGACAGCCGGCGCACGAGGAGACCTCTGCGCGCCGACCGCCCGGACAACATCAACGTATGGCACCGCGTGTCACCTGACAAGGCACTGCGTGCCAACAATTTCACTCAGATGCAATCCGCCGGTCACATATGAGCGATGATCGATCGAGTGCGTGCCTCAAGGGTGGGCAAAAGCGACGAAGGCCGCCCTGGTGGGGGCGGCCTTCGTCGCCGGCGGTGGGTGGTGCGGGGCGTGAGCCGGTTCCTGCCCGTTCCCGGTGCCGCCGAGGGGCGGCGAGGCGGTCAGCCCTGCCGGAGGGCATGCTGGATGGTGCGCATGACCTCGTCGAGCGGCGCGTCCGTACGGGCCACGGCGACCACGACGTCGCCCTCCGTGGAGGCCACGGCGGCCGGTCCTCCGTGGAGCGCCGCCGGCGGCTGCGCGGTCGGTGCCGCCGCCGTGGCCGGACGGGCGCCGATGCCCGTGCCGAAGGTCTCCCGCACGATGGCGAAGGCGTGGTCGAGCTGCGCCTCCACGTCCCCCTGCCCGCCCGCCCGCAGCCAGCGGCGCAGGACATGGTTGTGCGCGGTGACGACGGCGGACGCCGCCACCTCGGCGAGCAGCGGGTCGTCGTTCCCGTCGTGGTGGTCGCGCTCGTCGAAGTGGCCCAGCAGATACCGGGTGAAGAGCCGCTCGTAGCGGGCCACCGAGGCGATCTCGCGCTCGCGCAGGGTGGGTACCTCGCGGGTGAGCCGGTACCGCTCCACGGAGACCGCGGGCGACCCCGCGTACATCTTCATGACTTCCTTGATGCCGCGGCACACCGTGTCCAGCGGGTGCTCGTGCGGCGGCGCGGCGTTGAGCACCGCCTCCGCCCGCACCAGGGTGTCGTCGTGGTCGGGGAAGATCGCCTCTTCCTTGGAACGGAAGTGGCGGAAGAAGGTCCGGCGGGCGACCCCGGCCGCGGCGGCGATCTCGTCGACCGTGGTCGCCTCGTACCCCTTGGTCGCGAACAGTTCCATGGCCGCCGCCGCCAGCTCGCGGCGCATCTTGAGCCGCTGGGCGGCCGCGCGGGTGCCCGCCGCACTCTCCTGGGTGTCGGACGTGGACGTGGCACGGGGTGACTTCGCGGCCTTGGACATGCCTTGAACGTACTGCATCAGCGCGGGAGTGTGCCCAGGTGGGGGAGGGTCGCCGGAGTCGTCCCGGGGGCCCGCCGGACTCGCGCCCGGAGGCCCCGAGGGGCTCAGCAACCCTCCCCAGCCCGCGTAGGGCTCAGCGTCGGGCATATTCGCGGAAGCCGCGACCCGTCTTGCGGCCCAGGCAGCCGGCCGCCACCAGGTGCTCCAGGAGCGGCGCCGGGGCCAGGCCCGGGTCGCGGAACTCGCGGTGCAGGACCTGCTCGATCGCCAGCGAGACGTCCAGGCCGACCACGTCCAGCAGCTCGAACGGCCCCATGGGGTAGCCGCCGCCCAGCTTCATCGCGGCGTCGATGTCGTCCAGGGTGGCGTAGTGCTCCTGGACCATCTTGATCGCGTTGTTCAGGTACGGGAAGAGCAGGGCGTTGACGATGAAGCCGGCCCGGTCGCCGCAGTCCACCGGGTGCTTGCGGATCTTCGCGGTGACCTCGCGGACCGTGGCGTGGACGTCGTCGGCGGTCAGCACCGTACGGACGATCTCGACCAGCTTCATGGCCGGCGCCGGGTTGAAGAAGTGCATGCCGATGACGTCCTGCGGGCGCGACGTGGCGCGGGCGCAGGCGACGACGGGCAGCGAGGAGGTCGTGGTGGCGAGCACCGCGCCCGGCTTGCAGATCTTGTCGAGCGTCGCGAAGAGCTGCTGCTTGATCTCCAGGTCCTCGGCCACCGCCTCGACGGCCAGGTCCACCTCGGCGAAGGAGTCGAGCGAACCGGCCGGGGTGATCCGGGCCAGCGTCTCGTCCCGCGCCTCCCCGGTCATCCGGCCCTTGTCGACGGAGCGCGCCAGGGACTTGGCGATCCGCGCCTTGGCCGTGTCGGCCTTCTCCTGCGAGCGGGCGGCGAGGACGACGTCGTAGCCGGCCTTGGCGAAGACCTCGGCGATGCCCGAGGCCATCGTGCCGGAGCCGGCGACGCCCACGGAGCGGACCTCGCGGGACGCCGCGCCGCCTGCCGCCGAGTCCTCCAGCGGGGTCAGCGCGTCACGCACCGTCGTCGCCGAGCCGGGTGCGTCGTAGGTGTAGAAGCCGCGGCCCGACTTGCGGCCGGTCAGACCGGCCTCGCTGAGCTGCTTGAGGATCGGGGCGGGGGCGTGCAGCCGGTCGTGCGACTCGCTGTACATCGCCTCCAGGACGGTCCGGGCGGTGTCGACGCCGATCAGGTCGAGCAGCGCCAGCGGGCCCATCGGCAGACCGCAGCCCAGCTTCATCGCGGCGTCGATGTCCTCGCGGGAGGCGTACTTGGCCTCGTACATGGCCGCGGCCTGGTTGAGGTAGCCGAAGAGCAGGCCGTCCGCGACGAAACCGGGGCGGTCGCCGACCGCGACCGGCTCCTTGCCGAGGTCGTGGGCGAGGGCGGTGACCGCGTCCACGGCCTGCGGGGCGGTGAGGACCGAGGACACGACCTCGACCAGCTTCATGGCCTGGACCGGGGTGAAGAAGTGCAGGCCGAGAACCCGCTCGGGGTGCGCCGAGTCGGCGGCCAGCCGCGTGACGGACAGCGCGTTGGTGCCGGTGGCGATGATCGCGTCGGGCCGGACGATCGCGTCCAGGGCCCGGAAGACCTCCTGCTTGGCCTCGTAGGACTCGGGGACGACCTCGATCACGAGGTCGGCCTCGGCGGCGGCCTGGAGGTCGGAGAAGGTGCGGAAGCGGGCCAGCACGTCCTGCCGCTCCTCCTCGGTGATCCGCCCGCGGGCCACCGCACGCGTGGTGGACGCTTCCAGGGCCGCGACGGCCTGGGTGGCGGCGGCGTCGCTGACGTCGATGCCGATGACCTCGCGGCCGGCGCGGGCCAGGACGTCGGCGATGCCGGCGCCCATGGTGCCGAGACCGACGACGGCGATGGTGGAGAGAGGGGTGTCCATCAGGGGACTCCAGAGGGAAGAGTGACGACTGAAGGCGAAGATGCGGAATTCGCTGGCGGAATGCGCCGAAAGGGCGGACCGCGCGAGATCGAGGCAGAACGCGAAAGGAACCGCGTCGGGAAAAGGGCGACGGACTCTGTCCCGGAGTCACGCCGAAAACTGCCGAACCGAACCGACGAACGCTCACCGCGGCTGCGTCACCAGGCCGCTGCGAGGGATGCGGGGGTTGACCCGCTCACCTGAGATTAACCGGCGAGTAACGAGCGCGCCAGTCCCGGGAAGTGGGGAAAATGTGATCTGGGTCGCGGATACCCTGACCGTCATGGAAATCGCCCGGGAGAACCTCCGTGACGAGGAATTCTGCTCGATGATCGATCGATTGCGGGAAGAGATCCGAAGTACCCCCGAAGGACCGGAGCGGTCTCGGGAATTGCTCGCGACGGACGACCGCGACCGGCTCGCCGACGTCCTCACCGCGCCGCGGCAGCCGCT
Source organism: Streptomyces sp. NPDC048338 (assembly GCF_043201055.1). Taxonomy (NCBI): domain Bacteria; kingdom Bacillati; phylum Actinomycetota; class Actinomycetes; order Kitasatosporales; family Streptomycetaceae; genus Streptomyces; species Streptomyces sp. NPDC048338. The sequence goes on from NZ_JBICYQ010000004.1 coordinate 126,453, forward strand.
CTGGGCGCGGGAGATCGCCGCCTACCGGCTCGGCGTGGCCGGCGACCCGCGCGCCTTCGAGGCCCTGGTCCTGCTCGTCAACCACCGGGACCCCGAACGCTGTGTCAGCGCCGCCCATGCTCTGGTGCGGCTCGGCGACCCCCGCACCGCGCGGGCCGCCGCCGCCCTCGCCACCAACGAACTCCGGGTGGCGTACGCCCTGCTGCCGGTCCGTCTGCTCGCCGAACTGCGCGCGCCCGAGTCCGTACCGGCGCTGGTCACCGTCCTCGAACGGCGGCTGCGGGCGGCCGGTGACCCGTACTGGCGCGTCGCGCTGGCCTGTGTGGAGGGGCTGGGCGTACTCGGCGACCCGCGCGCCCGGCCCTGTCTCGAGGCGGCCCTGCCGCACCCCCGCCTGGGCCGCGCGGCGGCGGAGTCACTCGCGCGACTCGGTGCGGCCCCCGACGGCTGACCGGCGGCAGCGGCGCCGGAGGCGACCGCCGCGGGGCGAGGAACCGGCGGGTCAGGGAAGCGGAGGGCTGTCGTCGCCGGTGGTGGCGACGAGGGCGAACGCCTCGATCTCGATCAGCAGGTCCGGCCTGACCAGCGCCGCGACCTGCACCGCGGAACTGGCCGGCAGCGGCGCCGTGCCGAAGGCCTCGTCCCGGGCGGCCCGTACCGCCGGCAGGTGCGCGACGTCGGTGACGAAGTACGTCAGCTTCACGACGTCCCCGAAGCCGGCGCCGGCCGCCGCGAGGCAGCGGCGCAGGTTCGCGAAGACCTGACGGGCCTGGGCCACGGGGTCGCCGGGCCCGACCACCGCCCCCGCGGCGTCGAGGGAGCACTGGCCGGATATCGCGACGAACCGGCCGGTGCCCCACACGACGTGGCTGTACTGGGGGCTGGGGGCGACGCCGTCGGGGGCGGGGACGTGGGTGAGGTGGGCAACCATGCCCGCCATCCTCCCGGACGTCACCGACATCCCGGCCACGCCCCCTGCCGGCCCGGCCCGGTCGGCCGTGGGCGGGTCCGGTCCGGTCGGCTCAGCCCCGGTGGCCGAGCAGGCCGTGCAGCACGGCGCCCCCCGTCGTACCGCCCGTGCCCGCGTCGCCGCGGCGCACCGAGGTCTTCGCCGGCCGGGGGTCGGGGAGCGTCTCGCAGACCGCGTCGGCCTCCGACCCCGCCGCGCCGCGCGGTACCCGTCCCGTCGACAGGTAGGTCGCCAGGTGCTTGTCCAGGCAGGCGTTGCCGCTCAGCGTCACGCCGTGGTTCGGTCCGCCCTGCTCGACGACCAGGCTGGAGCCGCGCACCATCCGGTGCAGCTCGACGCCCCCTTCGTACGGGGTGGCCGCGTCCTCCGTCGCCTGGAGGATGAGGATCGGCGAGACCTCGTCGTTGGTGACGTCGGGCGGGGTCAGCGAGTCCACCGGCCAGAACGCGCACGGAGCGTTGTACCAGGCGTTGTTCCAGGTGGCGAACGGTGCCTTGGCGTGCACGTCCCAGTTGTCCTTCCGCCACACGCCCCAGTCGCGCGGCCAGGCGGCGTCCCGGCACTGCACGCTCGTGTAGACCGAGTAGCCGTTGTCGGACGAGGCGTCGGTCCGGGCGAGCTGCGCGTAGGCGGTGGTCAGCGGGGCCGCGTCGCCGTCGTTGACGTACGCCGCGAAGGCCTCGGCGAGCTTCGGCCAGTAGCCGTTGTAGTAGCTGCCGGGCAGGAAGGTGTCCTCCAGCTCGCCCGGCCCGACCTTCCCGCCGGCCGGGGTCATCCGCAGGGCGTCGCGCATCCGGTACCAGGCGGCCTCGACCGCGGCCGGGTCCGTGCCCAGCCGGTAGGCGGCGTCCTGGCGGGCCACCCAGGCCATGAAGGCCTTGTGGCGGGTGTCGAAGGCCCGGTCCTGGGCGAGGTTGTCCTCGTACCAGACACCGCGCGGGTTGACGACGGAGTCGAGGGCGAACCGCCGCACCCGCTCCGGGTAGAGCCGCGCGTACACGGCCCCGAGGTAGGTGCCGTAGGAGTAGCCGAGGTAGTTGAGCCGGCTCGCGCCCAGGGCGTCCCGGATGGCGTCCATGTCCCGGGCGGTGCTCACCGTGTCGATGTACGGCAGCACGTCGGCGTACTTCGCGCCGCACGCGTTCGCGAACGCCTGCGCCCGCTCGACCCCGGCGCGCTCGCCCTCGGCCCCGGCGGGCACCGAGTCCGGCCGGACGGGGGCGAAGTGGCCGGGCCGGCAGTCGAGGGCCGGCTCGCTCCGCCCGACCCCGCGCGGGTCGAAGCCGATCACGTCGTACTGGGCCGCCACCGCGGCGGGCAGGGAGGCGGCCACGAACCCGGCCATCGTCCGTCCGCTGCCGCCCGGCCCGCCCGGGTTCACGAGCAGGGGCCCCTGGGACTCCTCGGCGGTGTGCGCGATCCGGCTCAGCGCGAGCGTCACGGTCCGGCCGGCCGGGTCGTCGTGGTTCAGCGGGACCTTCAGCGTGGCGCACTCCAGCTTCGGATAGGCCTTCGTGGCGCAGCCGGACCAGACGAGCGGGGCGATGGGGCGGGGAGTCGGTTCGGGGCGGGGCTCGGCGGACGCGGGCAGGACGGTGACCGTCCCTGCGACGAGTGCCCCAGTGGCGATCAGCACACCTGCACGTGGGTTCATAGGGCGTGCGTGCCCCGCCCGCGGCGCGAGGGGACATGTTCCGCCGAGAGTTGACCCGATCAGAGGAGGGTGAGCTGTGTCGCGCCCTCCGGAGCGGGATCGTCCGGTATGGGGAGCGCGCGCGAGGCGCCCCGGCGGGCCGGGCCGATCCCGAACTCGTCCGCCAGTTCGTGCACCTGACGGGTGATCCGGCGCTGGTACCAGGTCGGGGCGTAGGCGCCGTCCGCGTACATCCGCTCGTAGCGGCCCACCAGGCCCGGGTGGTGGCGACGCAGCCAGGTCATGAACCACTCGCGGGCACCCGGCCGCAGATGCAGCACGAGCGGGGTGACGGAGGTCGCCCCCGCCTCGGCGACGGCCCGTACCGTCGCGCGCAGCTGCTCGGGCCGGTCGCCGAGGAAGGGGATGACCGGGGCCATCAGCACGCCGCAGCCGATGCCGTGTTCACCGAGCGTCCGCACGACGTCCAGGCGGCGCTGCGGGGAGGGGGTGCCGGGCTCGACGGTGCGCCACAGTTCGCGGTCCGTGAAGCCGACGGAGACGGAGATGCCGACCTCGGTCACGGCGGCCGCCTGCACCAGCAGGTCGAGGTCGCGCAGGATCAGGGTGCCCTTGGTGAGGACGGAGAAGGGGTTGGCGTGGTCGCGGAGCGCCGAGATGATCCCGGGCATCAGCCGGTAGCGGCCCTCGGCCCGCTGGTAGCAGTCGACGTTGGTGCCCATCGCGATGTGCGCGCCCTGCCAGCGCCGGGAGGCGAGCTGGCGGCGCAGCAGTTCCGGCGCGTTGGTCTTCACCACGATCTGCGAGTCGAAGCCGAGGCCGGTGTCGAGGTCGAGATAGCCATGGGTCTTGCGGGCGAAGCAGTAGACGCACGCGTGCGTGCAGCCGCGGTAGGGGTTGACCGTCCACTCGAACGGCATGCGGGAGGCGCCAGGCACCCGGTTCAGGATCGAGCGGGCCCGCACCTCGTGGAAGGTGATACCGCGGAACTCGGGGGTGTCGACGGTGCGGGTGACGACCGCGTCCGTGCCGAACAGCGCGGTCCCGGCCGTGCCGGCGGGGTCGTCGCCCAGATTGTCCCAGCGCATGGCCGCCTCCTCGGTGCCGGTGTCCTCGGGTCGGCGTCCCGGCCGCCTTCGGCGCCTTCGGGTCGTCTCCCGGTCATGGAACCCCAGAATAGAACACCTGTTCCCTTGATCGCCGCAACCCGGATTTGGGAGGCCCGGGCCCAGGTGGTTGGCTGGGCCCACACCCCTTGAGAACAAGTGCTGGAGGAAGTGCCATGGCGCAGGTCGAGGCCACGACGGAGCGGGTCATCGCGGCGGACGCGGAGAAGGTGTTCGACGCGCTGGCCGACTACAGCGGCACGCGCGCGAAGGTGCTCCCGGAGCACTTCAGCGAGTACGAGGTGCGGGAGGGCGGCGACGGCGAGGGCACCCTCGTCCACTGGAAGCTCCAGGCCACCAGCAAGCGCGTCCGCGACTGCCTGCTGGAGGTCACCGAGCCCACCGACGGGCAGCTGGTCGAGAAGGACCGCAACTCCTCCATGGTCACCACCTGGACCGTCACCCCCGCCGGCGAGGGCCGCTCCAAGGCCGTGGTGAGCACCGTCTGGAACGGGGCCGGCGGCATCGGCGGCTTCTTCGAGCGGACCTTCGCCCCCAAGGGACTCGGCCGCATCTACGACGCCGTGCTGGACAAGCTGGCCGCCGAGGTCGAGAAGTAGCGTCCCCGGCGGGCTCCGCTCACCGATTCGAGTGGTTTCCCCGCGACTCCCGCCGGTGCGCCCCGCGCACGCAGGGGGCGCGGGGACTTCCGTAAACGCGCTGATGAGCGCCCCAAGTGCCACGTACGGCAGGGGCGTTCACCCCCGCTGACACCAGCAGGCCCGCACCTCGCCCGACTTGCTCCCGCTTCGCGCCCAATGCGAAGAATGGCGCGGCGCCGAACGTCGTGACGAGGGGAGCAGCACGTGGGTGCGATCACGCTGGTGAAGGACGACGTACCGCCCGTCGCGGGCGGCCCGCCCGTCGAGCCGCCGCAGCCCGCGCCCGGACCGGCACTCGACCCCCGCCGGACCCGGCTCGTCTTCCTCGGTCTCATGCTCGCGCTGCTGCTCGCCGCGCTGGAGCAGATGATCGTCGCCACCGCGCTGCCGAAGATCGTCGGTGAACTCCAGGGCCTGGACCGGATGTCCTGGGCCATCACCGCCTACCTGCTCACCGCCACCATCGGCCTGCCCGTCTACGGGAAGCTCGGCGACCTCTTCGGCCGCAAGGGGGTCTTCCTCTTCGCCATCGTCGTCTTCGTGATCGGTTCGGCGCTCGCCGGCTGGTCACGGTCGATGGACGAGCTCATCGCCTTCCGGGCGATCCAGGGCGTCGGCGCCGGCGGCCTGATGATCGGCGTCCAGGCGATCATCGCCGACATCGTCCCGCCCCGCGAGCGCGGCCGCTACATGGGTCTGATCGGGGCCGCGTTCGGGCTCGCCTCGGTCGCCGGCCCGCTGCTCGGCGGCTTCTTCACCGACCATGTCTCCTGGCGCTGGTGCTTCTACTTCAACGTGCCCTTCGGGCTCGTCACCCTCGGTGTCGTCGCGGTGGTCCTCAAGCTCCCCCGGACCCGGGCCCGGGCCCGGCTCGACGTCCTCGGCGCCCTCCTGCTCGCCGCCGCCTCCACCTGCCTGGTCCTGCTGACCAGTTGGGGCGGCACCGAGTACGCCTGGGACTCGCGCGTCATCCTCGGCCTCGGCTGCGGCGCCGCGGCGGCCGCCCTGCTCTTCCTGGTCGTCGAGCGCTTCGCGCCCGAACCGCTCATCCCGCTGCGGCTGTTCCGCGATCCCGTCTTCGCCGTCACCGCCCTCGTGGGCGCCGTCGTCGGCATCGCGCTCTTCGGCGCCGCCAGCTATCTGCCGACCTTCCTGCAGATGGTCGAGGGCGCCACGGCCACCGAGTCCGGTCTGCTGATGCTGCCCCTCATGGGCGGGATCGTCGGCGCCTCCGTCGTCTCGGGACAGCTGATCACCCGCACCGGCCACTACAAGATCTACCCGGTCCTCGGCGGCGCCCTCTCGGTGCTCGGCATGTGGCTGCTCTCGCGGATGGAGACCGACACCCCGCGCCTCCAGCACAGCCTCTGGCAGGCCGTCCTCGGCGTCGGCATCGGGCTGGTCATGCCCGTGCTCGTGCTCGCGGTGCAGAACTCCGTCCGCCCCGCCGACCTCGGCGCCGCCACCAGCGCCCACAACTACTTCCGCCAGATCGGCGGCAGCGTCGGCGCCGCGATCTTCGGCACCCTCTTCGCCTCGCGGCTCGACGACGCCCTCGCCGACAGGCTGCCGCGGACGGCCGGCACCGCGCTGCCGCCCGCCGAATCGATCACTCCGCAGACGGTGCACGCCCTGCCGCCCGCGCTGCGCGACGCCTACATCCAGGCGTACGCCGACGCGATGCCGCGGATCTTCCTCTACCTGGTGCCGGTCCTCGTGCTCGGCCTCGTCCTCGCCTTCTTCCTCAAGGAGAAACCGCTGGTGTCCCACCACAGCCCCGCCGCCGAGGCCACCCCCGCCGAGGCCGCCACCGCCGTCCCGCGCGCCAGGACCGCCGCCCCCTCGCTCGCGGGCCTCCCCGTCACCGGCACCGTCCAGCACCACGACGGCAGCCGCGTCCCGCGTGCGGCCCTCACCCTCATCGACGTCCAGGGACACCAGATCGGCCGCGGCGGGAGCGGCGAGGACGGGCGGTACGCGCTCAGCGTGCCGGGCCCCGGCTCGTACGTCCTGATCGCCGCGGCGGGCGGCCACCAGCCGCAGGCCGTCTCGGTGACCGTCGGAGAGCGGCCCGTCGAGCTCGACGTGGTCCTCGGCGGCGCGGGCCGCCTGGCCGGCACCGTCGTCACCGCCGACGGGACGCCGGTCCGGGACGCGGCGGTGACCCTCACCGACGTCCGCGGCGACGTCGTCTCCTCCACCCGCAGCGGACGCGAGGGCGGCTACGTCATCTCGGAACTCGTCGCCGGCGAGTACACGCTGGCCGCCAGCGCGCCCGCCTTCCGGCCGGCCGCCCTGCCGGTGAGCGTGCAGGCGTCCCGCGAGACCCGCCAGGACATCGAGCTCGCCGGCGGCGCCGTACTGCGCGGCACGGTGCGCGCGGGCGGCGGCCGGCCGGTCGAGGACGCGCGGATCACGCTGCTCGACGCGGCCGGGAACGTCGTCGACACCCTGACGACCGGGCCGGACGGCACCTTCCGCTTCGTCGACCTGTCGTCCGGCGAGTACACCGTCATCGCCGCCGGCTACCCGCCCGTCGCGACCGTCCTCCAGGTCGCCGGCGGTGGGCGCACCGAGCGGGACCTCCAGCTCGGCCACGAGGACTGAGCCGACGGCGGCCCCGGCCCGCGGACCGTCCAGGGCCGGGGGCGGGGGGCCGGTCCGGGCTCAGCGCGCGTCGGACGCCCGGCGCAGCGCGCTGATGCAGCCGGCCACCGCCTCCTGCAGCGCCTCGAGCCGCCGCACCATGTCCTCCTCGTACACGTCCTCCTCGACGACGTCGTCCAGCGTCAGCTCCTCGAAGACCTTGGTGGCCTTCTGGAGACTGCTGTAGAACCTCGTGCGGCGCTCGCGGACCCGCAGCTCCGGGTCGGCCTCCACGGCCTGGGCGACGAGCCCCTTCACGGCGTCGTACGCCTCGCCCGCCCACTCGCCCGCCTCCTCGTCGTCGTCGAGCTCGTCGATCAGCGACAGGTGCCGTTCCGCCTCCGCGCGCAGTGCGGCGGGCGCCTCCACCGTCTGACCCGCCGGTGTGCGGATCTGCCCCTTCTCGGCGATCTGCCGGACGTAGCCGATGCGGTCGGCCGCCTTCGCCTCGGTCGCCACGGCCTTCTTCAGCCCGTCGGTCCGGGCGATGGCCCGCGCCATCTCGGTCTGCAGCGCCGGATCCTCCTTCATCCGGTCGAGCAGCGCGCCGCGGGCCGCCTCGGCCGTGCCCGGGTCGGCCAGGATCGCCGCGCGCAGCGCCGTCGGGTTCTCGGCGACCTCCAGGGCCTTCGTCGGCCGGATCCCCTCCGCCGCCGCCGCGGCGGTGATCGCCTGCCCGCGCACCGAGGCCGCCCCGGACCGGGAGGAGTAGTACGCCGGCCAGGCGTCCGCCTCGGGCAGGGCGACGTCCTCACCCGGCACCAGCGCCTCGAACTGCGGGACGAGCCCGTCGGCGGCGGCCATGTCCCACGCCTTGTAGAAGCGCATCACCCGGTCCGCCGAGCAGCCGGCCAGCTCGGCGAACGCCTTCGCCGACACCTTCGGGGACTCCTCCGCGGCCTGTCCGCCGGGCCGCACGCTGCGGGCCACCCGGAGAGCGAACGCCCAGCCGCCGGTCCGCGCGTACACACCGAACTCCCGGGCGTCGCGGACCACCGGGCCGGTGGCCGCGGCCGCCTCCGCGGACGGGGCGGTTCCGGCGGATTCGGTGACGCCCGCCGGTTCGGCCGCTCCGGTGGCCTCGGCGGACGGGGCGGGCACCGTAGTGGCGTCGGTGACCTCGGTGGTCGAGGGGAGGCCGGACGGTTCGGTGGTGCCGGCCGGTTCGGCGCTGGGGGCGGGGACGGCGGTACGAGTGCCGGATTCGGACGGGGCGGACGCGACGGACACCGGAGACTCTCCAGAGGGGCGGCGGGGTACGGGAAGGAGCGTGTGCGCCGGTCAGCCTATACGTACCCGTTGCCGCCCTTTGATGCGAATTGACCGTTGCGTGGCCGGGGTGGCGGGTCACCGCGGCCGGTGGCGGCCATCCAGAACTTCGCCAGGGGGGATGCGTGAGGCTGTCAGGCGTCTCATGGCCGCTTTGTGGTGCACGCAGCACGCCGAGAAAGGGCAACGGATCGTGAATGCAGGGGAGTTCGTGGCCGAGCTGAGCGCGGCCGGTGTGACGATGTACGAGGAGGACGGCCGGCTGCGCTACCGCGCCCCCCGAGGGGTGATGACGCCGGAGCGGCTGGAGACCCTGAAGGCCCACCGGGACGACGTGCTCGCCCTCTTACGGGCACAGGAGTACGGCCCGGCCGTCGTCGCCGAGCCGGCGGCGGCGCACGAGCCGTTCCCGCTCACCGACGTCCAGGCGGCCTACCTGCTCGGCCGCAGCGGGGCCTTCGACTACGGCGGCGTGGCCTGCCACGGCTACCTCGAACTGGCGCTCCCGCACTGGGGAGCCGACCGGATCGAGGACGCCTGGAACGAGCTGATCCGCAGGCACCCCATGCTGCGGGCCGTCGTATCGGCCGAAGGCCACCAGCGGGTGCTCCCGGAGGTCCCGCGCTACCACGTCCGCCGCGAGGACCTGCGCGGCACGGACACCGCCGGCCGGACGGCCGCCCTGGAGGCCACCCGCGCCGAGATGTCGCACCAGGTGCGTCCCACCGAGCAGTGGCCGCTGTTCGACCTGCGGGTCACCGAGACCGACCGGGCCCTGCTGCTGCACGTCGCGGTCGACCTGCTGATCTGCGACTACAGCAGCATCCGGCTGCTGCTCGCCGAACTCGACGCGATCTGTACCGGCTCCCGGCGGCCCGAGCCGCCGGGAGCCGACTTCCGCGACTACGTCCTGGCGGCCGGCCGGGCCCGCGAGGGCAGCCGGTACCAGCGCGACCGTGCGTACTGGTGGGACCGGGTGGACGCCCTGCCGCCCGCCCCCGACCTGCCCCTGCGCACCGACTCGCTCGCCGCCCCGCCCCGCTTCACCCGGCACGGCCTGCGCCTGACCCCCGAGCAGTGGCGGACGCTGGGCCGCCGATCCGCGGAGGCGGGCGTCACCGCCTCCGGCGCCCTGCTCCAGGCCTTCGCCGAGACCGTCGGCCGCTGGAGCCGTACCCCGCGCTTCACCCTCAGCCTCACCGTGCAGAACCGGCTCCCCCTGCACCCCGACGCCGACCGCGTCATCGGCGACTTCAGCTCCACCAGCCTGCTCGCCGTCGACCTCGGCGAGGGCGCGACCCTGGTCGACCGCATGCGGACCGTGCAGGGGAGGCTCTGGGAGGACATGGACCACCGGCTCTGCTCGGGCGTCGAGGTCCTGCGGGAACTGGCCCGTCGCCGGGGCCGCACCGAGGCACTGCTGCCCGTCACCTTCACCAGCACCGTCAGCGGGACCGGGACGGGGACCGGGGCCGGGTCCGAGCCCGCACCCTCGCTCATGCCGCACGGCGAGCTCGTCCACGGCATCACCCAGACCCCCCAGGTGTGGATCGACTGCCAGGTCATGGAGGACGGCGGCGGCCTGCTCGCCCACTGGGACGTGCGCGACGGCGTCCTGCCCGACGGCGTCGTGGACGACATGTTCGCCGCCTTCGCGGAGCTGGTCGAGCGGCTCGTCGACGGGAACACCGTCTGGGGCCACCCCGACCCCGTGGAACTGCCCGCCGGACAGACGGCGCGCGTCGCACGGGCCAACGACACCGCCGCCCCGCGCCGGACCGGGCTCCTGCACGACGAGGTCGTCGCCCAGGCCGCCCGCACCCCGGACCGCGTCGCCGTCGTGACCCCCACCCGGACCCTGAGCTACGGCGAACTCCTCGGCCGGGCACGGTCGGTGGCCGTCGCCGTCGCCGACGCCGGCTGCCGGCCCGGGGAGCGCGTCGGCATCGTGATGGACAAGGGGTGGGAGCAGGTCGCCGCCGTGCTCGGCGTGCTCCTCGCCGGCGGGGTCTACCTGCCCGTGGACACCACCCAGCCCCCGCTGCGCCGGAACGCCGTCCTCGCCGACGCCGGGGCCCGCCTGGTCCTCACCCAGTCCGCGCTGCTGCCCTCGCTCGCCCTGCCCGCCGGGCTGCCGGCCGTCGGGGTCGACACCCTGGGGCCCGCCGACCGCGCGTTCAGCCACCGCACCGCCCCCGACGACCTCGCGTACGTCATCTACACCTCCGGCTCCACCGGCACCCCCAAGGGCGTGATGATCAGTCACGCCGCCGCCCGCAACACCGTCGACGACGTCAACGCCCGGTTCGGCGTGACCGCCGACGACCGGGTGCTCGGACTCGCCCAGCTCGGATTCGACCTCTCCGTCTACGACGTCTTCGGCCCGCTGGCGGTCGGCGGCGCCCTGGTCCTGCCCGACCCCGCGCGCCGCGGCGACCCCGCCCACTGGGCCGAGTCGCTGGCCGGGCACGGCGTCACGGTGTGGAACTCCGTCCCCGCGCAGATGCAGATGCTGGAGGAGTACCTCCGCGGCAGGCCCGGGACCGACGTCTCCCGGCTGCGGCTCGCCCTGCTCTCCGGTGACTGGCTCCCCGTCACCCTGCCCGACGCCGTCCGCCGGCGGATCCCCGGACTGCGGGTGGTCAGCCTCGGCGGCGCCACGGAGGCGGCGATCTGGTCGATCTGCCACCCGGTGACGGAGGTCGACCCCGACCTGCGCAGCATCCCGTACGGCAGGCCGCTGGCCAACCAGCGCTTCCACGTGCTGGACACCCGGATGCGCGAGTGCCCGGCGCATGTCACCGGCGAGCTGTACATCGCCGGGGCGGGCCTGGCCCTGGGCTACCTGGGCGACGCCGAGCGCACCGCGGAACGGTTCGTCACCCACCCCGCCACCGGTGAACGTCTCTACCGCACCGGCGACATGGGGCGCCGGCTCGACGACGGCACCATCGAGTTCCTCGGCCGGGTCGACCGGCAGGTCAAGCTCAACGGGCACCGGGTCGAGCTCGCCGAGGTCGAGGCCGCGCTCCAGACCCACCCCGCGGTGGAACTCGCCGCGGCCACGATCCAGGGCGAGGGCGGAGCCCGCCGCCTGGTGGCCTTCGCCGAGCCCGGGCGGGCCGAGGCCCCCGCGCTCCCGGCCGGGCTGCGGGAGACCGCGGCGGCGGGCGGAGCCGAGACCGTCCGCGACGTCTCCGACGCCGAGACGACCGAGATGGTCGAACTCCTCGACCTCTCCGCCCTCCAGTCGATGGCCGCCCTCCTGCGCTCCTGCGGCCTCTTCCCCGAGCCCGCCTCCGAGCACACCCTGGAGGAGGTCGTCGAGGCCACCGGGGCGGCCCCGGAGAACCACTACCTGGTGCAGCGCTGGCTCACCGCCCTGGAACACGAGGGCCGGGTCACCCAGGACCCCGACACCGGCCGCTACCGGGACCTGCGCGCCGACAGCCGGGAACGCCACGAGGAGGTGCTGCGACGGATCGACGCCCTCGAACCGCGCATCGCGTGGGGCGCCGAACTCGTCCGCTACCACCGGGTGTCCGAGCAGCACCTCGCCCCGCTGCTGCGCAACGAGATCGACCTCAAGACGCTGCTCTTCCCCGAGGGCCGCCTCGACACCGCCGAGGCCGCCTACCGGGACAACCTGATCAGCCGCCACAACAACGCGGCCGTCGTGGCCGCGCTCCAGGAGATCGCCCGGCGGCACCCCGGCCCCGAACCGCTCCGGCTCCTGGAGATCGGCGCCGGCGTGGGCGGTACGAGCACCGTGCTCGTACCGGCGCTCGACGGCCTGGGCGTCGACTACCTCTTCACCGACCTGTCCCACTTCTTCCTCACCGCGGCCGAGGAGCGCTTCCGCGCCCACCCCTGGGTCCGCTACGGCCTCTTCGACCTCAACCGCGACCACCGGGCCCAGGGCCACGCGCCGAACTCCTTCGACGTCATCCTGCTGGCCAACGTGCTGCACAACTCCGTGCACGCCGAGAAGGTGCTCGCCCGACTGCGCGAGCTCCTGGCTCCCGGCGGCTGGCTGGTCTTCATCGAGGCCACCCGCGACGCCTACCACGTCATGACCTCGATGGAGTTCAACGCGGGGCTGCACGGCTTCGAGGACGAGCGCCGGGAGACCGGCCAGACCTTCTTCGGCCGCGACCAGTGGCTGCGGATGCTGCGCGAGGCCGGCGCCGAGGTCGCCGTCTGCCTGCCCGACGAGGGCACCGCGCTCGACCGGATCGGCCAGCACGTCTTCGTCTCCCGCTTCAAGGCCGACCGCGCGCAGCTGCGCCCCGAGGCGCTGCTCGGCCACCTCCGCGACCGGCTCCCCGGCTACATGATCCCCGCCGAACTCCAGGTCGTGGACCGGGTTCCGCTCACCGGCAACGGCAAGATCGACCGGGCCCGGCTGGACGCCTGGACCGCCTCGACGGCGCAGGGCCGGGTCGACGAGGGCGGTGACGCGCCGCACGAGGGCATGGAGCAGACCCTGGCCGCCCTGTGGACGGACGTCCTGCCGGTCACCACCGTCGGCCGCGACGCCAACTTCTTCGACCTCGGCGGCGACTCGCTGCTGGTGGCCCGCCTGGTCACCCGGATGCGCGAACGGCTCCCCGAGGCCGCCGACCTCGAATGGGACGACCTGCTGCGCCTGGTGATGAACCGGCCGACCGTGGCCGCGCTCGCGGCCCACCTGGCCGCCCCGCGGGAGAACCTCTCCGGCCCCGCCGGGGCCGCACCCGCCTCCCCGTTCGTCCGGATCAGCGAGGCGCCGGCCGGCGCGCGCGACACCGTGCCGCGGATCCTGGTGCACGACGGCACCGGCACGGTCATCCCGTACCGCGGCGTGATCGGCGAACTGGCCGACCGGATGTCGCTCGCCGCGCTCGTCGTCGACGACATCGACGCCTTCCTCAAGGCGGACCCCCGCACACAGGTGGCCGAACTCGCCGAACGGCACGCGGAGGCCCTGCTCGCCGAAGGACTCCGGCAGGTCCACCTCGTCGGGTACTGCATGGGCGGCCTGCTGGTCCCCGAACTCGCCCGGCGGCTGACCGCCGCCGGAGTGGAGGTGACCGGACTGACCGTCATCAGCAGCTACCGGGTGCCGTACCTGGTGGAGGACGACCTGCTCGCCGAGTACATCTTCGCCCGGCTCATGCGGGCCGACCTGGTCGCCCTCGGCTATCCCGAGGACGAGGCGGCGACGCGCGAACTCGTCGAGGCGGCCACCGCCGAGCACGGCGCCACCGTGCCTCAGGGCAGCCTCGTCGACCGGCCCGCCGACACGTTGTCCGGGCCCGGCCGCGAGGCACTGCGGGCCTTCCAGGCCCTCGCGGAACGCTCCCAGGAGGAGCGGCTCCGGGCCATCGGCGCCGGCATGCCGGTGGAGGACGCCGCGCTGCGCTCCGAGGAACGCCTCACCCGGCTGTTCCGCATCGTCAAGCACAGCCTCGTGTCGGTCGCCTCGCACGAGCCGACCCCCTGCGACTTCCCGGCGACCTTCGTCCGCCAGACCGGGGAGGCGGAGATCTTCCCCGGCATGCACGACGACATGACGGACTACTGGCAGCGGGTCTGCGGCGAGGGGCTGCGCATCGTGGACGTGCCCGGCGACCACTTCAGCTGCGTGCAGCCGCCGCACGCCCGGTCGGTGGCGCGGGCGCTGCTGCCCGGGGACGACCGGTGACCGGCGGGCCGCCCGTGATCGGCGTCCTCGGCGGATACGGCGCGGTCGGCGTGGCCGCCGCCCGCGTCCTCACCGCCGGGGGCGGGCTCCGGCTCCGGATCGGCGGCCGGGACGCCGAGGCGGCGGCACGGTGTGCCGCCGCCCTCGGCGGGGCCGCCGAAGGCGCGGCGGCCGACGCCCTGGACGACGACTCCCTCGGCCGGTTCGTCCACGGCTGCGACGTCGTCCTCAACTGCGCCGGGCCCGCCTACCTGCTGGGGGACCGCCCCCGGCGGGCGGCGGCCGCCGCCGGCGCCCACTACGTGGACGTGATGGACGGATCGGGTCCCGGCCGGACACCGGCGGACGAGGGCACGGTGGTGCTCTCGGCCGGCGTCGCGCCGGGGCTGTCGGGACTGCTGCCCCGCCTCCTCACGGAGGGAACCGGGGGAGGACCGGAGTGGCCGGAGCCGGGCGCCGCCCGGTTCACCGGCTACTACGTCTCGCTCGGCGCCTTCACCCGCACCGGCGCGACGGACTACCTGCTGAGCATGGACCGCGGTTACGGAACGCCCCGGGCGCAGTGGCGCGACGGGCGCGTGGTGCCGGGCGCCCTGCGGGCCGCCGAGGAGTGCGTGGTGGCGGGCGTACCGCACCCGGTCACCGCCCACCCCTACCTCACCCGGGAGTTGACGGCCCAGGCACGGGCGCTCGGTCTGGCGGAGGCCCGCTGGTACAACGCCTTCGACGGCCGGCACCTGCTCGACGCGCTGAACCGCTCACGGGCGGCCGGCGACGACCGGGCGGGCGACGACCGGGCCGGCGGCCTGGCGGCGCAGGCGGACGCCGTGGTGCGGGCCAGCACCCTGGACGCACTCGGCAGGACCCCGTACCACGTGCTGTGGGGGGTCCTGGAGTCCCTGGAACCCTCCCGCCGCGCGTCGGCCGGGAGCCCGGCGCGGCGCCGCACGGTGCTGATCAGGGGCGAGGACGGCTCGGCGATGACGGGCGTCGTCGGCGCGGTCGCCGCGCGCGAGGTGGCCCTCGGCCGGGTGCGCCCCGGGGTCCACCGGGCCGCGTCCGTACTCCCGCCCCGGCTGGTCACGGACGCGCTGCGGCGCCATCTGCCCGGCACGGTCGTCACCGTCTCCGACGAGGCCCCGGAACGGGAGGCCGTCGCGGTGTCCACGGCGGGGGACGACATGGAGGACGGCGTGCTCTAGGGCCTGTCTTCAAAGTAGCGCCGGTCGGGCTCGCGGTGTCCGGTGCCGTGCATCGCAAGGCGGAGGAGCGTCCGCGTACTGGACGTACTCGGACGCTTCGACAACGCAGCGTGGGGGCCCCTCCCGTGCCCGAAGGGCCACGGGGGAGCGCGGTACCGGGCGCCGCGAGCTGGGGGCACCTCCCGGGCGAAGCCCAGGGGGAGGGACTTTGAAGACAGGCCCTAGGGGGCGTCCCGCTCACGACGGTGGCTCGGACGGATCCTCCGTCCGAGCCACCGCTGTTCGCGCGATCCGGTGGGCATCAGGCCGGATCGCACACCAGGGGCCGCCCGGGCGGGGCGAGTTCGACTCCGAAGCCCTTCAGCCGGTGGAGGCTGTCCCGGACGACGGCGGCGCCCTCGTCGAGGTCGGCGTGGTCGACCGGGGCCATGGCCATCCGTTCCAGGCACTTCTCCACCGCGATGTTGGTGGTGTGGTCGTGCCGGGGCATCAGCCAGTGCTGGTAGTCGTGCTGCCAGAGACTCAGCACCGCCTTGTCGTTGGTCAGCCGGACCTTGTCCAGGGTCTCCTTCTGGAGCCGGGCGGCCTGGGCGCTGTCCATGCCGATGTGGGACCAGGGCGAGGCGGGATCCGTCGGGTCGTCCGCGACGATCTGCAACTCCTCCCGGTCCTGCCACAGCGGCATGGTCTCGTCGGTGATGGAGAACTTGGAGAGCGCGAAGTGCCCGGAGTACTCGTGCAGCAGGTAGTCCTGCGTGTCCTGGAACATCTCCGGGTCCTCGCCCGGGTATCCGACGATGAACAGGCCGTAGTAGGAGAGCCCGCCCTCGCTGAGGAGTTCGACCGCGCGACGGTTCTGCTTGACCGAGACACGCTTGCTCATCCGCTTCAGCGTGGCGTCGTTCATCGACTCGAACCCGATGTGCAGCTGGAAGCAGTGCGCGGCCTCCAGGCCGGCGACCAGCTCGGCCGAGTTGATGGTGTTGGCCCGGCTGAACCCCTCCCACCTCGGCACTCCCGAGCCGGGCAGGATCTCCAGGAGCCGGCGCAGCCGGGTCGGCGGAATGGTGAACGTCGAGTCCATGGCCGAAATGGAGTCCGCGGCGTTCCGCTCGGCGTAGGCGATCCAGTCGTCGCGGATCTTCTCGGCCGACTTGTACCGCCATTTCGGGGAGGCGGCCGGGAAGGAACAGAATTTGCAGTCGAACGGGCAGCCCCGCATGGACTCGTACGGAATGATCGGCTGATTCCCGATGACCAGCGGCGACGGGAAATCCTCGATGTCGACGTATTCGGTCGGATTGATGCGGATGTTGTCCTCGTCGCGCCACACCAGATTGGGCACGGCGCTCAGCTCGCCGCGCCCGGACAGCGCGTCCAGCGTGCGGGGCAGCGCGATCTCGCCGTCGCCGCGGACCACGGCGACGATCTCCGGGTGGTCGCGCAGCGCCGACATGAACTTCAGGTTGGTGAACTGTCCGCCCGTCACGATCCCCGTGCCGGGCAGGTTCTCCCGGACCCAGGCCACGGCGGCGCCCAGGATCGGGCCGTTCCAGATGTACGTGGTCGACAGCAGGACGTAGTCCACGTCGCCGACCGGGGCCTTGGCGCGCCCTTCCCAGACGTCCTCCAGGTCCACGCGCTCGAAGCTGTGGCCGCTGTTCTCCAGGATGGACAGCAGCGTGACGGTGGTCAGATGGGGCGCCGTGTCCGCGCGGGGCCTGAGCAGGGCGTACTCCGTGCCCGCCTGGGTGAACGCGAGGCGGCCGAGAGCGAGGTCCGGGGCGCCGGCGCGGCGAAGCATCTCCCGGGCGCGCTCGGGGGTCTCGGCGGCGAAGAGCGAGCCCTCCAGATAGGGCGAATTGATGTTGGCGGGCCCGAGCCCGCTCAGAAGTAGAAAGCGCACGCGTACCCGCTCCCGTAGGGATTGTCGTGACCGCCCCTGGCAGGGGTTGCGGCCGATCCTTTCAACCCTCTCCTGGGCATCGTCTGGGTGGAATCTCGATGTGCGAAAGCCCTGGTGGAGACCGTGATCGAGGTGGTGCGGAGAGCTCGCGGAAGGCCGGTGAGGCGGTTGCGACGCAGGTTCTTATACGTGTAAAGTTATCTCTCGGTATTCACGGATCTTGCCGTCCGCCCGTGGTCGCGCGACCGCGCCCGCGGGCCGGACGGTCGCGCCTGAGAGGTGGGGAACCCCATGGCCACGGCAGAGGGTCTGCACAGCCGTGCCGAAAGCCGGGAGGCGGTCGGCGACGGCGGTCCCGAGAGCGATCCGGTCGGTGCGGCGACGACACCCAGGCAGGTGCTCCTGCGGCTGCTCCGCCCCTACCGCGCCGGCATCGTCGCCGTCTTCGTCCTCCAGATCGTCGGTTCGCTCGCCGGCCTCGCGCCGCTCCTCGCGGTCGTGGAACTCGGCCGGGTGCTGCTCGCGCCGGGCCCGGCCGACGAGGGGGCCGCCTGGACCGCCGTGTGGATCGGCGTCGCCGGCCTGCTCGTCCGGGTCGTGCTCACCGCCGCCTCCGGCGGCATCGCGCACCTGGTCGACGGACGGATCCAGCTCACGCTGCGCAGGCTGCTCGCCCAGCGGCTGGGAAAGGTACCGCTCGGCTGGTACTCCCGTCGCAGCTCGGGCGAGATCAACGGCGTGGTGCAGGGCGACGTCGACCAGCTGCACCACCTCATCGCCCACGCGCCGGTGGAGGCCACGTCCGCCGTCGTGGTCCCGCTCGCCTCGCTCGCCTACCTGGCCTGGGTGGACTGGCGCCTGACGCTCGTCGCGCTGGTCCCGGTGGTCCTCGGCCTGCTGCTGCACCGCGCGCTGATGACCGAGGAACGGCAGAGCGAGGGACGGAAGATGGGCGAGGCGATGGGACGCATCGGCTCCGCCTCGGTGGAGTTCGTCGAGGGCATCTCCGTCGTCAAGACCTTCGGCGGCGGCGGCCGGGCGCACCGGCGCTACCGCCAGGCCGCCGACGACTTCGCCGACTTCTTCCTGCGCTACGTGGCGGGCGCCGCCGGACTCGCCTCGCTGGCCGCCCTGGTGCTGTCGCCGCCCTTCGTCCTGCTGCTGGTCTGCGCCGGCGGCACCGCCCTCATCGCGGCGGACGCCATGCCGCCCGCGGACCTGCTGCCCTTCCCGCTGCTCGCGGTGGCGCTCACCGCGCCCATCGCCGCCCTGGGACACGGCCTCGACAACGTCCGCGCCGCCGAGGCCTCCGCCGAGCGGATCCGGGCGATGCTCGACGTACCGCCGCTGCCGGAGCCGGCCCACCCGGCCGAACCGCGCGGTCACCGCGTCGAGTTCCGCGGGGTCGGCTTCTCCTACGACGAGGGCCGTCCCGTCCTGGACGGGGTCGACCTGACGCTCGAACCCGGCACCACCACCGCACTCGTCGGACCGTCCGGCGCCGGCAAGTCCACCCTCGCCCAGCTCGTCCCGCGCTTCGCCGACCCGACGAGCGGCGCCGTGCTGATCGGCGGCGTCGACGCACGCGAGATCGCCACCGACCGGCTGTACCGCAGCGTCTCCTTCGTCCTCCAGGACGTCCGGCTGCTGCGGGCCAGTGTCGCCGACAACATCGCCCTGGCCGTACCGGACGCCGACCGCGCGGACGTCGAGCGGGCCGCCCGCGCCGCGGGTATCCACGAGCGCGTCCAGGCCATGCCCCGCGGCTACGACTCCGTGATCGGCGAGGACGTCGGCCTCTCCGGCGGCGAGGCGCAGCGCCTGTCGATCGCCCGGGCCCTGCTCGTCGACGCGCCGGTCCTCGTCCTGGACGAGGCCATGTCCTTCGCCGACGCCAAGACGGAGGCGGAGATCCGCGCCGCGCTGGAGACCCTGGCGCGGGGCCGTACCCGACTCGTCATCGCCCACCGGCTGGAGACCGTGGTCCGCGCCGACCGGATCGTCGTCCTGGAGGGCGGACGCGTCGTGGAGAGCGGCGACCACCACGAACTGATGCGGATGAACGGCAGGTTCGCCGCCATGTGGCGGGCCCAGCACGCCCGCGCCGGCCAGGAGAGGGAGATCCACTGATGATCAGGCTGCTGCTGCGAGTCCTGGGCGAGCGGCACTCGGGACCCCTGCGCCGCACCGTCGCGCTGATGTCGGTGTGCGCGGCCCTCGAAGGGCTGTCGTACGCGCTGCTCATCCCCCTGCTGGACGCCCTCCTCGACGGCGACGCCGGCGCCGCCTGGCCCTGGCTCACCGCCTTCGCCGTGGCCGTGCTCGTCACCTCGGTCCTCGGCTACCTCAGCGACAAGTCCGGCTTCCGCACCGGCGGCGAGCTCTCCCGCGGACTGCACCACCGGCTCGGCGACCACCTGGCCGCGCTGCCGCTCGGCTGGTTCACCCCCGGCCGCGTCGGCGACGTCTCCGGCCTCACCAGCCGCAGCGTCATGGGCGTCATGTCGGTACCGGCGCACCGGCTGCGCCCGCTGATCAACGCCACCCTGATCCCGCTGACCACGGTCGTGGTGCTCTTCTTCTTCGACTGGCGGATCGCGCTGGCCGGACTCGTCGCCGCGCCCCTCGTCGCCGGCGTGCAGCGCTGGACCTCGCGGGCCACCGCACAGCAGGACGCGGACCGGGCCCGGAGCAGCGACGACGCGGCCGGCCGGGTCGTCGAGTACGTCCGCGCCCAGCCCGTGCTGCGCGCCGGCGGCCGGACGGGCGAGCGCTTCGCCCTCCTCGACGACGCGCTGAACGAGCAGTGGCGCACCAGCCGGCGCGCCGCCCTCAGCGGCGTACCGGGCATGCTCGGCCTCAGCTTCTCCGTCCAGGCCGTCTTCACCGCCGTCCTCGCCCTCGGCGTGTACCTCGCGCTGGACGGCGACCCGGGCGCCGCCGAGCTCCTGGCGATCATGGTCCTGGCGGCCCGCTGCGTGGACCCGCTGCTGTCCCTCGCCGACCTCGGCGGGATCATGCGGGCCTCCCGCGGCGAACTGGAGCGCATCGACGCGGTCCTCACCGAACCGCCGCTGCCGCACACCGAGACCCCGCAACTGCCCGCCCACCACGGCGTCACGCTCGACTCCGTGTCCTTCCGGCGCGGCGACCGCACGGTGCTCGACGGACTCTCCCTGGACGTGGGGGAGGGGCAGCGGGTCGCCGTCGTCGGATCCTCCGGCGCCGGCAAGAGCACCCTGCTCCAGGTCGTGGCCCGCTTCCACGACGTCGACCGGGGCTCCGTGCGCCTCGGCGGTGTCGACGTGCGCGACATCGACACCGAACAGCTGATGGCCGGCCTCTCCGTGGTCTTCCAGGACGTGTACCTCTTCGAGGGCACCATCGAGGACAACGTCCGCATCGGCCGGCCCGACGCGACGGCGGAGGAAGTACGCGGAGCCGCCGCCGCGGCCTGCCTGGACGAGGTGGTGGAGCGACTGCCCGACGGCTGGGACACCCAGGTCGGCGAGGGCGGCACCTCGCTGTCCGGGGGCGAGCGCCAGCGGGTCTCCATCGCCCGCGCCCTGCTCAAGGACGCTCCCGTCCTGCTCCTCGACGAGGCCACCTCGGCCCTCGACCCGGAGAGCGAGGCCGCCGTCCAGGAGGGACTCGACCGGCTCATGGTGGGCCGGACGACCCTCATGGTCGCCCACCGGCTGCGTACGGTCGAACAGGCCGACCTGATCGTCTTCCTGGAGGACGGCCGGATCGTCGAACAGGGCACCCACGAGGAACTCCTGCGGCACCAGGGCCGCTACGCCGAGTTCCGGCGAATCGCCGCGCTCGCCGCGGCCTGAAGGCAGCATGGCAGATCGTTCGCCCGTCACACACCATCCGACACAGGGGTAGGGATGTCACGCAAGCACACGGCGGCAGGGTCCGACGTCCGTGCCGGGGGGAAGCCCGCCGCATGGCGGCCGGCGGACCTCCGCGAGGAGGTCGCCGCGCTCCTCGACACCGAGCTGAGCCCGTCGGACGACGAGGTGAACCTCTTCGAACTCGGCCTCCAGTCGATCCAGTTGATGCGGCTGATCAACAAGCTCAACCGCGCCGGCATCGGCGTCGAGTTCACCGAGATGGCCCAGGACCCGCGCCTCGCCGCCTGGTACGGGCTGCTCGGGGCCGACCCGGCGGGGACCGGCCCCGCGGCGGAGTCCCCGGCCGGCACGGTCCCCGTCGACCCGGGCGCGCCCTTCGGGCTCACCGCCGTCCAGCAGGCCTACTGGATCGGCCGCGGCACCGACCGGCCGCTCGGCGGCGTCGGCTGCCACGCCTACCTGGAGATCGACACCCGGGAGGTGGCGGCGGACCGGCTGGAGGAAGCCGTACGGGACCTCTTACGCCGGCACCCGATGCTCCGCGCCTCCTTCGCCGACGACGGCACCCAGCGCGTCCTCGGCACCTCCGCCTGGCCCGGCCTGACGGTGCACGACCACAGCGGGCTCCCCGCGCCCGCCGCCGAGGAGGCCCTGCTGCGTCTGCGCGACCGGCTGTCCCACCGGGTCCTCGACGTCTCCCGCGGCGAGGTCCTCGACGTCCAGCTCAGCCGCCGCCCCGGCGCCGGCCCCCGGCTCCACGTCAACGTCGACCTGCTCGTCGCCGACGTGGCCAGCATCCGCCTCCTCCTCTCCGACCTGGCCGCGCTCTACCGGGATCCCGCCACCGGCGCCGAACCCGGCTACACCTTCGCGCAGTACACCGCCGACACCGCCGCCCGGCGAGCGGCCGGACGCGACAAGGCCCGGGAGTACTGGCAGCGCCGGCTGCCCGATCTCCCCGGCGGCCCCGACCTGCCGCTCGCCGCGGACCCCGACGAGATCGGCGTCCCGCGCTTCGTCCGGCGGAACCACACCCTGGACCCGCGGGACTGGGCGCTGCTGCAGCGCCGCGCCGCCGAACACGGCATCACCCCCGCGGTGCTGCTCGCCACGGCCTTCTCCGAGATCCTGGCCCGCTGGAGCGGACAGCAGCGGTTCCTGCTCAACATCCCGCTGTTCGACCGCGACCAGGACGTCCATCCCGACATCGAGCGCATGGTCGCCGACTTCACCAGCCTGCTGCTCCTGGAGGTCGCGCCGGCCCCCGGCGACGGCTTCGCCGAGCGGGCGCGCGCCCTCCAGCAGCGCCTGCACGACGACGTCGGCCACGCCGCCTACACCGGTGTCGACGTGCTGCGCGACTTCGTCCGCGCCGACACCGGCGCCCCGCGCACCGCCCCCGTCGTCTTCGCCTGCAACCTCGACGCCCCGCTGGTGCCGGACGACTGCGCCGCCGCCCTCGGCGACCTGTCCTGGATGGTCTCGCAGACCCCGCAGGTGTGGCTCGACCACCAGGTGTACGGCACCCGCGAGGGCGGCCTGCTGCTCGCCTGGGACGCCGTCGAGGCGCTCTTCCCCGAAGGCGTCCTCGACACCATGTTCGGCGCGTACACCGCCCTGCTGCACGGGCTCGCGAGCGCCGACTGGACCAGCCCGCCGCACATACCCCTGCCCGCCTCCCAGATCCGATGTCGCGACGAGGTGAACTCCGTGACCCGGCAGGAGAGCGGACGGCTCCTGCACCAGACCTTCTTCGAGCGCGCGGCCGCCCGGGCCGGTCACCCCGCCCTGCTGTGGGGGAAGGACGGCGCCCTCACCCACGGCGAACTCGCCGACCGCGCCCTGCGCGTCGCCGGAGCCCTGGCCGCCCACGGCGTCCGCCCCGGCAGCCCCGTCGTCGTCACCGCCCCCAAGGGCCCGGACCAGATCGCCGCCGTGCTCGGCGTCCTCGCGGCGGGCTGCTCGTACGTCCCCGTCGGCGTCGACCAGCCGGCCGAACGCCGCGACCGCATCCACGCCCTCAGCCGCGCGGTCCTGGTCCTGGACGGCAACGACCCCGCACGGCCCGCCGGTTCGCGGCTCCCCGTCCTGCCGCTGCACCGGGCCCTGCGCGCCGCGCCGCTCGACGCCCCGGTGGAGGTCCCGGCCGACGACACCGCGTACGTCATCTTCACCTCCGGATCCACCGGCACGCCCAAGGGCGTGGAGGTCTCCCACCGGGCTGCCGTGAACACGGTCGAGGACGTCGACGAGCGCTTCGAGGTGGGCTCCACCGACCGCGTCCTGGCCGTCTCCGCCCTGGACTTCGACCTCTCGGTCTGGGACGTGTTCGGCCCCCTGGCCGAGGGCGGTGCCCTGGTCCTGGTCGACGAGGCCGACCGGCGCGACGCCCACCGCTGGCTCGCCCTGTGCCGGCGCCACGGCGTGACGGTGTGGAACTCCGTCCCCGCGCTGATGGACATGCTGCTCACCGCCGCCGACCGGGAACCCCTGCCGGACACCCTGCGCCTGGCCCTGCTGTCGGGCGACTGGATCGGCCTCGACCTGCCCGACCGGCTGGCCGCCGCGACCGGCGGCCGCTGCCGACTGATCGCGCTCGGCGGCGCCACCGAGGCCGCGATCTGGTCCAACGCCCACGAGGTCCGCTCGGTGCCCGCCCAGTGGCGGTCCGTCCCGTACGGCACGCCGCTCTCCAACCAGCGCTTCCGGGTCGTCGACCCGCAGGGCCGGGACTGCCCGGACTGGGTGCCCGGCGAGCTGTGGATCGGCGGCGCCGGCGTGGCCCAGGGCTACCGGGGAGACCCGGAGCTCACGCGGGAACGTTTCCCCCGACAGCCCGACGGGCGCTGGTACCGCACCGGCGACACCGGCCGCTACTGGCCGGACGGGACCCTGGAGTTCCTCGGCCGGATGGACCAGCAGGTCAAGATCAACGGCTTCCGGGTCGAACTCGGCGAGATCGAGTCCGTGCTCCAGACCCATCCGGCCGTGTCCCAGGCCCTCGCCGCCGTGGTCGGGGAGCGCACCCGGGAGGTCGCGGCGGCCTTCCTGCCCGCGCCCGCCGCCACCGCACCGGCCTCCCCGCCGGCCACCGGCCGTACCGGCCTCCCCGACGGCGCGTCCGCCACCGCCCCGCCGCCCGCCCGCGGACCTGACCCGGGCGAGGACGCGGGCGAGCTGGAGGCGGAGCTGACCGAGACGCTGCTCACCGCCCTGCTGGAGCAGGTGCTCGGCCCCGACGGCGGCCCGGCCGAGACCGGCACGCTCCCGGTGGCGCAGGAGCGGCGCCCCCTGTTCGACGCCTGGCTCGACTTCCTCGCGGCGCGCGACGTCCTCACCCGCGCCGGCGGCGGCGTCGCCCCCGGCCCCCGCTGGGCGGCCGCCCGCGACCGCGAACGGGCCGCCGCCCTGCGCCGGCGGGTGGCCGGCACACCCCTCCAGGCCGTCGTGGACGCCTGGGCCGGGGCGATGCCCGTCCTGATGCCCCTGCTCTCCGGCGAGACCGACACGGAGGCGCTGGCCGACGACCCCGTCCTGTCCCCGGACGGCCTCGCCCACCGGTGGCCGGGCGTCGCCGTCTGCCTGGACGCCGTCGCCGCCGAGGTGGAGGCCGCGTACCCCGAGGGAACCCGGGCGCCCGAGATCGCCGACTGGGCCGCCGGCGGCGGCCGGACCGCCGCCGCACTCCTCGAACGGCTCAAGCCCGGCGCCGTCGGCTACACCCTGCTCGACGCCCGGCCCGCCCGGCTGGCCGCCGCCGAGAACCGGCTCGCCGGATCGGGCCACCGCGTCCGGACCGCCCGTCAGGACGCCTTCGCCGTCCCCGAGGAACGGCTCGCCGCCTACGACGTCCTGGTGGCCAACGACGCGCTCGGCCGGGAGCCCGACCCGCACGCCGCGGCGCGCACGCTCGCCCTGCTGGCCCGCCCCGGCGGCCGGCTGTTCCTCGTCGCACGGACGACGGTCTCCGCCCTGGCCCTGCCCACCGCCGCCGCGCCCGCCTCCTCCCCGGCGGACGCGGCCGGCTGGGCGCAGGCGCTGGAGGCCGCCGGATTCGCCGCCGTCGAGCGGGCCCGTCACGAGCCGGACGGCGTCGTCCTGCTCACCGCCCGCCGCCCCGACGGCGTCCCCGGCCCGGACCCCGCGGCACTCCGCGGCTGGCTCGCCGACCGGCTGCCCGCCCACATGATCCCCGGCTCCCTCGTCGGTCTCGCGACCCTGCCGCTCAACGCGAACGGCAAGGTGGACCGGCGACGGGTCGAACGGGTCCTCGCGGAGGGCGCGGCCCAGGGCGGCGGCGAGGACGACCCGCCCCGCGGCCCGGTGGAGGAGATCGTCGCGGAACTGTGGGCGCGCGCCCTCGGCGTACCCGTCACGGCACGCGGCGCCACGTTCTTCTCCCTCGGCGGCGACAGCCTCACGGCGACCCGGCTGGTGACCGCCCTGCGCGGCCGGCTCGGCGTCGAGCTGCCGATGCGCGACGTCCTGCGGGCTCCCACGGTCGCCGGCATGAGCGCGCTCGTCGCCGAGTCGCAGGCTCTCGACGGATCCGGCCGGGACGCGGGCGGCGACCCCGGCGACTTCGAGGAGGGCGAGCTGTGACGCCGACCGGCCGGCCCGCCCCCGCCGCACCGCGGGTCTTCTCCCGGCGCACCCACGCGCGGGCGGGGCTGATCTGCTTCCCGCACGCCGGTGGAGCCGCCGGCGCCTATCGCGCCTGGGCGCTGGAATCCCCCTGGGACGTCGAGGTGTCGGCCGTCCAGTACCCGGGCCGCGGCGACCGCTACGGCGAGCCGGTGGCGGCGGACATGGAGGCCCTGGTCGACGACGTCGTCGCGGGGCTGCTGCGGGAGCACACCGCCGACACGCTCGCCACCACCGTCCTCTTCGGGCACAGCATGGGCGCCGCCGTGGCCTACGAGGCGGCGCGCAGACTCGCGGTGACCGGCCGGCCGCCCGCCGGTCTCGTCGTCTCGGGCCAGCCGGCCCCCCGGCGGACCCGCGGCGGCACGCTGCACCTCGCCGACGACGCCGGACTCCTCGCGGACCTGCGGCGGCTCGGCGGCACCGGGCAGGACGTCCTGGACGACGGCGCGCTCCTGGAGGCGCTGCTGCCCGCCGTCCGTGGCGACTACCGGCTGATCGAGACCTACCGGCCGCTGCCCGGCTGCCGGCTCACCCTCCCGGTGACCGTGCTGTACGCCGGCGACGACCCCGAGGTCACCCCGGAGGAGGCCCTCGCCTGGAGCGAGGTCACCGACGGCACGTGCGAGGTGGCCGTCTTCGGCGGCGGGCACTTCTACCTGGAGACCCGGCGCGAGGAGGTGCTCGCCCGGGTGCTCAAGGCGGTCCGGGCGGCCCTGCCCGTGACCGTCTCGGCCTGGCCGGCCACCCCGTGAGGGCCCGCCGTACGGCCCCGACCACCGTCCCGTACCGGAAGACAAGGGGGAACCTCCATGCAGGAAGGCTGTGTTCCGTGGCCTGAACCGACGGCCCGCGCCTACCGCGAGCAGGGGTACTGGAACGCGGACGTCCTGGGAACCTGGCCACGGACACCCGCACAGGACACCGCGGCCGCCCTGGTGACGTCCGCCGGCACCCTGACCCACGCCGAACTCGACCGGGCGGCCGACCGGATGGCCGCCGGACTGCTGCGGGCCGGTCTCGCCGCCGGCGACCGGATCGTGGTCCACCTTCCCAACGAGGCCGAGCTGATCGTGCTCAGCCTGGCCTGCTTCCGGACCGGGGTGCTGCCCGTCTACGCCCTGCCCGCCCACCGCTCCGCGGAGATCACCCACCTGGTGGCCACCGCGGGGGCCGTCGCCTACGTGTGCCCGGACCAGGTGCTCGGCTGCGACTTCCGGCTGGTCGCCCGGGAGGTGCTCGACCGGACGGACAGCCTCCGGCACGTGCTGGTGGCCGGTGAGCCCGGTCCGTACACCGCCCTGTCCTCCCTCGACGCCGACCCGGTCGAACTCCCCGCGCCGGACCCCGAGGACGTGGCCCTCTTCCTGCTCTCCGGCGGCACCTCGGGACCGCCCAAGCTGATCCCGCGCACCCATGCCGACTACGCCTACCAGCTCCGGGAGAGCGCCCGGCTCTGCGCGGTGGGGGAGGACGACGTGTACCTCGCCGCCCTGCCGGCCCAGCACAACTTCGCCCTGGCCTGCCCCGGCGTCCTCGGCACGCTGCGCGCCGGCGGCACCGCCGTGCTCGCCCCGGCGCCCACGGCTGACGCCTGCTTCCCGCTGATCGAGCGGACCGGCGTGACGATGACCTCGCTGGTGCCGCCGCTGGTCCCGCTCTGGCTCGACGCGGCGGAGTGGACGGAGCACGACCTGTCCTCGCTCCGGGTGCTGCAGGTGGGCGGGGCACGGCTCGACCCGGAGACGGCCCGGCAGGTCACCAAGTCCCTCGGCGGCACGCTCCAGCAGGTGTACGGGATGGCCGAGGGCCTGCTCAACTACACGCGGCTGGACGACCCCGAGGACGTGATCGTCCATACCCAGGGCAGGCCGCTGTCGCCCGGCGACGAGGTCCGGGTGGTGCGGGAGGACGGCTCCGACGCGGAACCGGGCGAGACCGGCGAACTGTTCACCCGCGGGCCGTACACCCTGCGCGGCTACTACCGGGCGCCGGAGCGCAACGCGACCCGGTTCACCGAGGACGGCCACTACCGCAGCGGCGACCTGGTCCGGCGCACCGCGGAAGGCGACTTCCAGGTGGTCGGGCGGATCAACGACGTGGTCAACCGCGGCGGGGAGAAGGTCCCGGCACAGGAGGTGGAGGAGCATCTGCTCGCCGCCGTCCCGGTCGTCGCCGCCGCGGTGATCGGGCTGCCCGACCCGCACATGGGGGAGCGGACCTGCGCCTGCGTCGTCGCCCGCGACCCGGCCCGCCCGCCGACCCTGCGCGACGTGCAGGCGGCGCTGCGCGGACGGGGGGTCGCGGCGTACAAGGTGCCCGACCGGCTGGTGGTGCTGGACCGGCTTCCGCTCACCGGAGTCGGCAAGGTCGACAAGCGGGCCCTGCGGGCGCAGTTGGACGCCTGAGCGCCCGGGACCGGGCCCGGGCCCCGGGAGAGGCCCGGACCGCCGCACCGTTCCCACGGCGCGCCGGTCCGGGCCTTCGGTCATCCCGTCCGGCGCTCGGTGCCGGTCCGGGACAGCAGGCCGTCGACGATGGCGACGAGCCCCTGACGGTGGGTGTCCCGCGTGGTGATCTCGTCCCACCGGGCCGCCAGCGAGGCGAGCCGCGGGAACTCCTCCGGCGCGAGCGAGGCGAAGGCCTTGTCGCGGTGCGGCGGCCGTTCCAGACCGGCGTGGTGCCGCTCGCGGTTGACGCGGATGGTGAGTTCGCCGGCGGTGTAGTACCAGATGACACGGTAGGCGTAGACGGCCTCCTCGGGGCTGAGCCCGCACTCGATCGCTGCGTCGATCATGTTCTCGACGATCCACAGGGCGGAGACGGCCATCAGGTCGTCGGAGGCGAGGACCTCCACGATCCACGGGCACTCGGCGAGGATGTCGTGCAGCACCTGGCTCGCCGTGATCAGCCGCTCCCGCGGGTCGGTGGGCAGCTCGGGCCGCTGGAAGCCCTGGGCGTGCCGCTCGAGCAGCAGGAGCAGCAGTTCGTCCTTGTCGCGCACGTGGTGGTACAGGGCCATCGCGGTGCTCGACAGCTCCTGCGCCAGCCGACGCATCGACAGGTGTTCGGGGCCTTCCTCGTCCAGGATGCGCTGGGCCGCCGTGAGGATGGCCTCCTGGGACAGCCGGGGAGGGCGACCGATCCTGCCGGTGCTTCGGGTACGAGGCGTCATCCGTGTGTCTTCCTGTCGATCCGGTCGGGTGAGGTCGGTTCCCGCGCCCGGGGGCCGAGCGCTGCGGGGTGCGGTGGTCCGCGTGCGGTCGCCCTGCGCTCCCTGCCGCGCGGCGACGTCCTCACCCGGGACGTCGGGCGGCCACCGGCGTGGACGTCGTCCTGCCCGTCCCGCCGGTCGGGATCTCCGTCCTCCGCACGGTCGCCCGTGGGAGGTGGCGGACGATCCAGTCCGCGGTGCCCTCGGGCGGCAGCGTATCCGCCGCCACATGGACACCGGACGACAACCGGTCCCCGGTGGCCTCGTGCGCGGTGGCCGCGGCGACGACCCCGGCGAGGCCGGACACGTCCGTGCAGTGCATCAGTGCACTCCGCCGCACGGCGAGGCCGTCGGGCGTGAGCCCGTCCAGCGTGCCATATGTCATCGCATACGAGGAGATCCTCTCCGCATCCAGACGGCTCGCCCTGGACAGCTCCCGGGCGACGCCCAGGAGAGCCCTGGCGTCGAGCGCCCCCCGCGGCCGTCCGGCGAGCCGGTCCAGGACGGCGGGCGTCGCGGGCCCCGGGAAGACCTCGCGCCACCGTGCCTCCTCCAGGCACAGCCCGTACATCTGGCGGCGCAGCTCCTCGGGCAGGATCCGGTGGACCGCGGCGGGGCGGGCCGGCAGGGGCCACGGAGGCTGCGACTCCCGTGCGGTCAGGGGCGTTTCACCGCCCGGCGGTGCCGGGAGCGAGGGGTCGGAGGGATCCCCGGGGGCCGCGGCGAGGGGTCCGCCGAAGGGTCCGTCGGGCGAGCCGTCACGCGTACGGGCCCCGGTCCACGCGCCGGCCGGGACGTCGAGCGCGCGGCGCCTGGCCAGCAGTCCGGAGACGGCCGCGTGCGGGGTGACCGCGCCGAGTCCGCCGTACCAGCCGTCGAAGCACGTCGCCGAGGCGAGCCCGTCGGCGAGCAGGCGGGGGAGCCAGCCGGCCAGCGTGCCCGCCAGGCCGGTGAACAGGACGGCCGTGGCAGGGCCGTGGGGGGTGCGGGGCCCGCCGTCGTCCGTCATGCCGACGTAGTGGGCGCCCGCCGCCAGGACGGACCGGCGGACCGCGCCGCGCAGCACGAAGGCGGTGCCCGAGCAGTCGAGCACGGTGGCGCATCCCCGGGTGAAGTGCCGCAGGCTCTGGCCGTCGGCGGCGTCCACCACCGCCGCCTCGGACCCGTCGCCGAGCCTGCGGGCCAGGGACCAGGCCGCGTCGGCGGAACGCCCGCCCACACGCAGGCGGTAGCCGCACTCGGCGGCCAGGACCCGGGCGGCGGCACCGCCGACGCGGCCGTAGCCGCCGATGATCCCGATCAGGGGGGTGCCGTCCGCGGTCATGCGAGGCCCCCCGGGCGCTCCGGCCGCGGTCCGAGCAGCCCCTCGACGATGTCCTCCAGGCCCTCGCGATGGGTGTCACGGGTCGTCAGCGGCCCCCACCGGTCGGCGAGCGAGGTCACCCGGGGGAACTCGCCGGCCGGCAGCGTGGCGAACACCTGCTCGCGCTGGGTGGGCCGGGTCAGCTCCGCGTGGTGCTGGATCCGGGTCGTCCGGATCAGCAGGACGCCCACCGTGTAGTGCCAGATGGCCTGATGGGCCTGGGCCGCCTGTTCGAGGGTGAGCCCGCATTCGACCGCCGCGTCGAGCAGCGCCTCCATGACCCACAGGGCCGAGACGGCGAGCAGGTCGGGCGAGGCGAGGATCTCGGTCAGGAAGGGGTACTGGGCGAGGACGTCGTGGAGCAGCTGGGCGGCGGCCACCAGCCGCTCGCGGGGGTCGTCCGGCAGGACGGGGCGGGGCCGGTCGCGGGACAGGGAGGCGAGGAGCAGGAGCAGCAACTCGTGCTTGTCGCGCACGTGGTGGTAGAGCGCCATCGGCGTGATGGAGAGCTCCTTCGCGAGCCGTCGCATCGACAGCTGCCGGGGGCCCTCCTCGTCGAGGATGCGCAGCGCAGCCGTGACGATCGACTCCTGCGACAGCGGCGCCGGTCGCCGCGCCGCGCCTCTGCGGCCGTTTCGGGGCTTCATCGTGCTTCTCCCGTCGGAGATCGTGGAACGGTCCGGTCCGTTGCTCTGTCCGTCGGCCGAATCACCCCGCTGGGCTGGGGACTTGAGGCCGGGGGTGACAACGACAGGTGCCCGGGGCTACAGTTATTGTACGCGTACGTCTTACGAGTATAAAAAACGTCGGGAGGATCCGTGCGAGAGGCAGCCCCGCACCGCAGGCAGGCGCTCTTCGCCGCCCTGCCCGGTGTCGTCGGGCTGCTCCTCGGGGCGGTGGTCGCGGGCCTGTTCGTCCTCGGCGCGGCCCGCGCCTGGCGGCTGTCCGGGGTCTGGCCGGCCGTGCCCGCCCTGTGGGTGGCGGCGATGCTCCCCGTGGCGGGCCGGCGGTGCGGGTGGGCCCTCGCCGGCCCGGGGGCGGGGGTTCCTGCGTCCCCGCGCCGGCGCGACCGCGGATCCGGCGCGGGACCCCGGGCCGCCGCCGGCCCGGCCGCTCGGCGGACGGGCTGCGCGACGGTCGCGGCGCCCCCTGGACGGGTGGGCTCCAGGGCGCCGTGACACGACGAGGACTGGTTCTCTCCCGCGCCGGTTCGCGGCGCGGGCAACGAGGGCCACGGCGGCTCGGTATCTCCCCCGTGCAAAAGGCGCCGGGCCGCCTCCCGCGCGAACACCCCGAACGGGAAATCAATTTCCCGTTCGGGGTGCGTGGAGATCTATAACGCGACCTGACAAAAAGCAGTCAAGTAACGAGCGTGAAACGGATACTTGTTGATTCGGTCTGGTGCCGTTGGGTAGAGTCGACCTCGGTTACACCGCTTCGGGAAATAGCCTGGAGCGGCAAGGGGGGATTCGGCCCACCGGGGTAATGATGTCTTTTCAGTGCGAATGGCGAACTGTGTCGACCGGCACGAGATTCCGTATGTCCGTCGCCGTGCCGGAGCGTATCCGTGACGACGGCGTCGCCGGGTTCGGCGCCGTGTGCGTCCGCGTGTTTCCGCCGGCGCCACCGGGTGCCGGCGGGCGGTTCGCCGTGTGACGGCAACGTCCGAGGTGAGGCTGCCGTTCCTCCGGTGACGGAGGAGTGTGGCCCGGCGCGGCTCGCTCGTGGACGCGTCGCGCTGTCCGCACCCCGTCCGTCCGGCGGTGTGCCGTGCGCCTCTCCCGTGTCCCGGGGCCGGTGCCGTTTCCTTCGCGCCTGTTCGTCGGGCGCGACGTTGTCATTCTTCTGATTCTCCGTCGAGAATTTCGGTCGAGTGGTTTTCGGCGTTCCTTTCCTGTGGGCGGGGGCCGCCGTGGATTCACTTCACGCATGGCCATTGTTTCCCCAGCCCGGGTTCTGTGGTGCTCACGTCCGCTCGCCGCGCGGACCGATGCCGCCCGGGTCGAGTCGCCTCGCGCATCGTGGTCAATGTCGGTCGTAATGCTGCAGGAGGAAGAGACATGGAGTTCTACAGGTCCACCGTGCTGAACACGGCGACCGAACCGCTCGCCGTCGCCTCGGGCCTGGCCGCCTCGGGTCTGTTCGACACCTATGTGGTCTACGAGAGCCCCGACGCCTGGTCGGTGGCCGGCGGGGTCGCCGCCGAAGTCGTGCTGAAACCTCATTCGGTGCGATGTACGAAGCACGGTGTCACCACCGAACGGCCCTGGGAGGGAGACCCGTTGGCCCAGGTCCGGGCCTTCCTCGACGGTCTCGACCTGGCCGACTGGCGGGCGTACGGCTGGAGCGCCTTCGAGCTCGCCTACGCCGTCGCCGGCCGCCCCGTCGACAACGACGTGCTGCTCCACCTCGTGGTCCCCCGGACCGAGGTGCGGCTCACCGGGAAGGCGGCGCACGTGCGCGGTCTGGACGTCGAGGAGATCGACGCCGTACGGAAGTTCGTGATCGAACTGGAGTCTGAACCTGACATAGTCGTTCGGCCTGTTTCGGTCGACCTGGAGGTGGGCGCCGAGGACTACCGGGTGGCCGTCGGCGAGGTGGTGGACCGGATCCGCGCCGGGGAACTCCAGAAGGCCGTCGTCTCCCGCGCCGTCCCGGCTCCCGCCGACGTCGACTTCCCCGCCAGCTACGTCGTCGGACGACGCGCCAACACCCCCGCCCGCTCCTACCTGTTGAACATGGGCGGCCTGCAAGCCCTCGGCTTCAGCCCGGAGACCGTGGTCGAGGTCGGCATCGACGGGCGGGTCTCCAGCCAGCCCCTGGCCGGCACCCGGGCGCTGACCGGCGACCCGGAGGAGGACCGGCTGCTGCGGGAACGGCTCCTCGCCGACCCCAAGGAACTCCACGAGCACGCCATCTCCGTGAAGGTCGCCGTCGACGAACTCGCCGGACCGTGCAAGCCGGAGACGGTCGTCGTGGAGGAGTACATGGTCGTCAAGGAGCGGGGCTCGGTCCAGCACCTGGCCTCCCGGGTGGTCGGCCGGATGCCGGAGGGCGCCAGCCCCTGGGACGCGTTCGCCGCCGTCTTCCCGGCCGTCACCGCCTCCGGAGTGCCCAAGCACGCCGCGTACGAGAGCATCTGCGCCCACGAGCCGACGGAGCGCGGCCTCTACGCCGGCACCGTGATGACCGTGGCGCGCGACGGCTCCATGGACGCGGCCCTCGCCCTGCGCAGCGTGTTCCGCCGCGACGGGGCGACCTGGCTGAGGGCGGGCGCCGGCATCGTCGAGCACTCCGTGCCCGACCGCGAACTGGAGGAGACGCGGGAGAAGCTGCGGTGTGTCGCGGACCGGCTGGTGGCCCGCGCGACCGGCACAGGGGGCGACGACGCCACGCGCGCCGCCTGAGACACGTCCGTGCGTTCCCACCACTGGCAGCAGAGCGGTCCCGTGACCGCGACAACGATCTCAGGAGGCGGCAAGGCCATGCCGACAACGGGGGAGCCCTTGTGTGTACAGCTGCTGGGCCCGGTGCGGGCCTGGCGGCACGGACGGGAAGTCGTCCTCGGACCACCCAAACAACGCGCGGTCTTCGCGCTGCTCGCCGGCCGGGCGAACGACGTCGTGAGCGTCGAGCAGATCATCGACGCCGTCTGGGGCGGCAGCATCCCCCAGACCGCCGCCAACGGCGTCCACACCTACGTCGCCGGACTGCGCCGGGTGCTGGAGCCGGAGCGCAGCCGAAGGGAGAGCGGCGACCTGCTCGTCTCCACGGCCGGCGGGTACGCGCTGCAGACCGACCCCTCCACCGTCGACGCGACCCTCTTCGCCCTCCGGCACGCGCAGGCCCGCCGCGCACGGGCCGAGGGACGACTGAGCGAGGCCCTCGAACTCGCGGAGGCCGCGCTGTCGCTCTGGCACGGCGAGGCGCACTCCGGCGTCCCCGGGCCCTTCGCCGCCATGGAGCGCACCCGGCTCCAGGACATGCGGCTGACGGCGGTCGAGGAATGGGCCGCGGACATGCTGGACGCCGACCGGCCGGTCGAGGCGGTCACCGTGCTGCTCGGCGCCGTGGCCGAGGAGCCGCTGCGCGAGAAGCTGCGCTGGCTGCTGATGAACGCCCTCTACCGGTGCGGCCGCCAGGCACACGCCCTGGAGGTCTACGCCGAGACCCGGCGGCTCCTCCGCCACGAGCTCGGCATCGACCCGGGCGCCGAACTGCGCGTCCTGCACCAGCAGATCCTCGCCGGCCGGCCGGTCACCCCGGTGGCCACCGGATCCGGGGGCGCCACCCCCGCCTCCTGGCCCCCCGGCGGCGAGACGCCGGCCGCCGGCATCGTCCTCCCCGAGACCCCGCGGCCGGCCCAGCTGCCGCCCGTGGCGCGGGGATTCGTCGGGCGGTCGCGGGAACTGGCCCACCTGGAACGGCTGCTGACCGAGAACCACGGCCGGCGCGGCGCCTCCACACCCGTCGCCGTCATCGACGGACCGGCCGGCGTCGGCAAGAGCGCCTTCGCCCTGGAGCTGGCGCACCGGCTCTCGGAGCACTTCCCGGACGGTCAGATCTACGTCGACCTGCACGGGACGAGCATGCAGGGACGCTCCCTGAGCGCTTCCGACGCCCTGCTGCAGGTGCTGCGCAGCCTCGGGGTGGAGAGCTCGCGCATCCCCGCCGACCTCGCGAGCCGCGCGACGCTCTACCGCAGCCTGCTGCACGGCAAGCGGATGCTCGTGATGCTCGACGACGTGCTCAGCGCCGACCAGTTGCGGCCGCTCATCCCGCGCGGGTCCTCCTGCGTGCTCAGCACCAGCCGGCAGCGGCTCGGCGGACTCGCCGTCCGCGACGGCGCCCACCTCCTGCGGCTCGGCCCGCTCGGCACCCAGGACGCCCTGCGGCTGCTCGGATGCCTGAGCGGGGACCGGCTGCGCCACCACGAGTCGGTCGCCCGGCGGCTGGTGGGCCTGTCCGGCGGCCTCCCCCTGGCACTGCGCATCATGGCCGAGACCGTGGCCGCCAACCGGGACGTGCCGCTCGCCTCGCTCGTCGAGCACTTCGCCGTGGAGCACGGCAGACTCGACCGGATGACCACGCCGGGGGACAGTTCGACGAGTCTGCACTCGCTCTTCGAGACCTCCTACCAGGCGCTGTCCGCCGAGGCGGCCCGGATGTTCCGGCTCCTCGGTCTTTTCAGCGACGGCCTGATCACCGTGTCCACCGCCGCGGACCTGACCGGCATGTCGGAACCCGAGGCGGCCCGGACGCTGCGGCTGCTGGCGGCCCGCCACCTGCTGGTGGAGGCGGACCGGGGCGAGTACCGCTTCCACGAGCTGATGCGGCTCTACGCCGCCGAGTGCGCCGAGCGCGAACCGCTGACCCACCGCAGCGCCGCCGTCGCCCGGCTGCTCCAGGGAGCCGGAGCCGCCTCGGTCGCCTGAACCAGGCCCCCGTGCCCGCCCCGTACCCCGTGCCGCGGCGACGCGCACGGGGTACCCGCGCGCCCGCGGCGGCCCGCCCGGGCCCCGGGGGAGACGGGCAGAGACCCTTCAGACCATCTGTAGGCGCTCCCGGAAGACTGGTCGCGATCACTTCACCGGCCCGTCACGGCGCCGGTTCCACCCGTCCGAGACCAGGGAGCGAGCACAACAGGTATGAACAGCCATCAGGTGGCCCTCCTCCTCTTCGACCTCGCCCTGATCCTGGTGCTCGCCCAGGGACTGGGGTACCTCGCGACCAGGATCGGACAGCCCCCCGTCGTGGGCGAGATCCTGGCCGGCGTCCTCCTCGGGCCGACCCTCCTCGACGGGGCCGTGTCCGACACCCTCTTCCCCACCGACGTCAGGCCGCTGCTCAGCGCGATGGCCGACGTCGGCGTCACCCTCTTCATGTTCGGCGTGGGGCTCGAGATCGAACGCCAGGCCCTGCGCGGCCGGGGCAGGATGGCCGCGGCCGTCAGCATCGGTTCGACGGCCGTGCCCTTCGTCCTGGGCACCGGGCTCGGGTTCTACCTGCTCCGCGACCACCCGACCGAGCAGAAGGCCGCGTTCATCGTCTTCATCGGTCTCGCCGTGTCCGTGACCGCCTTCCCCGTCCTGGCCCGGATCCTCTCCGACCGGGGCCTGGCCAAGTCCACGCTCGGCGGCATCGCCCTGGCCACGGCGGCCCTGGTGGACATCGTGGCCTGGACCGCCCTCGCCGGCGTGCAGGCCGCCGTCGGCAGCGGGCACGGGGGGATGTGGCGCGTCGCCCTCATGATCCCGTTCGTGCTGCTGCTGGTCCTGCTCGTCCGTCCCTGGCTGCGCCGGGTGATGACGCGGGGCGACGGACGCGGTCCGGCGACGCCGTGGCTGCTGGCGCAGGTGCTCGTCGGCGCCCTGCTCTGCGGCGCCGCCACCGAGTTCATGGGCATGCACTACATCTTCGGCGCCTTCCTCTTCGGCCTGATCGTGCCCGCGGAGTGCGGGGACCGGCTGCGCGGCGACCTGATGCAGCACACCCGGAACGTGACCTCGGTGCTGCTGCCCGTCTACTTCGTGGTCGCCGGACTCAAGGTGGACCTCCGCCAGTTCGGCTGGGCCGAGACCACCGAACTGGCCGCCGTCCTGCTCGTCGCCGTGGCGGGCAAGTTCGGCGGAACGTACCTCGCCGCCCGCACCGCCGGTCTGCCCGGCCGGCCGGCCACGGCCCTGGCCGCCCTGATGAACACCCGGGGACTGACCGAACTGGTCATCCTCGGCGTCGGGCTCCAGGCCGGACTGCTCGACGGGGACCTGTACTCCCTGCTCGTCGTCATGGCCCTGGTGACCACCGCGATGACCGGCCCCCTGCTGACCCGGACGTACGCCAAGCCCGTGGTCGTGCCGGAGACGGAGGAGCGGCGCGAGACCAGGCGGTCCGTCACACCGTCCGCTTGAGGGCCGTCCCGTCCGAGCGGACCACCCAGCAGGAGCAGAAGGAGCCGCAGCGATGCTCTCGGCCGAACTCCGCGACACCGCAAGACCCCGACCCGCGGCCCGCCGTGCGGACCGTCCGCCCGAGTCGGCCCGGACGCTCGACGGCCTCTTCACCCGGGCGGCCCGGCGGCACCCGCGGGCCGTCGTCGTCCGGGAGGGCCCGCACCAGCTCTCCTACGGCAAGGCCGACGTCCTGTCCTCGCAGCTGGCCACCGCACTGCTGCGGACCGGCGTCCAGCTCGGCGACCCCGTCGTCGTGCAGTGCGCCGACCACCGGCAGGCGCTCGTGGCCCACCTGGCGGTGCTGAAGGCCGGCGGCGTGTGCGTGCCCGTCCCGCGGGACGTGCCGGCCGGCCAGACCGCCGCCGTCGCGGCGGTCAGCGGCGCCGGGGCGGTGCTGTGCAGCCTGACGACACACGACCGCTGGGGCCGCGGCGGGCGGTTCCAGCGGCTCGCCCTGGACGACCCGGAGCTGTGGAAGCGGATCGGCGCCTGGCCGCTCGACCGCGCCCTGCCCCGCTCGGCGCCCACCGAACCCGCCTACCTGCTGACGGCCGGCGAGGGCGGGCTGTGGCGTTCGGGCCACCTCGTCGACCATCGCGCCTGGCACCTGGCGATGGCCGCCCGGTCGGCGAAGGCCGGGCCGGCCGGACAGACCGTCACCGTCGCCGAACAGCCCACCGGGCCGGCCACCCTCTCCGCGATGTGGTGGGCCTTCGGCTCCGGCAGCACGCTGCACGCGCAGCCGGACGGCTTCGGCCCGGCCGCCCTCGGCGGGGTCGTGGCGGTCTGCGGGACGGGGGAGTACCCGGCGCTGCTCGACGCCCTGGCCGCCGCGCCGCCCTTCTCCCCGCCGCGGTCGGTGCTGCTCGTCGGCGCCCCGTGCCCGCCGGCGCTCGCCGCGCGGCACACCGAGATCCTGCCGGACACCGCCCTGCGGGCGGAGTTCGCGCCGGGCGGCAGCGTGCTGCCCTGGGCCGTGGGTGTGTTCCCCGCGGGGCCGGACGCGAGCGGCGCCCCCGTCGTCGGTCCCGCCCCCGGCGTACGGCTCAGCGTGCGGGACGTCCTCGGGGACGCGCTGCGCGCCGGCGAGGTCGGCGAGGTGTGCGCGAGCGGGCGGACCCTGCCCTTCGACGTCATCGGCGAACGCGCCCCCGGCCGGCCGGGGGCTCCGCTCGGCTCCGGGTTCGGCGGCCGGCGGCTCCCGGACGGTGCGCTGGAGATCACCGGCGGGCCGGCGCCGGCCGTGGCCGCCCCGCCGTCGTACGCGACGACGGGCCGGACGGCCTGAGGACGCCGCGCCGCCGGGACGCCCGCCCCTCCCACGCCCGCCCGTGCGGGGTGAAGGCCCCGCACGACGGCGGGGCCTTCACCCCGCACGGGTCACACCGCCGGTACCGGGCCCCTCCTGGATCACGGCACGTGGGCCGGGCCGGGGCGGTGTCCCGCCCCGGCCCGGCCCACGCGGGACCGCCGTCGCTCAGGACGGCCCGCCGACCGGGGCCCCGCTCCGCGCGGTGATCCACTGCCACTGGGTGTACGAGTCCCAGCTGTACTGCGCCCCGTGCCGGGCTCCGTTCCCCGAGGCGCCGAAGCCGCCGAACGGCACCACCGCCTGGTGGTTCACCGTCCCGTCGTTGACGTGGATCATCCCCGTCCGCAACCGGTCGGCCAGCCGCAGACCGCGTTCCACCGATCCCGTCCGCACCGCGGCCACCAGGCCGTACTCGGTGTCCCCGGCGACGGCGACCGCCTCGTCGTCGTCCGCGACCACCACCACGGGCGCCACCGGACCGAACACCTCCTCGGCGAACACCGGCATCGCGCGGGTGACTCCGGTGACCACGGTCGCCGGATAGAACGGGCCGTCCGGGACGCCGCCGCAGCGCAGGACGGCACCCGCCGCGACGCTGTCGGCCACCATCCCGTGGGTGCGGGCGAGCTGACCCGCGTCGATCATCGGGCCCAGGTCGACCGGATCGGTCCACGGGTCGCCCGCCGTCAGCCGTCCGGCCCGCTCGGTGAGCAGCCGTACGTACGCCTCGGCGACCGACGCGTGGACGATGTGCCGGCCGGCCGCCATGCAGATCTGGCCCTGGTGGAAGAAGGACGAGAAGGCACCGGCCGCCGCCGCCGACTCCAGATCGGCGTCGTCGAGGACGATCAGGGCGTTGTTCCCGCCCAGTTCGAGCGAGACGCGCTTCAGCGTGCGCCCGGCCGCGGCCCCCACCTCCCGGCCGACGGCCGTCGAACCGGTGAAGGAGACCATGGCGACCCCCGGATGCCCGGTGAGCGCCCGGCCGGCGACCGCGTCCCCTGCCAGGACCTGGAGGACTCCCGCGGGGAGCCCCGCCTCCTCGAACAGTCGGGCCACGACCAGGCCGCCCGAGACGGCCGTGCGGACGTCGGGCTTGAGGAGGACGGCGTTGCCCAGCGCCAGCGCGGGCGCCACCGAGCGCAGCGCGAGGAGCAGCGGCACGTTCCACGGGCTGATCACCCCGACCACGCCCAGCGGCACCCGGCGGGCCGTGCTCGACCGCCCGGGCTCGGACGGCAGCACCTGCCCGTGCGGCTGCGTGGGCAGGGCCGACGCCTGGAGCAGCTCCTCCACCGCGTCCGCGATCTCGAACTCGGCCTTCGCCCGCACCGCTCCGCCCTCCCGGACCAGCCAGCGGGCGACCTCGGCCCGGTGCTCCTCCAGGAGCGCCGCCGCGCGCCGCAGCACCGCGGCGCGGCCGGCGGCCGGTACCGCGCCCCAGTCCGGTTGCGCCCGGGCGGCCACCGACACGGCGCGTCCGACGTCCGCGGCGTCGGCGAGGCCGACGACGGCGAGCGTCTTGCCGGTGGCCGGTTCGACGACGTCGACCGTGCCGGCCGTGCCGGTGCCGCCGGCTCCGGCACGCCGGCCGTCGCCCGGCACGGTGCCGGTGAGCAGATCACCGTCGAGAAGGCTCGTCATGTCTTCCTCCTGCCGATCTCCCGTCCGCGGCGGTGCGCGGATCAGGCACTGTCACG
Source organism: Streptomyces sp. NPDC048338 (assembly GCF_043201055.1). Classification (NCBI taxonomy): domain Bacteria; kingdom Bacillati; phylum Actinomycetota; class Actinomycetes; order Kitasatosporales; family Streptomycetaceae; genus Streptomyces; species Streptomyces sp. NPDC048338. The sequence continues at coordinate 166,600 of NZ_JBICYQ010000004.1, forward strand.
GTGGCCCGTGATGGGGACGTCGATGAGGACGGGCTCCGTGCCGGCCGCCGCCCACGAGACCGCCTCGGTCAGGTGCGCGGTCGAGCCCGCCCGTACCGCGCTGATGCCGAAGAACCCGGCGAGGCGGGTGAAGTCGAGGTCGGGCGGGGCCAGGTCGAGCCCGTCGGGACGGCGGTCCGACCCGACGGTGAGGCCCAGGAACTCCGCGGCCGGGGTGAGGTCGAGTCGCGGCGGCGTGAGCTCCAGGCCGCGCGAGCCGCGCCGCCCGCCGGCGTCGCGGTGCCGCTCGCGGCGGACGACCGTCTCCTTGAGCGTGCGGTACTCGCCGTTGTTCATCACCACGAAGGTGACCGGCACCCGGTAGTGCGCGGCGCTCCACAGCCCCTGGAGCCCGAACAGGGTGCAGCCGTCACCGAGGACGGCCACCACCGGGCGGCTCGGGTCGCCCATCCGGGAACCCACCGCCGCGCCGATGCCCGACCCGAGCCCGCCGCCCACGGTGTGCACGTACGACCGGGGGAACTCCAGCGGCAGCACCTGGCGCAGCAGGACCCCGCTGGTGATCGCCTCCTCCACGACGACGGCGTCCTCCGGGAGACCGGCGACGACGGCGTGCACCGCGGCCAGCGGGTCCAGCGGGGCCTCGCCGTAGGCGGCCAGGGCCCGTTCACGCACCAGGGCGCGCCCCTTCTCGTGGACCCGCCCGGTCCGCTCCGTGCGCGAACGCGCCTCGGGGACCTTCCCGGCGAGCTGCCCGGCGAGCACCGCGAGGGTCTCCCGGATGCCGCCGACCAGACCGAGGGCCACCGGGAAGTTGCGTCCCGGTTCGCCCGGGTCGTCGTCGAGCTGCACGACCTCGGTGCCGGCCGGGATCGGCTGCCCCGGCTCGTAGTGGTGCGCCATGAACGCCCGGGTGCCGACGATGAGGACCACGTCGTGGCCTTCGAGCGCGGCGCGGATCGCCGAGTAGCGCGCGTCGAGCACGCCCGCGTAGAGCGGATGCACCGTGGGGAAGTCCACCCCGTCGTGCATCGGCTGGTGGTAGACGGTGGCGCCGACCGCCTCCGCGACCGCCACCATCTCGGCCAGCGCGCCGTCCCGGCCCACCCCGTCCCCGGCGACGATCGCCGGCCGGCGGGCGGCGGCGAGCCGTTCGGCCGCCTCAGGCCAGCCTGCGGCCGGCCCGAGCCCGCGCAGCACCGAACGGGGCGCGGGCGGGTCGACCGGGGTCTCCTCCTCCAGCAGGTCCATCGGGATCGACAGGAACACCGGACCTGCGGGCGGTTGCACGGCCAGCGCGAACGCGCGGCGCAGCATCAGGGGGAGGTCGTGGGCGTGCTGGACGTCGAAGGTGTGCTTCACCGCCGCCCGGGCGATCCCCACCAGGTCGCCGGAGAGCATCGGGTCCTGCGCCAGATGGCGTCGGTCCTGCTGCCCGGCGGTCACCACCAGCGGGGTCCGCGAGCGCTTGGCGTTGAGCAGTCCCACCATGCCGTTGGCCAGCCCCGCCGCCACATGCAGGCTGACGAACGCGGGCCGGCCCGTGGCGCGCGCGTAGCCGTCGGCCATCGCGACCACGGAGGCCTCCTGCACCCCGAGCACGTAGCTCAGGTCGGGGGCGGCGGCGACCGCCTCGACGAAGGGGAGCTCGGTGGTGCCCGGATTGCCGAAGACCCGGGTCACCCCCTCGTCGCGCAGGACCTCCAGCATCGCGTCGATCGGCCTCACGACCCCGACCCCGTCCGCCGGTCCCCGGACGTCGCGGCGCTGAAGCGGTCCACCTTGTCGATGACGTCGTCGCTGTAGAGCCGGAGGGCCTGCTCGAAGGCGAACTCGGCGGCGTACGCGCGGAACCGGTCCTCCGGCTCCTCCGCCAGGTTGATCATGTGGCGGTTCGCCACCACCGCGGGCGTCGCCAGCCGCTCGGCCGCCGCCCGGACCGTGGCGTCCATCAGCTTCGGGTCCACCACCTCGTCGCAGACCAGCCGCGCCTCCGGCTCGTGCGCCCACAGCTTGCGGCCGGACAGGATGACCTGACGGGACAGCCGGGCACCGGCCAGGCTCGTCAGCCGGAGGTTGGCCATGCCGGGCACGATGCCCTCCTGCGCCGCCGGCAGGCTCAGATACGAGTCGGCGGCGGCCACGACGTGGTCGGCCGCGAACAGCAGCTGCATGCCGCCGCCGATCGCGAACGTGTCGACCGCGGCCACCCACGGCTTCTCCACCAGCGGCCGGGGCCAGCCGTCGTCGACCCGCACACCGCGGATCAGCTTGTGGATGTAGCCGAGTTCGCGCCGGAGCAGGAAGTCGACGTACGAGATGCGGCCCTGGTGCAGGTCGACCAGGTTGATCCCGGCGCAGAACACCCGGCGGCCCTGGTAGCGCGGATGGGTCATCCGCCCGCCCCGCAGCACGCCCACCCGGACCCGGTCGTCGAGCAGCGCCAGGTCGACGGCCGTCTCCACGTCCTCGACGAGCTGGTTGTCCTCGGCGTTCAGGAACCGGCCGTTGCACAGCGTCAGATGCGCGGTGCCGTCGATCCGCTCCAGGTGCACCGTGCCCAGTTCGACCAGCCCCGTCCGGCCGAACTCGCCGAGCAGCGAACGGGCGCGCTGCGAGGGCCGCAGCATGGCCTGGAGCAGATGCGGACCCGCCACCGGTGAACGGAGGATCTCCCGGAAGAAGATCCCCTGGTCGATCTCCCGCCCCTCCTTGTCGGCCTGGGCGCACTCGCGCTCGGCCGCCATCTGCGCCTCGGTCGGGGTCAGCCCCGGGAAGGCGTCGGCGGCGGCGAACACCAGCTCCGACAGGCTGCGTTGTTCCCGGAGCTCGCCGGTCAGCACCTCGTACACCCGCTCGGCGTGCAGCCGCAGGAACGCGCCGCGCACCCGGCGCTGGTCGCGGAACAACTCGGCGGCCAGCTGCTGCTCGTCGGGACTGCGGTCCGGCTTGGCCGGCAGCTCCGCGAGCAGCTTCTCCGCCGCTGCGGTGCAGGTCATCAGGGCGTTGGCGTCGCCCAGCAGCGAACCCCCGAAGACCGGGGCGGGGGTGCGCCACTGCTGCTCCGTGCTGCCCACGGCGCTGACTGTCACGATCGGTACTCCTTCGGCGTTCTGCGGACGGGACGGACGGAAGACGGGCGGAGACCTACCGCGGAGCCGGGGCGAGCTCGCCCCGGGAGCGGCGCAGGGTCCGGTCGCACGCGGCGAGATGCTTGCCCAGCGCCTCCTCGAAGGCGGTGACACCGGCGTCGAGGACGAGCTGCCGCCGGATCGCGAGCTCCGCGGGCACCAGCCGGCCGAACCGTTCCGCGAGCCGCGCCGCGACGGCCGCCGGATCCTTGGCCGTCTCGTCGATCAACCCGGTCTCCAGCGCCCGCTGCGCCGACACCTGGGCGCCGAACAGCACCAGCCGGCGCGCACGCGTGCCGCCGAGCTGGTTCGTGAGACGGTGCACGGACATCCCGGCCCACACGCTGCCGTCGTTGGCCGGCACGTCGATGCGCAGCCCCGGGGCGCCGATCCGGAGGTCGGCGGTGAGCAGCACCTCGAACGCCGGGCCGCTGCACACACCCTCGACGATCACGATCTTCGCCGACCGGGTCTGCTCCAGCCGCCGCAGGGCCTTCTCCCAGCGGCTCACCAGGTCGATGCCCACGGCGCCCGGCCACTGCGTCGCGGTGTCCGTGCCGTGCAGCCGGATCACGGCGGTCGTCCCGCCCTCGGAGTCCTCCAGCCGGTCGCAGAGCGCGTTGATCTCCGCGACCAGGGGCGCGGACAGCGGACGGGAGCTGTCGATGTCGAGCGTCGCGGCGGGGGAGGGGGCCGCCTGTGCGGTTTCTGCGGAAGACATGTCTGGTCCTACTCGTCTGGTCGGGAAGGGGATCAGTAGCGGACGAGGGCGGTCTCGAGGGTCGAGCCGGGGCCCATCGTCATGAGGACGCCGTAGTCGCCCGGGCGTGTGACCCCCTCCCGCATCAACTGCTCGTACGAGAAAAGGAAGGAGCCGCTGGAGAGGTTGCCGTAGTCGCGCAGCACGCTGGTCGTGTGGCGCACGTCGTGCCGGGTGAGGCCGAGGTTGACCGCGACCGAGTCGATGACCTTCTTGCCGCCGGAGTGGATCAGCCAGTGGGCGATCTGGCTGCGCCGCAGGCCGGTCCCGCTCAGCAGGTTCCCGATGACGGTCTCGGCGTGCGCGCCCACCACGTACGGCACGTCCCGGTCGAGGAAGAAGCTGAACTTGCCCTGGTCGTCGTCCCAGTCGTAGCGCATCGCGGCGACGGCGTCCGGGACGATGCAGCTGGCGTACTTGAGGACCTGCGGGCCGGTCCGCTCGGTCTCCGGCGTGCCGTGCGAGACGGCGATCGCGGCGGCGCCGTCGCCGAAGAGGCTGTTGACGACCGAGGTGCGCATGGTGCCGTCGAAGACGTAGGCGGCCGAGCACACCTCGATGCACACCATCAGCGCGATCCTGCCGGGGTTGGCCGAGGCCCAACCGGTGGTCGCGTTCAGCGCGTTGAGCCCGGCGTTGCAGCCCATGCCGACGACGTCGAGCCGGCTGCAGTCGGTCGGGATGCCCACCTCGCGGATGAGCAGCGCGCTGAAGCCGGGCGTGAGCAGCCCGGTGGAGGACACACAGACCAGGTAGCCGATGTCGCTGACCGCGGCGCCGATCTGCTTGAGGCAGGAATGGAGCGCCCGGGCGCCCATCTCGGTCCCGCGCGCCTTGTGCTTGGCCAGCAGCTCGCCCTGGGTCTCCATCCGGGGGCGGCCGTCGTCGCCGAAGGGCGGCACGTCGAGGAACCGCTTGTCGATCGCGCAGTTGAGGAAGACCGAACGGATGCGCCGGTCCTGGATGTCGTACAGATCGAGGAGGTCCTCCTGCGTGTAGGAGGAGTCCGGGTTCGAGGTGCCGACGCCCAGGATCGACGGGCCGCCGCGGGTCGCGGCCCAGGGGGCGTCGGAGAGTCGGATGTCGTCCTGCCGGACCGGGTTTTCGCTCAGGAGCATGCTGACCGCCCATTGCTGAGAGCCGGCGGAGAATCACGCCGGTGCATCGGGAGTTCGGGAGAATCGGCTTTCGAATGCTTCGGGAAAGAGCCGTGTCCTCAGCCTAGTTCGGACCGGGGAGGCGACGTCATCCCTGTTTCGTGTGAACGCCGTCACCGCCTTTACTAGGGGGACTAGGGGGTGAATGCGGGAATCGCGGAAGACATAAGGGGTCGGGTTGCGGGGTGGGTGTTCCGCATTCAGGGGTGGCGGTTCTTCAGCGGCACAGCGACGGGTTCTCCCGGGCCAGTCCGGAATCCGGTCCCTCTTCGTCCTCCAGGAAAACCGGGAGGTCGGTGCGGTTCTTCACCCGGAGTTTCCGGTAGACCTGCGTCAGATGCTGTTCGACGGTGCTGACGGTGATGCACAGCCGGTTCGCTATCTGCCGGTTGCTGTGACCCTGCGCGGCGAGACTGCCCACGCGGTGCTCGGCCGCGCTGAGTTCCGCCGCCCGGTCGCCGAGCAGCGCGCCCGCGCCCTGCGCCGACGACGTCGCCGAGAGCCCGGGCAGCAGGGACCTGCTCAGCCCCTCCGCCTGGCACTCCCGCGCGGTCCGCCAGGCCCGTCGCAGCGCCGGACGGGCACGTCGCGCGTCGCCCGTCGCGTGGTACGCGCCGCCCAGATCGGCCAGGGTGTGGGCGAGTTCGACCCGGTCGCCGGCCGACTGGAGCGCCTCCACGGCGTCGGTGAGCAGGGCCGGACGTTCGTGCGGCTCCAGCGCCGCAGCCAGGTGCCGCAGGGCCCGGCCGAGCGTCCGCCCGTCGTCCCCGGGCACCCCGTCCAGCTGCTCCTCCAGCAGGGCGCGCGCCTCGGCCCGGCGGCGCAGACGCAGCAGGGCCTGCGCGGCGTCGATCCGCCACGGCAGGGCCCGCGGTCCGTCGTCGCCCCAGTCGCGCAGGAGCTGCCCGCAGGTCTGGAAGTCGCTGAGTGCCGCGTACGGCCGGTTGACCGCCAGCTGGTACTGCCCGCGGGCCTGGAGGTACCGCAGCCCGAACGGGGTCTCCAGCAGGGCGGGCGGCACCGGCATCGTCAGGTACGCCGCGGCGTCCTCGTACCGGCCCGTGCGGACGGCCGTCGTGAGCAGGCAGGCGAGCGGCGCGCCGACCTGGACGCCCCAGCTCGGCAGGGACGTCTCGTCCAGGGCCGCGGCGGCGAGCTCGGCGGCGGCCGGCAGGTCGCCGCGCAGCAGCGCCGCCTCGGCACGCGCCGCCCGCAACAGCCCCGGCCACTCCGGGCCGTCCTCTCCGGCCGCGTCGTCCAGCATCGGCAGGCACCAGGGCGCCACCGCGGCCAGCCGCTCCGGCCGGGCCAGCGTCAGCAGCCCGAGGGAGATCCGGGACAGCGGCTCCTCGGGGCGCAGACCCGGCCAGAGGCGCTCCCCCGGCACCGCCTCGTCGCCGCCCATCGCGCGCAGCACGGTGCCGACGAGCGAGGGGGCGCCCTGCCCGGCGGACGGGCGGGCCGGTGGCGCCGGAGCCGCGCCGTCGCGGGGGCGCTGTCCCGGGTAGCAGAGTTCGAGGACGGCCCGGACCTCGCGCAGCTCCGCGGCGTCCGGCCCCGCCGTCGTCGCCGCGAGCTGGTGCAGCGCGGAGGCGGCGTCGTCGACCCGGCCGTGCCAGAGCAGGTACTCCAGCGTGGCGAGGCTGTCGCGGTGGGCCAGCAGTCGCCGGTCGACGGCCTCGGTGAGCTGCCCGAGGTGCCGGACCACGCGGGCGGGTTCGATCCGCCACTCGGCGTCGGCGAGCACCGCCCGGCTGACGGCCCGCTGATGCTCGTCGTCGGCGATCGTGTGGGCCAGTTTGAGGCAGTCGAGGGCGAAGTCGACCCGGCCGTCGGCGGTCGCGCCGGCCGCGGACTCGTGGAGCACGGCCGCCGCCCAGGGCTCGGTGGGCTCACCGGCGGCGACGAGGTGGTGCGCGATCGCGGTCGGCCGGCCGCCCTCCGCGTGCAGCATGCGGGCGGCGCGCCGGTGCCGGGCGACCCGCTCCCGTGCTCCGAGGTCCCGGAGCACCGCGGCCTGCGCCGCCTGGTGACGGAAGCGCCCCTGCCGCAGGACGCCGGAGTCCTCCAGGAGCTCGACGAGCGCGCGGGTCTCGATGCCGCCGAGTCCGGACAGCCCGGCGACCAGTCCGGCCGCGGGCGTCCCGCCGAGCACGGCGACCGCCCGGGCGACCGCCAGGGCGTCGGGTTCGACGCGGTGCAGGCAGCTCACGACGCGTTCGGCGAAGCGGTCCCCGACGACGAGGCCCGAGGGGCCGGCGCCGCCCGCCGTCCGCGCCGCCGCCTGCCAGTCCTCGGCCAGCGCCCGGACCAGCAGCGGATTCCCCCCGGTGACGGCGAACGCGCCGGCGGCCAGACTGTGGGCGACGTGGGCGTCCAGTTCGTGGGCGAGCAGCGCGGCGACGCCGTCGCAGCCGAGCGGGTCGAGCCGGAGCTGCCGGCAGTACGGATGGCGCGACAGCTCGGTCCGCAGGTCGGCGGAGCCGGAGCCGGCGCGGTCCTGGTCGCCGAGCACCAGCATGACGCGGGAACGGCGCAGCCGGCGGGCGAGGAAGAGCAGGCACTGGAGGGAGCCGGTGTCCGCGTGGTGGACGTCGTCGACGCCGATGAGCAGCGGCTCGGCGTCGCTCATGTCGAGGAAGACGCGCGAGACGCCCTCCAGGACCCGGGGTTCGATCGTGCCGTCCGTCCCGCCCGCCTCGGCGAGCACGGCGTCGGCCCGCCGCGCGTACGCGGCGTCGGCACCGTGCAGGAGCTGGCTGAGCAGCCCGAACGGCAGGTGGCGCTCGGCCGGGGAGGCCGCGGCCCCGAGCCGGCGCACCCGGTCCCCGGCCACCTGCTCGGAAAAGGTGTGCAGGAGTTCCGTCTTGCCGACGGCCACGGGCCCCCGGACGACCACGACGCTGCCGGATCCGTCCAGGCAGTCGGCCAGCAGGTCGGACAGCAGGGTGAGTTCGGGGTCGCGTTCGACCAGCACCATCCGTGTGCACCTCCTCCAGGCGTCCGTTCGCCCCTCAGCGACGGGCTGCGGCGTTCGGCGTGCCGGGCGCCGTGACCGGTTCAGTCTGCGGGAGATCGTCTGAACGACTGCTGGACGTTCTCTCCCCGTCGCCGGACGGGGGCGCGGCGGGCCGGATCGGGGGTGTGGCGGGCCGGGCGGCCACGGGTGGCGGAGCGGGCACGGAGCCGCGGGGGCCGCGCACGCGAACGACCGGCCGCGCCGGGGATCCGGTGCGGCCGGTCGTGTCGGACCGGGTCGTTCGGGCGACGGCCGGGCGGCCCTCAGGGACGCGGGCCCTCACCGCCGACCGTCTCGGGCCGGCGGCCGGGCGCGCCGTTCTGCCGGGCCACCGGGCTCGGGCCGAGGTTCGGCCCGCGGCGCGGCAGGACGAACAGCGCGACCAGGACGGCGACCAGCAGCAGACCGCTGTTGACCGTGAACACCATGCTGTAGCCGTGGGTGAGCCGGGCGCCGGGCGAGTCCGTGACCGGCGCGCCGTCGGTGCTCGCCAGGGCGATCGTGCTCATCGCGGCCAGTCCGATGCTTCCGCCGATCTGCCGCGCGCTGTTGAGCAGGCCGGAGGCCATGCCGGCCTCGTTCGGGGCGACGCCCGCGGTGGCGGCGTTGGCGATCGGGACGAGGAGCGGCCCGATGCCGAAGCTGGTCACCAGGGACGGGCCCAGGACGTCGACGAGGAAGTTGCCCGTGGGGCGGATCTGGCTGAACCAGAACATGCCGACGGCGCCGATGATCCCGCCCACGATCAGCAGGTGACGCGCCTCGAAGCGGGCGAGCAGCCGGACCGCGTAGAGCGAGCCCACGACCAGGCCCAGGCAGAACGGCAGGAAGGCGAGACCGGCGGTCAGCGCCCCCATCCCGAGGACTTCCTGGAGGTAGAGGGAGACGAAGTAGAACGAGGTGAAGATGTTGATCGAGACCATCATCATGTAGATGTTCGCCCCGGACACGGACCGGTTGGTCAGCACCCCGAGCCGGAGCAGCGGTTCCTTGGCCCGTGTGCCCTCGTAGACGAAGAAGCCGGCGAGCAGCACCGCCGCGACCGCCAGCGAACCGATGGTCGCCGCCGAGCCCCACGGCTCCACGTCGGTCCTCACCAGGGCGAAGACCAGCAGCGAGGTGCCGAGGGTGGCCAGGATCGCGCCCACGACGTCGAGCCGGCGCGCGGTGTCGCCCGCCTGGGCCGCCGGGACGTGACGGCCCGCCAGCAACAGGCCGACGACCGCCAGCGGGACGTTCACCAGCATGACCCAGCGCCAGTCGATGTACTCCGTGAGCAGGCCGCCCACCACCACGCCGACGGCCGCGCCGCCCGCGGTGACGGCGCTGTAGACGCCGAGCGCCTTCCCGCGCTGCGGGCCGGCCGGGAAGGTCGTGGTGAGCACGGCGAGCGCGGCCGGGGCGATCAGCGCAGCGCCGACACCCTGGGCGGCGCGCGCGGCGATCAGCTGGCCCGGGCCCTGCGCGAGACCGCCGAGCAGTGACGTCACGCCGAAGAGCGCGAGACCGATGAACAGCAGCGGCCGGCGGCCGAACCGGTCGGCCGCCCGGCCGCCCAGGAGCAGTAAGCCGCCGAAGGTCAGCGTGTACGCGTTGACCACCCAGGAGAGCCCCGACTCGTCGAAGCCGAGCGCCGTTCGCATCGACGGCAGGGCGACGTTCACCACCGAGACGTCCAGCGAGACCATCAGTTGGGCGATCGCGACCGTCCACAGCACCCCGCCGGGGCTAACGGAACGTTCCTCTCGTGCAGTATTTTTGTACATGTATAAATAGTAGCCACGCAGGGTGCCTCTGTCGAGCGGGACCGGGGCCGGCGGCGGGTCAGACGGCGGCGGAGCGGACCCCCGCCGACAGGGCGTCCGCGAGTTCCGCGGTGGACCGCACGACCGCGCAGCAGCTCGCCGCCCACTCCAGGGCCGCCCGGTGCCGGTGCGCGTCGAAGTCGGCGACCGCGTCGGAGGCGAGGAAGACCTCCATGTTGCGGTCGAAGGCGTCCAGGGCCGTCGTGACGCAGCCCAGGTGCGCGTACACCCCGCAGACGACCAACTGGTCGCGCCCCGCCGCGCGCAGCTCCCGGTCCAGGCCGGACCCCGAGAAGGCGCTGTACCGCCAGGCGGGCAGGACGACCCCGGCCGCGTCCGGGGCGACCTCGCCGACGATCGCCGCGTCCTCCAGGACGTCGTCGAGGCCCTTGCCCCAGAAGTCCGTGAGCAGCCCGCGCTCCCCGGGGGCCTGGGTGCCGGGCTGCACGGTGTGGATGACCGGCATCCGCAGCCGGCGGGAGAGCGCGACGAGGGCGGCGGCGTTCGCCAGCAGGCCGGTGAGGGGCGCTTCGCCCGGGGCGTAGGGACGCAGGAAGTAGCCCTGCATGTTCAGCAGGAGCAGCGCGGCCCTTCCGGGGTCGGGGATCCAGTCGACCCGGTTCACGACGGGCCGTTCCGCCCCGGGCATCGGGTACGGGGGGATCGCGGAGACGTCCATGGCCCTCCTCACCCTCCGGCGCGGGCCGCCGTGGCGGTCACGAGATGAAGTCGTAGGAGAGGAAGCCGTTCTCCGCGTCCTCCGCCCAGGACCCGTACCGCCGCATGCCGTACAGCAGCGGCAGGGGGGAGCGCAGCGAGGTCACCACGGTGACGCGCGCCATCACGATCGCGTGGTCGCCGACGGCCTGGTCCTCGGTGACCACGCAGTCGGCGATGGTGTGCGCGGCCTCGACCAGGTGGGGACCGCCGTCCGGCGCGGCCGCCCAGGGGGTCCGCTCGAAGCGGTCCGCCGCCCCGGAGCCGAACAGCTCGGCGGTGGAACGGGCGTGCTGGTGCAGCAGGTTGACCGACAGCCTCCCGCTGCCGAGCACCGCGCCCAGGGTGGGGCTGTCGCGGCGCAGGCAGACCAGGAGGGTCGGCGGGTCGAGGGCGACGCTGCACAGCGACGTGCACGTCATCCCCCAGGGGACACCGTCCGGGGCGGTGGCCGTCACGACCGAGACACCCGTGGGGAATCCGGCCATCAGGCGGCGCAGATCGGCTTCGTACCGCTGGTGCGACATGGGTCCTCACTTGTGTCGGTCACGAGTGGCCCGCTCGGCCACCGGTGACGCGTACGTGCGGGGCGGGAGCCGGACGGCCCCGTGGCCGGAGTACGGGTCCACGGGGCCGGCCGGGTGGTCATGGCCCCGGCGCCGGGGCCGGGCGCGGTCGTCCGCGGCCCGGGCGCCGGGAGGTCGGGCTCAGTAGTCCGAGGCCCCCGTGCCGCTCTCGGCCTCCTTGGCGAGCGCCATGCCCCGGCTCGCGTTGAGCATGCGCCGCCCGATCTCCGGCGGTGCCTGGGTGCGCGACCACTCCTCGGCCGCGTCCATGCGCTCCCGCGTCATGTTGAAGCAGCGGTTCTCCGGAAGGCCGAACTTGTCCGCGTGCGCGATGAAGTCGACCTCCTTGCGGATGTACTCGTGGATGCGCTCGGCCGCGACCTCCGGCGCGAGGGTGCCCGCCTCGACCGACTCGCACAGCTCCCGGGTCAGCGTCCCCAGGCGGACGAAGGTCTCGCTGATGGGGAGCGGGGAACCCGGGTTGCCGGAGCGCTCGGCCTCCAGGAAGACGTCGGGGTCGCCGCTCTCGCTGTACCGGTAGTAGGCGTCCTCGACCATCATGTTGCCGCTCATCGTGCCGAGCATCCACGTCCGGTTGACCGCGTTCCACAGGTCGTAGTGGCCGAAGCCGACGAACGAGCTGTAGACGAGGTCGTCGTGGAAGTCGAACAGCCCCTGCTGGAGGTCCTCCACGTGGGCGAAGCGCTCCCGGGACCAGTCGCCGTCGCGGGAGGCGGCGATCAGCCGCCAGCCGAGCGCGTTGACGAGCTCCAGCGTGTTGGCCAGACCGCGCGAGTACAGCGCGTCGATGAAACCGGCGGCGTGCGAGGTCAGGCAGAAGCGGTCGCCCACGACCTGCCCGGCCGAGTACTGCAGCCGGCCGGTGGACACCCACGGACGGACCGCCTTGGCGCCCTCGAACTGCCAGGCGATCTCCGGGAACCGCTCGAGGAAGTCCGCGAACTCCTCCTCCGGGGGCATCGAGCCCTTCGGGTACTTCCGCGGGTCCAGGGTCAGCCCGACGCTGCACAGCGGATTGCGCGCCTCGGCGTGGTTGTCGAACGGGATCACCCAGAGCCAGCCGCCGTCGAAGACGTGGTGCAGCGTGCCGTGGTGCCACGGGCTCGGCTGGTCGTGCGGCTGCGCCGTGGGCGAGTCGTCGAACGGCTTCACCCCGATCATGTGCGTGAACAGGCAGCGCGAATGGGTCCGGGCCCGCGTCGGCGTCTCCCGGAGGTCGAACTTCTCGGCCAGCGGCGAGCGGAAGCCGCTGCCGTCGACCACGTAGGACGCCCGGAACTCCTCGCCGTGCTCGGAGCGCAGCACCGCGCCCTCGTCCGGGTCGATGTCGATCTCGGTGATCCGGGTCCCGACCCGCGCGTCGGCCCCGTAGGTGATCGCGACGTGGAACAGGTGCGCGTCCACGTCCTGCCGGAACAGGTGCGTCTCGGTGCGCAGTTCGAGCGGGACGACCAGCTGGTTGATCTCCTGCGGGTTCTGCGGCTGCCCCTCACGGTGGTAGACGAAGCCGAAGTTCTGCTTCTGGCCGCAGTTGGGGGAGATCTCCTCGATGGTCCCCTTGTAGTTCGACAGCGCCTTCAGCTCCGGCACGTCGTAGCGCTTGGCGATGAGCCGCGCCATGCCCGAGGTGTACGGGATGGTCGACTCGCCCACCGCGAACCGCGGATGGGTGCCCGCGTCGACGATGAGGGTCCTGACCCCGTTGCGGGCCAGCACCGCGCCCAGCATGCCTCCGGCCATGCCGCTGCCGAGGATCACCACGTCGTATCGTTCTGCATCCGCGGAGGCGGAGTTCTTGCCTGGCACCAGATTGTCCTTTCCTGGACGGTCGACCGGGACGGCTCAGCCCTTGGCGGCGGGGGACAGGGGCTCCTGCGGGACGAGGTCGTCGACGGTGATGTTCAGCGCGAGGTGCTTGCCGCGCAGGCCGCCGAGCAGCGTGACGAAGTCGGTCGCCGGGGTGTTCTTCTCCTCCGGGTCGATGATCGACTGGGCCAGCTTGTGGTAGTCCTCCTTCTTCAGCGTCCGGTCGTAGAAGCGCTCCACGAAGGAGCGGACCTCGTTGAAGAAGCTCAGGTAGGCGGTGGCGTAGCGCTTGAGCGCCACCTCCTCGATCTCCGGGTACTGCAGGATCTTGTCGATGACCCGGGACAGGATGCTGCCCGCGGTCGTCGCCAGCGCGACACCGGTCGAGATCAGCGGGTCGACGAACGCGGCCGCGTCACCGACGGCGGCCCAGCCCTTCCCGTAGACGGTCTGGTTCGTGTACGACCAGTCCCGCGCGCTGCGGAAGCCGGCCGACTGGCGGGCGTCCCGCAGCATGTGCTTGAGCTTGGTGGTCTTCTCGACCTCGTCGTGGAAGAGCTGCTCCAGGTTCTGGTCGCTCTCGCCGGCGACCGAGCTCGGCGTCACGAAACCGACGCTGACCGTGCCCTTGTCGAGCGGGATCCCCCAGAACCAGCCGTTCTCGATGCCCTCGATGAGGATGTTGGTGTACTGGTCGCCGGGCAGCCGCTCGCAGTTGTCGAAGTACGTCCACACGGCGACGTTGCGCAGCTTGTCGTGCCAGTTGATCTCCGAGTACTTACGGGTGAGGACACGCGCCTGGCCCGAGGCGTCCACCACCATCGAGGCGCTGACCTCGTAGGTCTCCTTGCTGCCCCGCACGGTGAAGCGGACGCCGGTGACGCGCCCCTCCTCGTCCTCGACCGGCTCCTTCACGGTGGCGTCCTCGACGACGAACGCCCCCAGCTCGCGCGCCCGGTCCAGGATCAGCGCGTCCAGGTCGGCCCGCCGGGTGTGGTACGCGAAGGGGTAGTCCCCGCCGTCGACGAAGGAGAAGTCCCAGGCCGCCTGCTCGCTGCCCCACACGAACGTTCCGCCGTACTTGCGCTCGAATCCGCGCTGCTCCATCCGCTCGGTCAGCCCCATTTCCTCCATGGGGGCCATCACGACCGGAATCAGGGATTCTCCGACGTGGTATCGCGGAAAGCGCTCACGGTCGAAAACAAGGACCTTGTGTCCGCGCTTGGCCAGAAGTCCCGCGGTGGTGGCACCGGCCGGCCCGCCACCGATGACGATGACATCGAATTCAGTGGGTATGCCGGTGAGAGTGGACGGCATGTGCGACCTTCCCGATCTGCAACGTGCCACGTCCCGCCGAAGCGGGTATCAGCAGCACTGCGTTGGCTGGACCCAGCCAGATTCGAGCACGCACGCTGAACGCCTTCTGCACGCCGTCTGGACGCCTTCTTGGCGAATCCGGGCGTCCGCTGGATTAGGGGCGGGAACAGTGGTTCGGCGGATCGAATAGGGGTTGTATTCGCCGTCCCGCCCTTTCTAGCGTTACGCCAGGTGTGCTCACCGGGGCGCGGCCCGAAGGCGAGCGAGCCGGAGGAAACGGCGCCGCCCGGCCTCCCGGGTGCTGCGCCGGCGGTGGAGACTCAGAGCAGGCAGGAGCGTGCGAGTGACGCAGGTCGAAGGCATCCGGCCACTTCCCGAAGTGCTGCGCGAGCACGCACTCGACCGACCGGACCAGGTCGCGTTCGCCGACGAGGAACGACAGGTCACCTACCGCCGGCTGGAGGAGCGCACGGCGCGCCTCGCCGGCCACCTCGCGGCGCACGGCCTCGGCCGCGGCGACCGGGTCGCGCTCCTCCTCGGCAACACCGTCGCGACGGTGGAGAGCTACCTCGCCGTCACCCGCGCCGCCGCGGTCGGCGTCCCGGTCAACCCGCAGTCCTCGGACGCCGAGCTGTCCCACCAACTCGACGACAGCGGGGCGCGGTTCGTCGTCACCGACGGATCCCACCTCGACCAGGTCACCCGGCTGCGGGCGGAGCGCCCCCACCTCACGGTCGTCCTCGCGCACGGCGAGCACCCCGGCGCCCTCTCCTTCGACGCACTCACCACGACGGAGCCCGCACAGGGCCCGCGGGACGATCTCGGGCTCGACGAGCCGGCCTGGATCCTGTACACCTCCGGCACCACGGGTCAGGCCAAGGGCGTGGTCTCCACCCAGCGCGGCTGCCTCTGGTCGGTCCACTCCTCCTACCGCGGCGTCCTCGGACTCGCCCCGGACGACCGGTTGCTGTGGCCGCTGCCGCTCTTCCACAGCCTCGCCCACATCCTCTGCGTCCTCGGTGTCACCGTCACCGGCGCCACCGCGCGCATCCTTCCGGGCTTCGGCGCCCGGGACGTCCTGGAGGCGCTGCGCGCCGAGCCGTACACCATGCTGCTCGGCGTCCCCTCGATGTACTTCCGGCTCCTCGACGCGGTCGAGGAGTCCGGCCGGCCGGTCCCGGACCTCCGGGTCTGCCTGGTGACCGGCGCCGCCACCGGTCCGGCACTGGCCGAGGCGGTCGAGCGGGTGCTCGGCGCGCCCCTGGTGAACAGCTACGGCAGCACCGAGACCTGTGGCGCGATCACCATGAGCCGCCCCGACTCCCCGCGGGTCCCCGGGAGCTGCGGCACCGTCGTGCCCGGCGCCGCGCTGCGGCTCGTCGACCCGCGCACCGGCCGTGAGGTGGCCCCCGGCGAGGAGGGGGAGGTGCTGGTCAAGAGCCCCGGTCTGCTGCTGGGTTACCACGGCCTGCCCGAGGAGACCGCCGCCGCGCTGCGGGACGGCTGGTACCGCACCGGAGACCTGGCCACCCGCGACGAGGAGGGCCGGCTGGCCGTCACCGGCCGCGTCAAGGAACTCATCATCAGGGCGGGCGAGAACATCCAGCCCGGCGAGATCGAGGCGGTGCTGCGGACCGTCCCGGGCGTCCGCGACGTCGCCGTGACGGGCCGCCCCGACGAGGCCCTGGGCGAGGTCCCCGTCGCCTACGTCGTCCCCGGGCCCGAGGGCTGGTCGCCGGCCGCCGCGATCGCGGTCTGCCGGGACCGGCTCAGCTACTTCAAGGTCCCGGTCGCGCTGTACGAGACCACCGCCCTGCCGCTCACCGGCTCGGGCAAGGTCAGCCGGCGGCGACTGCGCGAACTCCCGGCACGGCTGCGGGGCCTCGGCACGACGCATCACGACCGGCTGTGGGAGACGTGCTGGGAGCCGTGGCAGGGCCCGCGGCCGCGGCGGGACACCGACGAGGGCGGGCGGCGGGGGACCGGGGACGGCCCACCCGGCAGCGCGGTGCGCTGGGCCGTGATCGGCGGCCGGGAACCGGCGTTCGCCGAGGCCGTACGCCGCGCGGGCGGCACGACCACCGCCTTCGCGGACCTGCCGGCGGCGCGCGCCGCGGGGCCCTTCGGCGGATACCTCTGCGTCGCGCCGCCGGTGGCGGGCGGCGCCGGCGGAGGCGAGGCGGCCGACGGACCGGGCGGGCAGGACCGGCTCTCGGTCCTCGACCGGCTCACCGGCCTCGACGGGCCGGACGGGGCAGCCCCGTCCGGCGGCCGGGGCGGTGCGGACGGGTTCGGTGCCCTGGTCGGCTTCGCGGACCTCGGCGCGGCGGCGCCGGCGCCTCGCGTCGTCGTCCTCACCCGGGGCGCGGTGGCCGCCCGGTCCGGCGAGGTGCCGGATCCGTACGGCGCGGCCCTGCGCGCCTGGGCCCGCGCCCACGGCCGGTCCGGCGCCCCGCTCCTCGTCGATGTCGATGCCGATGCGGACACCCGTACCGATGCCGATGCGGACACCTCTGCCGATGCCGAGGCGGTGACGGTGCCGGCCGGGCACGAGGAGGACCCGCTCGTGGCGGCCTGGAGCACCGTGCTGGCCGGACCGGGCGAGGAGCGGGAGTTCGCCGTCCGCGGCGGACGGGTCCTCGTGCCGCGGCTGTCCCGGGTACGGGCGACGGACGAGGCCGGCGGGAACACGGGCGCCGCGCCCGGCACCGTGACCGGAGCGCAGCCCACCCGTGCCGGGGTCCGGCCGACGGGCCACCCGCAGGAGCCCGCCGGGTCCGTATCGACCGGCACCGTCCTCGTGACGGGCGCGGAGACCGCCCTCGCCCGCGTCCTCGCCACCCACCTCGTGGCCGGGCACGGCGCCCGCTCCCTGGCCCTCGCCGCCGACGACCGGGCCGCGGCGGACGACCTGGCCGCCGAACTGACCGGTCTGGGCGCCCGGGTGACGGTCCACACGGCCCCGCCCGACACCGCGGCCGGCGTCGCCGACCTGCTCGCGGCCGTCGGCGCGGACGGCCCGCTCGGCGCGGTCGTCCACCCCCTCACCGGACCCGGCGCCGCACGGACCGCGGCCCTGCTGCTCGCACGGACCGACGGGACCACGCCGGCCCCCCTCACCCTCTGCGGCACGCTCGGCGACGGGCCGGCCCACGCCGGCTCCCCGGCGGAGGCCGCGGCCGACGCGTACCTCGCGGCACTCGCCCAGGCCGCGCCCCACGCCACCTTCGTCGCCTTCGCCCCCGGAGCGGCGACGGAGGCGGGCACCGGCCCCCACCCCGAGCGGGTCGTCCCCGGAGCCGGCCCGCTCGACGCGCGCGAGACCGCCGACGCCTTCGACCTCGCCCGGTCGCTACGGTCCCCGGTCCTGGCCCTGCGCGTCGACCCGTGGCGGCTGCGCTCCGACGAGGGCGCCCCGCTGCGCGCCCTGCTGCGCGACCGCGCCCCCGGCGACACCGGTCCCGACGGGGCCGGGGACCTGCGGGCCCGGTTCGGCGAACTGCCCGCCAGGGCCCGGTCGAAGGCCCTGACCGACCTCGTACGCGAGGAGGCCGCGCACGCCCTCGGCCTCGACGGGGCGAGCGGGATCGACGCCGCGCTCGCCTTCACGCACCTGGGCCTCACCTCGCTCACCGCGGTCGCCCTGCGCGACCGGCTGGCGGCCCGCACCGGACTGCGGCTGCCCGTCACCCTCGCCTTCGACCATCCGACGCCGGCCGCCGTGGCGGAGGTGCTCGCCGCGGAACTCTTCGGCCGCCCGGCCGCCGGCGCGGCGCCCGCCCCGCGCCGCACGCCCGCCGCCGACCGGGACGACCCGATCGTGCTCGTCGGCATGAGCTGCCGCTACCCGGGCGGCGTCGCGTCGCCCGAGGACCTGTGGCGGCTCGTCGCCGAAGGGCGCGACGCCATCGGAGCGTTCCCGGCCGACCGCGGCTGGGACCTGGACCGGCTGCTCAGCGGTGACGGCACCGCCCCGGGCACCAGCGCCACCGGCCACGGCGGATTCCTCGACGCGCCGGGCGACTTCGACGCCGGCTTCTTCGGCATCAGCCCCCGCGAGGCGCTGGCCATGGACCCGCAGCAGCGCCTGCTCCTCGAAGTGGGCTGGGAGGCCCTCGAACGCGCCGGCATCGATCCACGGTCGCTGCGGCACACCGACACCGGCGTGTACGTCGGGCTGATGTTCCACGACTACGCCCGGAACCCCGGCGTCCTCCCCGAGGACCTCGAACGCCTCCTCGGCACCGGCACCGCCGGCAGCGTCGCCTCCGGACGCCTCGCGTACACCCTCGGCCTCAGCGGCCCCGCCCTCACCGTCGACACGGCCTGCTCCTCCTCGCTCGTCGCCCTCCATCTGGCCGCCCAGGCACTGCGGCGCGGCGAGTGCTCGCTGGCCCTGGCCGGCGGTGTCGCGGTGATGGCGACCCCGAGCACCTTCGTGGAGTTCAGCCGTCAGCACGGACTGGCCGGCGACGGACGGTGCAAGGCCTTCGGCGCCGACGCCGACGGCACGGGCTGGTCCGAGGGCGTCGGCGCCGTCGTCCTGGAACGCCTCTCCGACGCGCGCCGCCACCACCACCCCGTCCTTGCCGTCCTGCGGGGCAGCGCGATCAACCAGGACGGCGCGAGCAACGGCCTGACCGCCCCGAGCGGACCGGCCCAGCAGCAGGTCATCCGGCGGGCCCTGGCCGACGCCGGACTGTCCCCGGCCGACGTGCACGCCGTCGAGGCCCACGGCACGGGCACCGTGCTCGGCGACCCCATCGAGGCGAACGCGCTCCTCGCGACGTACGGCAGGGACCGCGACCCCGCCCGCCCGCTGCTCCTCGGGTCGCTCAAGTCCAACATCGGCCATGCCCAGTCGGCGGCCGGGATCGGCGGCGTCATCAAGATGGTGGAGGCCATCCGGCGCGGCGAACTGCCCCGCACCCTGCACGCCGACCGTCCGACGGAGGCGGTCGACTGGGACGCGGGCGCCGTGCGCCTCCTCCGCGAGCACACCGCCTGGCCCGCGACCGAAGGACGGCGCCGCGCCGCGGTGTCCTCCTTCGGCGTCAGCGGCACCAACGCCCACCTCATCCTGGAACAGGCCCCGGACGTCCCCGAGCGGCCGTCCGCCGAGTCGCCCGCGCCGCCTTCCGCGCCCTCCGCACCCGGAGCCGGCCCGCGCACCGCCGGACCCGCCGTGCCGGTGGTGCTGTCGGCCCGGACCGCGACCGCGCTGCGCACCCGCGCCGCGCACCTCCTCGACCGTCTGCGCGCGGACCCGGAGCTCACGGTCCCCGACCTGGCCGCCGCGCTGGCCACCACCCGTACGTCCTTCCCGCGGCGGGCCGCCTTCGTCGTGACCGGACGGGCGGATCTGGAACGCCGGCTCACCGCACTCGCCGCCGGCGAGGCCAAGGGCGGCGAGGGCGCCGAGCCGGCGTCGGGCGGGCTCGCGCTCGCCTTCACCGGTCAGGGCAGCCAGCGACCCGGTATGGGAAAGGAGTCGTACGACGCCCACCCCGTCTTCGCCGAGGCGCTCGACGCGGCCTGCGCAGCACTCGACGCGCATCTGGAACGGCCTCTGCGGGAGGTGATGTGGGCCGCCGAGGGCACCCCGGAGGCGGCCCTGCTGGACCGGACCGACTTCACCCAGCCCGCGCTGTTCGCCCTGGAGACGGCGCTCTTCCGACTCGTCGAGTCCTGGGGGATCCTGCCCGACCTGGTCCTCGGTCACTCCGTCGGCGGACTGACCGCGGCGCACGCGGCCGGCGTGCTGTCGCTGCCGGACGCGGCCTCGCTCGTCGCCGCACGCGGCCGGCTGATGGCGGCCCTGCCCGCCGGCGGCGCCATGGCGGCACTGGAGGCGACCGAGGAGGAGGTCCGCGCGGCCCTCGCCGCGACGGCCGCGACCGGGTCCGCCGCGAACGGCGGGCTCGCCGAGATCGCCGCGGTCAACGGGCCGCGCGCCGTCGTGGTCTCCGGCGACGAGGACGCGGTCGACGCGGTCGCCGCCGGGTTCCGGGCCCGGGGACGGCGGGCCACCCGGTTGCGGGTCAGCCACGCCTTCCACTCACGTCACATGGAACCGATGCTGGACGACTTCCGGGCGGTGGCACGCACGGTCACGTTCCGGCCGCCGCTCGTCCCCGTGGTCTCCGACGTGACCGGCCGGCCCGCCGAACCGGCCGAGCTGCGGTCGCCCGACTACTGGGTCCGGCACGCCCGCGAGGCGGTCCGCTTCGTCGACGCCGTGCGCGCGCTGCCGGCGACGGGGATCGGCGCGCTCCTGGAGATCGGGCCCGACGCCGTACTGACCGCGATGGCGCGCGACTGCGCCACCGAGGACGAACTGGTCCCGTGCGGGGGGCTCCGCCGGGGCCGCCCCGAGGTCCGCGCGCTGCTCGACGCGGTGGCCAGGGCCCACACGCACGGCGTACCGGTCGACTGGACGGCGTACTTCGGCGGCCGCCCGGCACGGCCGGTGGACCTGCCCGTCTACCCCTTCGAGCACCGGCGGTACTGGCTCGCCTCGCTGCCGGCGCCCGGACCCGACGGCACCCCGCCCGCCGCTCCGCCGGCGGCCGGCACCGCCGGTGCACCCCCCGTCGGGAGCGACGCCGCGGCGGACACCCCGCCCGACGCCGTGGCACCGGCCGCCCGGCTGCGGGCCGCGCTGACGGCCCTCCCCGAGGACCGGCGCGAGCGCCGGCTGCTCGACCTCGTCCGTACGGAGATCGCCGATGTCGCGGGCTTCGAGGGGCCCGAGGACGTCGAGGTCCGGCGCAGCATGAAGGACCTGGGACTGGACTCCGTGTCCGCCGTGGAGCTGCGCAACCGGCTGGCCGCCGGCACCGGCGTGGACCTGCCCGCCTCCCTGGCGTTCGACCACCCGACCGCGGCCGCGATGGCCCGGCATCTGCTCGGCGCGCTCCGGCCGGTCCTCGACGGCGGGGGTTCCGGCGACGGCGAGGGAGGGGGCACGGCCGACGGCCCGCGCACCGTCTTCGGTGAACTCGCCCGGTTCGAGGCCGCCGTCGAGGCGGAGCGCCTCGACGGCGCCGCCCGCGACCGGATCGCCGCCCGTCTGCGCGCGCTGACCGAACGACTCGTCGACGGCCCGCCGAGGCTCGTGGACAGCGCCGAGGGCATGGCCGAGATGGATCTCGACGCACTGATCGGGGCGGCCACGGCCGACCAGCTCTTCGACCTCATCGACAACGAACTGAAGGGGGACGTCACGTGACGGGCACCGAGGAGAAGCTGGTCGGCTACCTGAAGAAGGTCACCGCCGAGCTGCACGAGACCCGTCGCCGGCTGCAGCGGGCCGAGTCGGCGAGCCACGAGCCGATCGCGGTCATCGGCATGGCCTGCCGCTACCCGGGCGGCGTCCGCTCCCCCGAGGACCTGTGGCGGCTCGTGCTGGAGGAGCGCGACGCCGTCTCCGGCTTTCCGACGAACCGGGGCTGGGACATCGACGGCATCTACCACCCCGACCCCGACCGGCCGGGCACCTGCTACGCCCGCCACGGCGGCTTCCTGCACGACGCGGCCCTGTTCGACCCGGAGTTCTTCGGGGTGTCGCCGCGCGAGGCCCTCGCGATGGACCCGCAGCAGCGGCTCCTGCTGGAGACCTCCTGGGAGGCGTTCGAACGCGCCGGGATCGATCCGACGTCGCTGCGCGGCAGCGACACCGGCGTCTTCACGGGCGTGGTGCACCACGACTACGCCACCCAGCAGGTGCCCGAGTCCGTCGAGCCGTACCTCGTCACCGGGCTCTCCGGCGGCGTGGCCTCCGGCCGGATCTCGTACACCCTCGGCTTCGAGGGGCCGGCGGTGACCCTGGACACGGCGTGCTCGTCCTCGCTGGTCGCCCTGCACGCGGCGGCGCAGGCACTGCGCGCCGGCGAGTGCGGGCTCGCGCTGGCCGGCGGCGTCACGGTCATGGCCACACCCCGTGCCTTCCTCTCCTTCAGCCGGCAGCGCGGACTGTCCCCCGACGGTCGGTGCAAGGCGTTCGGGGCCGGCGCCGACGGCACCGGCTGGGCCGAGGGCGCCGGCATGCTCCTCGTGGAGCGGCTCTCCGACGCCCGGCGCAACGGCCACCCCGTCCTCGCGCTGATGCGGGGCGTGGCGGTCAACCAGGACGGCGCCTCGAACGGCCTCTCCGCGCCGAACGGCCCCTCGCAGCAGCGGGTGATCCGCAAGGCCCTGGCCCACGCGGGCCTGTCCGCGCGGGACGTGGACGTCGTGGAGGGCCACGGCACCGGGACCAGGCTCGGCGACCCGATCGAGGCCCAGGCCCTGCTGGCCACGTACGGGCAGGAGCGCGACCCCGGGCAGCCGCTCCGCCTCGGTTCGATGAAGTCGAACGTCGGCCACACCCAGGCCGCCGCCGGAGTGGGCGGCGTGATCAAGATGGTGGAGGCGATGCGCCACGGCATCATGCCGCGCACACTCCACGCGGAGGAGCCCTCACCGCACGTCGACTGGTCCGCGGGAGCCGTCGAACTCCTGACGGAGCGCCGCGACTGGCCCCGCACGGACCGGCCGCGCCGGGCCGCCGTCTCCTCCTTCGGGATCAGCGGCACGAACGCGCACGTGATCCTGGAGGAGGCCCCCGACGAGGACACCGCCCCGCGGCCGGACACGGCCCCCGCGGCCCTCGTGCCCTGGCCGCTGTCCGCCCGGGACCCGCAGGCCCTGCACGAGCGGATCTCCGCGCTGCGCGCCTACGCCGAGGACGCGCCGGCCGACCCGGCGGACGTCGGCGCCTCGCTCGCCCGGCGCGCCGTCTTCCGGCACCGGGCGGTGCTGCTCGGTGCCGGCGCCGACCGGACCGTGGTCGGCGGCGTCGCCACGCCCGGCGCCACCGCCGTGCTCTTCTCCGGCCAGGGCAGCCAACGCTCCGGTATGGGAAAGGAGTTGTACGAGACCTACCCGGTGTTCGCGCGCTCCTTCGACGAGATCGCCGAGCTGACCGGGATGCCGCTCAAGGACCTGGTCTTCGCGGCGGACCCCGAGGGCGCACTCGACCGGACCGGCAACGCCCAGGTCGCCCTGTTCGCCGTCGAGGTCTCGCTCTTCCGGCTCGTCCGGTCCCTGGGCGTCGAGGTCGCCGCCGTGGTCGGCCACTCCGTCGGCGAGGTCGCCGCCGCACACGTCGCCGGCGTCCTGAACCTCGCGGACGCCTGCCGCCTGGTGGAGGCCCGCGGCCGGCTGATGCAGCAACTGCCGCCCGGGGGAGCCATGGTGGCGGTCGAACGCTCCGAGTCCGAGGTGACGGCCGAGCTCGACGGGCTCGCGGCCCGGGTCGCGATCGCGGCCGTCAACGGCTCGGCGTCCGTCGTGGTGTCGGGCGAGGAGGACGCCGTCCTGGCGCTCATGGAGAGCTGGCGCGCCCGGGGCCTGCGGACCACACGCCTGAAGGTCAGCCACGCCTTCCACTCGCCGCTGATGGATCCGATGCTGGAGGAGTTCCGTGATGTCGTGGCAGGGCTGGAACTGCGGGAACCGACGATGGCGGGACTCCCCGCCGAGGTCGTGGACCCCGAGCACTGGGTACGGCACGTCCGGCAGCCGGTGCGCTTCGCGGAGTCCGTGGAACGCGCCCGGGCCCACGGCGCGGTGCGCTGGCTGGAGGTGGGGCCCGGCGGGGTGCTGAGCGCACTCGCCCAGAAGATCGTCCCCGAGGCCGACGACCAGGTGTTCGCCGCCGCACTGCGCACCGGCCGCCCCGAGACGGAGTCGTTCCTCACGGCTCTGGCCCGCCTCCACGTCGACGGCGGGACGGTGGACTGGACCCGGCTGACCGAGGGCCGCGCCACCCTGACGGACGTGCCCACCTACCCCTTCCAGCGGCAGCACTACTGGCTGGAGGACCCGCCCGGACCCACCGTCCTCGGCTCCCCCTCGGCCCCGGCCGCCGCCGCCCGTCCCGGCACGCCCGCCGCGACGCGCGAGGCCGTGGAGACCGCGCCCGCCCCCGAGGGGTCCGCCCCCGCCCCCGAGGCGTCCGCTCCGGCCGACGACGGCGCCGACAGCACGGTCCGGCGCCGGCTCGCCGGCCTCACCGGGACGGAGCGCACCGACGCCCTGCGCGAACTCCTGCGCGCCGAAGCCTCGGAGACCCTCGGCCACTCCTCACCCACGACCGTCACCGCCGACCGCTCCTTCCAGGAACTGGGCTTCGACTCGCTCACCGCGATCGAGCTGCGCAACCGGCTCGGCGGAACGCTCGGCCTGCGCCTGCCCCGTACCGTCGTCTTCGACCACCCCGACCTGGACGCGCTCACGGCGTTCGTCGAGGGACGGCTGGACGAGACCGGCGCCGCCGTCCCGCGCGGCGCGCTCGACCCGGACCGGCCGGACGCGGAGGAGGGAGCGGGGCTGCTCACCGAGCTCTTCTGGCAGGCGGCCGGCGACGGACGGCTGAACGAGGCCGGTGTGATGATCGAGGCCGCCGCGCTGATGCGCAGGAGCTTCACGCATCCCGCAGAAGCGGGCACGAAACCCGCCCCGGTCTGGTTCGGCCGCCGCGGCACCCGGCCCACCGTGGTCTGCCTGCCCGCATTCAGCGCGATCTCCGGACCCCACGTGTACGCCCGGTTCGCCACCGGCTTCAGCGAGACCTGGCGGCTCGCCGCCCTGCCCCACCCCGGCTTCGCGTCCGGCGAGCCGCTGCCGGCCACGGTCGAGGCCCTGGCCGAACTGCACGCCCAGGCGGTGCTCGACGCCGCGCAGGGCGCCCCGGTGCTGCTCGTCGGCCGGTCCGCCGGCGGCTGGGTGGCCCACGCGATCGCGGACGCGCTGGAGCGCCGGCACGCCGTACCCGCCGGCGTGGCCCTCCTCGACACCCCCGCCTGCGCGGACGATCCGCGCGGCCGGGACGTGATGGTCCGGGGCATGCTGGAGCGCGAGAGCAGGCTCGTCTCGCTCGACGACCACCGGCTCACCGCCATGGGCGCGTACGCCCGCCTCTTCCGGCAGTGGAAACCCCAGCCGATCAGCGCGCCCACCCTGCTCGTGCACGCGGCCGCGGCGTACGGCGAGACCGAGGAGCGGATCGCCTCCTGGCACCTTCCGCACGAGGTGGCGGAGGTCACCGGCGACCACTTCACGATGCTGGAGGACCACTCCGTCACCACGGCCGAGGCGGTCGAGCGCTGGGCGAGCTCCCTGCTGCCGCTCACCTGACGGTCACCGGACCCGGCGGGGACGGCGCCGCCGGGCCGGGGCGCCCCCCACCGCCCCGGCCGCCCCGCCCGTCGCCACGCGGCACGACCCCTCGCGGGTCGTGCCGCGCCGTGTGCGCGCACCGCCACCGGACTGGACCTCTGAACCTGTCGACGGTTCTGGCCTGGCCGTTCGTCAGCGCGTAACGTGACGCCGCATGAGCATGGACGTCGCCGTGCGCCGCCCCCGCGGCTCGGGGGAGCCGGGCATGCCCGGCCGTCGCCCCGCCCGGCGCTCCGTGCCCGGGCCCTGCGACGAACCAGGAGAGTCGTGAAGATCCTGATCAGCGCCGACATGGAAGGCGCCACCGGAGTCACCTGGCCCGCCGACGTGCTGCCCGGCACCCCCCAGTGGGAGCGGTGCCGCTCCCTGTTCACCTCGGACGTGAACGCGGCGGCGCTCGGCTTCTTCGACGGCGGTGCCACCGAGGTGGTCGTCAACGAGGCGCACTGGACCATGCGCAACCTCCTCCTGGAACAGCTCGACGAACGCGTCGAGATGCTCACCGGACGGCACAAGTCGCTCTCCATGGTCGAAGGCGTGCAGCACGGCGACGTCGACGGCATCGCGTTCGTCGGATACCACACCGGCGCCGGCACCGAGGGCGTCCTCGCCCACACCTATCTCGCCAACTCCATCACCGGGGTGTGGCTCGACGGCGAGCAGGCGAGCGAGGGCCTGCTCAACGCCCATGTCGTCGCCGAGTACGGAGTGCCGGTCGTCCTCGTCACCGGCGACGACCTGACCTGCGAGGACGCGCTCGGATACGCGCCCGGGGCACACAAGGTCGCCGTGAAGGACCACGTGTCGAGGTACGCCGCGGTCTGCCGCACCCCGAAGCGGACCGCGGCCGAGATCCGCTCCGCGGCCAAGGCGGCGACCGCCCTCGCCGTACGCCACGAGCCGGTGCGCGGCGGTCCGTTCACCGTGGAGCTGGAGTTCGACGCCGAGCACCTGGCGGCCGCCGCCACGGTGGTGCCCGGCGTGGCGCGCGGCGGAGAACGCCGGGTCGCCTACACCGGCGCGACCATGTACGAGAGCATTCGCACGTTCAAAGCGGTCACGACCATCGTCTCGGCCGCGGTGGAGGAGCAGTATGGCTGAGTCGCTCACGCAGACGGACCGGACACCCACGGCGGTCGACGGCACGGCGCTCGACGAGGTGGTGACCTTCACCTCCGAGCTGATCGGGATCGACACCACGAACCGGGGCGGCGGAGACTGCCGCGAACGCCCCGCCGCCGAGTACGTCGCCGAACGCCTCGCCGCCGCCGGCCTGGAGCCCGTCCTCCTGGAGCGGACGCCGGGCCGCACCAACGTGGTGGCCAGGATCGAGGGCACCGACCCGTCCGCCGACGCCCTCCTCGTCCACGGCCACCTCGACGTGGTCCCCGCCGAGCCCGCCGACTGGACGGTGCACCCCTTCTCCGGCGAGGTCCGCGACGGAGTGGTCTGGGGGCGCGGAGCCGTCGACATGAAGAACATGGACGCGATGGTCCTCGCCGTCGCCCGCTCATGGGCCCGCCGGGGCGTCCGGCCCCGCCGCGACATCGTCATCGCCTACACCGCCGACGAGGAGGCCAGCGCCGAGGACGGCTCCGGCTTCCTCGCCGACCACCACCCCGGCCTCTTCGAGGGCTGCACCGAAGGCATCAGCGAATCCGGGGCGTTCAGCTTCCACCCGGAGCCCGGCATGACGCTCTACCCGATCGCGGCCGGCGAGCGGGGCACCGCCTGGCTCAAGCTCACCGCCCACGGCCGCGCCGGCCACGGCTCGAAGGTGAACACCGCCAACGCCGTCACCCGGCTCGCCGCCGCCGTCGCCCGCATCGGCGCCCACACCTGGCCCGTCCGCCTCACCCCGACCGTCCGCGCCGCACTCCGCGAACTCGCCGCGCTGTACGGCGTCGAGACCGACGTGAGCGCTCCCGGCCTCGACGTCGACGCGCTCCTCGCCGAGCTCGGCCCGGCCGCCGCCATCGTCGAACCGACCGTCCGCAACAGCGCCAACCCGACCATGCTGGAAGCCGGTTACAAGGTCAACGTGATCCCCGGGCACGCCGTCGCGTACGTCGACGGACGGATGCTCCCCGGCTGCGACGAGGAGTTCGTCGCCACCATGGACCGGCTCACCGGCCCCGACGTCGCCTGGGAGTTCCACCACCGCGAGGTCGCCCTGGAAGCACCGGTCGACTCACCGACCTTCGCCAGACTCCGGGCCGCCGTCGAGCGCTTCGACCCGGACGGGCACGTCGTCCCCTTCACCATGTCCGGCGGCACCGACGCCAAGCAGTTCTCCCGCCTCGGCATCACCGGCTACGGCTTCTCGCCGCTCAAACTGCCCCCGGACCTGGACTACGCCGCCCTGTTCCACGGCGTCGACGAGCGCGTCCCCGTGGACGCCCTCCACTTCGGCGTGCGCGTACTCGACCACTATCTGCAGTCCGCCTAGGGGGAGTCGACATGGTACCCACCGGCCGCTACGGCAGCTGGCCGTCACCGATCGGCGCCGCGCTCGCCGCCTCGCACGACGGACGACCCGAGTACGTCGGCACCGTCGGCGACGAGGTGTGGTGGACCGCACCGCGCCCCTCCGAAGGCGGCCGGCGCGCCCTGATCCGCCGCACGGCCGACGGCACGGAGGAGTCGGTGCTGCCCGCCCCCTGGAACGTCCGCAGCCGGGTCGTCGAATACGGCGGACAGCCCTGGGCCGGCCGGGCCCGCCGGGACGACGGCCCCCTCGTCGTCTTCAGCCACCTCCCCGACCAGCGGCTCTACGCCTACGAGCCCGACCATGCCGGCGACGGCCCGCCGGAACCCCGCCCCCTCACCCCCGTCTCGGACACCGGCGGCGGCCTGCGCTGGGCCGACCCCGTGATCCACCCCGACCGCGACGAGGTCTGGTGCGTCCTGGAGGAGTTCACCGGCCCCGCGCCCACCGACGTCCGCCGGGTCATCGCCGCCGTACCGCTGGACGGCTCGGCGGCCGACGACCGCTCCGCCGTGCGGGAACTCTCCGACGGACGGCACCGCTTCGTCACCGGACCCCGGCTCTCCCCGGACGGCCGGCAGGTCGCCTGGATCGCCTGGGACCACCCCCGGATGCCCTGGGACGGCACCGAGGTGCTGCTCGCCGACGTCACCCCCGACGGCGCCTTCACCGACGCGCGGACCGTCGCCGGCGGGCCCGAGGAGTCGATCCCCCAGGTCGGCTGGACCGCCGACGGCCGCCTCCTGCACGTCAGCGACCGCAGCGGCTGGTGGAACCTCTACCGCACCTCCGCCGACGGGGAGACCCTCCCGCTCTGCCCGCGGCCCGAGGAGTTCGGCGGCCCGCTGTGGAAGATCGGCCACTGCTGGTTCCAGCCGCTGGACGACGGCCTGGTCGCCGTCATCCACGGCAAGGGCGCCACCGCCCTCGGGATACTGGACCCGCAGAGCGGCGAACTCGTCGACGCCGCCGGCCCCTGGACCGAATGGGCCCCCACCCTCGCCGTACGCGGCACCCGGGTCGTCGGCGTCGCGGCCAGCCCCCGCAGCGCCTACGAGGTCGTCGAACTGGACACCCGCACCGGCCGGACGCGGATCGTCGGCTCGCCCCACGACGACCCCGTCGACCCCTCGTACTACCCCGAACCCCTGATCCGCACCTTCCACGGACCCGACGACCGCGAGATCCACGCGCACGTCTACCCCCCGCACAACCCGGACCGCATCGCCCCCGACGACGAACTGCCGCCCTACGTGGTGTGGGCCCACGGCGGGCCGACCGGGCACGCCCCGCTCGTCCTGGACCTGGGAATCGCCTACTTCACCTCCCGGGGCATCGGCGTCGCCGAGGTCAACTACGGCGGTTCGACGGGCTACGGCCGGGAGTACCGCGAACGGCTCCGCGAGCAGTGGGGCGTCGTCGACGTCGAGGACTGCGCGGCCGTCGCCGAGGCCCTCGCCGCCGAAGGCACCGCCGACCCGGACCGGCTGGCCATCCGCGGCGGCAGCGCCGGCGGCTGGACCACGGCCGCCTCGCTGGTCACCAGCGACCTCTACGCCTGCGGCACGATCATCTACCCCATCCTCGACCTGCTCGGCTGGGCCACCGACGAGACCCACGACTTCGAGTCCCGCTACCTCGACTCCCTGATCGGACCGGTCGACGAGGTGCCCGCCCGCTACCGCGAACGCTCGCCCATCGACCACGTCGACCGGATCACGGCCCCCTTCCTGCTGCTCCAGGGCCTCGACGACGTCATCTGCCCACCCGCCCAGAGCGAGCGGTTCCTCGCCCGGATGGCCGGCCGGGGCATCCCGCACGCGTACATCGCCTTCGAGGGCGAGAGCCACGGCTTCCGGCTGGCCGACACCCTGATCCGCGCCCTGGAGGCCGAACTCTCCCTCTACGCGCAGACCTTCGGCATCGAACGGACCGACGTC
Source organism: Streptomyces sp. NPDC048338 (assembly GCF_043201055.1). Lineage (NCBI taxonomy): Bacteria > Bacillati > Actinomycetota > Actinomycetes > Kitasatosporales > Streptomycetaceae > Streptomyces > Streptomyces sp. NPDC048338. Next base: position 196,550 of record NZ_JBICYQ010000004.1, read on the forward strand.
CCCCGCCTGGAGCTGCGGAAATGACGCGGAACCCGGCGGACAGGCTCCGCCCCCTGACCCGGCCCCCACGGCTGCGCGCCGGCGACCGCGTCGCCGTCGTCGCACCCAGCGGACCGATCCCCGAGGAGCGCCTCGCGGCAGGTCTCGACATCCTGCGCGGCTGGGACCTCCAGCCCGTGGTCGCCCCCCACGTCCTGGACCGGCACCCGCGCTTCGACTACCTCGCCGGCACCGACGAGGCACGGGCCCGCGACCTCCAGGAAGCGTGGTGCGACCCCACCGTGGCCGCCGTCCTGTGCGCCCGCGGCGGCTACGGCGCCCAGCGCATGGTGGACCTCCTCGACTGGCGGGCGATCCGCGCGGCCGGCCCCAAGGTGCTGGTCGGCTACAGCGACGTCACCGCCCTGCACGAGGCGTTCGCCGTCCGCGCGGGACTGGTCACCCTGCACGGCCCGATGGTCGCCGCGGCCACCTTCCTGAAGGACCCCCGCACGCAGGAATCCCTCCGGGCCACGCTCTTCGAGCCCGAGTCCGTCCGGACACTCGCCCCGGCGACGGCCCGGACGATGGCGCCGGGACGGGCCCACGGCGTCACCCTCGGCGGCTGCGTCAGCCTCCTCGCCGCCGACATCGGCACCCCGCACGCCCGCCCCACCACACGAGGCGGCCTGCTCCTCCTGGAGGACGTGGGAGAGGAGGCGTACCGGCTCGACCGGATCCTCACCCAGCTGCTGCGCTCCGGCCTGCTCGACGGGGTCGCGGGCATCGCCCTCGGCTCCTGGGAGGAATGCGGGCCCTACGAGGACGTCCGGGCGGTCCTCGCCGACCGGCTGACCCCGCTGGGCGTGCCGGTGGTGGAGGAGCTGGGCTTCGGGCACAGCGCCACGGCCCTGACCGTACCCCTCGGGGTGCCCGGCGTGCTGGACGCGGACGCCCGCACGCTCACGCTGGACGAGCCCGCGCTCGCCTGACCACATCCCGGGCCTCCTGTCGCGCGGGCGGGTCACAGGTGCTTCCCTCGTAGGAGGGAGGCTGGAGGTGCTCGTGCCATGCGCTGGTGGATGCGGCACGAAGCGAGGCAGTCCGAGCGGCGCGCCCCGATCGTTCCCGAGGACGCACGGCGGCTGATCGACGCGGGGTTCGACCTGGTGGTGGAGACATCGTCCCGGCGCGCCTTCCCCGCCCGGGAGTACGCGGCCGCCGGCTGCCGCGTCGTACCCCCCGGAAGCTGGACCAAGGCACCGCCGGGGGACTGGGTGCTCGGGCTGGGCGAGCCGCCCGCGGAACCGTGGCCCCTGCGCCACCGGCACGTCTTCTTCGGGCACGCCTACCAGGGCCGGCCCGCCGGCGCCGCCCTGCTGGAGCGCTTCGCGGCGGGCGGCGGGGAACTGCTCGACCTGGAGCACCTGGTCGACGGCAAGGGCGCACGCCTCGCCGCCTTCGGCTACTGGGCGGGCTACGCGGGCGCCGCCCTGGCCGTCCTCCACCGCGCCGGGCTGCTCACCGTGCCCGTGGGCCCGCTGTCCCGGCCGGAACTGGACGCGAGCCTGCAGCTCTGCCGGCGGTCCTCCCGCGCGGGACGCGCCGTGAGCGGGGGAGCCGTCAGCGTGCTGGTCACCGGGGCGGACGGCCGCTGCGGGCGAGGAGCCCGGGACGCCCTCGCCGAGGCGGACGTCGACACGACCGGCTGGGGGCCACGGGACACCGCGCCCCTGCCGCGGGGGCGGCTGCTCGCCCACGACGTACTGATCCACGCGATCGGCCCCGACCACCCGGTCCCGCCCTTCCTGACCAGGGCGGACCTGGGCGTGCCGGGACGCAGGCTGTCCCTGCTGTGCGACGTCAGCTGCGACCTCGGCTCGCCCTTCGACGCGGTACCGGTCTACGACCGGCTCACCGACTGGGAGCGGCCCGTCCGGCGGCTGCCCGGCACGGGACGCCCGCTGGACGTGATCGCCATCGACAACCTGGCCACGCTGCTGCCCGTCGAGTCGAGCCGTGACTTCTCCGCGGCGCTCACGCCGCACCTGCTCGCGCTCGCCACCGGGACGACGAGCGGGCAGGAGCCCTGGGAACGGAGCCAGAACGCCTTCCGCCGGGCAACGGCGGCACGCGCGGCCCGCCGGGTCGCGTGAGGGGGGCTTGAGGACGGGGCGGTCTTGGGGGCGGGGGGCTTTTGGGGTCTTGGGGCGGGCCGGTCTTGGAGGGTGCGGGTTTTGGTGCCTTGGGGCCGGGGCTCTTGTCGGCTTCTGGTGGTTGGCCGCCCTCTCTCCGAGTGTGGCAGCCGGGTCCGTGCCCTCAAGGGCGCTCCTCGTTCCTCGTCGCGTCGCTGCGCGATGGGCTGCGCCCACCCTTGACCGCCCGGTCCCGGCTGCCTTTTCACACTCGGAGGGCGGCCCGGGGGAGGGGCATCCGCTCCGGGGCCCGGTGCCTCTCGGGCGCCGTAGGCGGCCGTCTGGTCCGGGGGTGGCTTCCCGCATTCATTGAATGGGGTGACCCGGCAGTGCTTAGCGGGTGCCACTCGTCTCTCGGCTGGGATTCATGCCCCGCTGGTCATTCTCCGGTGGGGGTGAAGCCGAATCTGCAGCCAACATTGCCAGGACGGGCCAGGGCCAGGGGCAGGGGTCGCGCGGGGTGGCAGGCCGGGTGGGTCCCATCCGTCACGCCCGTCCCATCGCCCGTCGGTATTCGACCGTGCAATGACGCTACGGCGTACATTAAGCCTCCCGAGAGTCCGAAATGACCCGTGAAGTCCCATATCCCATCCAGTTACCGCGAGTAATGTACGCGCTAGCGTCATTCGGGATGACTCCGCCTGCCGGGATGGACCCGACCGGGTGGAGGAGGCCCGCCCGGGTCGGCAACCATCCCAAGGGCTCTTGGATTCGGCTTCACCCACCACCGGAGAATGACCAGCGGGGCATGAATCCCCGCCAGGAATCGAGTCGCATCCGCTAAGCCGTGCCCGACTGCCCCATTCAATGGCTGCGCTGAACCCCCCCCGGACCCGACGCGGGCCGACGGCGCTGCGCGCCCCCGGCCCCCCGCCCTGGGCCCCCTCCCCGGGCCGCCCTCCGAGTGTGAAAAGGCGGGTGAAGGCGACGGGTCAAGGGTGGGCGCAGCCCATCGCGCAGCGACGCGACGAAGGAGCGCCCTTGATGCGGCGCCGTAACCCGCCACACTCGGAGAGAGGGCGGCCAACCACCAGAAGTCACCGAAGACCGGCCCGCCCCAAGCCCCCAGGCCCCACCCGCAAGGCCCTGTGCCGCCGTCGGTGCCTCGCCCCTCGTCGGCCCTTTCCGTCCGTGCCTCGCCCCGCTGCCGCCCGACCGACCGTTGCCCCTGCCAGCCGCTCCCGCTGCCAGCCGCTCCCGCTGTCGCCCGGCCCGCTGTCGCCCGGCCCGCTGTCGCCGCGCCCCGTCGCCCGGCCTGCCTTCGCCCCGCCCCCCCCGCCCCCTGCCTTCGCCCCGCCCCCGCCCGGCGCCCGCCCCGTGCCGGCCGCCGGGCGAGGCCGGTGCGGATCCCTTCGTCCCGACAGGACCCCTGCCGGGACGAAGGGATCCACGCCCCCGCCGCAGGATCTCGCCCCGCTGGGATCTCGCCCCCGCTGGGATCTCGCCCTGCCGGACCTACGCCGAGGCCAGGCTCGCGTAGCCCGGGCGGACGATCTCGGCGATCAGGCGGCGGCGCTCGGGCAGCGGCAGGAACGCGGCGTCGAGGGCGGCGACCGTGAACTCCTCGAAGATCTCGGGGCCGTAGCCGAACGCGTCCGCCATGTGCTGGAACTCCTCGCTCATGGTCGTGCCGGAGACCAGCCGGTTGTCCGTGTTGAGGGTGATCCGGAAGCCGAGCCGGCGCAGCTCCTCGATCGGGTGCGAGGCGTAGTCCTTGGCCGCGCCCGTCTGGAGGTTGGAGGTCGGGCAGACCTCCAGTGCGATGCGGTTGTCCCGGACGTACGCGGCCAGGTCGCCGAGCGTCCCGTCCTCGCCGATGTCGTCGGTGATCCGCACGCCGTGGCCGATCCGCTCCGTGCCGCAGACCTGCACGGCCTCGTGGATCGACTCCGCGCCGACGGCCTCGCCGGCGTGGATGGTGAAGTGGCAGTTGTGCCGCTTCAGGTGCTGGAACGCCGGCAGGTGGCGGGCCGGCGGGTTGCCGACCTCGCCGCCCGCGATGTCGAAGCCGGCCACCCCGTTCTCGCGGTGGGCGACCGTGAGCTGCGCGATCTCCAGCGAGCGGTCGGTGTGGCGCATGCCGGTGAGCAGCGTGCGGACGGTGATCCGGCCGCCGGCGCGGCGCTCGCCCTCGCGGAAGCCGTCGTTCACGGCCTCGACCACCTCGTCGAGGGTCAGCCCGCCGTCCAGGTGCTGCTCGGGGGCGTAGCGGATCTCGGCGTAGACGACCCCGTCGGCCGCCAGGTCCTCGGCGCACTCGGCCGCGATCCGGAACAGCGCCTCGCGGGTCTGCATGACCGCGCAGGTGTGGGCGAAGGTCTCCAGGTACCGCTCCAGCGAACCGGAGTCGGCGGCGTCCCGGAACCAGACCGCGAGCGCGGCCGGGTCCTCGGTCGGCAGCGCGGTGTAGCCGCAGGCGCGCGCCAGCTCGACGATCGTGGTGGGACGCAGGCCGCCGTCGAGGTGGTCGTGGAGGACGGCCTTGGGAGCACGCCGGATCCACTCGGCCACGGGGGTGCGGGCAGGGGTCTCGGCAGCGGTGGCAGAGTTGTCAGACAAGTGCATGGCGCGGAAGTGTACGCCACGGGGAGCCCCCGCGGCTGTGACGGTCCCGACAGGGGCGCGGAGGCTGCGTGGACGCTCAGTTCGACTGGAGGACGGGCAGGGCCGGCGCCCCTGTCGGGAGCATGTGCTTGGCCGCCAGGACCGGGGTCTCGCCGGCCCGCACCACCTGGGTGACCAGGACCGCGGGGGTGTCGGCAGGCCGGCCGAGCTGCTTCCCGCGCCGCTGGCCGAGCAGGGTCGCGGTGACGCTGCTGTGCGCCTCCAGCGGCACACCGCGCGAGGCGGCGACGAGCACGGCGAGCATCGAGGTCCGCTCGGGCGCGGGCTCCTCGCGCAGCGCCCGGGCGAAGTCCGGATGGGTCCGGTCCAGCACGTCGTCGGCGGCGGCCCACTCGTGGCTGAGCGCCGCCGCGGCCCCCTCGCCGGTCAGGACCGTCTCCCAGAAACGCAGCTCGGCCCGGGCGGACGCGAGCAGGTGCTGGGTGGTGAAGTCGGTGGGCTCCTCGACCGTCCGCAGCAGGGCGCGCACCCGCAGCGGGGTGCCGGCTCCGATCAGTTCCTCCAGCGGCTGGATCTGCTCGAATCCGCGCCGCGGCGGGTGGTCGTTGACGGTTCGGCCGACCCCGCGCCGCACCGACAGCAGGCCGTCCTCCTGGAGCAGCAGCAGCGCCTCGCGCAGCGCGGGCCGGCTGACGCCGAGCTCGGCCGCGAGCTTCGGTTCGGAGGGGAGGGTCGAACCCGGCGGGTAGACGCCGTCGTGGATGGCGTCCGCGATCCGTTCGTAGAGCACCACGACCGGTCGTCGCCGCTGTCCGCTGACTGCCACTGCCCGTCCTCGCTCCGCTTGGCGGCTCACCTGTCGGCTCACCTGTCGGCAGGCTAAGCCGACCTGTTCCCGAGGGGCAACGCCGCCCCGGGCCGTTCAGCAGCGGATATCGTCCGTGACGCGCGTAGAGCCAGGTCGGGACGCCTCTGTGTTGTCTGACAAGTGAGACCTGAGGTGGGCGTCGACTCGTGGACGAAGCCGCGCCGGGCGCCGCGCCGGCCCGTACGTCCGCGGCCGCGCTCACCCGTACGGCCCCCTCCAGCGCCCCGGTGGCGGCCGATCCCCCCATCCTGGTCCCACGGGCGGCGGGTCGCGTACGACGGAGAAGAGGGCCGGGAATGGCGCAGGGCGACATCGGGCACGGACCGGGTTTCGCGCGGATCCCGTGGCGCCGGCCGGCGGCGCGCATGAGGCGGGCCCTGGTCTTCGGTGCCGGGGTGGCCGTGGCGCTCGCCGCGGTGGCGGTGAGCTCGGCGGAGGCGGTCGAGGCGGACGAGCCGCCCTCGATGCCGGATGTGCTGGGCCGGAGCCTGTGGCGGGTCTTCACCACCCTCGACCACCGCACGCGGGTCGACGTCCATGACGTGAGCGGGCGCGACCGGCGCGTGCTCTGGCCGTCGCGCTGGCAGGTGTGCACCCAGTACCCGGCGCCCGGCATCGAGCTCGACCGGCGGGCCACGGCCGTCATCGGCGTCGTGAAGAAGGGCGAGAGCTGCCCCGCGAAGGTCACCTCCGCCCGCCGCTGAGGCCGTTGCTCCTACGGGGCGTCTTGTCCTCCCCGCGCGCCCCCGCGAAGGGCCGTTAACCTGAGCGAATGTCCGACGACCGCGCGCTGCCCTACCTCGCCACCGGCCCGCGCGTGGGGCTGCGGCCCTACCGCCCGGAGGACGCCGGGGAGTTCACCGCCCGGGCCCGCGAGAGCCGAGCGCTGCACCGCCCCTGGCTCTTCCCGCCCGACCACTCCGAGGCGTACGCGGCGTACGTCCGGGCCCTCACCGAGGACCCCGCGAAGACCGGGTTCCTGGTCTGCGACCACACCGCGGACGGCCGGATCGCCGGCTTCGTCAACATCAACAACATCGTCCGCGGCGCCTTCCTCAGCGGCGCCCTCGGCTACGGCGCCTTCGCCCACGCCGCCGGCCGCGGGATGCTGACCGAGGCGCTGGGACTCGTCCTCCCGTACGCCTTCGGCCCGTTGGGCCTGCACCGCCTCGGGGCCGACATCCAGCCGGGCAACGCCGCCTCCCGCGCACTCGTCCGCCGGGCGGGCTTCCGGCTGGAGGGCTTCTCGCCCGATCTGCTCTTCATCGACGGCGCCTGGCGCGACCACGAACGATGGGCGATCACGGCCCCGCGCTCCTGAGGAGCCCGCGTCCGTCCCGCCGGTCGAGGCCCGGGCCCACCTGTCCCCGCGCCGGCCCCGTCACGCCGCACCCCCGGCGCGGGGCATACGTCAGCGCTTGCGGTTGATCTTCATCGTGTCCATGTCGGTCACCGTGGACTTCAGCGGACCGTGGCCGTGCCCCAGCCCCGCCAGCGCCGTCTCCACCCGGTCCTCGGCGAGCGCCGCCGCCATCTCCTCGCCGTCCGCGGCGTCCGAGACGACGACCAGGCGGTACGAGAAGTGCTTGAGCGTGCGGTCGTACGCCAGCGACCCCTCCGTCGTGAACTGCATCGCCGTCAGCCCGTGCGCGTCCACCTCGGCGAGGAGCCGCTCCCGGCTCTCCGCCGACAGCCCGTCGAACGTCCCGCGCACGATCACCCGGTAGGTGTGCTGCGTACTCATCCCTCGCGTCCTCACATGCTCGCCGCGGGTCCCGCCCGCGTCATTGAAGATCCAGACTACGGCGGTGAGGATGGACCGCATGCGGAATATCGTCGTCATCGACGCGCCCTCGAACCTCGGTCTGCGACCTCCCGCCCCCGGCGCCGTCCCCGGCTGCCACAAGCTCGCGGGCGCCCTGCGCGAGCAGCGGATCGTGCAACGGCTCGGCGCCTTCGAGGGCGGTGTCGTCGTCCCGCCCCGCTACGACCGCGGCGACTGGCAGGAGGGCGACGGGGTCTTCCACGCGGCCCCTCTCGCCCGCTACACCCGCACCCTCGCGGACCGCATCGAGCGGCACGTGCGGGCCGGCGACCTCCCCGTCGTCCTCGGCGGCGACTGCTCCGTCCAGCTCGGCGCCTCCCTCGCCCTGCGTCGCGTCGGCCGCTACGGACTCGCCGCCGTCGACGCCTCCCCGGACTTCCGCCATCCGGGCAACTCCGGCCGGGTCGGCGCCGCCGCCGGCGAGGAGCTGGCGCTCGCCACCGGTCGCGGCCAGGACGACCTCACGGACCTCGAAGGGCTGCGGCCCTACCTGCGCGACGAGGACGTCCGCCTCTTCGGCATCCGCGACGCCTACCGCGACGATCCCGAGGTCGTCGACCTGCGCGCGCTGAAGGTCCCCCTCGTGACCGTCTCCGAACTGCGCTCCTGGGGACCGGCCGAACTCGCCGCCGCCACCGCCCTCAGCCTGGGGACCCCGGCCCTCGACGGCTTCTGGGTCCATCTCGACGCCGACGTCCTCGACCCCTCCGTGATGCCGGCCGTCGACAGCCCCGACCCCGACGGACTCCTCCCCGACGAACTCGTCGCACTGCTGCGCCCGTTGGTGCGCTCCGCGCGGTGTGCCGGGCTCAACATCACCATCTACGATCCCGACCTCGACCCGGACGGCACGGCCGGCGCCCTCCTGACCGACCTCGTGGTGGCGGCCTTTACCGAAGACTGACGCACAGCGCCCCTGGTCAGCCGTCGAACCGCCGTGTTCCATGGTCGACATGACGACCGTACGACGTGCCGTACTGACCCTGCCCGCGGCCCCTCTGGGCCCGGACAACCCCCTGCCGGCCCTGCGGACCCTCGACACGGCGCACGCCGTCGACGCGCGCGCCACGGCGGACATGCCCCGCGACATGGCCCGTCAGCTGCACTACGGACCTCTGCGCACCCTGCTGCCGACACCGGTCCGGGACGGCTACGGACGCGACCGCACCCCCACGGCCCTCGACGCCGTCGTGATCGAGAACGACCGGCTCCGGGTCACCGTCCTGCCCGGTCTCGGCGGCCGGATCCACTCGCTGCACCACAAGCCCACCGGACGCGAACTGGTCCACCGCAACCCGGTTTTCCAGCCCGCCGCCTTCGCGCTCAACGGCGCCTGGTTCGCCGGCGGCATCGAGTGGAACATCGGCGCGACCGGCCACACCACCCTGTCCTGCGCGCCGCTGCACGCCGCCGTCGTCCCCGCCCCCGACGGGGGCGAGATGGTCCGCCTCTGGGAATGGGAACGCCTGCGGGACCTGCCCTTCCAGGTCGACCTGTGGCTCCCCGAGGGCTCCGACTTCCTCCACGTCGGCATACGGATCCGCAACCCGCACGAGCGGCCCGTCCCGGTCTACTGGTGGACCAACACCGCCGTGCCCGAGGACCTGCGCGTCATCGCCCCCGCCGACTCGGCCTGGCACCACGGCTACGAACGCGGACTCCGTCGGCTGCCCGTCCCGCGCACCGAGGACGGCACCGACCGCACCCTGCCGCTGCGCGGCACCCTGCCCGCCGACTACTTCTACGAACTCGCGGACACCCAGCGGCGCTGGATCGCCGCCCTGGACGACAGCGGCGCCGGACTCGTCCAGACGTCCACTGACCTGCTGCGCGGACGCAAGCTGTTCCTCTGGGGCACGGCCGCCGGCGGACGGCGCTGGCAGCGGTGGCTCACCGAACCGGGGGCGCCCGGCTACGCGGAGATCCAGGCCGGCCTCGCCCGTACCCAGCTGGAGCACGTCAGGCTGGAGGGCGGCGAGGAGCTCAGCTGGCTGGAGGTCTACGGTCCGCTCGCTACCGAGGCGGCCGAGGCACGCGGCGACGACTGGGCCGCGGCGCGGGCCGGGGTCGAGACGCGGCTGGAGGAGGTCCTGCCGCGCGCGGCCGTGGAGACCGCGTACCGGACGTGGCGGGACGGGCCGGCCGACGCCGATCCGGTCACCCCGCTGGCCGCGGGCTCGGGCTGGGGCGCCCTCGAAGTCCTGCGCGGGGCGCACGTGTTGCCCGGCACGCCGTTCCCCGCCTCCACACTGGGCGAGGAGCAGAAGCCCTGGCTGGAGCTGCTCCGCACCGGGGTCCTGCCGCCGTGGGGCGAGTCCGTGGTGCCCGGCCCCCCGCTCGTGGCGGATCCCTGGCGGGACATGCTGGAGACCGCTCCCGCCGATCCCCGGACCGAGTACCACCTCGGTCTCGCGCAGTGGCACGCCGGCGACCTCGCCCAGGCCGTCCGCAGCTGGGAGCGGGGCCTGGCCGGGACACCCGTGCGCTGGCCGCTGCTCTACTGTCTCGCCGTCGCCGACCAGGAGGGCGGGCACCCGGTCCGCGCCGCCGAACGCCTGGCGGAGGCCTTCGACGCCCTGCCCGAGGGCGAGGAGGCCGTCGCCGCCGCCCTCGGACGGGAGGCGGTCGTTGCGCACCTCGTCGTCGGCCGGGCCGAGGAGGGCCGTGCGCTCTGGGACCGGCTCCCGGAACGGGCGCGGGAACAGGGCGCCTTCCGGTTCCTGGAGGCGCGGCTGCTGCTCGCCGAGGGCCGCCGGCGCGAGGCCCGCGCCGTCTTCGACGCGGGCTTCGAGGTGGCGGACCTGCGTGAGGGCGCCGAGGAACTGGGCGAGGTCTGGGCCGCCCTCACCGACGAACCCCTGCCGGAGCACTACGACTTCCGGATGCGTCCCTGCGACAGGCCCTGAGGGGCGCGGGCCGGGCGGGGTGTCAGGAGCGGAGGTCGACGTACTCGAAGACGGAGCCGTCCGGGTGGACCGCGATGAGGTTGCGGCCCACCGGGGTCGGCACCGGTCCGGCGACGACCTTGGCCCCGGCCTCGGTCAGCGCGGTGAACGCGACGTCCAGGTCGTCGACGGAGATGGTCGCCGCGACCTTCCGCAGCACCTCCAGCTCCGACTCCGGACCACTCATGAGGAGGAAGCAGCCGACGGCCGCGACCGAGACGCCTCCCCGTTCGAACCGCTGGGCGCGGCCCCCGGTGAGGCGCTCGTAGAAGAGCACCGCCGAGTCGAGATCGTCGACGCAGATACGCAGCGTTGTGCCAAGAATCTCCATACGGATCAGCGTAGTTGACGGCTTCGGACGGGTGGAGGCGGCCGCCTGGACGGGCCCCGGGAAGGGCCCCGGGAAGGGCCGCCTTCCCGGCCGGCCGGGCCGTCGACGTGGGGCCGGGTCAGGAGACCCGGCACAGGATCTCGCCGTGCGGGACCATGAACCACGCGTCCTCCTGGCGGCCCCACTCCCGCCAGGCTTCGGCGATCTCCGCCAGGTCCTCGGAGGTCGCGTGGCCGCCGTCCACCGCCAGCTCCGCGTAGACGGACTCGGTCGTACGGTCCGCCCACAGTCCGCTCCACCAGGCCCGCTCGTCCGGCTGGGCGAAGCACCAGGTCGCCGCGGTGGTCGTGACCTGAGTGAAGCCGGCCTGGCGCGCCCAGGAGAACAGGCGCCGGCCGGCGTCCGGTTCACCGCCGTTGGCCCGGGCCACCCGTCGGTACAGGGCCTGCCACGCGTCCAGTGCCGGCCGTTCGGGGAACCAGGTGAAGGATCCGTAGTCGCTGTCCCGGGCGGCGACCACTCCGCCGGGGCGGCAGACCCGGCGCATCTCGCGCAGTGCCTGTACCGGATCGCCGACGTGCTGCAGGACCTGGTGGGCGTGGACGACGTCGAACGAGTCGTCCGGGAAGTCCAGGGCGTGGACGTCGGCGACGGCGAACTCGACGTTCTTCAGGCCGCGTTCGTCCGCGACCGCGCGCGCCCTGTCCAGCGCGTCCGGGGCCGCGTCGACGGCGGTGACCCGGCCCGGCGCGACCAGCGCCGCCAGGTCGGCCGTGATGGTGCCCGGCCCGCAGCCGACGTCCAGCACGTCCAGGCCGGGGCGGAGCGCGGGGATCAGGTACGCCGCCGAGTTCGCGGCGGTCCGCCAGCTGTGCGAGCGCAGCACCGACTCGTGGTGGCCATGGGTGTAGACGGCGGTCTCGCGGGACGTGGACTGCTCGGAAGCGTGCGTCATGACCTGACTCCCTCGTGTGGGTGGTACGGCCACGGTACGCGGCTCCGCCGAATGCTGAGACCCCGATCTCGGATACTGGGCAGCCGGTCAGGTGAACAGGGCCCGCCGGTAACGCAGTTCGTCGAGTTCGTGACCGGCGGTCGTCTCGGTGGCGACCGTGCCGTCCGGCTCCCAGCCGACGGCCTCGTGGAACGCGCGCCCCCGGAGGCGTCTCGGACGACCCGTCCCGGGTGGACGCCCGCGGGCCGTCTCAGCTGTGGGGGAGGGCCAGCTCCCAGCGGACCTCGCCGTCCTGCCGGCCGGCGGTGGGGGAGAGGCCGGCGGCGGCGGCGACGGCCGCGGAGGCGTGGTGGTCGGGGTGGACGTGGGCGACGACCGTGGACACGCCCTGGGTGCCCAGCCAGGCCACCAGGGCCCGCGCGGCCTCGGAGGCGAGCCCGCGGCCCTGCCGCTCCGTGCCCACCACCCAGGCGATCTCGGCGACCCGTCCGGACGCCCTCGCGGGACCGGACGAAGCGGAGCCGGGTGCGGGGGAGTCGTGCGAGGCGGAGCCGGGAGGGGCCGTGTGCTCCCGCCCGGCGGGTGGAGCCGCCTCTCCGGCCGGTGCGAGCGTCGCCTGGACGGTGCCCGTCAGAGCGCCGTCCGCCCGCAGGCGCAGTACCCAGTTGCACCAGTCCACACCGGGGTCGGGTGCGCCCGCGAGCATCCGCGTGTACCGTGCCCGCAGTTCGTCCACGGTGGCGGGCGCGCCGCCCGTGAACGCGTAGAGCGCCGGGTCGGCGAGGACGGCGGCCATCTCGGCGGCGTGGTCGATCCGCAGCGGCACCAGGTCGAGCCGCTCGCTGTGCAGGGGGACGGTGAGGAGGTCGCGCATGCGAACAGTGTGCCTGCCGCGCCCGACGGGACCGCGTCGTACCTGCCCTCGGCACGCCCCCCAGGCGCCGACGCCGGGCGGTCCCCGGCCGTCGCGACCGAGATGACGATCCGTCACATGAAGGCACTGTGAACGGACCGTTCCCGGCGCCTTCCCGCCCCTAGGCTGTGCCCGGAAAGCCCACCTGGCCCGCGGCCCCGCCCTGCGGGCAGACGACGCTCCTCTCCGGACGCGGCCCGGGATCGGCCCGCCGTCCGACGGCCCCGCTCCCGTCGCCGCCCCTCTCTCCGCCGTCCCCCGCCGCGTGCTGCCCGCCGCCCCGACGCGCCGAGGAGTCCCCGTGCCCCACCCGCCCGCTCGCCGCTCCCTTCTGAAGCTGCTCGCCGCCGTGCCTGCGGCCGGCGGCCTCGCGGCAACCGCCGCACCCGCGCACGCGACCGGCGCGCCGCAGACCGCCGGCGCCACCGTGCCCGGCATTGTCAAACCCCTGCCTCCGGAGCTCTTCACCGTTCGGGGCACCAATGCCGAGGCCCGTTTCGACGCCTTCGGGGACACCGGCCTCCTCACCCCCGTAGACCGCTTCTTCGTCCGCAACCACACCAGCACCCCCGTCCTCGACGCCGCCGGCTGGCGGCTCACCCTCTGGGGAGACGGACTGCACGGCCGCGCGCCCGTCCACCTCACCTACGGACAGCTCCGCGACCTGCCCTCCGTCACCCGGACGGCCCTCGTCGAGTGCGCCGGAAACGGCCGCAGCCTCTACACCACCCAGCAGGGCGAGGCCGTGACCGGCACCGCCTGGACCCTCGGCGCGGTCGGGGCCGCCCGCTGGCGGGGCGCCCGCCTCCGCGACGTGCTGAGACGTGCCGGCATCGCCTCCGACGCCGTCGCCGTACAGCCCCGAGGGCTCGACGACGAGTACGTCACCGGCGGCGTCGACCTCGGCCGCGTCCGCCGTCCCCTGCCGGTGGCCAAGGCGCTGGACGACGTGATCCTCGCCTACGAGATGAACGGCGAGCCCCTCCCGTACGACCACGGGTACCCGGTCCGTCTCCTCGTGCCGTCCTGGGTGGGCATCGCCTCGATCAAGTGGCTCGGTGACATCGAGGTCTCCACCGTCCCGCTCTCCTCGCCCTGGTCCACCGACTACTACCGCCTCTTCGGTGCCGCCCACCCGCCCGGGGGCAGCGCCCCGATCTCCCGGCAGGCCCTCAAGAGCGGCTGGGAACTCCCCTTCGGCGCCACCCTCGAGGCCGACCGCACGCAGCGGCTCACCGGCCGCGCCTGGTCCGCCCACGCACCCGTCCGCAAGGTCGAGGTCTCCACGGACGGCGGCGCCCACTGGCGTCCCGCCCGGCTCCACGACGCGCCCCGGCGGAACAGCTGGGTCCGCTGGAGCACGGTGTGGCGCCCGCACCGCACCGGGCCCGCGACCCTGCTCTCCCGGACCACCGACGAGGCCGGGAACGTCCAGCCCGATCGCGCGGTCCACAACACCCAGGGGTACCTCTTCGACGCGGTCGTGCGGCACCCCGTCACCGTCGCCTGATCCGCACCCCTGAAGGGCGAATCGCCCCGATCCTCCGTATAAAGGCACTGGGGCGCCGTCCAGGCGCCGCTCGGTGCTCAGGAGGTGCGGGAGATGCGGCAGACGGCTCCGGAAGGGCGCGGACCGGTGCGCTACGGACCGCCGGCCCCGGAGCCGGACCTGCCCGTGCTCCCCGGACTCGCCGCGATCCTCGCCGCGTCCGCCGGCCGCACCGGCGTCGAACCGCCCGGCGGCGGCCCCGTCCTGCGCGAGGCCGCCGCCGGATACTGGTGGCGCCGCGGCCTGCGCACCCACGCCGAGGACGTCGCCGCCGCCCCCGGCGCGCCACCCCTGCTCCTCGCCCTGCTCGCGGCGCACGGCGGCGACGTCCTGCTGCCCCGGCCCTGCCCGCCGTGGTGGACCCCGCAGGCCCGCCTCCTCGGCCGCCCCGCCTACCACGTGCCCACCCCCGCCGAGTGCGGCGGCGTACCCGACCCGTACGCCCTGCTCGAAACCGTCCGGCGGGTCCGCGCCGAGGGCGGACGGCCCCGGGTGCTGCTGCTCTCCGTCGCCGACGACCCCACCGCCACCGTCGCCCCGCCCGAACTGGTCCGGGAGGCCTGCGAGGCCGCCGTCGGCGAGGGCCTGCACATCATCAGCGACGAGACCTGGCGCGACACCCTGCACCGCCCCCACGAGACCGTCCTCCTGAGCCCCGCCGAGATGTGCCCGGACGACGTCACCGTCCTGTGCGACCTCGGGGCCGCCCTCACACCCGCCGCCTGGCCCTGCGCGGTGGCCCGCTTCCCGCCCAGCGCCCCCTCCCGTGCCGACCGCTACACCGATCGCCGCGCCCGCACCCTCGACGTCCTCACCGCCCTCGGCGCCGTCGTCACCGGGCCCGTCGCCCCCGCGGCGGCGCACGCCCTCGACGAACCCGAGGAGGTCGTCGTGCGCGCCGCCCGCGCCGCCGCACTCCACGGGCGGGTGGCCGCCGCGGCGCACCGTGTCGCCCTCGCGGCCGGCGCCGTCGCCCGCCCCCCGCAGGCGGGCCGCCATCTCTACGCCGATCTCGGACCGTTGCGGGCCGGGCTGGCCGCCCGCGGGGTCACCGACTCCATGGAGCTGGAGAACCACCTCACCCGGCGGCTCGGCACCCCCGTCCCGGGCGGCCACCGCTTCGGTGACGAACTCGGGGCCCTGCGCGTCCGGTTCGACACCGGCCCGCTGCTCGGCTCGGACGAGGAGGAGCGGACGGAATCCCTCGGTTCGGCGACCCCGGAGGAACTACCGCACGTGGCAAGGGCGTTGGCGGACCTCGGTGCCGCCCTCGAAGAACTCCGGACGGAGCCGGCAAGCGCTGCGCAGAACCCTGCCGGACCGCGCCGCCACGCGTAGAACGGAGCCCGCAGATGACGGAACAGACGGCGCGCCCGGCCGAGTCCCCGCGGAAGGCCCGCGACGCGCGCACCGCTCCCGCCCTCCAGCCGCTCGGCCGGATGCGGCTGGACTGGCCCCGTTCCTTCGCCGACCGGCTCACCGCTCCGCTGCCCGGCGTCCGCGCCATGGCCCGGCTCGCCCGCGAAGGCGCCGTCCGCCCCCGCCCCGACGGGCTGCGCGACATCCCCCTGCTGCCGTTCGCGCCCGGACCGCTCCCCGCCGCCGGCCCCGACACCCTCGCCGTCACCTGGGCGGGCCACGCCAGCTGGATCCTGCGGGTCGGCGGCCTCACCGTGCTGACCGACCCCGTGTGGTCCCGCCGGATCTTCGGCACCCCCGCCCGCATCACGCCCGTCGGGGTGCGGTGGGAGGACCTCCCGCCCGTCGACGCCGTCGTCATCAGCCACAACCACTTCGACCACCTCGACGCGCCGACCCTCCGGCGCCTGCCCCGGGACACCCCGCTCTTCGTCCCCGCCGGCCTGGGCCGCTGGTTCGCCCGCCGCCGGTACACCCGCGTCACCGAGCTCGACTGGTGGGAGGCGGCCGAACTGGACGGCGTCCGCTTCGAGTTCGTGCCCGCCCACCACTGGTCCAAGCGGACCCTCCTCGACACCTGCCGCTCGCTCTGGGGCGGCTGGCTCCTCACCGACCGCGCCGGGTGCAGGGTGTACTTCGCCGGGGACACCGGCTACGGCCACTGGTTCACCGAGATCGGCCGCCGCCATCCCGGCATCGACCTCGCCCTCCTGCCCATCGGTGCCTACGACCCGCGCTGGTGGCTCAGCGACGTGCACACCGACCCCGAGGAGGCGGTCCGCGCCTTCCGGGACCTGGGGGCGCGCCGGATGGCGCCGATGCACTGGGCGACCTTCGTCCTCTCCGCCGAGCCGGTCCTCGAACCGCTGACGCGGGTCAGGGCCGCCTGGGAGAAGGCCGGGCTGTCCCGCGAGGACCTCTGGGACCTGCCGGTCGGCGCCTCACGGGTGCTCGCCCCGTGACGTCTCCGAAGACCCGGACGCGCCCGTGGACCCCGAAGTCCCTGACGCGCCCGAAGCCGGTGACGCGTCCCGCCGCGGACCGCGGACGCGCCGCCAGAGCGCCGGGATCAGGCTGACCAGCACGGTCAGGCCGATCGCCGCCATCACGCCCTGCCACGGTTCGGGGAACAGCGAACCTCCCAGGATCCCGATCAGCTGGTACGTCGCCGCCCAGGCCAGACACGCCGGAAGGTCCCCGCGGACGAACCGTCGCAGCGGCATCCGGGCCAGCAGGCACGCCAGCATCACCGGGATCCTGCCCGCCGGCACCAGCCGCGAGAGCACCAGCACCGACACCTGGTGGGTGTCCAGCTTCGCCTGCGCCTGGGCCAGCCGGTCCGCGGTGACCCGGCCGCGCAGCGCGGCGAGCCACCGCGACCCGTTCCTCGACCGGACCCCCCGCTGCCCCAGCCAGTACAGCGCCACATCACCCAGGAACGCGGCGGAGGCCGACACCAGGAAGACCAGCAGCAGCGCGTACGGCGTCTGGTGGTGGAAGGCCACCACGGCCGCCGAGCTGACGATCGCGCCCGTCGGCACCACCGGCACCAGCGCGCCGAACGCCACCAGCAGGAAGAGGGACGGGTAGCCGACCGCCTGCTGCGTCGACTCCGGCGGCAGCTCCCGTACGGCGCGCATGAGCCCGTCGATCACCGCGCGACCTCGGGCCGTACCCGCTCCCCGTGGCCGAGCAGATGCACCGCCACCTTCGGGGCGAGTCGGGCCGCGTGCCGTACGAACTCCTGGCCCGGCGCGTGGAACTCGTGCGGGCGCACCGCGTCGAGCCCGACCGGCCAGTAGGTGCCGTAGTGCACCGGCACGGCCGCCGCCGGGGACAGCTCCGCGAGCGCCTGGGCGGCCCGCCCCGCGTCGAGGTGCCCGTGCCCCAGGAAGGGGCCCCAGCCGCCCACCGGCAGCAGCGCCACGTCGACCGGGCCGACCGACTCCGCCATCGCGTCGAAGAGACCGGTGTCGCCGGCGAAGTACGTCCGCGCCTCGCCCTCGACGACGTACCCCAGCGCGGGGGAGTGGTGCGGCCCCACCGGCAGCCTGCGGCCGTCGTGCAGCGCCGGCACGGCCCGGACCGTCAGCCCCTCGACCGACACCGTGTCGCCCGGTGCCATCTCGGTCAGCCGCAGACCGCGCGCGTCCAGCTTCCGCAGCGCGGGCACGGCCCGCGGCGCGCCGCGCGGCACGAGCACCCGCGTACCGGGCGCGAGCCGGGCCAGCGAGGGCAGATGCAGGTGATCGGCGTGCAGGTGGGAGACGAGCACCGCCTCGGCGACCGCGGCCTCGGGCGGCGGCAACGCGCCCCGCCGACGGCGCAGATGCGCGAGCCGGCGCACGAACAGCGGATCGGTGAGGAAGCGGACCCCGGAGTCCTCGACCGTGCACGTGGCGTGACCCCACCAGGTGACCTCCACCGGCATGCCCGCCCTTCGCGCCGTCGACGACTTCGGAACTCCTCCCACGAGGGTAGATGTCCGCGGCGGACGATGCGGGGAGTCCTCGACGCGGCCCCGGGCTGCCGGCCGGGCGCGGAGCCGGGAGAGCCAAGATGGACGCGGGACCCGGGACCCGGGACCCGGGACGCGGGACCCGGGACCCGGGACGCGGGACCCGGGACGCGGGTCGGGCCGGGTGGCCACGAGCAGGCCCCCCTCCGTTCGGCGCCCTCCGGGTCCTGTCCGCCCGCCTCCCCGGGTCGCGCGCGAACCCTCCGCTCCCTCCGCCTCCCCCCGGACCTGCGGATCACGCTCGCGACGCGTGCGCCCCCTCCGCTCCCTGGCGCCCTCCTCCACGAGCGGCGATCGGAGTAGGGTCGGCCCATGGACGACGTTCGGGTGGCGGCGATCGCCAGCCTCACCCCGCTCGAGGAACTCGACTGCGACCCCTTCCTGGTCGACACGCGCACCCAGCACGCCATGTGCGCCCGCTGGGCCGTGGACAAGGGCTACGTGGTGACGAGACAGCTGCTCTTCTACGGGATGCGTCCCGACCAGGAGGCCCTGTGGGCCGACGTGGACGCCGGTGAGGTCGACCTGTTCGTCGCGCCGAACGACCGGGTCCTCGGGCGGGCGTTGACCGACGTCTCCGGCTTCCTCGCCGAGTGCGAGCGCCGCGGTGTGCGCCTGGAGACCGTGGGTCTCGACGAGCCGGCCTACGACGCGGCCGGCAAGGCCGGTGTCCACCGCCGGCTGTCCATGCCCACCGCCGGTTACGACGGCTGCTGACCCGGCCCGCCACCCCGGCGCGAGCCGTCGCGCCGTGCGCCGTCCCTGGGCGCCACCCCCTGACCGCCCCGCCGGCAGGCGTTGTGTCACGCTTGAGGCAGGAAACGGGTGAAAGGTGCGCCGGGCGTGGGTGACGGGCGAGGGCGAACCGCCGGACGCTGGCGGACCGCGGGGAGCGCCCTGGTGCGCGTCGTCGTCGTATGGGCCGTCTCGACCCTGACCCTGCTCGCCCTGGCGGGCCTGCTCCCCGACTTCCAGCTCCAGTCCGCCGACGGCGACAGTCCCACCCGCCTCGCCGTCACCGCCGCCCTGGGTGCCGGCGCGTTCGGTCTGCTCAGCGCTCTGGTGTGGCCGGTGATCGTCCGGGCGCTGCTGCTCGTCCCCGCCCTCGTCCTCGGCCTGTTGGTGTTCTTCCTCAACGGCTCCCTGCTGCTCGTCGCGCTCCGGCTGGTGCCGGACAGCAGCGCCGCCGCCGCTCCCGAGACCGCCGTCGTCGTCGCCGCCGTGATGTCGGCCGTCGCCTCCGCCACCTCCACCGCCCTCGCCGTCCGCGACGACGACGCCTACCGCCGCCGCCTCTACCGGCTCGCCGACCGCACCAGACCCCGGAGCCGGACCGCCGAAGGAGCCCCCGAGCCCGCCCACGGCACCGTCTTCCTGCAACTCGACGGCGTCGGCCACCAGGTGCTGCGCGACGCCGTCGCCGACGGCCTGATGCCGACCGTCGCCCACTGGCTCGACACCAGCCACCGGCTCACCCCCTGGCGCACCGACTGGTCCAGCCAGACCGGCGCCAGCCAGCTCGGCATCCTGCACGGCTCGAACGAGGACGTGCCCGCCTTCCGCTGGTACGAGAAGGACACCGGCCGACTGATGGTCAGCAACCGTCCCGCGAGCGCCGTCGAGCTCCAGCGCCGGGCCGTCGCCCGCACCCGGGACGGCGGACTGCTCACCGTGGACGGCGCCTCCCGCGGCAACCTCTTCAGCGGCGGTGCCGACCAGATCGCCCTCGTCCTGTCCGTGGCCGCCCGCCGCGGCCGGCGCAACCGCTCGCGCTCCGGCTACTTCACCTACTTCTGCGATCCCGCCAACGCGGTCCGCACGGCGGGCTCGTTCGTCGCCGAGGCGGTCCGCGAAGCCGTCCAGTCCACCCGGGCGCGCCTGCGGGGACAGACCCCACGGGTCTCGCGCGGCTACTCCTACCCCTTCATCCGGGCCTTCGCCACGGTCGTGGAGCGGGACGTGGTCGTGGCGGCCGTCGTGGGCGACATACTCGCGGGCCGCACCGCCGTCTACGCCGACCTCGTCGCCTACGACGAGGTGGCCCACCACTCCGGCCCCCACGGACACGACACCGACCAGGTCCTGGCCCGGCTCGACCGGTCCCTCGCGCTCATCGCGCGGGTCGCCGAGCACGCGCCCCGCCCGTACCACTTCGTGCTGCTCTCCGATCACGGCCAGAGCCCCGGCCCGACCTTCGAGGGCGTCTACGGACTCACCCTCAAGGACCTGGTGCGGGCCGGCTGCGGGCTGCCCGTCTCGCGCCGCGTCCGGCGCACCCGCAGCGGGTCGGAGGCCCGGGACGCCGCCCGCGACGCGCTGCGCAGCGCGCTGCACCGGCCCATGGACGAGATGGAGCGGGAGACCGAGGACCTGGGTCCCGTCCGGCCGTCCGAGCCGGTCGTGCTCGCCTCCGGCAACCTCGGACTCGTCTCCTTCCCGGGCGTGCCGCACCGCATGACCCGCGAGGAGATCGACCGCAGCCACCCCGCACTGCTCCGCACCCTCGCCAACCACCCGGGCATCGGCTTCCTGCTCGTCGCGAGCGCCGAGCACGGCTCGGTCGTCCTGGGACCGGACGGCGCCGAGATCCCGGTCGGCGCGCTCGCCGACGACGGACCGCTCGCGGTCTTCGGCCCGGGCGCGGCGGACGCCGTACGGCGCACGGACGGCTTCCCCCACGTCGCCGACATCATGGTCAACTCGATGTACGACCCGGCGACGGGCACGGTCCACGCCTTCGAGGAGCAGATCGGTTCGCACGGCGGCCTCGGCGGCGAGCAGACGCGTCCCTTCCTGCTGTCGCCGACGGACCTCGCCGCCCCGCCGGAGCCCCTGGTCGGCGCCGAGCAGGTGCACCGGGTCCTGCGCGGCTGGCTGCGCGCGTGCGCGGGCCCGCAGGTCCCGCTGGAGCCGGTGCCCCGGCCCGAGGCGGCTCGGGCACTGCTCCCGGTGGACGAGCAGTCCCTCCGGGAGCCGAGCGACTGACATGGCCGGTGTCGGCATGCGGCCATGGCCGGTGTCGGCCGGGGGCGCCCCGCCGTCCTGTCCGGCGGGAGCACCGTCGGGGGGTTCCGCCACCCGGCGGTACGGCGGCGCTCGGCCACCCGGCCGTACCGGTGCGGCCGGGGCGGGGCATTCGGGTCCGCCGCGTAGGCCGGCCGGGCGGTTCCGGCGCGGCCTCCGGCACGTCGGGGCCGTGCCGGGGCAGGAGGCATCTTCATGAGCCCCGCGCCCGCGCACCACGCCGAACCCGCCGCCCCGGCGGGCGGGCGGACGCGTGCGGGTCGGCCCGTGGACCGGGCGCCTTGCGTGCCGGGCCGGCGCCGCGCGCGGCGTGCCGTACTGGTGCTGGGGCTCGTGCTCGCCGCGCTGTTCGGCGTCTGCGGCGGGGCCGCCGGAGCGTCGGGCGGCGAACTCAGGCCCGCGGCGAGCGCCGCACCGGACCCCGGAGGCGAGACCACCGAAGTCGCCGAGACCGAGGCGACCTCCCCCCGCCGGGCCGCCGTACGGCCCTGCGGAGGACAGCGCTCCACCCGGCCGTCCGCCCCGGTTCCGGGCCTGCCCGCCCTCGGGGCGCGGGCAGCCGTACGGCTCCCGGGCGAGGACGCCGACAGCCGGTGCGTGGTGATGCGCTGCTGAGAGGCCCGTACCTCTCGCAGCCCGTTCCACCCCCCACCGCAAGGAGCTTCGTCATGCCCCTCGACCCCTTCGCCGTCCTGAGCGCCCTCGTGCGCGCCGAGGCCGCCCGCACCGCCGGCTCCCGCTCCACCACCCGGGCCGCCGGCTCCGGGACCACGCCGGAACGCGACGAACCCGGCCGCCGGGACCGGGCCGCCGCCGCACCCGCGCCCGCCGGAGACGAGAACACCACGCGCTGATCCGGGATGCCCCGGCCGCCGTTCACCGACGCGCCGGGGCGGACGGGCGGTCCGACCGGGCCGCCCGCCCGGTTCGGGCCGTCGACGTACGGACCGCCCCGCTCCTGCCGGACGCACGCCGTCCGGACGGTGCCTTGGTCCTACGGCGTGATCCGTGCCCGTCAGCCCTGCGGAGCGAGCCGGGCCCCGGACCCGCCGCGGCCCACTCGGCCGTGCAGGGCCACGAGGACCGTCGCCACGGTGGCCAGGACCGCGAGCGCCACCAGCGCGGGCACCCGCCCGACGAGCGGACCGGCGGCCAGACAGCACACCCCGCCCACCAGCAGCGCCGTCGGACGCCGACCCGACGTGCGCAGGACGATGGCGGCGGCGCCGAGCAGGAAGACGCCCACGCCACCGGTCAGCGACCAGGCCACCACCCCGTGCAGCGGCTCCGCGAGACCGTAGTGCCCGGTGTCGGCGACCTGTGCGAGGACCTTCTTCATGCCCAGCGCGCAGAGCACGACGCCCGCCACCAACGGCAGGTGCAGGAAGGTGTAGACGTCCCGGGCGAACCGGGTGCGCTCGTCGTCCGCGAGCCCGCCCAGCCGGTGCTCGGCGGCCTCGCCGAGCTGCCGGAAGTACAGGCGCCACAGCCCGGCCGCCAGCAGCAGCCCCGCCGCCGAGGCACCGAGCACGGCGTAGGTCAGCGGGAAGTCGGCCACCCCGACGCCCATCGCCACGATGGACTCGCCGAGCGCGATGATGACGATCAGGCCGTGGCGCTCCGCGAAGTGGCCCGGCGAATTGACGCGCCAGCCGGAGGAACCGGTGAGGTAGATCCCGCCGTAGTCGACGGCCACCGCACCCAGCCACATCAGCAGCTGGAGCCGTCCGCTGAACGCGCATCCGGCCAGCAGCAGGACCAGCGGCGGCAGTACGGAGATCAGCGCCGTGCGCCGCAGCGTGGCGTGCAGCGCCGCGTCGCCCGGACTGGCGAGCCGGTACGAGACGAGGTGCAGGACGCGGACCGCCCCGTAGCAGAGCACGAAGAGCAGCGGCGCCGGGATCCCGCCGGGCGCGTCCGCCAGTACCTCCGGCACGGCGAGCGACACGATCAGGACGACGGCCATCACCGTGATGAGGACGGCGAACAGGGCACCGGAGTCTGCCCGGACGACGTTGCCCAGCCAGGCGAAACAGCACCAGCACCACCACAGCAGCGCCAGCACCACCATCGCCCCGACCACCCGCGTCGGCGCCGGCGCCGCCGCCATCAGTGCGGTGACCTGCGTGATCGCGTACACGAACACCAGGTCGAAGAAGAGCTCCGCGGGCGTCACCTTGTGATCGTCCCCGGTGGCCACCAGTCCGGCCCGTTCCCTGCCCCATGCCATCGCGTCCATCCCCCTCCGGCGCGGCCCCCCGGCCGCCCCGG
The DNA here is from genome assembly GCF_043201055.1 of Streptomyces sp. NPDC048338. Lineage (NCBI taxonomy): Bacteria > Bacillati > Actinomycetota > Actinomycetes > Kitasatosporales > Streptomycetaceae > Streptomyces > Streptomyces sp. NPDC048338. Next base: position 219,907 of record NZ_JBICYQ010000004.1, read on the forward strand.
CGCGAACGATACCCATGCCCGCCGCGGCCCCGAGCGCCGGCGACCCGGGTCCGGAAATCCATGGGGCACCACGGAACTTGGGAGCGCACCGTCGGTCCTTCGCTCACCTGCCCCGGACGGCACGCGGCAGTTGTGAGCCGGAACACCGTTGAGGTTGACCTCGGGTCAGGGTGGAGGCTCGTCGCAGCGGCCCGGGATCGCCCCGGACGCGATCGATGTGAAGGAGCGTCATGACTCTCTCCCCTTCCGGCTGGCGACAGGATCGCCCGGAGCTGCAGCGGGCGATCGAGGAGATCGTCGAGTCCGGCTTCCTGGGCGTGCAGCTGCGGGTGAACGACGAGCACGGCGAGTGGGTCGGCAGTGCCGGCGCACGCGAGACGGGCCAGAGCGCCGAGCCGCTGACCGACGGGCACTTCCGCATCGGCAGCACCACCAAGAGCTTCGTCGCGACCTCGGTGCTGATGCTGGCGGCCGAGGGCAGGATCGGCGTGGACACCCCGGTCGACGACTACCTGCCGGAGTTCGGGCTCGACCGCAGGATCACGGTACGGACGCTGCTGCAACACACCAGCGGGATCTTCAGCCACACCGGCGAGCTCCACGAGGACGGGACGATCGCCGAAGGGATCCCCTGGCGGGGCAAGGAGTGGGTCGACAACCGGTTCCGCGCCTACCGGCCCGAGGAACTGGTCCGGCTGTCGCTGTCCAGGCCGGCGCGGTTCGAGCCGGGGACGGGCTGGAGCTACTCCAACACCAACTACGTGCTGGCCCGGCTGGTGATCGAGAGCGTCACCGGCCGTTCGTTCGCCGAGGAACTGCGACGGCTGGTCCTGGATCCGCTGGGGATGGCCGGCACCGTGGCGCCGGGCAGCTCCCCGGAGGTCCCCGAGCCGCACCACCACAGCTACTACCGCTACGAGGACGCCGGACAGGAGAAGACGGTCGACGTCACGCGCCACGACCCCTCCTGGGTGGCGGCCGGCGGCGACATGATCTCGACCACGCGGGACCTGCACACGTACTTCTCCGCGCTGATGGCCGGCAAGCTCCTGCCGCCCGAGCTGCTGGCCGAGATGCGCACGCCGGAGGCGACGGTCGGCTACGGCCTGGGCGTGTTCGCGCAGGACCTGGGCCCGGGCGCCGGCACCGTCTTCCACCACAACGGCGCCACCATCGGCTCGGCGGCGCTGATGTACGGCACACCCGACGGCGGCACGACCCTGACCGCCGGCCTGAACTACGTGGACGACCCCGGCCTGTCGATAGCGCCGGCGTTCCAGAACGCCCAACGACGGCTCGTCGACGCGGTGTTCCGGGCGGGACACGTCTCGCCGGCCCGGCGGACGGGCTGACCGGCCGCGCCCCGTACGCTTCGACGACCGATCCCTTCCGTCATGCGTGAGGCGGTACGCGAACCGGGCCACGCCGACCTCGGCGTGGCCCGTCCCCCCGCTCGGCCGTGGTGTGCACAGCCGCCGAGCCGAGCACGAGGCAGGCCGAGCAGATGATGAACGGAGTCACGATCGGGCAGGCGGCGGCGTTCGTCGGCGTCACGGTGAAGACGGTGCGGCACTACCACCGGCACGGGCTGGTCGACGAACCGCGACGCGACGCCTCCGGATACCGACGCTACGGATCGGCCGAGCTGCTGAGGCTGGTGCAGGTCCGGACGCTGGCCGCCGCCGGGGTGCCGCTGGCCGAGATCGGGCCCCTGCTCGAGGCCGACACCGCGGACTTCGCCGCCGCCCTCACCGACGTCGAGCGGCGGCTGACCGACCGGATCGCGGACCTGACCGCGCGCCGGGACACGCTGCACCGGCTCGCCGAAGGCGACCGGGCCCTGCTGCCCGAACGCGCGGCCGCAGTCCTGGACCGGATGGCCGGACTCGGCTTCAGCCCCGAATACGTGGCCGGGCAACGCGAGGCCCTGGTCCTGACCCGGGCGCTGGTGCCGGACGGCTTCGACGGCTTCCTGAGCCGGCTCGAACACTGCCTCGACGACCCCGGGTACGTCGACCTGACCAAGCGCGGCCACGAGGCCGAGACCTGGGCACCGGACGACCCGAGGATCGAGGAACTCGCGACCGCCATGGCCGACCACTACCTCGCGAACCCCGCGCTGCTCGGCGACCCCGCCGGCCTGCGTGCCTGGGCCAGGGCCTCCGCCCAGTACGGGCTGATCAACAACCATCTTGAGGACCAGGCACCGATAGCGGTCCGGCTGACCGCACTCACGGAGGCGCGGCTGCGTGCCGCCGGGGTTCCGTTTCCGCAGCGCTGACGGGAGCCGACGACTTCCGGCCGTTCCTCGACGCACGGAACAGGCTCACGACCTCGGGGTCTCCGCCAGCCACGACGGATCCGTCACGAGGGCCTGCAGCTCGTTGACGAGACGTGCCGAGTGGAAGCCGTCCGCGGCGGCGTGGTGCACCTGCAGGGCGAGCGGGAGCAGGACGCGGCCGTCCCGCTCGACGTACCGGCCGAGCGTGAAGATCGGCGCGAGGTGGTCCCAGCTGTCGCGGATATGGAGGTTGAACCCGGTGAACGACGCCCACGGCAGGCTCGACACGTCGAACGCGTTGGGCGGCAGCGCCCCCTGCGGGAAGAACTCGGTGGCCCCACCGTGTTCCGCGAGCAGTGGGGCGGCGACGTCGTGGAACGCACCGAAGTCGGGATCGTAGGGCGCCCACACGCACGCGAACGTCTCGCGTTCCGCGTTGAGGACAGTGAAGGCCGGGTGCACGACGGGCCAGACGGCCGGGTCGCCCGAAGCGGTGAGGCACATCCTGAACTCGTCGTGACGGTTGACGACCGTCGCGAGTGCCCAGACCTGAGCGAGGTAGGACTTGCGACGCGAGGCACGCAGCGCCGCGGCGAACGCGGTGACGTCGAGCTCCACCGTCATCGAGTACGTGCACGGAACGAGCCGCCGGTAGTGCTCGAAGTGCTGCCGGCGCGGCCACGTGTCCAGGTCGATCAGGGTAGGAGCATCCATCCGGTCATCCTGCCAGCGGTCGGCATCCGCCCCGGAACGGTTTTCCGGATGCCGGCCGGGGGAAGTACCGGCGTCCCGGGGCAAACCCTGGAAGGCCCCATAGCCTCCGACATAACTCAATCCTTGCCGCGGGACCAGTCTTTGCCCAGTTCAGACGCTTTGACTGGGGCCGCGCCCGTCGCAGGGAGTCAAAGAGGGAGCCCGGTCACGTGTGCCGGCTGCTGTCGGGCCTGAAGATCTCGTCCACGGCCTCCGCCCCGTCGGTGATCACAGGGCGAATCTGCTTCCGGTAGACGGTCTCCTTCGTCGCGGTCCCCGAGTGGCCCACGAGCCTGGCGATGACCTCGATCGAAGTCCCGTGATCCGAGAGCAAGGAGACAAACTTGGGGCGCAGTTCGGGTCGTGGCTCCCCAGGCCCCTCCCCAAAGCGCAACGCTCAATCGTGGCTGCACCGTCCCCCCGGCTCTGACAGCAGTGTGCATCAGCGGGTCGTTGTGCCCTGCCCGTGCTCGTCCGGCCGGGAGACGACAAGGAACACTGGTCGCCGGCAGAAAAGCGCACGAGAACAACCCCTGACCGGCTTGGCTGTTCAGGGGCCGTTCACCTGCGGCATGGGTGTGGGATTTGCACCCACCGTGACGCGCTATGACGGTTCTCAAGACCGTTCCCTTGCGTCGCTCGGGCAACCCACCTCGCACCGGCTCGCCAGTGGCGGAGCGGGTGCAGCGTACCGGCCTCGCGCGGGGGGAGGGGTTCGTGGTCGAACACAGGGGCCATTGGCTCTGACTTTGCCCGGCGGCGACGCCGCCTCGCTCAGCACCCGATAACAGTCCGAGTCAGGCGTGGGGAAGCCTTGCTCTGTCCCCGGCTCCGAGCACCTGGAGGTTATGCGCGACTGCAAGCCGGATCCACAAACTGCCATCCTCCGAGTTTCTTGAATGCGATATAAGCGATTCGACTGTTCTCTTTCGCGTCCAATATGCCCCCCACCCGGCCGCCTAGGTCATCAAAAACATCCCTCCTGAGCTGGAAAAGTCCGTAGAAGCGCCCTGTGTGATCAATCACCCTCGGGTTCAGGTTGGATTCACAGTCGGCAACCCTGACCGCCTTGGCGTCATTCTGGGTACCCTTGAATTCGGCCTTGATGATCTCTATCATTTCAGCCCTACTTGCTACGCCCGCCGCCCTTTCAGTGACGATGTTTGAGCCTAAGGATGCTTCACTGGCCACTTTCTTGGCGGCAAGCGACGGGGCGGCGCTCGTCGAACCGGCAGGCATCCATAGCAGTGTGGCGGTGAGGGTGCCGACAATAATTGAAGCCTTTGTTGCGGTTGAATGGCAGCGCATGCTTACTCCTACCGGTAGGCGAGAATGGCTATCGGGAGTATGGCATGCGCGTTGTTCAGATAGCTACCCCCTCGCTTCATCAACTACCCATGCGCCACAGCGACTTCACCGCACCTCTATTTCATTTACCATCTCGGCGCGCCGTGTTGCCGTCAAGACGCGGACACGCTACCGATCCGCGTAGCGTGACGGCAATTTCAGGGAGTAGATCCACAACTCACGCGGACAAGTCGATCCGGTAGATCGTTTGGCTTCAGAAGCTGAGCGCGAGGGTGGAGGGGAGGCGATCGCGTCGGTCAGGCGCCGATCCATGAGGAGATCGAGGCGTGCCGGCAGTACTGCCTCTGGATCCCGCACATTCCGATGCTTGTCTTTCAACGAGGTCATCGCAGGTAATCCGTGGCCGCCGAGCTTGATGCCCAGGATGACGGGCTAGCCACGACGCTCCCGCAGTGGCAGGGACCTGGAGTCCTTCACACGCTATGACGGACACGGGCAGCGTGGACTATCGCGGGCCGCAACGGGATCAACCCACCCGAGTGCGGAGGGTGCAACGCCACAGTCAGTACCGATCGGCTGACATGCGTTGACGTTTGCCGCCAGCCGAATACACGCCCCGCCGACCATGGCTGGGGGTCTTCACGCCACATGGATGCCCTGGGCGCTGCCTGCGGGCCGTCCGAGGGCCGCCGGAGGCTTCCGATGCCCACCACAGGCCACCGGTCGAGAGTCGCTCTCACGTCAAACGTTCTGGAAGAGGCCAGGCGGCGTTGGCAGTGGGCGCCCAGCGCAAGAATCGGGAGCGGGCGGTCCACGGGAGGCGCGGCGTCTTGAGGCGCCGAGTTGGCGAGCGTCCCTGCCACAGTGGCCCACCGAGTCGGACTGGGGGAGCTACGCGGGGAGCCACGCCATGCGACGCACAGAGGGCGTCGGGGAATCGACGACCGCCGTGGCCTCCCGACCCGCGGGGGAGCGGCCCACCCGTCGTGGCCGCACGAGGCCCCCATTACCCCCGACGTAATCGACCCGCCTCCCCCCGCCCGGCATTCTCGTGGTCACCGGGACTCGGGCGGCGCACTCCGGCCGAGTCCCGGGCTCGTCGTCAGTGCCAACGTCCCCGTGGAGGGTGATCCGTCATGTCCCAGGCCCTGTTCACCGGTCTTGCCCGTACCTCTCGGCCGCAGGTCGCGGTGCGGCGGTTTCTCGCCCTCGACGCCGTCGTCACCGGCGGGAACGGGCTCGCCTACGTCGCCGCCTCCGGGCCGCTCGGGGAGCTGCTCGGGATCGGGTCCCGGCTGCTGTTCGGGCTCGGGCTCTTCCTCACCGCCTTCGCCGCCGGAGTCGCCTGGCTCGCGAGCCGGCGCCGGCCGCCGGCCCTCGGGGTCAAGCTCGTCGTCGACGCCAACGTCCTGTGGGCCGCCCTGAGCCTCGTCGCCCTCGTCGGCTGGCTGGAGCCCGGCACCGCCGGACTGGTGTGGGTCCCGATGCAGGCCGCCACCGTCGCCGGCTTCGCCGCGCTCCAGTGGACGGCCCTGCGCGCCGCCTCCGCTACTCCTTGAGGGTCCGCAGATACGCGACCGTCGCGGGGTCGGCCGGGAGGAACGTCTCGATGGCCAGCTCGGCGACCGTCACGTCCATCGGAGTGTTGAACGTCGAGATCGACGAGACGAAGGACAGCACCCGTCCGTCGTGCTCGATCCGCATCGGCAGCGCGAAGTACGGATAGGGCTGCGGGTCCTCCCGGTCCGCCCCGCCTCCCGGGCCCGCCGGCAGGGGGTACCCGGCGACCTCCTCGTACAGCTCCCGCAGCGACTCCGAGCGGGCCAGCCCGATCTGACGCTCCATCTGGGCCAGCAGGTGCCCCCGCCACTCCCGCAGGTTGAGGATCCGCGGCGCCAGCCCCTCCGGGTGCAGCGTGATCCGCATCGCGTTCATCGGCGGGGTCAGCAGGTGCTCGGGAAGCCCCTCCATCAGCATGCCGATGCCGCGGTTCGCCGCCACCACCGTGTACGCGCCGTCCACGACGAGCGCCGGATACGGGTCGTACCCCGCAAGCAGCTGCTCGATGCCCTCCCGCAGCGCCTCCAGCCGCGGCTCGTCGAGCGTCGACTCGGCGTACCGCGGCGCGTAACCCGCCGCGAGCAGAAGGGTGTTGCGCTCCCGCATCGGCACGTCCAGGTGCTCGGCCAGGCGCAGGATCATCTCCTCGCTCGGCCGGGACCGGCCCGTCTCGACGAAGGAGATGTGGCGGGCCGAGGAGTCGGCCCGCAGTGCCAGCTCCAGCTGGCTCAGCCGCCGCTGCTCGCGCCAGCCGCGCAGCAGCGGCCCCACTCCCGTGTCCGTGGCGACAGTCGTCATGGGGAGAACGTAACCCAGGCGCTGCGCCGATCGGGCTTCGCCCATGTGTTGACCCGGAGGCGGGGGCCGGAGACCGTATCGTCACCGTCATCGTCCGTACGGCGCCGTCACCGCGGCGCCGTCACCGTCGACCGGGTCGTCGCCGTCGTCACGCCGTTGTCGTCGTCGGCCGTGGCCCTGGTCGTCACCCGACCGGAGGGAGTCCGCGCATGCCCACGGAGCCGCTGTCGCAGAAGGAGATCGAGGACCGGCTGCGGGAACTCCCCGGCTGGTCCCTGGCCGGTGACCGCATCGAGCGCCGCTACCGGCTCGGCGACCACTTCGCCGCCACCGCTCTTGTCGTCCATGTCGCCCAGATCCAGCAGGAGTTGAACCATCACTCGGATCTGACGCTCGGTTACGACAGCGTAGCGGTCTCCGTGAACACGCACAGCGCCGGCGGCATCACCGACAAGGACTTCGAACTCGCCGCCCGCGTGGAGGGCGTCGCGCCGGGCCACGGCGCCAGCTGACGCACCGCCCGCACCGTCCGGCCGCGCCCGTCCGCCCGCACGTTCACCGCGTCTGCGGGCACCGTGCGTACGTGGCCGCGTGCGTACGAGGTGCGGGTACGCGCGCACGCCCGGCCCACGGCCGGACGTGTGCGCGTACCCTCTGCGGGATGACGCAGACCCTGCTCGACTACGACGCCGAGGCCGGCCGCTACGACGCGACCCGCGGCGGAGTACCCCGCGCCCGGGCGGCCGCCGACGCCGTGCTGAGCTTGGTCCCGCCCGGGGCCCGCACCCTGCTGGACCTCGCGTGCGGGACCGGCCTGGTCACCGAGCGGCTGAACCGCCCCGGTCTGCGCGTGTACGGCGCCGACGCGTCCGCCGGCATGGCGCGCAAGGCGCACGAGCGCGTGCCCGGCGGGGTCGTGCTCGCCGACGCGCGGCGCCTCCCCATCCCGGACGCCTCGGTGGACGTGGTCAGCGCCGTCTGGCTGCTGCACCTCGTCCCCTTCGCCGACGCGATCGTCGCCGAGGCGGCCCGGGTCCTGCGCCCCGGCGGCGCGCTGATCGTCACCGTCGACAAGGACGCCGCCCACGACGTCGGCAGCGACGTCGACCGTGTCCTCGGCCCGTACCGCAATCACGAGCGGAGCATGGACCGGGCCGACCGGGTGACCGCGGACGCCGCCGCCCACGGCCTCGACCCGGCCGGCGAGACCCGCTTCACCGGCCACGGCCAGGGCAGCACCCCTCGGCGCGTGGCCGGGAACCTGCGCCGCGGCCACTACGCGTCGTGGTTCCGCGGCGACACCGCGACCGTCGGCGCGCTCTGTGCGGCGCTCGCCGACCTGCCGGACCAGGACCGCCCCCGTGACGACCCCGAGTACCGGCTGGTCTCCTACCTCAGGCGCGGCCCGCGCGGCTGAACTCCATCACCCAGTTGGTCACCCACTCCCCGCCGTCCGGGGCGAACGCCTGCTCCCACCGGGCCGTACGGGCCGAGATGCCCGACCAGCGGAAGCGGACCCGCACGTCCTTCCCGGCGTAGTGGTCCTCGCCGTGGAACGCGCCCGTGCCGTCCTCGGCGAACCGGCCCCTGACCGGCGGGTCGAGACGTCCCGTGCGGCTGCTGGACCAGTTCAGCGTCCATTCGCCGGTCTCCGGCTCGTACAGCCGCAGCGTCAGACCGCTGAACCCCTTCGACGGGAAGACGATCTCGTCGACGTGCGCCCGGCCGTCCCGGAAGAGCCGTCCCGTGGTGTGTCCCTCGAACTCCTCCCAGCCGCTGTCCGGGTCGAGGAAGTCGTGGAGGCGGCGGTTGTGGACGAGCCAGTCGCCGACGAGGAAGGCGAAGCCGTCGCCGGTGGCCCTCACGGGCGGTCTCCCGTCGTGCCGGCGGGCAGGGAGTCGAGCACGTACCCGTCGAGGTCGGGGGCGTCCGGCGCCAGCATGTGCCGTACCCAGGCGTCCCGTTCGTGCAGGACCGGGGGAAGTTCCCAGACACAGCCGATCCACGGCCGGCCGGTCGGCACGAAGTGCGTCGGGTCGGTGTCCGGGCAGTCCAGGGCCGGCTGCCCGGCCGCCGCGCCGGCGAAGTGCAGGACGTTGTCCCACACCCAGCTGTACACGTTGAGGTAGGCCCCGCTGTCACCGCCGCGGTGCAGCACCACGAAGGTGGCCGGCGGGGTGCCGTCCGGCGCGGGCAGCAGCTCGGGCAGCAGCGCGTACGCCGCCTTCTCGATCCCGGGCTCGATGCCGGCGGGGTCGGCGGTGACGTGGTAGCGCTTGACACGACGGCCGGACACCTCGACCGGCGGCGGAACGAAGAGCAGTTTCTCGCTGAAAGCCATGGCTGGACTGTAGGGACCCTTCACTGACACCTTGTGTCAGTGAAGTCCAGCCGACTCATCTCGCTCCTGCTGCTGCTCCAGACCCGGGGCCGGATGACCGCCGCCCAGCTCGCCGAGCAGCTCGAGGTGTCCGTACGGACCGTCTACCGCGACATCGAGTCGCTGCACGCCGCCGGGGTGCCGCTCTACGGCGACGCCGGCCACAGCGGCGGCTACCGGCTCCTGGCCGGCCACCGCACCCGCCTCACCGACCTGTACGCCGGGGAGGCGGAAGCCCTCTTCCTGGCCGGTGTCCCGGGGGCGGCGGACGAACTCGGCCTCGGCTCCCGCTTCGTGGACGCGCAGCTCAAGCTGCGCGCCGCGCTCCCGGCACCCCTGCGGGAGCATGTCGACCGGCTGCGGACACGGTTCCACATCGACGCACCGAGCTGGTACGCCGAGGACACCGGGACGCCCTTCCTGACGGAGGTCGCCGACGCGGTGCGCCGGGGACGGGTCCTGCGGGTCCGGTACCGCCGCTGGAAGGAGCCGACGGACGTCGACCGGCGCCTGGAGCCCTACGGTCTGGTGCTCAAGGCCGGCCGCTGGTACCTGGTCGCCGGGCCGGGCCCGCGCACCTACCGCGTCGACCAGATCCTCGAACTCGTCCTGGACGAGGCGGAGTCCGTCATCCCGGAGGGGTTCGACCTGCCCGCGTACTGGCGGGAGTACCAGGCGGGCTTCCGGGAGCGGCTCCACCAGGGCGAGGCGGTGGTGCGGCTCACCGTGGAGGGCGGCGGACGTCTCACGGGGCCGGCGGCCCGCGCGTGGGCCGAGACCCGCACCCCGGAGCCGGACGGCTGGACCCGGGCCACCCTCCCGATCGAGTCCCTCGCCCACGCTCACGACACCTTCCTCGCCCTGGGCGCCGACGTGGAGGTCCTGGAGCCCGCCGCACTCCGGGCCCGTCTCACCGCGACCGTCACGGCGCTGGCGGCCCGGTACGCCACCCCTCCGGGGCAGGCCGCGGAGTCCGCGGGAACCTGACCGGGGCCGGAGCCGGGGCGGGCGCGGCCACCCGTGTTCCGCGCACCCCGGGCCCGGGGTGCCGGCCCGCACCGGGGGCGTCCGCGGCATCCGGCGGCTCAGGCGTCCCACGCCCCGGCCGCGAAAGCGGTGAAGTCGCGCGGCTCGCGGCCCAGCACCCGCTTCACCCCGTCCGTCACCGTGGCGTTGTGGCCGTCGAGGAGCATCGCGAAGAGGCCCGAGAGCCACTGCGCCTCGGGCTCCGGGAGCCCGAACCGCACCAGCAGGCCGGCGTACTCGGCCTCGCTCATCGGCACGTACGCCACCGGCCGACCCGACGCCCGGGAGATCTCGGCGGCCACCTCGGCGAAGGTCAGCAGCCGCGGCCCCGTCACCTCGTGGACCAGGCCCGCGTGACCGTCGCGCGTCAGGGTCTCGACGATCACGTCGGCCAGGTCGTCGGCGTCGATGAACGGCTCGGCCGTGTCACCCGCCGGGAAGGCCAGCGTCCCGGCCGCCACACCGCCGGCCATCGCGCCCTCGTCGAAGTTCTGGGCGAAGAACGAGGCCCGTACGACGCTGAGTTCGGTGACCGCGGCGCGCAGGGCCTCCTCCGCGTGGACCGCCTCGGGCTCACCTCGCCCGGAGAGCAGCGTCAGCCGCCGTACCCCGGCGTCCGCGGCCAGCCGGCCGAAGTGCTCCATCGCCGCGACCGCACCGGGAGCGGCGAGGTCCGGGTAGTAGTTCACGTACGCGGCGTCCGCGCCCCGCAGGGCCGGGGCCCAGGTGCCCGTGTCCTCCCAGTCGAAGCGGACCGTGCCCGAGCGGGACCCGGCCCGTACGGCCGCCCCGCGCGCCCGGAGCCGCTCGGCCACGCGGCGTCCTGTCTTGCCGGTGGCGCTCGTGACCAGGATCGTCCGCGCCGCCGGAGTCGTCCGCGTGCTGTTCGTGTCGTTCGTGTGCGTCGTCATGCCTCCAGACTCGCGTCCGGCGGGCCCGCTTCCCATGCTCCGGAGACTCACTCCCATACGCCGTCGTCCCACCCGGTCCCGGATCCCGCGCGGACGCCCGGTCGACGGGGCGGCGCCCTTAGGCTTGCGCCCCATGGACGCACTCGCCGGACTTCTCGACGGGCCTCGGGCCAAAGGCGCCTTCCTGCTGCGGATGATCATGGAGCCGCCGTGGTCCGTGCGGATCGAGGACCGTGCGCCGCTCTGCCTCATGTGCGTCACCGAGGGCGAGGCGTGGATCGTGCCCGCCGAGGGCGACGCCGTCCGCCTGCGGCCCGGCGACATCGCCGTCGCCCGCGGCCCGGAGCCGTACACCGTCGCCCACGAGCCGGGCGCCGCGCCGACCGCGACGATCGGACCCGGCGGCGTCTGCACCACGCTGAGCGGCGAGCCGCTCTCGGAGTCCATGCGGCTCGGCGTGCGGACCTGGGGCAACTCCCCGGACGGGGCGCACACCATGCTCGTGGGCACCTACCAGATGGACGGGGAGGTCAGCCGGCGGCTCCTCGACGCGCTGCCGCCCCTGCTGCACCTGCCCGCGGAGGTGTGGAGCTGCCCGCTGATGCCCTTCCTCGACGAGGAGATCTCCCGCGACGAACCCGGCCAGAGCGTCGTCCTGGACCGGGTCCTGGACCTGCTCCTGATCGCCGCCGTCCGGGCCTGGTTCGCCCGGCCCGGCGCCGAGCCCCCGGCCTGGTACAACGCGATGGCCGACCCCGTGGTGGGGCGGGCGCTGCGACTCCTGCAGAACGATCCGGCCCGTCCCTGGACCGTGGCCTCGCTCGCCGGCGCGGCCGGGGTGTCGCGGGCCGCGCTGGCCCGGCGGTTCACCGGGCTGGTGGGGGAGCCGCCGATGGCCTACCTCACGGGCTGGCGGCTCGCGCTCGCCGCCGACCTGCTGCGGGAGACCGACCTCACGGTCGAGTCGGTGGCCCGGCAGGTCGGCTACAGCAGCGCGTTCGCGCTCAGCGCCTCGTTCAAGCGGGTGCGGGGCGTCAGCCCGCAGGAGCACCGCACGCGGGTGTGAGCGGCCGCCGGTGACAGGACTTGCCGAAGCGGCAAGAATTCTGGCGCTTTCCGGCAGCTCGTCGGACCCTGGCCGCATGAGTCGACACGAGCACCAGACCGAGCGGTCCGAGCGCTGCCAGGAACCCGGCCACGTCCACGGCGAAGGCCACGAAGGTCACGGCGGGAAGCACGGCGCGGGTCACGAAGGCCAGGCCCAGGGCGCCGGCCACGCGCACGGCGCGGTCCACGGCCACCACCACGACAGCGCCCACATGCCGTGGGCCGAGATGGCCACGCACCTGGAGCGCCAGGCCGAGATCCAGAGCCCCGTCTACACCGCGGCCACCGCCTGGCTCGGCGAACTCGTGCCCGTCGCCGGAGTCCGCCGGATCCTGGACATCGGCAGCGGGCCCGGTGTCCTCACCGCGCTGCTCGCCGAGGCGTTCCCGGCCGCCGAGGTCGTCGCCGTCGACGGCACTCCGGAGCTCCTGGAGCGGGCCCGCGCCCGCGCCGAAGCCCACGGGCTGGGCGACCGCGTCTCCACCCTGCACGCCGAACTCCCCGACGCCATCGGCGAGCTGGGCGAGGCCGACCTGATCTGGGCCGGCAACTCCCTCCACCACATCGGCGACCAGGGCGCCGCCCTCGCCGCCTTCGCCGGACTGCTGCGCCCCGGCGGTCTGATGGTGCTGGTCGAGGGCGGACTGCCCGCCCGCCACCTGCCGTGGAACATCGGCATGGGCCGGCCCGGTCTGGAGGCGCGGATGGACGCGGTGATCGCGGACTCGTTCGGCGACATGCGGGCCTCGCTGCGGGACAGCAAGGACGAGGTGGACGACTGGCGCGGGCTGCTCGCCGGCGCCGGTCTCACGCCGAGCGGTACCCGGTCGTTCCTGGTCGACGCGCCGGCGCCGGTCGCGCCCGTCGTCCGGGACCTGGTCGTCGATGCCTTCGCCCGGCTGCGCGACGGGCAGGCGGAACGTCTCGCCGAGGACGACGTGAAGGTGCTCGACCGGCTGCTCGACCCGGCGGACCCGGAGTCCCTGCACCGGCGCGCGGACCTCTTCCACCTGGCCGCCCGCACCATCCACACCGCGATCAAGGGCTGACGCGGGCCCGGCGGGCTCGGTCCACCGTGTCCGCCGCCACCGCGGGGCGGGCCCGCCGACGCCGGGCGCGCCCCCCGCCGGCGGGTCAGGCCACCGGTTCCAGCCGCCACCACTGGGCGGGGGAGTCGGTGTCCTCCCACTGGCGTACGTTCCCGCCGTCGTCCGGCGAGGCGTCCTCGACCTCCAGCAGCAGGCCGCTGACGAAGCTGACCAGCGCGACGATGCCGGGCGACTGGAGGTCCTGCTCGATGATCCACTCCTGGGCGCCGAAGTTGTTCGCCCTCCACTGCTGGACGTTGGCGCCGTTCTCCGTCGAGGCGCCCGCGACGTCGAGCCGCTTGCCGCCCGCCACGTTCACCAGGTGGTAGAGCCCGCTGCCGTTGGGTACGGGGCTGATGTGCCAGTGCTGGGCCGGAGTGCCGTTCTCGGTGCCCTGCCGCACGTCGGCGCCGCTGCGGGTCGATCCGCCGTACACCTCCAGGAGCAGCCCGCTGGCCACGTTCCGCACCCGGTAGACGCCCTCGGCGACGGGCGGCGGAGACGCGCTCACCGTGCGAACTCCCGGTCCGGCGCCCGGGTGACGCCCGCCGCCGCGTGACCGGACGCGGTCAGGGTGGTGTCCGCCGTCCGGTGGAAGGCGCGCCGGTAGGCGGCGGGAGAGATCCCGACCAGGCTGCGCATGTGCTGGCGCAGGGAGTTGCCGCTGCCGAACCCGGTCCGGTCCGCGATGTGATCGACCGTCAGGTCGCTGGTCTCCAGCAACGTCTTCGCCAGCTCCACCCGTTGCGCCGTGAGCCACTGCCCCGGCGTGGTGCCCGCCTCGTCACGGAAGCGGCGCGTGAAGGTCCGTACGCTCATCCGGGCGTGCCCCGCCAGCTCGTTGAGGGTCAGCGGGCGGTCGAGCCGCTCCAGGGCCCACGCGCGGGTGGGCGCGGTGGTGGTGGCCGTCGGCTCCGGGACGGGGCGCTCGATGTACTGCGCCTGGCCGCCGTCCCGCCACGGCGGGACCACGCAGCTCCGGGCCACCTTGTTGGCGGTGGCGCTGCCGTGGTCCTTGCGGACCAGGTGCAGGCAGAGGTCGACGCCCGCGGCGGCGCCCGCCGAGGTGAGGACGTCGTCGTCGTCGACGAACAGCACGTCCTCGTCCAGCAGGACCTCCGGGAACAGCGACTGGAAGTGCGCGGCCTCCCACCAGTGGGTCGTGGCGCGGCGGCCGTCCAGGAGGCCGGCGGCGGCGAGCGCGTACGCGCCGGTGCAGATGGACACGACGCGGGTGCCCGGCCGGACCCGGCCCAGTGCCTCGGCCAGGACGGCGCCCAGCGAGCCCTCCTCGGCGAGGGTGCGCAGCTCGTGCGTCGGCGGGACGACGACGGTGTCCGCCCACGCGAGCTCCTCGGCTCCGTGCTCGGCGACGATCGCGTACCCGTCGGCGGTCCGGACGGGCCCGCCGTCCAGGGTGCAGACGCGCACGTCGTAGAGGGCGGAGCCGTCCTCGGCGACGGCGCAGCCGAAGATCCGGGACGGGATGCCCAGCTCGAAGGGGATCACGCCGTCCAGGGCGAGGACGGCGACCCGGTGGGGCGGTGGAACGGAAACGCTCATGGCCAGATTCTGTCACATCCGGATATCCAGCCAGATCCAGGCCGGTCCGGGTGGTCCGGGGCGGGGTCCCGCCGGGGCGTCGAAGGGGCGCGGCGCCGGCTGTACCGGGTCCGCGCCCCTCCGCACGTCTCGCGCGGGAGCCTCAGGCGCCGACGCTGAACTCGGCCGGGTCCGGCCCGAGCCGCCGGTTCTCGTCGAGGGCGGCGATCGCGGCCATGTCCTCGGCGTCCAGCTCGAAGCCGAAGACGTCGATGTTCTCGCGGATGCGGGCCGGGGTCACCGACTTCGGGATCACCACGTTCCCCGTCTGGAGGTGCCAGCGCAGTACCACCTGGGCCGGGGTGCGGTCGTGCTTCCGCGCGATCGCGACGATCGCCGGCACCTCGAGGAGGCCCTTGCCCTGACCCAGCGGAGACCAGGCCTCGGTGGCGATCCCGTGGCGGGCGTGCGCCGCACGGGACTCCTGCTGCTGCAGATGCGGGTGGAGCTCGATCTGGTTGACCGCGGGCACGACCGAGGTCTCGCCGATCAGTCGATCCAGGTGCTCCGGGAGGAAGTTGGACACGCCGATCGCCTTGGCCCGGCCGTCGGCGTGGATCTTCTCGAAGGCCCGGTACGTGTCGACGTAGGCGTCCTTGGCCGGCAGCGGCCAGTGGATCAGGTAGAGGTCGACGTAGTCCAGCCCCAGCTTGTCGAGGGAGGCGTCGAAGGCACGCAGGGTCGAGTCGTAGCCCTGCTCGCTGTTCCACAGCTTGGTGGTCACGAACAGCTCGCCACGGGCGATCCCCGAGCCGGTGAGGGCGCGGCCGGTGCCCTCCTCGTTGCCGTAGATCGCGGCGGTGTCGATGGAGCGGTAGCCGGCCTCCAGGGCCGTGGTCACGGCCTGCGTGGCCTCGTCGTCCGGCACCTGCCAGACGCCGAATCCGAGCTGCGGCATCTCCACGCCGTTGTTCAGAGTGAGGGAGGGGACCTTGTTGTCCGTGCTCACGAGGGGTCGATCCTAACGTCGTCGGGTGGTACTCCCAGGGTCAACGATTCCGTGGCCGTTCGCATTCCGTTCCGGGAAGACTCGAACCGAGATACGCCGCGCGGACGGCCGGGTCGGCGCGGACCTCGTCCGGCGGGCCCTCTGCCAGGACCCGGCCCAGATCGAGGACGACGACCCGCGCGCACAACTCCATGACGAAGGCCACGTCGTGCTCCACCAGCAGCACCGCGCAGCCCTCCGTATGCGCCGTCCGCCGGATCACGTCGGCGAGCCGGACCCGCTCCTCGGCCGTGGTGCCGGACGCCGGCTCGTCCAGGAGGAGCACGCGGGGCGGGTCGGCGAGGGCCCGCGCGAGCTCCGTCATGCGGGCCTGGCCGACGGGCAGCGTGCCCGCGTACTCGCCGGCCGCGGCGTCGAGCCCGCACGCGCGCAGCACGGAGGCGGCCCGTTCCCGGTGACCGTGCGCCCCGGACCGCCACTCCCGCGCGACGACCAGGTTCTCCTCGACCGTCAACTGGCCGAAGAGCTGGCGGCGTTGGAAAGTGCGCCGGACGCCGTGCCGGGCGCGCCAGACGGGCGAGCGGCGGGTGACGTCCCGGCCGTCGAGCAGTACCCGGCCGGCGTCCGGCCGCCGGATCCCGGACAGCACGTCGAACAACGTCGTCTTGCCCGCGCCGTTCGGCCCGATGAGGCCGCAGATCTCGCCGGGGCGGACGGACACGGACACCTCGTGCAGGGCCAGGACACCGCCGAAACGGACCCCGACCGCGGACGCCTCCAGCACCGGGGCGGGCTCGCTCATCGCCGCACCCCCCTTCCCAGATAGGCCTCGGCGAGCCGCTCGGGGTCCACCTCGTCCCGAGGCCCGGACCAGGTGACGCGGCCCTGCGCGAGGTACGCGACGCGGTCGGCGACACCGAGCACCCCGGCGGCCTTCTCCTCGACCAGGAGCAGTGCGGTGCCGCGGCCGCGGAGCTCGGTGAGGAGTCCGAGGACCTCCTCCGCGACACGCGGTGCGAGACCGAGGGACGGCTCGTCGGCGACGAGGAGGGCGGGCGGGCACTGGAGCAGCGGAGCGAGCGCGAGGAGCTGCTGCTCGCCGCCGGACAGACTGCCCGCGGGCACGGTGCGGCGGGCCGCGAGCGCGGGGAAGCGCTCGTACACGGCCTCCCGGTCGGCGCGGTCCGTCAGCTGCAGCGCCAGGTTCTCCTCGATGGACAGCCCGGCGAAGATCCCCCGGCCCTCGGGGGCCAGGCGCACGCCCCGCCGGGCCCGGGCGACGGGCGTGTCCGGGGCGGCGGGCCGGCCGAGCACGGCGACCTCGCCGCCGTCCGGCCGGACGACCCCGGCCGCCACCTGGCAGAGCGTCGACTTGCCGGCCCCGTTGGGCCCCAGCAGGACGAGCACCTCGCCGCGGCGCACCCGCAGGTCCACGCCCTGGAGCACCGCCACGCCGCCGTACCCGGCCCACACCCCGGTCAGCCTCAGCGCGTCGCCCGCCGCCTCGGCGCGCTCGTCGGACGGCCCCGGCCCGCCTTCCGCGCCGGCGACCGGTGGGGCGCCGGCCGGGCCGGACGGCGACGGCGCGGTGCCGGCCGCGAGCGCCGCCCTCGGCGCCGTCCGGGATCCGCGGCGCCGCGCCCGCGCCGCCCGGCGGGACGGCCAGGCCGCGCAGTAGCCGTCCGGGTCGTTCGCCAGCGCGAGCCCCGCCAGGCCGAAGAGGATCACCGGCAGGTGCGCCGAGGACGTGACGTACGTCGTCAGGACGTGCGGGGCCACCGCGAAGACCAGGCCCGCCACGACCGCGAACTGCGGTCGCCGGACGCCCGCCGCGACCACCACCGCCAGCCACACCAGCCCGGTCATCGCCGTGAAGTCCGTCGCCGTGATGCGGGTGTTGTACGAGGCGTACAGCACCCCGCCGAAGCCGGCGAGCCCCGCCGACACCGTGAAGACCAGCAGCTTCGTCCGTACCACCGACACGCCCACCGAGGCCGCGGCCTCCGGCGCCGAGCGGACCGCCAGCATCGCCCGGCCCCACCGGGAGTCCCGCAGCCGCGTCAGCAGCCACACCGCCGCCGCGCACAGCACCACCAGCGCGACCCCCATCGCGCGGTCGTCGCCGAGGTCCACCGGCCCGACGACCGGACGCGGGATCTCCCAGCCGGTGTCGCCGTTGCGCAGCCACCGGAACTGGAAGAGCACCTGGTCCGCCAGGAAGGCCAGGGCCAGCGTGGCCAGCGCCAGCGAGCGGCCGCCCAGCCGCAGCGCCGGCAGCGCGACCACCGCGCCCAGCAGCGCCGCCGCAAGCGTCCCGGCCGCCGCCGCGGCCGCGAAGGGCCAGCCGTGGCTCATCAGCAGCCCCGCCACCAGCGCCGCCCCTGTCACGAAGGTCGCCTGTGCCAGCGACACCATCGCGCCGAGACCGGTCACCACCGTGAACGACATGAACACCAGCCCGATCGCGAGACCCTGTGCCAGGGTCCCGCTCCAGAAGGGCGTGGTGACGGTGGAGAAGGCCGTGGCGAGCAGCGCGGCGGCCGCGGCCCACGGCCCCCACCTGCGGGCCCGGCCCCTGCCCGCCAGGTAGTCGACCGGCGGTGGATCGGCCGCCGTCGTCCCCGCCGCCCGCCGCCGCCGGGCGAGCACCACCAGCCCGCCGAAGAGGATCAGGAACGGCACCGCCGTACGGAAGCCGGTGACGCCCTCGGCGAAGGAGGCGTACCCGGCGACCAGGTTCTGCAGCACCCCGAGCCCCAGGCCGCCCGCGAACGCGAGCGGCACGGACGCGAAGCGCCCCAGCACGGCGGCCGTCGCGGAGACGAAAAGGAAGAGGGTGTAGTCGTGGGCCGACAGTCCGAGGAGCGGGGTCGCCAGCACGCCGGCCAGCCCCGCGAGCCCGGACGACAGCATCCAGGCGACCGAGGACAGCCGGTCCGCGTCGACGCCCCGCAGCTCCACGAGCGCGCGGTCGTCGACCGCGGCGCGCAGCCGGAGGCCCAGCCGGGTGTGCCGCAACAGCACCCACAGCGCGGTCGCCGTGCACGCCGTCGCGACCCAGGTGATCAGCTGGTCCGAGTCGATCCCGACGCCGTCCAGCGGCTGCCAGGACACGGCCGGGCTCGGCCCCACACCGGGGAGCCCGAACTGGTTCTCCGCCGGCAGGACCGGCGCCCCGGCCCGTTCCAGCAGCTCGACCACCCACAGTCCGGCCGCGGGAAGCGCGACGAGCAGGCCGATCGTGGCGACGATCTGCGCCGTCTCGCCGACCCGCGCGAGCTTGCGGAACATCAGGCGGTCCAGGCCCCGGCCGAGCGCCGGCGCGACGACGAGGACGAGCAGCAGCGCCGTCGGGACGGCCGGCCAGCCGAAACCGGAGTGGAGTTCGTAGTAGGCGAGCGCGCACAGGTAGGCGGTCGCCCCGTGCGCGAAGTTGAACAGGCCGGAGGCGGAGTACGACAGGACGAGCCCGGTGGCGAGCAGCGCGTACAGCGCGCCGGAGACCAGGCCGCTCAGCACGAAGCCCAGCAGGTCACCCATGGACGGCGCCGGCTACCGGAAGGGGATCGGCGGGTAGCACCGGAACGGCACCGCCACCTCGTACCGCCCGTTCCTCAGCCGCACCAGCGCGCCGCAGCCGAAGCTCTCCTTCTGGCCCTTGGGCTCCGCCCGGTCGCCGACCAGCGTGCCGGTGTCCGAGAAGCCGCCCGCGGCCCGCTGGAAGGACGCGGCGGTCAGCTCCTTGCCCGCGGCGGCCGCGATCGACAGGAAGAGATCGGCGGACATGTACCCCGTCATCATGTGCATGTTGAGAGGCGCGTCCTTGCCGCCGGCCGCCTTGCGGATGTCCGCCTTGAACTGCCGCATCGCGGGGCTGTCGGACTCGAACGGCTGGAACTGGAGCAGCACGTGCACCCCGTCCAGCGCCTGCCGGGTCGCGTCCTTGGCGAGCAGCCCGGGGTCGTAGTCCGTGGGGTCGGAGATGATCCCCCGGTAGCCGGACCGCTTGAGCGCGGTGAACAGGCCGATGTTGTACGGGGTCTGCATCACCGAGACGACCGCGTCGGGTGCCGTGCCGCCGGGACCGGAGCGGAGGATCTCCTTGGTGTAGGCGGACCAGTCGCTCGGCACCGAGGTCGCCGGCACGACCGCCTTCGCGTACGGGACGGCGAATCCGGCCGCCTTGAAGCCCTGGGTGAAGGTGCGGATGCCGAAGGTGCCGGCGTCGTTGTCCCCGGCGATCAGCGCGACCGACCGGCCCTTGGCCCCGCCGAGGACATGCGCGATCCCCTCCGGCCAGGTCTGGTTGAGGGTGCCGCCGGGGGTCGGGACGAGGCAGCCGTTGAAGCCGTAGATGTGCTTCGGGCCGCAGAAGGAGGGGAGCGTGCCCCAGCCGACGGTGGGCACCTGCTGCCCGTCGAGGAAATCGGCGCCGGAGAAGGTGACCGAGCTCATGGGGGAGACCGCGAAGACCTTGTCCTGCTGGACGAGCTTGCGGGCCGCGGCCAGGTTCCTCGCCGGGTCCTGGCCGTCGTCCTCGGCGCCGAGGTAGTCGATCCTGCGGCCGTTGACCCCGCCCTCGGCGTTCGCCCGGTCGTAGCGGGCCCGGGCGCCGAGGTCGGTGTCCTTCTTCGAGTAGCCGCTGGCACTCGTCATGGAGACGATGCCACCGACCTTGATCGAGTCGGCGGTCACTCCGCGTGCCGAGGCACCCGGCCGACCGTCGGAGGTGCCGGAGCCGCCCGATCCTCCGCCGGTGGAGGCGGAGTTGCACGCGGTGGCGAGGAGCAGGGCCGCTGCGGCGGCGGCGAGGGTGCGGATCGGTCGCGACACGGTCGGTCGTCCCTCCGTCGGGTGACCGCATTCTGTGACCGGCCTGATGAAGCGTCAATAACTGATGCACCGTCAATTGACGAACCATCAGAAATGTTCGCCGGAGCGGGACTCAGCCGTACAGCGCCTCGACCTCCGTCGCGTACGCCTTCTCGATCGCCTTCCGCTTCAGCTTCAGGGAAGGGGTGAGCAGGCCGTGCTCCTCGCTGAACGGATGCGCCAGGATCCGGAACGTACGGATGGACTCGGCCTGCGACACCAAGGTGTTGGCGGCCACCACCGCCCGCCTGATCTCGGTCTCCAGGCTCGGGTCGCGCACCAGATCCGCCGGGGACATCGGAGGCCGCCCCTGGATCGACAGCCAGTGCTCCACCGCCTCCTGATCCATCGTCACCAGTGCGGCGATGTACGGCCGGTCGTTGCCCACCACGATGCACTGCGCGATCAGCGGATGGGCGCGCACCCGCTCCTCCAGCCCGGTCGGCGACACGCTCTTGCCGCCCGAGGTCACCAGGATCTCCTTCTTCCGCCCGGTGATCGTCAGATAGCCGTCCTCGTCGAGCATCCCCAGGTCGCCCGTGGCGAGCCAGCCGTCGTTCAGCACGGCGGCGGTGGCCTGCGGGTGGTTCAGGTACCCCGAGAAGACGTGGCCGCCGTGCAGCCACACCTCCCCGTCCTCCGCGATGTGCACCGTCGTCCCCGGGACCGGCTGCCCCACCGTCCCGTACTTCGTCCGCTCAGGCGGGTTCGCCGTCGCCGCCGCCGAGGACTCCGTCAAGCCGTACCCCTCGAAGACGGTCACCCCGGCCCCCTCGAAGAACAGCCCGAGTCTCCGGTCCATCCCGGAGCCGCCCGACATCGCGTGCCGGACCCGGCCGCCCATCGCCTCCCGGACCTTGCCGTAGACCATCTTCTCGAAGAACTGGTGCTGCATCCGCAGCCCGGCCGACGGCCCGGGACCGAGGCCGAACGCCTTGTGCTCCAGCGCCTCCGCGTACTTGACCGCCACGTCGACGGCCTTGTCGTACGGGCCCGCCTTCCCGTCGGTCTCCGCCTTGCGGCGCGCCGCGTGGAAGACCTTCTCCAGGACGTAGGGGACGGCCAGGATGAACGTCGGCCGGAAGGAGGCGAGGTCCGGCAGCAGGGCGGCCGCGTTGAGCGCAGGCTGGTGCCCCAGCTTCACCCCGCCCCGGATCGCCGCGACCTCCACCATCCGCCCGAAGACGTGCGCCAGCGGGAGGAAGAGCAGCGTGGACGCCTCGTCGCCAGGCTTGGAGTGGAAGACCGGCTCCCAGCGTCCGATCAGCATGTCCGTCTCGAACATGAAGTTGGCGTGGGTGATCACGCAGCCCTTGGGGCGGCCGGTGGTGCCCGACGTGTAGATGACCGTGGCGACGGAGTCGGGAGTGACCGCCCGCCGGTGCCGGTGCACCACGTCCTCGTCGATCGCCGCTCCGGCCGCCACCAGCTCGGCGACCGCGCCGTCGCCCGAGTCCAGCTGCCACAGCCGCTGGAGCCGGGGCAGCCGGTCGATGACCGAGCCGATGGTCATGGCGTGGTCCTCGTGCTCCACGACGCACGCCGTGACCTCGGCGTCGTGCAGCATCCAGTAGACCTGGTCGGCGGAGGACGTCGGGTAGATCGGCACGGGCTGGGCGCCCAGGGTCCACAGGGCGAAGTCGAACAGGGTCCACTCGTAGCGGGTCCTCGACATGATGGCGACCCGGTCGCCGAACCGGACGCCGTGGGCGATCAGGCCCTTCGCGAGGGCGAGCACCTGGTCCCGGAACTGCGCGGACGTGACCTCACGCCACTGCCCCGCGGCGTCCTTCCGGCCGAGGGCGACGTGGTCCGGGTGTTCCTGGGCGTGGTCGAACACGGCGTCCGCCAGACCGCCGACCTGAGGCGCCGCCTCGACGGGCGGCACGGTGAACTCGCGCAATGACCTGCTCCTCGACCGCTCGTTGTCGCGCTCCGTACGGCGCGGGTGACGGTACCCCACCCGACTGCCGGGCGGGAGGGGCTTCACCAAGCCGGGACATTGGGCGTTGTCACAGGTCAGCGGCGCGGGAGCGGGCAAGTGGCGGCGGCCCTGGCCTCGTTACTGACTGTTCGGTAAGCAGCCTGGGCCCGAATCTCCACGGAATCTGTACCGAGCGCTCACTCGCCGTCCCGAGCCGGGGCGGAGCGGGGCCGGACGCGGCCGAACGGCGAGGTGGGGGCAGGGGCGGGGCGCTCGTCGGACCCGTCGGCGATCAGCGCGGTCGGTGCAGGCGGTCGCCGCCCGCCAGGATCGCCGCGGCCAGGGCGTCGGCCGCCTCCTGGGTCGCCCCGCGTCGCCGTCCCTTGCGCAGGACGAAGTCGACCTCCCCGAGATCCGGCAGCCCCGCCCGGGCCGGCACCGGCGTGAGCCCCGGCGGGACCAGGCCGCGGGTGTGGGCCATCACGCCGAGACCGGCGCGCGCCGCCGCGACCGTGCCGCTCAGGCTCGTACTCGTGCACACGATCCGCCAGGCGCGGCCCTGCGCCTCCAGCGCCTCGAGCGCCCGGGCGCGGGTGATGCCCGGCGGCGGGAAGACGATCAGCGGCACCGGGCGCTCCGGATCGAGACGCAGCTGCGGCGACCCGATCCAGATCAGGGCGTCCTGCCAGACCAGCTCGCCGCCGCTCTCCTCGGCCCGTCGCTTCGCCAGGATCAGATCCAGCCGACCGGCCTCCAGGCGGGCGTTCAGCGTCCCGGACAGCTCGACCGTCAGCTCCAGATCCACCTCGGGGTGCTCACGCCGGAACGACTCAAGGATCTCGGGCAGCCGCGTCACCACGAAGTCCTCCGAGGCCCCGAACCGCAACCGCCCCCGCAGCCGCGTCCCGGTGAAGAAGGCCGCGGCCCGCTCGTGGGCCTGCAGGATCGTCCGGGCGAAGCCGAGCATCGCCTCGCCGTCCTCGGTCAGCTCCACGCTGTGGGTGTCCCGGGTGAACAGAGGCCGGCCCGTGGCCTCCTCCAGCCGCCGGACGTGCTGGCTGACGGTCGACTGCCGCAGCCCGAGACGCCGTGCGGCCTGGGTGAAGCTCAGCGTCTGGGCGACCGCGAGGAAGGTGCGCAGCTGGGACGGTTCGTACACCCCCCGAGGCTACGGCGCCCCGTGCGCCACGGCCATCGCGAAACGTGATGACAGTCAGAGCGCTGTACGGGATTCCCGATCGCAGAAGCCCGGAGCAGGATGGGGAGGGTACGACTCGGCCCGGACGCGACGGCACCCCGCCGAGCCGGACGACCCCGTCCCGGCCGCGCCGGCCGTCGGGCCGGTGCGGCCGCCCAGGGGCGGCGCGACCCCGAACGAGCGAACAGAGCAGTGGAGCCCATGAGCCGCCGTACGACCCCCCTGCCGTCCTGGCTGCCCCTCGATCCGTACGTCCTGGCGCTGCTCGGCACGGTCGGCCTCGCGGCCCTGCTGCCCGCCTCGGGGGCGGCGGCGGACCTCGCGGAGGGCGCGTCGACGGCGGCGATCGCGCTGCTCTTCTTCCTCTACGGCGCCCGGCTGTCCACCCGCGAGGCACTCGACGGACTCCGGCACTGGCGGCTCCACCTGACCGTCCTCGGCGCCACCTTCCTGGTCTTCCCCCTGTTCGGCCTCGCCGCGCGGGGGCTCGTTCCGGCCGTTCTGACGCCCGCGCTGTACAGCGGGTTCCTCTTCCTGTGCCTGGTGCCCTCCACGATCCAGTCCTCGATCGCGTTCACCTCGATCGCCCGCGGCAACGTGCCGGCCGCGATCTGCGCGGGCTCCTTCTCCTCCCTCGCCGGCATCGTGCTGACCCCGCTGCTCGCCGCGGCCCTGCTCGGCGGCGACGCGGGCGGCTTCTCCGCGGACTCCCTGGCGCGGATCGTGCTCCAGCTGCTGGTCCCCTTCGTGGCCGGGCAGCTCCTGCGCCCGTGGGTGGGCGGATTCCTCGCCCGGCGCCGGAAGGTGCTCGGGTACGTCGACCGCGGTTCGATCCTGCTCGTCGTCTACACCGCCTTCAGCCAGGGCATGGTCGCCGGGATCTGGCACCAGGTCACCCCGGCCCGGCTGGGGCTGCTGCTGGCAGTCGAGGCCGTGCTGCTCGCGGTGATGCTGGCGCTGACCTGGTACGGGGCGAGGCGGCTCGGCTTCGGACGGGAGGACCGGATCGCCGTCCAGTTCGCCGGCTCGAAGAAGAGCCTGGCCGCGGGGCTGCCGATGGCGAGCGTGCTCTTCGGGGCCCACGCCTCGCTGGCCGTCCTGCCGCTGATGCTCTTCCACCAGATGCAGCTCATGGTCTGCGCGGTCATCGCGAAGCGCCGCTCCCGCGACCCCGAGGAGCCGGCCGCGGACCGCGGTACGGCCGAGGAGGCGGAACGGGCGACGGCGGTCCCGGGCCCGGCCTGACCGGTACGTCCGGACTCCGGTGCCGGGCGTCGCGGGCAGGACGTCGGCGGGATCGCGCACGGCCGGCATCGGACGGCTGGTCGTCGCCCCGGTGCCGGGCCTCGTGTCCGGCGTCGGCGGGATCACACACGGTCCGCGCCGCGATGATCAACGAGCCCGCTACGGTGCTCCCATGACCGCTCTCGATCCCCGCCGCGCGGCGCTCGTCCTCGTCGACCTGATGGAACGCATCGTCGCGCTGCCCCTCGCCCCCCGTGCCGGATCCGATGTCGTCACGGCCGCGACCCGGCTCGCCGACACCTTCCGGGCCGCCGGCGCACCCGTCGTCCACATCCGGGTCGAGCGTCCCCACGTCGACACCCAGCCCCCCGGCAGCGAGCTCGTGCCCTCCCTCGTCCACGAGGGCGACCACGTCGTCGTCAAGCGGACCATCGGCGGCTTCCAGGGCACCGGACTTCACGAACTCCTCGCCGAACGGTCCGTCTCCACCGTGGTGTTCGGCGGCATCGCCACCAACCTCGGCGTCGAGTCCACCGCCCGCGCCGCGGCCGACCTCGGCTACGACCTGGTCTTCGCCGAGGACGCCATGGCCGCGCTCACCGCCGACGAGCACCACGCGTCGGTCACGCTCGACTTCCCCCGCCTCGGCACCGTCGCCGAGAGCGCGGCGATCACCCTGGACGGGAAGCCGGAGTGAGCCCGATCCCGATACGTTACGGAGCCCGCCCCTGCTCCCTCGTCGTCTGCCGTGGCTGCTGCTGCGGCGACGCCCGCAAGAACCCCGGCGTCGACCACGCCGGCCAGCTCGCCCGGCTCCGCCGGGCCGCGGCCGAATCCGGCGGCCGGCTCGCGGTCCGCGTCAGCGACTGCCTCGGCCCCTGCGCCCAGGCCAACGTCGTGGTCGTCCAGCCGTCCACCGAGGGCCGGCGGCGCGGCGGCAGGGCCGCGTGGATCGGCTTCACCGCGGACGACGACTGCGTCGACGACATCCTCGCCTGGACGGCGGCGGGCGGCCCCGGCATCGCCGAGGCTCCGGCCACCCTCACCCTCCAGATGATCGACCCGCCGGCCGAGGCGAAGCGCCGCGCCCGCTGACGCGCCCGCCCGAGGGCGGCCACGCCGGGTCCGCCGACCGTCGCGGCCCGCACCCGGGGCGACGGTTCCGGACCCGGACACCGGTCGGATCAGGGGCCGAGCAGCTGCTGCGGGGACGCGACCGCGGCGAGCACCCCGCTGCCCGCCGCGGCCCCGTCCCGCACGGTGGCCGGCCACGCGCGGACCGCCCCTCGTCCAGGGGCCGTTCCATCGTCCGAGGGTCGCCCCTCGTCCAGGGGCCGTTCTTCGTCGCGGACCGCCCCTCGTCCAGGGGCGGGCTCCGTCAGTTCCGGGAGGCCGCCGCCCCGAGGACGATCCGGTGCTCGCCCGCGTACACGTTCATGTCGGCGCCGCGCAGGAAGCCCACCAGCGTCAGACCGGTCTCCGCCGCCAGGTCCACCGCCAGCGACGACGGCGCCGAGACCGCCGCGAGCACGGGGATGCCGGCCATCACCGCCTTCTGTGCCAGTTCGAACGAGGCCCGGCCGGAGACCAGCAGCACCGCCCGGTCCAGGGGCAGCAGATCCTCCCGCAGCGCGCGGCCCACGAGTTTGTCCACCGCGTTGTGGCGGCCCACGTCCTCGCGGACGTCGAGCAGTTCGCCGTCCTCGGAGAACAGCGCTGCCGCGTGCAGACCGCCGGTCCGGTCGAAGACCCGCTGCGCGGCCCGCAGCCGATCCGGGAGCAGGGACAGCAGCTCGGGCGTGAGACGGACCGGGGGAGTGTCGGCGATCGGGAACCGCGTCGTGGTCCGTACGGCGTCCAGGCTGGCCTTGCCGCACAGCCCGCACGACGACGTCGTGTAGACGTTCCGCTCCAGACTGATGTCCGGGACCGGGACACCGGGCGCCAGCTGCACGTCCACCACGTTGTACGTGTTCGTGCCGTCGTCCTTGGCGCCCGCGCAGTAGACGATGTTCCGGACCTCGGCGGCGGCGCCGAGCACCCCCTCGCTCACCAGGAACCCGGCGGCCAGGGCGAAGTCGTCGCCCGGCGTGCGCATGGTGATGGCGAGCGGCCGGCCGTTCAGCCGGATCTCCAGGGGCTCCTCGGCGACCAGGGTGTCGGGGCGCTCGTTCACGGCGCCGCCCCGGATCCGGATGACGCGTCGTCGTTCGGTGACCCGTCCCATGGTGCCTACACCCGATTCTGTACGTGCGGGAAACCCCGCGGCGGAGCCCTCCCTGGATCCGGCAGGATCGACGGGACCTCAGGGCGGCGCTGACCTCGACGCCCCATTGTCCTGCACCCCCGGGGAGGGGACGAACCGGGCCGTGGAGCGGGCCCGGGCGGGAGCCGGCCCGGGCAGCGCCCGCACGGCTGTTGTCACGGTCGCCCAACAGGTTCGGGTGAATCTTGGTGGTTTACGTGTCCTGTTACCCATGAGTCGCTGGCAAGACTGTGTGGTTCCTGCACTTTCGAGCTCCTAGGGGGTCCCGGGCATGACCGGCACTCGTATCGCCGCGCTCGGGCACTATCAGCCCGCGAAGACACTGACCAACGAGGACCTGGCCGCGCTGGTCGACACCAGCGACGAGTGGATCCGGAGCCGGGTCGGCATCCGCACCCGCCACGTCGCCGGGCCCGACGAGCCGGTCGACGAGCTGGCCGCGCACGCCGCGGGCAAGGCGCTCGCCACCGCCGGTCTCGGCCCCGAGGACATCGACCTCGTGCTGGTCGCCACGTCCACGGCGATCGACCGTTCGCCGAACACGGCCGCCCGGGTCGCCGCCCGGCTCGGCATGCGCTCGCCCGCCACCCTCGACCTGAACGTGGTCTGCGCCGGATTCACCCATGCGCTCGCCACCGCCGACCACACGGTGCGGGCGGGCGCGGCCCGTCGCGCGCTGGTGATCGGCGCGGACAAGATGACCGAGGTGGTGGACTGGAGCGACCGCACCACCTGCGTCCTGGTGGGGGACGGTGCCGGCGCGGCGATCGTCGAGCCGGTGCCGGAAGGCCAGGAGCCGGGCATCGGCCCGGTCCTGTGGGGCTCGGTCCCGGAGATGGGCCACGCCGTCCGCATCGAGGGCACCCCGCCGCGCTTCGCCCAGGAGGGCCAGTCGGTCTACCGCTGGGCCACCCAGCAGCTGCCCGCGCTCGCCCGGCAGGCGTGCGAGCGGTCCGGCCTGACGCCGGAGGACCTCGCGGGCGTCGTGCTGCACCAGGCCAACCTGCGGATCATCGAGCCCCTCGCCGCGAAGATCGGCGCGGTCAACGCGATCGTCGCCCGGGACGTGGTCGAGTCCGGCAACACCTCGGCCGCCTCGATCCCGATGGCCCTGTCCAAGCTGGTCGAGCGCGGCGAACTGCCCTCCGGCGCACCCGCACTGCTCTTCGGCTTCGGCGGCAACCTCTCGTACGCCGGTCAGGTCGTCCGGGTCCCCTAGGGCGGTGTCACCCTGGTCTCCCGCCGGTCCCGCCGGGCCGCCCACGGTCGCTCGCCGCTCCCTGGCCGATCGGCGGGGCACCCCCTTGAGGGTGGTCCGGTGCTCCGTCCGGCGGAGCCCGGTGGCGGCGTGCCGGGGGGCGGCCTAGCTTCGATCGCGGTGAGGGTCGTTTCCTGCCGTATGCGGAAAATCCCGCACGGACCCTCGCGTGATCTGGAGGACCGTCATGCGCGCGATACGCGTCGCTTCCGCCGCCCTGCTCGCCACCGTCGCCCTGTCCCTCGTCACGCCGCCGGCGCTGGCCGACGAGGTGCCCGTGGGTGACGTCCCGGGCAGCGCCACCGGCGACGGCGGTCCGGCGAGCGGCGGTACGAGCACCGGCGGAACGGGCGGCGCGCTCACGGGAGACGCGGTCACGGGAGGCGCCGGCGACGGCGCTGCGGCGCACGGCACCGGCAGCGATACCGCGGGCGGCACCGGCACCCCCGGTACCGGTACCCCGGGTCTCCCCGGCACCCTCACCGGTACTCCCGGCACCCCCACCGGCACTCCCGGCACCGCGACCGGCGGTGTGGGGGCCGACGACACAGGAACGGACGGGACCAGGAGCGACATCACCTCGTTCGGCTACTCGGTGACACCGGCGAAGATCGCCCCCGGCGGCACGGTCACCCTCAAGTCCGACGGCTGCGAGGTGCCGTCCGTGACCGTCACCTCGGGCATCTTCGAGACCGTCACGCTCGACGGCAGCGGCCAGGGCACGGCCGTCATCGACGTCGAGGCCAGGGTGGACGCGCAGTACGAGGTGACCTTCGACTGCAAGGGCGAGCGCGGCACCGCCATGCTCACCGTCGCCCGCGACGCGGGCGGTCACACCGGCACGACGACCGGCACCGGTGACACCGGCGCCCACCGGGGCGTCAGGGCCGGCTTCGGCAGCGGTTCCGCGGGCGCCGGCGGGCTCGGCACCGCCGAGGTGGCCGCGGGCTCCGCGTTGATCGCGGGCGCGCTCGGCGGAGGCGGCGTCCTGCTGATGCGCCGCCGCCGCGCCGCCGGCCGAGGCTGACGGCGGGACCGGCGGAAGCGGCCCCTCCGCCCCGGGGTGACGAGGCCCGGGGCGGAGGGGCGTCATCGCGCGGGCGGCCGGGTTCGGGCCGCGCGCGAGCGGCGAGCGGGAAGGGAACGGTACGGATCGTGCAGGGGCAGATGGGCGTGGGCAGCCGCGGCGCCTGGGGCGTCGTGATCGTCGTGCTGCTGATCGGCGTGCACCTGGTGCGCACCGGGACGGCGGAGTGGCGTGCCGACCGGCCGCCGCCGCAGCCCGTCGCCGCCGCGGCCCCCGACCCCCGCGCCGCCGCGGCCGACCCGCCCGCCACCCCCGGTCCGCTGCCCGCCTCCCGCCCGGCCCGCGTCCGGGTGCCGGGCGCGGGCATCGACGCCCCGGTCGTCGCCGTCGGCCTCGACGGCAGGGGTGGCATCGACACCCCGACGGCCAGGGACCGGAACCTGGCCGGCTGGTTCACCGGCGCCGTCACGCCGGGGGAGAAGGGGACCGCCGTCGTCGTGGGCCATGTCGACACTCCGGCCGGCCGGGCCGTCTTCTTCGACCTCGGAGCGCTTCGCAAGGGGCAGCGCATCGAGGTCGCCCGGCAGGACGGCCGCACGGCCGTCTTCTCCGTGTACGGCGTCGAGGTCGTCCCCCAGGAGGGCTTCCCCGCCGAGCGGGTCTACCGGCCCGCCGCCGCGCCCGAACTGCGCGTCCTCACCTGCGGGGGCCGCTTCACCGAGGGCGCCGGCTACGACGGCAACGTCGTCGTCTTCGCCCGCCTGGCCGAGGTCCGCCCCGCGCCGGCCGCTCCCCGCGAGGCCCGTACGGACACGGTCCGCCCCGCCGGGGTCCACCGGGCCGCCGTCTGAACACTCCCCGAACGGCTTTGTCCTCAGTCGGGAAGAAGTCGTGATGGATTGCTGCGCAAGTCCTTCCCACTCCGGGACACCGCTGCTACGTTCCCCTCGAAAGCACGACGGAACGCCGGCGGACTTCGACAGGGGAGGGGCGCGTGAGACGCATGACGGCACGACCTGCCAACGCGCACCAGGCGCGACTGCTCCGACTGCTGCGCGACGGAGGTCCCAACTCCCGTGCACAGCTGGGCGATCAGATCGACCTCTCACGTTCCAAACTCGCCGTCGAGGTCGACCGGCTCCTGGAGACCGGCCTCGTCGTCGCGGACGGCCTCGCCGCCTCCCGCGGCGGACGCCGGTCGCACAACATCCGGCTCGCCCCCGAACTCCGCTTCCTCGGCATCGACATCGGCGCCACGTCCATCGACGTCGCCGTCACCAACGCCGAGTTGGAGGTGCTCGGGCATCTCAACCACCCGATGGACGTCCGCGAAGGACCCGTCGCCATCTTCGAGCAGGCCCTGTCGATGGCCGCCAAACTGCGCGCCTCCGGGCTCGCCGAAGGCTTCGACGGCGCCGGCATCGGGGTCCCCGGCCCGGTCCGCTTCCCCGAAGGCGTCCCGGTCGCCCCGCCGATCATGCCCGGCTGGGACGGCTTCCCCGTACGGGAGGCCCTCAGTCAGGAACTCGGCTGCCCCGTCATGGTCGACAACGACGTGAACCTGATGGCCATGGGGGAGCAGCACGCCGGCGTCGCCCGCTCCGTCGCCGACTTCCTCTGCGTCAAGATCGGTACCGGCATCGGCTGCGGCATCGTCGTCGGCGGTGACGTCTACCGCGGGACGACGGGCAGCGCCGGCGACATCGGGCACATCCAGGTCGAGCCCGACGGCCGCGCCTGCGCCTGCGGCAACAAGGGCTGCCTGGAAGCCCACTTCAGCGGTGCCGCCCTCGCCCGCGACGCCGAGGACGCGGCACGCGGCGGCAGGTCGGACGAGCTCGCCGCGCGCCTCGCGGCGAACGGCCGGCTCACCGCCGTGGACGTCGCCGCGGCCGCCGCCGCCGGCGACGCCACCTCGCTCGACCTCATCCGTGAGGGCGGCAACCGGGTCGGGCAGGTCATCGCCGGACTCGTCAGCTTCTTCAATCCCGGTCTGGTGGTGATCGGCGGCGGGGTCACCGGCCTCGGTCACAACCTCCTCGCCAGTATCCGCACCCAGGTCTACCGGCAGTCCCTCCCCCTGGCCACCGGCAATCTCCCCATCGTGCTCGGCGAGCTGGGCCAGACCGCCGGGGTCACCGGCGCGGCCCGCCTCATCAGCGACCACCTCTTCTCCCCGGCGTAGCGCCCGCCGCGGCGGCTTCCCGTACCACCCCGCCCCCGGGCCGGCGGTGGCACGGCGATCCCGGCCGCCCTCCTGGACGCGCGCGCCGGTCCGACCCCAGCCCACCCACTCAGGCGTCACCCGCACCCGCCGAGGGGAAGTCCGCCATGGCTTCAGAACCGCCTCCGCACGCTCCCGCACCCCCGCCCCTGCTCACCATGTCCGGCATCACCAAGTCGTTCCCCGGCGTCCGCGCCCTCGACGGAGTCGACCTGGAGGTCACGCCCGGCGAGGTGCACTGCCTCCTCGGCCAGAACGGCGCCGGGAAATCCACGCTCATCAAGGTCCTCGCCGGCGCCCACCAGCCCGACGACGGGCAGATCACCTGGCGCGGGGATCCCGTCCGGCTCCGCTCGCCGATCGCCGCCATGCGCCTGGGCATCGCCACGATCTACCAGGAACTCGACCTGGTCGAGGGGCTGTCCGTGGCGGAGAACGTCCACCTCGGGCACGAACCGACCACGGCCGGCTTCGTCGTCCGGGGCCGCGCCGCCCGGGCCTCGGCCGCCCGGCTCCTCGCCCGACTCGGACATCCCGAGATCGACCCCGCCCGCCTCGTCGGCGACCTCTCCGCCGCCCAGCAGCAGATCGTCTCGATGGCCCGCGCGCTCTCGCACGAGGTACGCCTCATCGTGATGGACGAGCCGTCCGCCGCGCTCGACCCCGACGAGGTCGACAACCTCTTCCGCATCGTCGCCGACCTCACCGCCGACGGGGTCGCCGTCGTCTACATCTCGCACCGCCTGGAGGAGATCCGCCGCATCGGCGACCGGGTCACCGTCCTCAAGGACGGCCGTGCGGTGGCGGGCGGACTGCCCGCCGCGTCCACCCCGACCCGGGACATCGTCGCCCTGATGACCGGCCGGAACGTCGAGTACGTCTTCCCCGAGCGCCCCGCCGATCCGCCGTCCGCCGCCCCCGTCCTCCAGGTCCAGGGGCTGTCCAGGGAGGGCGAGTTCACCCCCCTCGACCTGGAGCTGCGGCCCGGCGAGATCGTCGGACTGGCCGGACTCGTCGGCTCCGGACGCTCCGAGATCCTGGAGACGATCTACGGCGCCCGCCGCCCCGGCACCGGCCGGGTCCTCGTCGACGGCCGGCCCCTGCGCCCCGGCAGCGTCCGGGCCGCCGTACGCGCCGGCCTCGGTCTCGCCCCCGAGGAGCGCAAGGCGCAGGGCCTGCTGATGCTGGAGTCGGTCACCCGCAACGTCTCCGTCTCCTCACTCGCCCGCTTCTCCCGCGCCGGCTGGATCGACCGGGCCCGCGAACGCGCGGCCTCCCGCGCGGCGACCCGGGAACTCTCCCTGCGGCCCGACAACCCCGACGCCCCGATCCGCACGCTCTCCGGCGGCAACCAGCAGAAGGCCGTCCTCGCCCGCTGGCTGCTGCGCGGCTGCCGGGTCCTGCTGCTCGACGAGCCGACCCGCGGTGTCGACGTCGGCGCCCGCGCCGAGCTCTACGCCGTGATCCGCCGCCTCGCTGACGACGGCCTCGCCGTCCTCCTCGTGTCGAGCGAGGTGCCCGAGGTCCTCGGCCTCGCCGACCGCGTCCTGGTGCTCAGGGAGGGCAGCGTCGTCCACACCGCGCCCGCCCGTGACCTCGACGAACACCGTGTCCTCGACCTCGTGATGGAAGGGAGCCCGACGTCATGACGCTGTCCACCGCCAAGAACACCCCCGCACCCGCGCAGGAGGGCGGCCGGCGCCCCCTCGGACTCAGGGCCGACGTCCGCAACCTCTCCCTGCTCGGCGTGCTCGCCGCACTGATCGCGGTCGGCGGCATCACGAGACCGGACGAGTTCCTGGCCGGCTCCAACCTCCAACTCGTCCTGACCCAGGCGTCCGTGATCGGCGTCGTCACGGTCGGCATGACCTTCGTCATCACCAGCGGCGGCATCGACCTCTCGGTCGGCGCGATCGTCGCCCTCGCCTCCGTGTGGGCCACGACCGTCGCCACCCAGGAGTTCGGCTTCGCCGGCATCCTCTTCACCGCCGTGCTCGTCGGTCTCGGCTGCGGTCTGGTGAACGGCCTGCTCGTCGCCTACGGCGGCATGGTCCCCTTCATCGCCACCCTGGCCATGCTCGCCTCCGCCCGCGGACTCGCCCTCCAGATCACCGACGGCCGCACCCAGATCGTCACCGTCGACTCCGTGCTCGACCTCGGCATCCCCGACGCGTACCTGCTCGGCATCCCGCCGCTCGTCCTCGTCTTCGCCGCGGTCACCGTCGCCGGCTGGCTCGTCCTCAACCGCACCACCTTCGGCCGGCGCACGGTCGCGGTCGGCGGCAACGCCGAGGCCGCGCGCCTCGCCGGCATCGACGTCCGGCGCCAGCGCCTCTACCTCTACCTGCTCTCCGGACTCTGCTGCGGCATCGCCGCGTTCCTGCTGATCATCCTGTCCGGGTCCGGCCAGAACACCAACGGCAACCTCTACGAACTCGACGCCATCGCCGCCGCGATCATCGGCGGCACCCTCCTCACCGGCGGACGCGGCACGATCGTCGGCTCGGTCCTCGGCGTCCTGGTCTTCACCACCATCACCAACATCTTCGCGCTCAACAACCTCCAGAGCGACGTCCAGCAGATCGCCAAGGGCGCGATCATCGTCGCCGCCGTCCTGGTCCAGCGCCGCACCGTGCGGGGCGGTGAGGGCTGACCCGCCCCGAGCGGCGCCACCCACGTCTCCCCACCTCCTCCGTCCCCCGACTCCCCGCCCCCGACTCCCCGCCCTCCGCACCCCGTTCCCTCCCGCCCCTCCCGTCGAAGGGATCCATCGCCATGCAACAGACCAGCCGCAGAGGACTGCTGTTCGGCACCGCCGCCGTCTCCGCCGGGGCGCTGCTGACCGCCTGTACCAGCAACGAGCCGAAGAACCAGGCACCCGCCGCGAGCAACGTCCCGGCCGCCGACGACAAGCCCGGCACCCCCGTCACCATCGGCTTCGCCGGCCCCCAGGCCGACCACGGCTGGCTCAACGCGATCAACCAGAACGCCAAGAACCGGGCCAAGAAGTACTCCGACGTGACCCTGGAGATCACCGAGGGCTCCAACGACACCGCGATCCAGATCGGCCAGATCCAGACCCTGATCAACAAGAAGGTCGACGTCCTGGTCATCCTGCCCGCCGACGGCAAGGCGCTCACCCAGGTCGGCCTCCAGGCCATGAAGGCCGGTATCCCGGTCATCAACCTGGACCGGATCTTCGCCTCCCCGCAGGCCTACCGCTGCTGGATCGGCGGCGACAACTACGGGATGGGTCTCAACGCCGGGCGCTACATCGGCGAGAAGCTCAAGGACAAGCCGGGCGCCACGGTCATCGAGCTGGCCGGCATGGACAGCCTGGAGCTGACCAAGCAGCGCACCCAGGGCTTCGACGACGCCCTGAAGAACTACCCCAACATCCGCAAGGTGGCCCGCCAGGCGGCCGACTTCACCGTCGAGTCGGGCCAGGCCAAGATGGCCCAGCTCCTGCAGGCGCAGCCGAAGTTCGACGCCCTGTGGAACCACGACGACGACCAGGGCGTGGGCGCGCTGCGCGCCATCGCGCAGGCCGGCCGCAAGGACTTCCTCATGGTCGGCGGCGCCGGCGCCAAGTCCGCGATGGACGCCATCAAGGCCGACGACGGCGTCCTGAAGGCGACCGTCCTCTACCCGCCGACCATGGCCGCCTCCGCCATCGACCTGGCCCGGGCCCTCGGCCAGCAGAAGGGGGTCGGCGGGATGGCGGAGCTGGAGATCCCCGCCTCCATCACCCTCTACTCGGCGGTCGTGACCAAGGAGAACGTCGACGAGTACCTGCCCACCGGCTTCAGCTGACCGGCGCGGGCGCGGGGTCGACCGCCCCGCCGCACCGATCGCCGCCGCGTACGACGAAACGGAGGAACCGTATGGAACAGCGGGAGAGTGCCGCCGGGGAGCCCGGCGAGGCCGCCGGCTCCACAGAGGCAGGAAGGGCCGGTAGCACCGCGCGGGGGAGCGGGTCGGGCGTACCGCCGACCCTGGGCGTCGGCATGGTCGGATACGCGTTCATGGGCGCCGCGCACTCCCAGGGCTGGCGCACCGCCGGACGTGTCTTCGACCTGCCGATGCGGCCGGTGCTCGCCGCCGTCGCGGGCCGTGACCCGGCCGCCGTCCGGGCCGCCGCCGACCGGCACGGCTGGGCGGCGGCCGAGACGGACTGGCGCGCCCTCGTCGCCCGGGACGACGTCCAGCTGGTGGACGTGTGCACGCCCGGCGACAGCCATGCGGAGATCGCCGTCGCCGCCCTGGAGGCGGGCAAGCACGTGCTGTGCGAGAAGCCGCTCGCCAACTCCGTCGCCGAGGCGGAGGCCATGGTCGCCGCTGCCGAGGCCGCCGCCGCCCGCGGCCAGGTGGCCATGGTCGGCTTCAACTACCGCCGGGTGCCCGCGATCGCGTACGCCCGCCGCCTGATCAGGCAGGGCCGGCTCGGCGCGCTGCGCCACGTCCGGGTGAGCTATCTCCAGGACTGGCTGGTCGACCCGGACTTCCCGCTGACCTGGCGCCTGGAGCGGGAGCACGCCGGATCGGGGGCCCTCGGGGACCTCGGGGCGCACGCCGTCGACCTGGCCCAGCACCTGACGGGGGAGCTGCTGGTCGGGGTGTCGGCGCTCACCGAGACCTTCGTCCGGGAGCGGCCACGGCTCGCCGGGGTGTCGGCGGGCCTCTCCGGGGCCGCGGCGGAGGGGGCGTACGGGGCGGTGACGGTGGACGACGCGGCACTGTTCACCGGACGCCTCGCTTCCGGGGCGCTCGCCTCGTTCGAGGCGACGCGGATGGCGGCAGGCCGCAAGAACGCC
Source organism: Streptomyces sp. NPDC048338 (assembly GCF_043201055.1). Lineage (NCBI taxonomy): Bacteria > Bacillati > Actinomycetota > Actinomycetes > Kitasatosporales > Streptomycetaceae > Streptomyces > Streptomyces sp. NPDC048338. The sequence continues at coordinate 256,498 of NZ_JBICYQ010000004.1, forward strand.
CTGCGCCTGGAGATCAACGGGGAGAAGGGCTCGCTCGCCTTCGACCTGGAGCGGCTCAACGAACTGTCCTTCCACGACCACACCGAGCCGGCCGTCTCGGCCGGGTTCCGCCGCATCCTGGTGACCGAGCCGGACCACCCGTACCTGGAGGGCTGGTGGCCTCCGGGCCACGCGCTCGGCTACGAGCACACCTTCGTGCACCAGGCGCGCGACCTCGTCATCGCCGTCGCGTCCGGGACCGCGCCCGCGCCGTCCTTCGCGGACGGCCTCCAGGTGCAGCGGGTGCTCGCCGCGGTGGAGGAGAGCGCGCAGAAGAACGCCGTCTACACCCCCGTTCCGCAGTAGTCCGGGCGCCCGCTCCCGGACGCCCGGGGTGTCCGCCCCAGCGGGGGCGCACCCCGCCGCCCTGTACGAACCGCCCAGAAGGAGGCCGTCCCCGTGCCCCGTCCCTTCACCCTCTTCACCGGCCAGTGGGCCGACCTGCCGCTGGAGGAGGTCTGCCGGCTCGCCCGCGACTTCGGTTACGACGGTCTCGAACTCGCCTGCTGGGGAGACCATTTCGAGGTCGACAAGGCACTCTCCGACCCTTCGTACCTGGACGGGCGGCGGGCACTGCTCGACAGCTACGGGCTGAAGTGCTGGGCGATCTCCAACCACCTGGTGGGCCAGGCGGTCTGCGACCATCCGATCGACGAACGGCACCAGGCGATCGTGCCGCCCCGGATCTGGGGCGACGGCGACGCGGAGGGGGTGCGCCGGCGGGCGGCGCGCGAGCTGGCGGACACCGCCCGGGCCGCCTCGGCCTTCGGCGTCGACACCGTCATCGGCTTCACCGGCTCGTCGATCTGGCACCTGGTCGCGATGTTCCCGCCGGTGCCGGAGCGGATGATCGAGCGCGGCTTCGAGGACTTCGCGGAGCGCTGGAACCCGATCCTGGACGTCTTCGACGCCGAGGGCGTCCGCTTCGCGCACGAGGTGCACCCCAGCGAGATCGCCTACGACTACTGGACCACGCAGCGGGCCCTGGAGGCGGTGGACCACCGGCCGGCCTTCGGGCTGAACTTCGACCCGAGCCACTTCGTCTGGCAGGACCTCGATCCGGTGGGCTTCCTCTGGGACTTCCGCGACCGGATCTACCACGTCGACTGCAAGGAGGCCCGGCGTCGCCTCGACGGGCGCAACGGGCGGCTGGGCTCGCACCTGCCCTGGGGCGATCCGCGGCGCGGCTGGGACTTCGTCTCCGCCGGGCACGGGGACGTGCCGTGGGAGGACGTGTTCCGGATGCTCCGCTCGATCGGATACGCGGGTCCCGTGTCGGTGGAGTGGGAGGACGCGGGGATGGATCGGCTGACCGGCGCCCCGGAAGCGCTTTCCCTCCTCAAGCGGTACGACTTCGATCCGCCGGCGGCCTCCTTCGACGCCGCCTTCGGGGGCGATCACTGACGCTCCGTCCGCTCTGAACGCAGGTCAGGCCCGGAGGCGGGTCACGTCGCCGGGTCGGTCCGCCCTGCCCGCGGGAGGCTTTGTCCTCTCTCTGTGAAAAGTTCGACCGAAGTGCCGCGCAAGGGCTTTCCGTCAGGGACGAACCCCGATACGGTCCTTGATGTGTACATGACGTGATAGTGGGATTCGACCAGCGTGACGGCGCACGCCGGCTCCCCGGACACCCCCGCACACCCGGCCCTACTCCGGAGGACATTCGTGTACGGAAGACGACTCCGAGCCAGCAAGCCACTCGCCCTGATCACCGTCGGACTGCTCGCCCTGGCCACCCCGCAGGGCTTCGCCGCCGACCCGGCCGGCCCGGCCGCCCCCGCCGGCCCGGCCGCCGCGGCCGCCGCCGAGGACTTCCAGCAGGTCACGCTCGCCAAGGGCGGTGAAGAGGTCGGCGAGCCCATGTCGCTGGCCGTGATGCCCGACCGCAGCGTCCTGCACACCTCCCGGAACGGCGAACTGCGCCGCACCGACGCCGCGGGCAACACGCAGGTCATCGGCACGATCCCGGTCTACTCCCACGACGAGGAGGGCCTCCAGGGCATCGGCCTCGACCCCGACTTCGCCCGCAACAAGGCCCTCTACCTGTACTACGCGCCCCCGCTGAACACCCCGGCGGGCGACGCTCCCAACGACGGCACCGCCGCCGACTTCACCCCGTACGACGGCGTCAACCGGCTCTCCCGCTTCACGCTGAAGGCCGACGGCACCCTCGACAACGCCAGCGAGAAGAAGGTCATCGACATCCCCGCCACCCGGGGCATCTGCTGCCACGTCGGCGGCGACATCGACTTCGACGCGCAGGGCAACCTCTACCTGTCGACGGGCGACGACTCCAACCCCTTCGCCTCCGACGGCTACACCCCCATCGACGAGCGCGCCGGCCGCAACCCCGCCTACGACGCCCGCCGCACCTCCGGCAACACCAACGACCTGCGCGGCAAGATCCTGCGCATCAAGGTCGCCGACGACGGCTCGTACACCGTCCCCGGCGGCAACCTCTTCGCGCCCGGTACCGACCGGACCCGGCCCGAGATCTATGCGATGGGCTTCCGCAACCCCTTCCGCTTCAGCGTCGACAAGGCCACCGGCGTCCTCTACGTCGGCGACTACGGCCCCGACGCGGGAGCGGCCGACCCCGCCCGCGGACCCGCCGGCCAGGTCGAGTTCGCCCGGATCACCAAGCCCGCCAACTTCGGCTGGCCCTTCTGCACCGGGAACAACGACCCCTACGTCGACTACGACTTCGCCACCAAGACCTCCGGAGCGGCCTTCGACTGCGCCGCACCGAAGAACGACTCGCCCCACAACACCGGCCTCGTCGATCTGCCGCCGGCCGAGCCCGCCTGGATCCCGTACAACGGCGGCTCCGTACCCGAGTTCGGCAGCGGCTCCGAATCCCCCATGGGCGGGCCCGTCTACCGCTACGACGCCGCCTCCACCTCCCCGGTGAAGTTCCCGGAGTCGTACGACGGCGACTTCTTCGCCGGAGAGTTCGGCCGGCGCTGGATCAAGCGCATCGAGCAGGGCCCGGACGGCGCCGTCCAGTCCATCAACCCCGTGCCGTGGACCGGCACCCAGATCATGGACATGGCCTTCGGCCCCGACGGCGCGCTCTACGTCCTCGACTACGGCACCGCCTGGTTCGGCGGAGACGAGAACTCCGGCCTCTACCGCATCGAGAACGCCACCGGAGGGCGCTCACCGGTCGCCGAGGCGAGCGCGAACAAGACCTCCGGCACCGCGCCGCTCAAGGTCGCCTTCTCCTCGGCCGGCACCACCGACGCCGACGGTGACGCCCTCGGCTACAGCTGGGACTTCGGCGACGGCACCACCTCCGCCGAGGCCGACCCCACGCACACCTACCGGACGAACGGCACCTACGTCGCCACCGTCACCGCCCGCGACGCCTCGGGCCGCACCGGCTCCGCCTCCGTCCACGTGGTCGTCGGCAACACCGCACCGAAGGTGACCCTGCAGCTTCCCGCCGAGGGCGCTCTGTTCGACTTCGGCGACGAGATCCCCTTCACCGTGCGGGTCACCGACCCCGAGGACGGGACGATCGACTGCTCCAAGGTGAAGGTGACCTACGTCCTGGGCCACGACAGCCACGGCCACCCCGTCACCTCCGCCAACGGCTGCACCGGGACCATCAAGACCTCGGCCGACGGCGGCCACGACGACGACGCCAACATCTTCGCCGTCTTCAACGCCGAGTACACCGACGGCGGAGGCGGCGGCCAGGCCGCGCTCACCGGCCACGACCAGGCCAAGCTCCAGCCGAACCACCGCCAGGCCGAGCACTTCGACGCCCAGCACGGCATCAGGACCTACGACAAGACCGAGGCCCACGGCGGGCGGACCGTCGGGGACATCGAGGACGGCGACTGGATCTCCTTCACGCCGTACAACCTGACCGGCTCCACCCGCCTCACGGCCAGGGTCTCCTCCGGCGGCGCCGGCGGCTTCCTGGAGGTCCGCACCGGATCACCCACCGGCACCCTGCTCGGCTCCGCACCGATCCCGGTCACCGGCGGCTGGGAGACCTTCCAGGACGTCGACGTACCCCTGCGCAACGTCCCGCGCCGGACCACCGAGCTCTTCCTCGTCTTCAAGGGCGGCGCCGGAGCGCTCTACGACCTGGACGACTTCACCTTCTCCGACGCGCCGGTCGACCGCAGCGCCAAACGGGTCCTGGTCTTCTCCCGCACGGCCGGATTCCGGCACGACTCCATCGGCAGCGGCATCACCGCCCTGAAGGAACTCGGCGCCGACAGCAAGATCACCGTGGACGCGACCGAGGAACCGCGCCAGTTCACCACCTCCAACCTCGCCCGCTACGACGCCGTCGTCTTCCTCTCCACCACCGGCGACGTCCTCGACGCCACACAGCAGGCCGCGTTCGAGAAGTACGTGGCGGCCGGCGGCGGCTACATGGGCATCCACGCCGCCGCCGACACCGAGTACGACTGGGGGTTCTACGGCGGCCTCGTCGGCGCCTACTTCAGCTCCCATCCGCAGATCCAGCCCGCCACCGTCCGCGTCGAGGACCACGCCCACCCGGCCACCGCCCACCTGGACGGACCCTGGGAGCGGACCGATGAGTGGTACAACTACCGCACCGACCCGCGAGGCACCGCCCGCGTCCTGGCCACCCTCGACGAGACGACCTACCAGGGCGGCACGATGAAGGGCGACCACCCGATCGCCTGGTGCCAGACCTACGGGGGCGGCCGGTCCTTCTACACGGGCGGCGGCCACACCAAGGAGTCGTACGCCGAACCCGCCTTCCGTCAGCACCTGCTCGGCGGACTGCGCTACGCCACCGGCCAGGTCACGGCCGACTGCCGGCCGCAGTCGGGCTACCGCGACCTCTTCAACGGCGTGACACGGGAGGGCTGGAAGCAGGCCGGCCCCGGCGGCTTCGACGTCGTCGACGGCGAACTCCGCTCCACCGGCGGCATGGGCATGCTCTGGTACCAGGCCAAGGAGTTCTCCTCCTACTCGCTCACCCTGGACTGGAAGGCCGCGGGAGACGACAACTCCGGTGTCTTCGTCGGCTTCCCCGCCTCGGACGACCCCTGGTCGGCCGTGAACAAGGGCTACGAGATCCAGATCGACGCGACCGACGCCGCCGACCGGACGACCGGAGCCGTCTACGGCTTCAAGTCGGCCGACCTCGCGGCGCGGGACGCGGTCCTGCGGCCTCCGGGCCAGTGGAACAGCTACGAGATCCGGGTCCGCGGCGAACGGCTCCAGGTGTTCCTCAACGGGGTGAAGATCAACGACTTCACCAACACCGACCCGGTCCGCAGCCTGAAGGACGGCTACATCGGCCTCCAGAACCACGGGGCCGACGATCAGGTGTCCTTCCGCGACATCCGGCTCAAGGAGCTTCCGAGCTGACCGGCTCGAGGAGCGTCCGGCCTGATCCGTGAGACGCCCCCAGGGGCTTCTTGATCGGGCCGGCCCCCGGCCCGGGCCCCCCGGGCCGGGCCCCCGGCCAGGGGGCCCGGCCCAGGCTCCGGCCACTCGGGCCCGGGCCGGTCACAGCCGGCGGCGGGCGGGGAGGCGCCGTACCCCCCGCCCGCCGTCTCCACCACCACCGCAGTCAGGGAGGCAGCGTCGTGACCACGGGAACACGCACAGGAGTCTGGCTGATCGGGGCGAGAGGCTCCGTCGCCACCACGACGGTCGCCGGCTGGGCCGCGGTCACGGCCGGACTGCACCCGCCCACCGGGATGGTGACCGAGACCGAGGCGTTCGCCCCGGCCGGTCTCCCGCCCCTCGCCGCCCTGGTCTTCGGCGGACACGACACGGCGGCGTGTCCGCTGCCCAAGCGGGCCGAGCAACTGACCGTCGCCGGAGTCCTCCCGCACGGGCTGGCGGCGGCCGTGGCAGGTGAACTGCGGGCCGCGGAGGACGAGATCAGGCCGGGCGGCCCGCAGCCGGGCGAGAACCGGAGCGAGGAGGAACTGGTCTCCGCGTTCGCCACCGACCTGACGGACTTCGGATCCCGGCTGGACCTCGACCGCGTGGTCGTGATCAACGTGGCCTCCACGGAGCCGGCGTCGGGGGGCGCCGGGCTCCCGCCCAGCTCGCTCTACGCCGCCGCGGCACTGCGCGCCGGCTGCCCCTACGTCAACTTCACCCCCTCCTCCGGACTGCGCCATCCGGCCCTCGCCGCCGACGTCGCCGCGAGCGGCCTGCCGTACGCCGGACGCGACGGGAAGACCGGCCAGACGCTGCTGCGCTCCGTCCTCGCGCCGATGTTCCTCCGGCGGGCGCTGACCGTACGGTCCTGGTCCGGCACGAACCTCCTCGGCGGCGGGGACGGTGCGGCCCTCGCCGACCCGGCCGCCGCCGCGGCGAAGAACGCCGGCAAGGAACGCGTGCTGGCCGAGGTGTTCGGCCGGGCCCCGGAGGGCGAGGTGCACATCGACGACGTACCGGCCCTGGGGGAGTGGAAGACGGCCTGGGACCACATCGCCTTCGACGGATTCCTCTCCTCCCGGATGACCCTCCAGACCACCTGGCAGGGCTGCGACTCGGCGCTCGCCGCCCCTCTCGTCCTCGACCTGGCGCGGCTCACCGCCCGCGCCCACGAACGGGGCGTGAGCGGCCCGTTGGAGGACCTGGCCTTCTACTTCAAGGACCCCGAGGGCGCGGCACCGGCGGACCTCGCCGAGCAGTACACGCGACTCGTGGCGTTCGCGACGCGGCTGGGGGAGAGCCGATGAGCACATCGGACACGGGCCCCGCACACGACACCGACCGCGCACCGGGCGCTCGACGCCCGAGGGCGAGCGCGGAGCCCGACACGAGCGACGCGCGCGACACGAGCACGGAGGCCGTCGCGCACATCGCGCACGTCGCGCGTGACACGAGCGACGCGCATGACAACAGCGGCGAAGGGTCGACGCGGTCCGCGGGACCCCGGCCCGGGGCCGGCGTCGGTACCGTGTGCGCGGCCTGGGCCGAACTGCTCCGTGTGTCGGCACTGTTCACGGTGCCCGGAGACGCCCTGGCCGGGGCGGCCGCGGCAGGCATGCGCCCGAACCGTCGCACCCTGCTCGCCGCCGGCGCTTCCCTCTGCCTCTACGAGGCGGGCATGACGCTCAACGACTGGGCGGACCGCGACGAGGACGCCCGAGACCGCCCCCACCGCCCCCTCCCCTCCGGCCGCATCACCCCTCGGGCCGCCCTCACCGCCTCCGTGGCCCTGACAGCGGCCGGCCTCGGCCTCGCCGCACGCGCGGGCCGTCCCTCCCTCGTGGTCGCCACCACGCTGGCCGCCACCGTCTGGTCCTACGACCTGCGCCTCAAGCACACTCCGGCCGGCCCCGCGGCGATGGCGGCGGCGCGGGGCCTCGACCTGCTGCTCGGCGCCACGGCCACGGGCCCCCTCTCCCCCCGCCCCCTCCCCTCCGCCGCCCTCCCTTCCGCCGCCCTCCTGGCCGCGCACACCTGGGCCGTCACCTCGGTCTCCCGGCACGAGACCCGAGGCGGCTCCGGCCGAGCCCCGTTACTGGCCCTGGCGGCCACCCTCGCGGTGGCCGCCACGGCGGCCCGCCCACGCCCCTCCGTCCGGCGCCCACCGCCACCGTCCATCCCCGGGCGACCCGTGGCAGCCCCCCTCGGTGTGACGGCCGGCCGGCTGCTCACCGCCGCCGTCGCCGCGGGCTACGCACGCACCCCCGCCGCCCCGTACCTCCACGCGGCCCTCCACCCCTCCCCGCCGCTCGTCCAGCGCTCCGTCGGCGCCGGGATCCGCGCCCTCATCCCCCTCCAGGCCACACTCGCCCTCCGCGCCGGCGCCCCCGGCACCGGCCTCGCGCTGCTCGCCCTCGCCCCGCTCGCCCGCGCCCTCGCCCGGAAGGTGAGCCCCACATGAGCCCCACACCCTCCGGCGCCCCCACCCGGCCCCACCCCCTGCGTCTCGGCTACGGCACCAACGGACTCACCGACCTGCGCCTCGACGACGCGCTCACCCTCCTCGCCGACCTCGGCTACGACGGCGTCGGCCTGACCCTCGACCACATGCACCTCGACCCCCTCGCCGCCGACCTCCCCGCCCGTACCGCCGCCGTCGCGCGCCGGCTGGAGCGGCTCGGCCTGGGCGTCACCGTCGAGACCGGCGCCCGCTACGTCCTCGACCCGCGCCGCAAGCACGGCCCCTCACTCCTCGACCCGGACCCCGAGGCCCGCGCCACCCGCACCCGGTTCCTCCTGCGCGCCGTCCGGGTCGCCGCCGACCTCGGCGCCCACGCCCTCCACTGCTTCAGCGGCATCAAACCGCCCGCGACCTCCGACACCGTCGCCTGGAAGCACCTGACGGAGTCCCTCACCCCCGTCCTCGAGGCCGCCTCCGCCGCCCGCGTCCCCCTCGCCGTCGAACCCGAACCGGGACACCTCCTCGCCACCCTGGACGACTTCCACCACCTGCGGGAACTTCTCGGCGCCCCCGGTCCCGACCTCCTCGGGCTCACCCTCGACCTCGGCCACTGCCAGTGCCTGGAACCCCTCCCACCGGCCGACTGCGTCCGCGCCTCCGCCCCCTGGATACGCCACATCCAGATCGAGGACATGCGCCGCGGCGTCCACGAGCACCTGCCCTTCGGCGACGGCGAGATCGACTTCCCGCCCCTCCTCGCCGCCCTCACCGAACTCGCCGCCGGCGGCTACCCGGGCCTCACGGTCGTCGAACTGCCCCGCCACTCCCACGCCGGCCCCGAACTCGCCCGCACCTCCCTTTCGTTCCTCCGCAGCCGACTCGCCCCCGAGGAGGCCCCGGCATGCTGACCGAACCCGCCCGCCACTGGCTCGAAGCGGCCCTCGCCGACGCAGCCGCCCGCACCCCCGCCTGGGAGCTGCGCTTCGCCTCCGCCGGTCGTCACTGCGGCCCCGCCCACGCCGACTCCGTCCGCACCCTCCTGCTGAAGGAGGCCGCGGCGGACACGGCCACCCTCACCCGCCTCTACAGGCACGGCACCGCCGCCGAGCGCCGCGCCGTCCTCCTCGCCCTCCCCTCACTCGTGTCCGGCCCCGACGCCCTGCCGATCGTCGAGGACGCCCTGCGCACCCACGACACCGCGCTGATCGCCGCGGCCCTGGGCCCCTACGGCGCCACCCACCTGACCCCCCACCTCTGGCGCCAGGCCGTGCTCAAGTGCCTCTTCACCGGCGTCCCGACCGACGCCGTCGCCGACCTGCCCCGCCGGGCCCGCGGCGACGGAGAACTCGCCCGGATGCTCACCGACTACGCCGCCGAACGCACCGCCGCCGGCCGCGCCGTCCCCGCCGACCTCCCCCGCGTCCTCGCGCTCGCCACCCCCACCGAGGAGTCCTGATGCGCATCTTCGACCCCCACATCCACATGTCCTCGCGCACCACGGACGACTACCGCGCCCTGCACGCCGCCGGTGTCCGCGCCCTCGTCGAACCCTCCTTCTGGCTCGGCCAGCCCCGTACCTCGCCCGACTCCTTCCTCGACTACTTCGACTCCCTCCTCGGCTGGGAGCCCTTCCGCGCCGCCCAGTACGGCATCGCCCACCACTGCACCCTCGCCCTCAACCCCAAGGAGGCCAACGACCCCCGCTGCACCCCCGTCCTCGACGCCCTGCCCCGCTACCTCGTCAAGGACCACGTCGTCGCCGTCGGCGAGATCGGCTACGACTCCATGACCCCGGCCGAGGACCACGCCCTCGCCGCCCAGCTCCAGCTGGCCGCCGACCACGACCTGCCCGCCCTCGTCCACACCCCGCACCGCGACAAGCTCGCCGGCCTGCGCCGCACCCTCGACGTCGTGCGCGAATCGGCGCTCGCGCCCGACCGGGTCCTCCTCGACCACCTCAACGAGACCACCGTCAAGGAGGCCGCCGACAGCGGCGCCTGGCTCGGCTTCTCCATCTATCCCGACACCAAGATGGACGAGGACCGGATGGTCGCCATCCTCAAGGACCACGGGCCGGACCGCGTCCTCGTCAACTCGGCCGCCGACTGGGGCGACAGCGACCCCCTCAAGACCCGCCGGGTCGGCGACGCCATGCTCGCCGCGGGCTTCTCCGACGACGACGTCGACCGGGTCCTGTGGCGGAACCCCGTCGCCTTCTACGGCCTCAGCGGCCGGCTGCGACTCGACCTCCCCTCCACCGACGCCACCCACGAGGGCAACTCCGTCCTGCGCGGCGGCGAGTAGGGAGGGCCGAACCGTGCGCTTCCGCCACCCCGACGGCTCGACCGTCCACCTCGCCTACTGCACCAACGTCCACCCCGCGGAGACCCTCGACGGCGTCCTCGCCCAACTCCGCGACCACTGCGAGCCGATCCGCCGCCGCCTGGGCCGCGACCGCCTCGGCATCGGACTCTGGCTCGCCCGGGACGCCGTCCACTCCCTCATCACCGACCCCGTCTCGCTCCGCGGCCTGCGCGCCGAGACCGATCGCCGCGGCCTGGAGGTCGTCACCCTCAACGGCTTCCCCTACGAGGGGTTCGGCGCCGAAGCGGTCAAGTACCGCGTCTACCAGCCGGACTGGACCCGCCCCGAACGCCTCGCCCACACCACCGACCTCGCCCGCCTCCTCGCCGCGCTCCTTCCCGACGACATCACCGGGGGATCCGTCTCCACCCTCCCGCTCGCCTGGCGCTCCCCCTTCGACTCCCACGCCGCGGACACCGCCCTCGCCGCCCTGACCACCCTCGCCGAACGCCTCGACGCCCTCGAGGAGCTCACCGGGAAGTCCGTCCGGATCGGACTCGAACCGGAGCCCGGCTGCACCGTCGAGACCACCGCCGACGCCATCGCCCCGCTCACCGCCGTGGCGAGCCCCCGTATCGGCGTCTGTGTCGACACCTGCCACCTCGCCACCTCCTTCGAAGACCCCCGCACCGCCCTGGACGCCCTCGCCGCGGCCGGCATCTCCGTGCCCAAGGCCCAGCTCTCCGCCGCCCTGCATGCCGAGCACCCCCATCTCCCCGACGTGCGCGCCGCACTCGCCGCCTTCGACGAGCCCCGGTTCCTCCACCAGACCCGGACCCGCACCTCCGCCGGACTGCGCGGCACCGACGACCTCGCCGAAGCCCTCGCGGGCCGCACCCTCCCCGACGGCGCCCCCTGGCGCGCCCACTTCCACGTCCCCCTGCACAGCCCTCCCGCCCCGCCGCTCACCTCCACGCTGCCCGTGCTCCGGGACGCGCTCGCCCTCCTCGTCGGCGGACCGCACCCCCGCACCCACCACCTGGAGGTGGAGACCTACACCTGGCAGGCCCTCCCGGCCGCACAACGGCCCCGCACCCGCGCCCGCCTCGCCGACGGCATCGCCGCCGAACTCACGCTGGCCCGGGATCTCCTGACCGAACTCGGCCTCAAGGAACTCCCATGACCGGCCCCCGGAGCGACACCCCGCCCACCCCCCTCCTCGTCCTCGACGTCGTCGGCCTCACCCCCCGGCTGCTGCCCCACATGCCCCGCCTGCAGGCCCTCGCCCGCTCCGGATCCGAAGCCCTCCTCTCCACCGTCCTGCCGGCCGTCACCTGCACCGCCCAGTCCACCTTCCTCACCGGCACGCTCCCCTCCGAGCACGGCATCGTCGCCAACGGCTGGTACTTCCGCGAACTCGGCGACGTCCTGCTCTGGCGCCAGCACAACGGACTCGTGTCCGGCGACCGGATCTGGGACGCGGCCCGCCGCGCCCACCCCGGCTACACCGTCGCCAACATCTGCTGGTGGTACGCCATGGGCGCGGACACCGACATCACCGTCACCCCCCGTCCCGTCTACTACGCGGACGGCCGCAAGGAACCCGACTGCTACACCCGCCCCCCGGCCCTCCACGACGAACTCACCGACGCACTCGGCACGTTCCCCCTCTTCCACTTCTGGGGACCCGGCGCCGACCTCGTCTCCAGCCGGTGGATCATCGATGCCACCCGCCACATCCTGCGCACCCGCCACCCGGACCTGGCCCTCTGCTACGTCCCCCACCTCGACTACGACCTCCAGCGCTACGGCCCCGACGACCCCCGCTCCTTCCGCGCGGCCGCCGAACTCGACGCCGCCCTCGCCCCGCTCCTCGACGACGCCCGTGCCGAAGGCCGCACGGTCGTCGCCCTGTCCGAGTACGGCATCACGCGTGTCAGCCGTCCCGTCGACATCAACCGGGCCCTGCGCCGGGCGGGTCTCCTGGAGGTGCACACCCAGGACGGCATGGAGTACCTGGACCCGATGACCTCCCGCGCCTTCGCGGTCGCCGACCACCAGCTCGCCCACGTCTACGTCCGCGACCACGGCGATCCCGGGGAGATGGCCCGCGTCCGCGACGCCCTCGCGGGCGTCCCCGGCATCGAGCGGCTCCTCGACGACGAAGGCAAGAAGGAGTACGGCCTCGACCACCCCCGCTCCGGGGAGTTCGTCGCCCTCGCCGAGCCCGACGCCTGGTTCACGTACTACTACTGGCTCGACGACGCGAAGGCCCCCGACTTCGCCCAGCTCGTCGAGATCCACCGGAAACCCGGCTACGACCCCGCCGAACTGTTCATGGACCCGCTCGACCCCTACGTCCGGGTCAAGGCGGCCACGGCGATCGCCCGCAAGAAGCTCGGCATGCGCTACCGGCTGGCGGTCGTGCCGCTCGATCCCTCACCTATTCGCGGCAGCCATGGCCGCCTCCCCACGAGCGATGACGAAGGTCCGCTCATTCTGTGCTCCACCCCCCGCGCCGTAAGCGGCCGCGTCGCGGCCACCGATGTGAAATCCCTGCTGCTTCGACTCGCCGGTCTCCACTGACCCGATCCCGGTGCAACGGAATCCAGTGAAGCAGACGAATCCGACAACGAGGAGTTATCCACAGATGAGCCGCATCCCCCGTACGTCCGTGGACCCGGAACTCACCCACAAGCTCAGCCGGCGGGCCATGTTGGGCGTCGCGGCCGGCGCGACCGCCGCCGGCATCCTCGCGGCCGCCGCCCCGGCCGCCTCGGCGGCCGGACCCGCGCCCTCCGCGGCCGACCCCGCCACCCGGGGCAGGGGCCACGGCCGCCCCGTCCTGCCGCCCGGCCGTCTCGGCATCCAGCTCTACTCGCTACGGGACAAGGTCGCCACGCTCGGCTTCGACACGGTCTTCGCCGAGCTCAGGAAGTACGGATACGACGAGGTCGAGTTCGCCGGCTACACCCAGGGTTCGGCAGGAGCCATCACCCTGCCCGAGCTCAGGCGCCTCACCCGCGACCACGGTCTGCGGGCCATCGGCAGCCACGTCGGCTACTACTCCTCCGACCCGAACGCCTACACCTTCGCCCAGAACCTCACCCGGGTCCTCGACGACGCCCAGGCCCTCGGCCTCCCGCACATCGGCACGGCCTCGGGCCCCTGGCGCTACGGCAGCACCGTCGACGGCTGGAAGCGCTGCGCCGAGGAGTTCAACCGGTACGGCGCCGAGGCGAAGAAGCGCGGCATGAAGTTCTACCAGCACAACCACGCCGAGGAGTTCTCCTTCGCCACCGACCGCCCCGACGTCCGCCTCTACGACGTCCTGCTCGCCGAGACCGACCCCGAGCTCGTCCATCTCGAACTCGACATCTACTGGGCGTACGTGGCCCAGTTCCGCTTCTCCCGCCGCGTCGACGGCACCCCGGCCCCCTTCGACCCGCTGGACTACGTCCTGCGCCAGCCCCACCGGTACCCGCTCTTCCACGTCAAGGACGGCGAGCACGACGACTCGGTCCGCGACGGCTACCGGATGTCGGACGTCGGCGACGGGGACATCGACTACCAGCGCTTCATCTCCGCGGTGAACCGCACCCGCCACGGGCGCAACGCCCACCACTGGCAGGCCGAGCACGACAACCCCGTCGAGTCCTTCGCCTTCGCCCGCAAGTCCAGCGCCCACCTCCACTCCCTGCGCGAGAAGGACTGCTGACCGAAGGGCCCGGGGCCGCGGAGGCCCCGGGCCCCCGGCCCCGGATCAGCCGATCCCCTGACGATCGGCCTTCAGGGCGAAGTCCCGGTCGGCCGGCTCCGGGATCGTGCGCTCCACCAGCTGCACCAGGAGCGTGCGATGCCGCAGGAGCGGCTGACGGCGCTCGGCGGGTACCAGCGAGAGCAGATCGTCCAGACCCGCGAGGAGCCGGCGGATCACCTGCGGGTTGCCCTCCGCGCAGGCCCGGACCTCGGCGAACCCCAGGTCCACCAGATCCGTCCACCCCGGCACCTCCTGGACCAGCCGGACCGCGCCCTTGCGGTCGCGATGGCGGACCGTGCCCAGCGGGCGGTCCGCGAGCGCCGAGAGGAACTGGGTGGTCCGGTCCAGGCACTGCACGGCCGTCGTCGGATCGTTCACGGAGGAGGAGAGGGCCCGCAGCGCGATGTCGGAGAGCTGCCGCAGCCCGAAGGAGAGGTCCTGGTAGAACGACCGCTCGATGCCGACCGACACGGCCGAGGACAGCAGGCGGGGCACCTGCCCGTCACCGTGGACGGCCAGGATCCGGGTACCCGGCAGGACGAAGTCGCCGATGCGGGGGATCAGCCGCAGCACCACCCCGTGCCGCCGGGCGGCCCGCACCAGCAGCGCGACGTTCACGTCGCGCAGCACGCCCGCCCGGCCCCGGTGGGTGAGGAATTCCGTCGCCGGCCCGAGGTCCTCGACCACGCCCTCGTACCGGGGCTGCTTCGCGAGGACCCGGAACGCCTCGCTCGTGATCAGGTCCACCACGTGTCCCACCCGCATCAGCCGCAGCGTGGTGTTCACGTACGCCACGAAGAGCAGCAGGCTCAGCCCCAGCATGAGGAGCGTCAGGATCGACTGCACCAACGGCACGGCCGTGACGCGCTCGGGGTCGGTCTCGCCCTCGTACGCGGCGAGGACCAGCAGGGAGAGCAGGAACGTCGCCAGGAAGACGGAGAAGGTCGCCTTGGTGATCCGGCTCCGGATGAACATCGGCACCACCCGGGGGCTGAGCTGCCCACTGGCCATCTGCAGGGCGACCAGGGAGATCGAGAACACCACGCCGATGAAGGTCATCATCGCCGAGCTGATCGTCGTCACGATCGTCTTCGCGTCCTCGGCGATCTTGATCAGGTCGGCGACGTCGTCGTAGGCCTGCTCGCCCTGGAGGTACTCGACGAGGGCCCGGTCCAGCTCGTCGGCCACGACCCACAGCACGAAGACGGCGACCATGGCGGCGACCGGCGCGAACCAGAACGTGTCCCTCAGGTGCTCCCGCAGCGGCGTCAGGATCCGGGGTCTGCGGTACTCGGAGTAGCTCACCCGGGCAGGCTAGGGGGCCGAACGCCGAGAAACGCACACTCCGTAGGGGAATCGCCACATTCTGTACGCCTGGCGGTGCAACGCGTCCGTGATCAAGGCCGTCGGGGCCGCCGCACCGCACTGACCACGGAAAACGTGGGTGAAAGCCACCTCGAACCCCTGGTAGAGTTATCCATGTCGCCGCGGGAAACACCCCAAAGCGGCAGACACCTGGTCCGGGTGGCGGAATGGCAGACGCGCTAGCTTGAGGTGCTAGTGCCCTTTATCGGGCGTGGGGGTTCAAGTCCCCCCTCGGACACCAGCGGGAACGATCGCGATCGTTCCCCATGCGTTCACGAATTACCGGTGAGTCATGTGACTCGCCGGTAATTTTGCGTTCCGGAGCTCTCCCGCCCCACCGGACCGGCCCGGGCCCGTCCTGAGCCGCGCCCTCCGGATCGGTCGCTGATACTGGGAAAATGGGCAAACTCGGGCGATACGTCCCAGCGAGCCGCCGGCGCGACCGCGTGCCACCGGAGGCCGGGCCGCCGGAAGCCGGCCCGAAGACCCGTCACCGTTCGGCCGGTCGGCGTGTGCCGTGGTTGCGGTTGCCGCGCAGCGTCGCCGGTCAGGTCTTCCTGCTGCAACTGGGCGTCGTCCTGCTCCTCATCGCCACGGCCGTGCTGGTGCTCGTGATCCAGGACCGGAACCGCGCGATCCAGGAAGCCGGCGACCGGTCGCTGGTGGCGGCCGAGTCGTTCGCGAACGCCCCCGGCACCGCGGAGGCGATGCAGAGCGACGACCCGACGGCGGAACTCCAGCCACATGCCGAGGTGGTGCGCAAGAAGACCGGCGTCGACTACGTCGTGGCGCTGAGCCCCTACGGCTTCCGATGGACCCACCCGGACCCCGACCAGATCGGGAAGCACGTCTCCACGTCCTACGGCCAGGCGCTCGAAGGAGAGCCCCACCAGACCACGTTCGACAGCAGCCTGGGGAAGGCGGTCGACTCGACGGTGGCCGTCTTCGACGAGAAGGGGAACGCGGTGGGCCTCGTCACCGTGGGGGTCACGGTGGACAAGGTGACCAGCGTGGTGCAGCACCAACTGCCGGTGATCTTCGCCGCCGGCGGAGTCGCGCTGCTGCTGGCCGCGGGTGGGTCGGCGCTGGTCAGCGGGCGTCTGCGGCGCCAGACCCGGGGTCTGGGGCCGGTGGAGATGACCCGCATGTACGAGCACCACGACGCGGTGCTGCACGCCGTCCGTGAGGGCGTGATCATTCTGGACGGTGACGGAAGGCTGCTGCTGGTCAACGACGAGGCGCGCCGGCTGCTCGCACTGCCGCCGGAGGCCGAGGGCAGGCCGGTCACCGGACTCGGGCTGAGCCCGGCCCTGGCGGAACTGCTGGCATCGGGCCGGGCGGCCACGGACGAGGTCTTCCTGGCCGGGGACATCCTGCTCGCGGTCAGCGTGCGGCCGGTGGTCGGCCCGCAGGGGGGCAGTGTGGCCACCCTGCGGGACACCACGGAGCTGCGCGCCCTCGCGGGCCGGGCGGACGTGGCGGGTGGGCGCCTGCAACTGCTCTACGAGGCCAGTACGCGCATCGGTACGACGCTCGACATGGAGCGCACCGCCGAGGAGCTGACCGAGGTGGCGGTCCCGCGCTTCGCCGACTTCGCCACCGTCGAGCTGGCGGAGTCCGTGTTGCAAGGGGGCGAACCGACGGGGGCGAGCATGGAGTTGCGCCGTGTCGCAATCGAGGGCATCCGGGACGACGTGCCCCTCTACCCCGTCGGGAGGCGTATGAACTACGCGCCCGGCAACCCCGTGGCCATCGGGATGGCCACCGGCCGGCCGGTCCTGGTGGCTGATCTCGCCCTGGCCGACGGATGGCGGGTCCAGAACCCGGAGCGGGCCCGGAAGGTCATCGAATTCGGTGTCCACTCCATGATCTCGGTGCCGCTCCGGGCCCGAGGCCAATTGCTCGGGGTCGTGGAGTTCTGGCGTTCGGAGCAGGACCCCTTCGAGCCGGACGACCTGTCGCCCGCCGAGGAACTCGCCGCCCGGGCGGCCGTGTGCATCGACAACGCGCGCCGGTACACCCGCGAGCACACCACGGCCGTCACCCTCCAGCGCAGCCTGCTGCCCGGCGCACTCCCCGAGCTGTCCGCCCTGGAGGTCGGGCACCGGTACCTGCCCGCCCAGGCGGGGGTGGGAGGCGACTGGTACGACGTCATCCCGCTGCCGGGGGCCCGGGTGGCCCTGGTGGTCGGCGACGTCGTCGGACACGGTCTGCACGCCGCCGCGACGATGGGTCGCCTGAGGACCGCGGTGCACAACTTCGCCGCCCTGGACCTGCCTCCGGACGAGCTTCTCGCGCACCTGGACGACCTGATCACCCGGATCGACCAGGACGCGGCGGCCGAGGGCGAGACCGAGTCCGTCACCGGTGCCACCTGCCTGTACGCGGTCTACGATCCGGTCTCCGGGCGGTGCGTTCTCGCCCGGGCCGGTCATCCCGGCCCGGCGCTGGTCTCGCCCGACGGCTCCGTGACCTTCCCCGACATCCCCGTCGCCCCGCCACTCGGCGTGGGAGGCGGTCTGCCCGTCGAGACCGCCGTGCTCCGGCTGGCCGCCGACAGCCGGCTGGTCCTCTACACCGACGGCCTCGTCGAGGCCCGCGGCCGTGACATCGACACCGGGCTCGGCATGCTGAGCGAGGCGCTCGCCCACACGGACGGCGCCACCCCGGACGACACCTGCCGGGCGGTGCTCGACGCGATGCTGGGCACCGGGTCGAGTGACGACGTCGCCCTGCTCGTCGCACGGACCCGCCTGCTCGACCCGGAGCAGGTCGAGGAGTGGGAGGTGCCCGACGATCCCGCCGCCGTCTCCCGGATCCGCGCCGAGGCGACCCGCAGGCTGGAATCCTGGGGGCTCGGCGAGGCCGCCTTCACGACCGAGCTGATCCTCAGCGAACTCGTGACGAACGCCATCCGGTACGGGGCGAGCCCCATCAGCCTGCGGCTGCTGCGCGACGGCGACAGCCTGATCTGCGAGGTCGCCGACGGCACCAGCACCTCCCCGCACCTGCGCCGCGCGGCCTTCACCGACGAGGGGGGCCGTGGTCTGTTCCTCGTCGCTCAGATGTCCCGCCGCTGGGGGACCCGGTACACCGACCGAGGCAAGATCATCTGGGCTGAGCAGGCGCTCGGCGCCGGAGGCGCCGGGGACCTGACCGGTCTCCTGATGGCGGACCTGTGACGCGGGACGGAGACCGGACCGGCGCCCCGAGGTGTCCGCCCGCCCGGAGCGTTCAGGAGCTCTCCTGGACCGTGAAGTACGGGATCTTGGCCGGGTCCTGGCCGAACGCGGCCCCGAGATAGACGGCCGACAGCTTGGTGAGCGTTCCGTCGTCGATCAGCTGCCTGATGATCCGGTCCAGCTCGTCCCGGTTGGCCGACCCCTTCGGGTACAGGGCTCCGTATCCCTGGTCGGTCCTGTACTGGCCGACGAGGCGCACCCTGCTCTCCCGCTTCTGGGGATAGGCCAGCAGGATCGTCGTGTCGTGGACGACCGCGTCGATGCGGCCCTCCTCCAGCGCCGTGACCAGCTCCGGGTCGTTGGCGAAGGCGGTCGCGGGCCTGGTCGGCTTGAGGATCTTCCCGACGAACTCCTCGCCCGTGGTGCCCTCGGCCACCCCGATGCGGACGTCGCGGATGTTGTCCTCGCCGATCTTCTCGCCGTCCCTGATCAGCACGCCCAGGGTCGAGGAGAGGTAGGGCGGGGAGAAGTCGGCGACCTTGCTCCGTTCCGGGGTGATCGTGATCTGCGCCAGGGCCAGGTCGAAGTCCGTGGTCCGGCCGGACACGACCTCCGGGAAGGGGGCGTTCACCACCTTCACCCGGTCGAGTCCGGACCGGTACGCGATATTGGCGGCCATGCAGTACTCGTAGCCGCTCTTGATGGAGTCCGGTGTGCTGCCGTTCCACCAGCCGGGCGCGGGCAGGGTCGTCTTGACCGTGAGGGCGCCCGCCGTCCTGGGGGACAGCTGGAACTCCCCGTGATGTCCCGAGATCGGACAGTCGCCGTACTGGGCGTTCGACGACTTCGACCCGCCGTCGTCGCAAGCCGATGTCGTGACGATGAGCGCCACGCTGACAGCCAGAGAGACGAGCGCTGCCGCGGCGCGCATCATTGCACCTCCGGTAGGGGGCGTACTCCTTGAGTCACCATAAATCACCCCGAACCATACGACTGCCCGAGCCACGTGGGAGGACCGCGGGGCGCGGGCCGGGTCGCCCGCCTTCCGGCGGTGTCGCAGTGGCCGTCCGGAAGCGCGGGCCGTGTCCCGGTCGTGCCGCGCCCCCCCGCCGGGCGGTACGGGGCCCGGCGGCCACGCGCCGGGCCCCGTCGTCTCCGCCGCCCTCAGCCCTGCCGGCTGCTCTCGTCGCGCAGCCAGGTGTGGAAATCGCCCGCCCGGATCGCCTTCTTCGCGCCCCTCCGCGCGGAGACCGCCGCAGCCACGAAGACGAGGACGGACGGCAGCAGCCGGGGCTCGGCGCGCAGCAGCGCGCGGAGGTCGCCCATGCTGGTGCGCGCCGACGGGCGGTCCGCCGGTCGGCCGGGTGAGGCCTCCCCTGTCGGTGCGGGGTCCGCGGCCGCCTCGTTCCGTGCCGCACGCTCCTGCTCGCTCTCCAGCTGGGCCGTCGACGTGGCCGCCCGGACGCGCCGGCGGATCAGGTCGGACCAGGTCCGCGGCGGGTGGACCACGACGCGGGCCGCGTCGACCACCGTCCGCTCCTCGGGTCCGAAGGCGAGCGAGGCGGCCAGGTCGTCGGCCATCAGGGGAGGCAGTGCGGCGATACGGGCATGGCCGGCCCCGGACATCGCGATCACCCCTCGCCCGAACAGTCCCTCCCGTACCGCGGGCAACCGCTGCCACACGCGGTAGTACGCGCGCACACGCCAGCCGCAGCCGGTCATCGGCAGATGCCGCTCCGGGGCCGCGGCCAGTTTGGCGTCCGGGCCGTCGAGGGCCGCCGCGAGGGCCCGGGCGTCGGCCGCTCCGAGGACCACGTCCGCGTCCACGTACAACCGGGGGAAGCCGCGCGCGTGCTCGTCGCCGGCGCGCAGCGCGGCGTGCTTCGAGGGGACCGGTATCTCGACCACGCGGACCCGCGCCCCGCGGGCGGCGGCCACGCCCGCCGTGTCGTCCGTGCAGCCGTTGCACACGACGACGATGTCGAAGTCGTCCGCGGAGGGCCGGTCCGGGGCCGCGGGTGCGAGTGAGGGGGCGGACGGGTCGTCGGCGGCGGAACCGGAACGGTCGGGTCTGTCGGTGGGAGCAGCAGGAGCGGCGGAATCACCGGAAGCGGAGGGATCGGAGGACCCGGAAGGACCGCCCGCCTCGGCCAGGAGCGAGTCCAGGAGTCGGCCGAGTGTGCGCTCTTCGTTGTGGGCAGGGATCACGATGCTGGGCACCGGGCCAGTATGACGAATGCACGCCACGCTCACAGTTTCTTTGACGCTTGGTGGGAGTTTTCCACAACTCCTTCATGACCTGCCCCACTTGCTCTAGATTGAGCGCTGCCGGATCCGCGCGGACGCGAGCACCCCTCGCGACGGGTGGATTCTGCGTCGTTGTGCGGACTCCGGTCGCGGGGGGGCTTCTTGCGATCGGTTCGCACCGTTTGGTCAGGCGGAAGACCCGCGTTCCCTCGACGCGCCATCAATGCCCGTCCTCCACCCCGCGAGTTGTGCGCTCGCACGGGCGGGACATGGGGCACGGGTGGCTCAACGGGGTACGCGCGAAGCGCCCTTGGGGGGAATGGATGACCGTCCTGCCGGTCACACATGAGCGGCATCGTGTTGAATCCACACACTTCGACGTCCACCGGCTGTGGTGGAAACGGAGACATCAGATCGGCCTGCTGGTCGCGGACCTGGTCGCGGCCTCCGCTGCCTCGCTGCTGGTCCTGGAGGCGGTCGGACGCTGGCACGTGGTCCTCGGACTGCCGCCGGCCTGGATCGCGATGATGTACGGCCACCAGGCCTACGAGCACAGCTCGCTGGGGGCCGGGAGCGAGCTGTACCGGCGAGTGCTGCGCGGCGCCCTCGTGCTGCCGGCCCTCGCCGCGGCCATCGGCTGGGGCATGGCCGGTGACCTCGACCTGCTGCACGACATGATCCTGGCGGCTCCGCCGACGGCCCTGCTGGCCCTGGCCGCCCGGTTCGTGATGCGCCGCTGGCTGCACCGGCGCTGGGCCCAGGGCCGGCACCGCACCACGGCGGTCCTGGTCGGGTCCTCGGCCTCCGCCGTCGAACTGGTCGAGGCGCTCTGGCGCCGCGGCCAGGGCTTCGCGCCGATGGGTCCCGACCTTCGGGGCCTCGACATCGCCGGGGTGTGCCTGACCGACCCGGGGAACGCGCCGGTCGTCGCCGAGCTGGGGATTCCGGTGCTCGGCGGGGTCGCGGACGTGCCCGGGGCGATCCGCGCCCACGGCGGTACGGCCCTGGTGGTCCTGCCGACCTCCGAGATCGACGCGGCCCAGCTGCGCCGGCTCGCGTGGACCGCCGACGCCGCGGGCTGCGACTTCCTGCTGGCCCCCGCCCTGGGCGAGACGGCCGTCGCCCGGGTCGCGGTCCGGCCGGTCGGAGGCGTGCCCATGGTCCAGGTCCGGGCACCCCGGCTGTCGCGGACCGCCCGGCTGCCCAAGGAGTTCGCGGAGCGGCTCGTCGCCGCGACCCTCCTGCTGCTCCTCGCACCGCTGCTGTGCGTGGTCGCGGTGACGATCCGGCTCGGGAGCAACGGCCCCGCGCTGTTCCGGCAGAGCCGCGTGGGGCTCCACGGAAAACACTTCACCATGCTGAAGTTCCGCACCATGCGGCCCGACGCGGAGGCGTGCCGGGCGGAACTGGAGCACGCCAACCACAACAGCGACGGTCTGCTGTTCAAGATGCGGGACGATCCGCGCGTCACCCGCGTGGGCGCCACGCTCCGCCGCTACTCGATCGACGAACTGCCGCAGCTGATCAATGTCCTGAGCGGCCGGATGTCGCTGATCGGGCCGCGCCCGCCGCTGCCCGAGGAGGTGGCCGGCTACGGCCACGAGGTCCGGCGCCGGCTGCTCGTCAAACCGGGGCTCACCGGTCTGTGGCAGGTGAGCGGACGCTCGGACCTGCCGTGGGACGAGGCGGTCCGGCTCGACCTGGCGTACGTCGACAACTGGTCCCTCGGACTGGACGCGTCGATTCTGCTGCGCACCGGCCCCGCCGTGATGCGCGGAACGGGGGCTTACTGAAATGAAGGGGAACAAAGTGAAGGACGTGGATCGGCCCGACGAGCGGCTCGGAGTCGCGGTCGTGGGCGCCGGCTACTGGGGACCCAACCTCGTGCGCAACTTCCAGGCCAGCGACCGCTTCCTGCTGCGCTGGCTCTGCGACCTGGACGTCACACGCGCCCAGCGGGTCCTCGGCGGATACTCCACCGTCCAGGCGACCGACGACTTCGAGGCGGTGCTCGCCGACCCCTCCGTGGACGCCATCGCCGTCGCGACCCCGGCCGGAACGCACCTGGACGTCGCCCTGGCCGCGCTGCGCGCCGGCAAGCACGTGCTGGTCGAGAAGCCGCTGGCGACCACCTACGCCGACGGCGCGCGCCTGGTCGCCGAGGCCGAGGAGCGCGGCCTGACCCTGATGTGCGACCACACCTACTGCTACACCCCGGCCGTCGGCCGGATCCGCGAGCTGGTGCACTCGGGCGAGCTGGGCGAGATCCACTACGTCGACTCGGTCCGGATCAACCTCGGGCTGGTCCAGAAGGACGTCGACGTGCTGTGGGACCTCGCCCCGCACGACCTGTCGATCCTCGACTTCATCCTCCCCGAGCACGTGGAGCCGGTCGCGGTCGCCGCGCACGGCGCCGACCCGATCGGCGCGGGCCAGGACTGCATCGCCTACCTGACCCTCCAGCTCAACACCGGCGCCATCGCCCACGTGCACGTCAACTGGCTGTCGCCCACCAAGGTGCGCACCACCATGGTCGGCGGCGCCAAGCGCACCCTGATCTGGGACGACCTGAACCCGGCCCAGCGGGTCGCCGTCTTCGACCGGGGCGTCGACCTGGCGACCCCGCAGGAACTCGGCGCGGACGAGCGGCGCCAGGCGCTCATCTCCTACCGCAGCGGCGACATGGTCGCGCCCGCGATCGGGGAGAAGGAGGCCCTGCGCAGCATGGTCGACGAGTTCGCCGCCGCGATCCGCGAGCGCAGGGCGCCGCTGACCGACGGGCGGGCGGGCCTGCGCGTCCTGGACATTCTCGAGGCGGCGTCGCGGAGCCTTGAGTTCCGCGGCGCGGTCGTCGGGCTGCGGACCGGCGCCGGCCGGTCCCTTCGTACGGTGAACGATTCTGTGGGGGAACGGCGTTGAGCGATATTCGCGGTAAGAAGGTCCTGGTCACCGGCGGTGCCGGCACGATCGGCTCCCATGTGACCGACCTTCTCGTGGCGGGGGGCGCGCGGGAGATCGTCGTCCTCGACAACTTCGTCCGGGGACGCCGGGCCAATCTCGCGCGGGCCCTGGAGAGCGGCGTCGTCGACCTCGTCGAGGGGGACATCCGCGACGCGGCCACGGTCCACCGGGTCACCGAGGGCGCCGATCTCGTCTTCCACCTCGCCGCCATCCGCATCACCCAGTGCGCGGAGGAGCCCCGCCTCGCCAACGAGGTCATGGTGGACGGCACGTTCAACGTGCTGGAGGCGGCCGCCGCCGCCGGAGTGGGCAAGGTGATCGCCTCGTCCTCCGCCTCCGTCTACGGCCTGGCGGAGACCTTCCCCACGACCGAGCGCCACCACCCGTACAACAACGACACGTTCTACGGCGCGGCCAAGGCCTTCAACGAGGGCATGCTGCGCAGCTTCCACGCCATGTACGGCCTGGACTACGTGGCGCTGCGCTACTTCAACGTGTACGGACCGCGGATGGACATCCACGGCCTGTACACCGAGGTCCTGATCCGCTGGATGGAGCGGATCGAGGCGGGCGAGCCGCCGCTGATCCTCGGCGACGGCACCCAGACGATGGACTTCGTCGACGTCCGGGACATCGCCAGGGCCAACCTGCTCGCCGCGCAGTCGGACCTCACCGACGAGGTGTTCAACGTCGCGAGCGCGACCGAGACCTCGCTGCGGGAACTCGCCCTGAACCTCCTTGAGGTGATGGGCTCCGACCTGGAACCGGTGCACGGCCCCGCCCGCGCCGTGAACGGTGTGACCCGCCGGCTCGCGGACACCTCGCAGGCCGAACAGCGCCTCGGCTTCAAGGCGGAGATCGACCTGCGGACCGGCCTGAAGGACCTGGTCGACTGGTGGCGGTCCGAGCGCGCCGCCGGGTCCGCCCCGGCCACCGCGACCGCCCCCGCGCCGACCGTCACGGCACCCGTGGCCGAGCCGGAGGAGGCCCCCGCCGCGTCTCCGGCCTCCGGCCCGGCCCGTACGCCGGTGATGGTGCCGTGGCTCGGCGAGGAGGAGGCGGAGGCCGCGGCCGAGGCCGTACGTTCCGGCTGGGTCGCCCAGGGCCCGCGGGTCGCCGCCTTCGAGAAGGCGTTCGCCGAGCGGGTGGGCGCCGCGCACGCCGTCGCGGTCAGTTCCTGCACGACGGCCCTGCACCTCGCCCTGCTCGCCCTCGACCTGGGGCCGGGCGACGAGGTCGTGGTCCCGTCGCTGTCGTTCATCGCCACCGCCAACGCCGTGCGCTACGTCGGCGCGGAGCCCGTCTTCGCCGACGTCGACCTCGACACCGGCAACCTCACCGCCGACACCGTGGACGCGGTCCGCACCCCGCGGACCAAGGCGGTCGTCCTGGTGCACCAGGGCGGCGTGCCCGCCGACGTCCGGGCCGTACGGGCCGCGTGCGCCGGCTGGGACCTGCCGGTGGTGGAGGACGCGGCCTGCGCCATCGGCTCCACCGTCGACGGCGCGTCCGTCGGACGCGGGGCCCTGCTCGCCGCCTGGTCCTTCCATCCGCGCAAGCTCCTCACCACCGGCGAGGGCGGGATGGTGACCACGGACGACGCCGCCTGGGCGGCCCGTCTGCGGCGGCTGCGCGAGCACGGCATGAACGTCTCCGCCGCCGAGCGCCACGCCAGCGGGAAACCGGTGCTGGAGAACTACCTGGAGACCGGCTTCAACTACCGGATGACCGACATCCAGGCCGCGGTCGGACTGGTGCAGCTCGGCAAGCTGGACGCGATGGTGGCACGCCGCCGCGCTCTGGCCGCCCGCTACGGCGAACTGCTGCACGGCATCCCCGGCCTGCGGCCGGTCAGCGACCCCGGCCACGGTCAGGGCAACTTCCAGTCCTACTGGGTGCTGCTCGCCGAGGACTTCCCGGTGGGCCGCGACGAGCTCCTCGCCGTCCTCGCCGAGGCCGGGATCTCCGCCCGCCGCGGCATCATGGCGTCGCACCTGGAGCCCGCCTACGCGGGGCATCCGGCGGCACCCCTGCCGGTGACCGAGCGGATCAGCCGCGACTCGCTGATCCTGCCGCTGTTCCACACCATGACCGAGGTCCAGCAGGACCGGGTGGTCGAGGTGCTGCGGGAAGCGGCGGGCCGCGCGTGAACGACCTGGTCATCATCGGCGCGGGCGGTCTCGCACGGGAGACCGCCCAGGCCGTGCGGGACGCCGGAGCCGGCGGCCACCGGCTGCTCGGCCACCTCGACGACGACCCGGCGCTGCACGGCGTCGAGGTGGACGGCGTGCCCGTGCTCGGAGGCTGCGACCTGGCGCGCGAACTGCCGCACGCGTCCTTCGTGGTCTGTGTCGGCAGCCCGCGCGACTACGCCGCGCGGGCCCGCCTGGTACGACGGCTCGGCCTGCCGGCCGACCGCTACGCCACGGTGGTGCACCCCAGTGCCGTCGTGCCCGCCGGCTGCACGGTGGGCCCGGGCTCGGTGATCCTCGCGCAGACCGTCCTCACCGCCGCGGTGCGGGTGGGCAGCCATGTCGCGGTGATGCCGCAGACCGTCCTCACCCACGACGACGAGGTCGGGGACTACTGCACCCTCGCCTCCGGGGTCCGGCTCGGCGGCGGTGCCCGGCTGGAGCCGGGCGCGTACCTCGGGGCCGGGTCCCTGGTCCGCGAGTACACGACGATCGGCGCCTGGTCGCTGGTCGGCATGGGCAGCACCGTTCTGGCCGACGTGCCGCCCGGCGAGGTCTGGGTCGGCAGCCCGGCCCGCCGGCTGCGCGCGGCGAACCCCGCGGCGCTGGAACAACTCCGGTCGGACGACACCGACGCCCTCGCGCAGCAGGCCGAGGCAAGGGAAGTGAAGGGCAGATGAACCAGATACCGCTGGTCGACCTCAAGGCGGCCCACTCCGAAGTCGCCGACGAGGTCCGGGAGGGCTTCGACCGCGTCCTGGCCGGTACCGCCTTCATCGGCGGCGAGGAGGTGCGGGAGTTCGAGCGCGAGTACGCCGCATTCGCCGGCGTCGCCCACTGCGTCGGCGTCGCCAACGGCACGGACGCACTGGAGCTGGCCCTGCGCGCGAGCGGCGTCGGGCCGGGCGACGAGGTCGTCCTGCCCGCCAACACCTTCATCGCCACCGCCGGCGCCGTGGCCCGGACGGGCGCCCGCCCCGTGCTCGTCGACTGCGACCCCGACAGTCTGCTGATCGACACGCAGGCCGCGCTCGACGCGGTCGGCCCCGCCACCCGCGCGGTGGTACCGGTCCACCTGTACGGGCAGAGCGCCGACGCCGCGCGGCTGGCGGCCGGTGTGCCGGACTCCGTCCGCGTCGTCGAGGACGCGGCCCAGAGCCAGGGCGCCACCCGGGACGGCCGTCAGGCCGGCAGCGGCGGCATCGCCGCCACCAGCTTCTATCCGGGCAAGAACCTGGGCGCGTACGGCGACGCGGGCGCGGTGCTCACCGACGACCCCGAGGCGGCGGCCGTCGTCCGGGCGATCGCCAACCACGGCGGCGTCCAGAAGTACCGGCACGACCTGCCCGGGTTCAACAGCCGGCTCGACGGGCTGCAGGCCGTCGTCCTGCGCGCGAAGCTGCGCCGGCTGGCCGCCGGGAACGAGGCCCGGCGGACGGCCGCGGCGCGCTACGACGAGCTGCTCGCGCCGCTCGCCGACGCGGGCCGCCTCGTGCGGCCGACGACGGTCGACGGAAACGTGCACGTGTGGCACCTGTACGTGGTCCGCGTCGCCGGGGCCGACCGGGACGAGGTGGTGGGCAAACTCAACGCGAGCGGCATCGGCGCGGGCGTGCACTACCCGACCCCGGTCCACCTGACGCCCGCCTACCGCTCCCTCGGGCACCACCGCGGGGACTTCCCGCACGCCGAACGCGCGGCCGACGAGATCCTCTCGCTGCCGCTCTTCCCGCAGATCACCCCCGACCAGCAGCAGCAGGTCGTGGATGCGCTGGCGGGCGCACTGAGCTGACGCTCACCCTCACCACCCCCGGCCGGTAGGCCAGGACCTGTACTGCCCTGAAAGGTACAGCGATGAAGAACCACCTCAGTCGGGCCAGGGGCGCCGTGTTCGCCCTGGTCGCGGCATTGCTATCGATCGTCCTGCCACCGGTGGGGAGCGCGAGCGCGGTCGCCGATCCCTGCGGGGCGGGCAGCAATCCCATCGTGTGCGAGAACTCCAAGCCGGGCACGCCGATGTCCGACTGGTTCGCCGCCAACTCCTACGGCGACATCGCCGGCTTCCCCACGAAGACGAGCCTCCAGGCAGGGGAGAGCATCGCCTTCAAGGTCCAGTCCCCCTCGGCCTACCACGTCAAGATCTACCGGCTCGGCTGGTACGGCGGCGACGGCGCCCGGCTGATGTCCACCGCCGCCCAGGCGGCCCAGACCTACCCCGCCAACTACACGACCAAGCACGCCGACTGCCTGAAGAACCAGCCCACCGGGCTCATGGACTGCGGCAACTGGCCCACCACCGCGACCTGGACCGTGCCGAGCGACGCCGTCTCCGGCCTGTACATCGCCAACTTCGACCAGGCCGACGGCAACGGCCTCATGCCCTACCCCTTCGTCGTGCGCAACGACTCCAGCCACTCCGACATCCTCGTGCAGACCTCGGACCAGACCTGGCAGGCGTACAACGACTGGGGCGGGACGAACCTCTACGACGGCCAGGGCCCCGCGCCCGACGGACGCGCCTACAAGGTCAGCTACAACCGGCCCATGGACATCGGCGGTGACAACGGCGTCTACGGCTCCGAGTTCGAGATGATCGCCTGGCTGGAGCGCAACGGCTACGACACCAGCTACGTCTCCGGCGTGGACACCGCGGGTCGCGGCGCCTCGCTGCTGCCGAACCACAAGATGTTCATGTCCCAGGGCCACGACGAGTACTGGACCCAGGAGCAGTTCACCAACGTGCTCAACGCGCGGAAGGCGGGCCAGCACCAGACCTACTTCGCGGGCAACGAGATCTTCTGGAAGACGCGCTTCGAGCCCAGCATCGACGGCACCAACACCGCCGACCGGACGCTGGTCTGCTACAAGGAGACCAAGCTCAAGTTCCCCACGCCCAACGGCGTTCCCGACCCGAGCCCCGAGTGGACCGGCACCTGGGTCGACCCGGACAGCACCAAGGAAGGCGCGCCCTACCAGCCGCAGAACATCCTCACCGGTTCGCTGTTCCAGGTGAACGGGCCCCGCAACGACGCGATCACGGTGCCCGCCGCCTACTCCAAGATGCGCCTGTGGCGGAACACCACGGTCGCCGGCCTGACCGGCAACCAGGTCGCCACCTTCCCGGCGGGCACCCTCGGCTACGAGTGGGACAGCGACGTCGAGAACGCCAGCCGTCCGGCCGGTCAGATCCGGATGTCCTCCACCACCGTGGAGGTCACCGACGGCACCTACCTGCTCGACTGGGGCAACAACTACGGCAACGGCACCGCGACGCACAGCCTCGTCGCCTTCCGCGACCAGACCTCGCACGCCCTGGTGTTCGGCACCGGCACCGTGCAGTGGTCCTGGGGTCTGACCAACGTCCCGACCGCCGACCCCGGCGGCGGCGTGGTGACCGAGGACAAGCGGATGCAGCAGGCGACCGTCAACATCCTCGCCGACATGGGCATCCAGCCCAAGACCCTGCAGTCCGGACTGGTCGCGGCCTCCGCCTCCAGTGACACCACGGGTCCGGCCGTCACGGTCACCAGCCCGGCCTCGGGCAGCTCCGTCTCCGCCCTCCAGCAGGTCACCGTCACGGGCACCGCGGCCGACTCCGGCGGCGGTGTGGTCGCCCGGGTGGAGGTCTCCACCGACGGCGGCACCACCTGGCACGCCGCCAACGGCACGGCCTCGTGGAACTACACCTGGACCCCGATGACCACCGGGCCCGCCCAGATCAAGGTCCGCGCGGTCGACGACAGCGTCAACATGGGCGCCGTCACCACCGTGCCCCTGACCGTCGAGCCGCAGAAGTGCCCCTGCACGGTCTGGCCCCCCTCCACCACGCCGACCAAGGTCAACGGCGGCGACGGCAGCTCTGTCGAACTCGGGGTGAAGGTCCGCAGCTCCGTGCCCGGCTCCATCACGGGCGTCCGCTTCTACAAGTCCGCCGCGAACACCGGCACCCACAAGGGCAGCCTGTGGAGCAGCAGCGGCCAGCTGCTGGCCACCGGCACCTTCGCCAACGAGACCGCGTCGGGCTGGCAGCAGCTGAAGTTCGCCACCCCGGTCCCGGTCAAGGCGAACACCACCTACATCGCCTCCTACTTCGCCCCGAACGGCGGCTACTCCTTCGACGCGGGCTACTTCGCCGACAAGGACGCCGGCCTGGCACCGCTGACGGCGCTGAAGTCCGGCACCGACGGAGGCAACGGCGTCTACCGCTACACCTCCACCAGCGCCTTCCCGTCCTCGGCGTCGTCCGGAAGCAACTACTGGGTGGACGCGATCCTGGAGACCGGCTCGGCCTCCACCGACCCGCCCACGGTCACCGGCCGCACCCCGGCGGTCGGGGCCACCGGCGTGGCGACCACCGCGCCGCTGTCCGCCACGTTCAGCCAGAGCATCGACAGCAGCACCCTGGTGTTCACGGTGAAGGGACCGGGCAACACCGCTGTCCCGGGCAGCGCCGCACTCAGCAGCGACGGCAAGACCGCCGCCTTCACCCTCTCCAGCCAGCTCGCCCTGGGCACCACGTACACCGCGTCCGTGCAGGCCGCGGACCTGTGGGGCAACGTGATGGCGGCGCCCGTGACGTGGACCTTCACCACGAGCGCGACCCCGCCGCCGGCCACCTGCCCGTGCCTGCTGTGGAGCACGGACTCGGTGCCCACCAAGCCCGAGGTCACGGCCGACACCAACCCCCTGGAGCTGGGGACCCGCTTCGAGTCGGCCCTGAACGGCCGGGTCACCGGGGTCACCTTCTACAAGGGCGCGGGCAACACCGGCGTGCACACCGGCAACCTGTGGACCGAGGACGGCGACCTGCTCGCCAGCGGCACCTTCACCGGTGAGACCGCCTCCGGCTGGCAGACGCTCACCTTCGCCACACCGGTCGCCATCACGGCCAACACCCGTTACGTCGTCTCGTACCACGCGCCGAACGGGCGCTACGCCGCCGACGCGGGCTACTTCGCGGGGGCGCACCTGTCCTATCCGCTGACGGCCCTCGCCGACACGAGCGGCCGTGCCAACGGCCTCTACCGGTACGGGAGCACGTCGGGCTTCCCGACCAGCTCCTACAACGCGACGAACTACTGGGTCGGCCCGGTCTTCACGACCGACGCCGGCTGACACCCGGGTGCGCCGGGCCGGGTCGTCCAGACCCGGTCCGGCGCACCCGTCCGTACCGAACACACCGGCAGAAACCGGGGATTGGGCCCTCCAACCATGAGCTCCGTCAGCGTCGTGATTCCCTGCTACAAGTACGGCCACTTCCTGGCCGACTGCGTGCGCAGCGTGCTCGACGAGCAGCCCGGCCTCGACGTCCGGGTGCTGATCATCGACGACGCGTCCCCCGACGACTCGGCGGAGGCGGCGCTGAAACTGGCCGCGTCCGACCCGCGGATCGAGGTCCGGGTCCACGAACAGAACCGCGGCCACATCGCCACGTACAACGAAGGACTGCTGGAGTGGGCCGACGGCGACTACGTCGTGCTCCTCTCCGCCGACGACCGGCTGGTGCCGGGGGCGCTGGTCCGCGCCGTCGCGCTCCTCGACGCCCACCCGGAGGCCGGGTTCGCCTACGGCAGGCCGCTGCGCTTCCAGCACGGCGGACCGCTGCCCCGGGCCCGCACCGGCGAGTCCGGCGCCGTGGTCTACCCCGGGCACTGGTGGCTGGAGCGACGCTTCCGCGAGGGCTCCGGCTGCATCACCTCACCCGAGGTCGTCGTCCGCACCAGCCTCCAGCGCGAGGTCGGCGGCTACGACCCGGAACTGCCGCACGCCGGCGACATCGAGATGTGGATGCGGCTGGCCGCGCACGCCGACGTCGGCTACGTCAGCGGCGCGGACCAGGCCTACTACCGCGTCCACGGCAACAACATGTCCACCACGGACTTCGGCGGCCAGCTCGACGACATCCGGCAGCGCCGCGCCGCGTTCGGCGCGGTGCTCGACAAGTGCGCCGACCGGCTTCCGCAGGCGGACCGGCTCTCCGCGCTGGTGAACACCAGCCTGGCCCGCCAGGCCCTGCGGCGTGCCTACCGCGCCTACGACCGGGGGCGCACCGACGTCGTCCCCGTCGACGAACTCCTCGCCCTCGCCCGGGAGTGCCGCCCCGACGCGGAGACCCTCCCGGAGTACCGGGCGCTGCGGCTGCGCCGGCGGATCGGCGCGCGCACCATGCCGTACCTCCAGCCCCTGGTGCTGTCGGCGGTACGCGACCGGATACGCGAGTGGTTCTGGTGGCGCTCCTGGCAGCGCCGCGGCATCTGAAGCCGAGGCCGGACCGCCCGCACCCTCCAGAGACGAAAGGCACCACAGTGAACTACCGGGTCCAGCCCACGGCGGACGTCGACAAGACCGCCGAGATCGGCGACGGCACCAGCGTCTGGGAACTCGCCCAGATCCGCGAGGAAGCCCGCCTCGGCGCCCACTGCGTCGTGGGCCGCGGCGCGTACGTCGGCCCCGGCGTGGTCATCGGCGACAACTGCAAGCTGCAGAACTACGCCCTGGTCTACGAACCGGCCGTGCTGGCCGACGGCGTCTTCATCGGCCCGTCCGTGGTCCTCACCAACGACCACAACCCGCGCGCCGTGGACCCCGAGGGCACGTTGAAGCGGGGCGGGGACTGGGAGCCCGTGGCCGTCCGGATCGGCGAGGGCGCCGCCGTCGGCGCCCGCTCGGTGTGCGTGGCGCCGGTCGAGATCGGCCGCTGGGCACTCGTCGCGGCCGGATCGGTCGTCACCGCCGATGTCCCCGACTTCGCCCTCGTGATGGGCGTTCCGGCGCGGCAGGCGGGCTGGGTCGGCAGGGCCGGTGTCCGGCTGACCGAGCACGCCGAGCGTCCGGGGGTGTGGGAGTGCCCGCAGACCGGCGCGCTGTACGAGGAGAAGGACGGGCGCCTCACCGAACACCGTGCGGCGCGCTGACGTTCACGCGGTCGCGGCGCTGCCCCGCCCGTCAGACGGACAGGGGCGTCGGCTCGGGCCGCGGGGCCGGTGCGGCCCTGTGCCTGCGCCGGACCGCGTACCGCTCGCTCCACAGCGCGGCCATCACCCCGCAGAGCAGACCCAGCGCGCCGACACCCGCCACGGCCCGGCTCCGGTTCGGCGGCAGGGACACGGTGCCCGGCCGGTTCACCAGGTCGACGCTCATCAGCGATTCCTCGGGCACGTCCTGGGTGGCCTGGAGCGCGCCCAGGTGCCGGCCGTAGGCCGCGATGATCAGCTGCACCACGCGGTCGGCCTCGGCGGCCTCGGGCTGTTCCGCCTCGATCTGCAGCGTGGGGATCGAGTAGAACGGCGTGGCGCTGGTGCCGCTGTTGCGCGGGCTCAGGCGGTACGTCCCGTGCACACCGTCCGCGCGCAGCTCCGCCTGCCCCTCGGGGGAGCGCAGTTGCTGCACGACGGCGTACGAGACGGCGGCCAGCGCCGGCTGGAGGTTGGTGAGCTGGTTCGGCTGGTTGTCGGTCCGCGGCGGCTTGACCACCAGCACGGCCGAGCTCAGGAACCGCGGCTCGGGACGCAGCGCCGGGTAGCAGGCCGCGGTGGTGACGAGCAGGACGAGGGCCAGCACGTACCACCGGCGCAACAGCACGCCGACGAGTCCTTCGGGCGACAAGACATCTCTTTCCATCAGAACCGATACTGGCACCACGAAGAGGAACCGGGGGAGGGTTCGTGAGCATCGCCGAGATCTTCCGCGTACTGCGCAGGCGGTGGTACGTGATGACGCCGCTGACGGTGCTCGGACTCCTCGCGGGCGGATTCCTCTATTCCACCGTCCCCGTGACGTACGAGTCCCAGAGCCAGCTCACCCTGCTGAACTCGCCCCGCATCGCCAAGCCGGCCCCGAGCTACGGCAACCCGCTGGCCTACGCCAGCGGTTCGCTGATCAGCACCGCCGACGTGCTGATCCGGGCCCTCCAGTCGCCCGAGTCCGCCGAGGCGCTGCGCGGGCACGGCGTGACCGACGCCTACACCGTCGACTTCGCCGCCAAGGCCGAGGGACCGCTGCTCACCCTCACCGTGACCGGCGAGGACCGGGACAAGGTGTTCGCCGAGACGAAGGCCATCACCGACTTCGCCGCCGAGCAGCTGGTGGCGCTCCAGAGCGAGGCGCGGGTGCCGTCGGACTACTCCGTGCGGGCCGCGCCGATCGTCCCGCCGCAGAAGCCGGTCTCGCAGCCCAAGTCCCGCTACCAGAAGGTCGCCGCGGTCCTGGTCCTCTGCCTCACCAGTGCCTTTCTGCTCTCCTTCGTCACCGACGTGTGGGTGGCCGCGCGCCGCCGCTCGCGCGGCCTGCCGTCCCTCGACGACGGCTCCCGCGGGCCCCGGCCGGGCGCCTCACGGCTGCGCAGGCAGCTGACCCGGCCCCTGGACGCCACCACCGTCCTCACCGGCTACCTGGCCCTGGCGCTCTTCCTGCCGTCCAACCTCGCCCTGCCCGCGCTGGGCGGCGCCGGCACCCCCGCCAACGTCTTCGCCCTCCTCGGTCTCTTCTGGTACCTGGCCACCTGGTGCACCGGGCGGCTCGCCCCCGCGCCCGGCACCCGTACGGTGCGGACGGCGGTCCTGCTGCTCGGCTTCGTGGTGCTGCTCTCCTACGTCGCGAACACGGCCCGGATCAGCTCCCAGAAGGAGGTCCTGGCCGCCGACCGCGGGCTGATCGTGCTCCTGGTGTGGGTCGCCCTGATCGTCCTGGCCTCCGCCGGCATCCAGGACCGCGCCCGGCTCGACGTGCTGATGCGCCGGCTCGTGGTGATGGGCTCGGTCGTCGCCCTGCTGGGCCTGTACGACTTCTTCACCGGCACCAACATCGCCGACTCGCTGCGCATCCCCGGGCTGAACTCCAGCGTCGCCAACGTCGCCGTCCTCGACCGCGGTTCGTTCACCCGGCCCCGCTCGCTCACCGCCCATCCGCTCGAGTTCAGCGGCATGCTGGCGATCCTGGTGCCCTTCGCCATCGCCCAGGCCTTCGACCCGGCGCGGGCCCACCTGAGCACCTTCCGCCGCTGGGCACCGGTCGTCCTGCTCGGCGGGGGACTGCCCCTCACCGTGTCCCGGACCTCGATCATCGGTCTGCTCGTCGTCGTCCTGGTCATGGTGCCCCGCTGGAAGCCGCAGCGGCGCTGGACGGCCATCGGGGTCCTGCTGGGCGCCGTGGCCGTGTTCAAGGTGCTGGTGCCCGGTCTGATCGGCACCATCACCGGCCTGTTCTCCGGCAGCCTGAACAACGCCGACAGCAGCACCCAGGCGCGCACCATCAAGTACCCGAAGATCGCGGAGTACTTCATGGAGGACCCGTTCCTGGGACGCGGGTTCGGCACCTTCACCCCGGAGCGCTACTTCTTCACGGACAACCAGTACCTGCTGACGCTGGCCGAGCTCGGCGCCCTCGGTGTGCTCGCCCTGCTCGTCCTGGGCCTGACCGGCGTGCACAACGGCGGCTCGATCCGCCGGCTGGCCCGAACCGAGTCCGACCGGGAGCTCGGCCAGGCGTTCTTCGCCTCCGCGCTGGTCGCCCTGGTCATCAGCGCCACCTTCGACACCCTCAGCTTCCCGATGTTCGCCGGAGTGTTCTTCCTGCTGCTGGGCGCGGGCGCCGGCTGCCTCGGCTTCGTCCGGCGCGAGGCCGCCGGGGAGAGCTCCGGCCCGGCGTCCGCCGAGAAGGCCGAAGTGCCCCCGCGGCGCCCGACACCCGACGCCCCACCGCACCTTGTGGAGATCTGATGCACCCTCAGTACGAGGCCGCCGACCGCGGCCCCGTCGCCGTCCTCGTCGTCACCTGGAACAGCGCGGCGGTGCTGCCCGGGTTCCTCGCCGCCCTCCCGAAGGCGATGTCGGGCCTCGACTGGCGGCTCGTCGTCGCCGACAACGACTCCGCCGACGACACCGTCGCCGTCGTCCGGGCCCTGGCCCCCGAGGCCACCGTCGTGGAGACCGGGCGCAACGGCGGGTACTCCTTCGGCGTCAACGCCGCCCTGCGGGCCGCCGGCGGCTGGGAGGGCGGCTTCTCCGCCGCGCTGGTGTGCAACCCGGACATCCGGATGAGCGAGGGCTGTGCGGCGACCCTGGTGGACGCTCTCGGCACGGAACTTCCCGACGGCGACCGGGTCGGGATCGCCGTCCCGCTGCTGTACGAGGAGGACGACGCGCTCATCCACTCGCTGCGCCGCGAGTCGAGCGTGTCCCGGGCGTTCGGCGAGGCGGTGCTGGGCAATCGCCGGGCGGGCCGCTTCCCGGCCCTCAGCGAACTGGTCACCGACCCCGCCGCCTACGCCGGCCGGACCCGCGCGGACTGGGCGACCGGCGCGCTGATGGCGCTGTCCAGGGAGTGCCTGGACGCCTGCGGGCCGTGGGACGAGTCCTTCTTCCTCTACTCGGAGGAGACGGAGTTCTGCCTGCGCGCCCGGGACCTCGGCCATGTCACCCGGCTCGAACCCGCGGCCCGCGCCGTTCACCTCGGGGGCGACTCCCGTGTGTCGCCGCGGCTGTGGTCGCTGCTGACCGTCAACCGGGTGAGGCTCTACCGGCGCCGGCACGGATTCGCGGCCACCGTGGCCTTCCGGGGGGCCGTGCTCCTGCGGGAACTCTCCCGGGCCGCCCTCGGCCGGGCGCCCAGCAGGGCGGCCGTCGCGGCTCTGCTCACGACGGCCGCGACCACGCCGGCCGCAGGAGGTCAGTCCCGCCAGGAGGTGTAGAAGCTGCCCGGGTTCACCAGGTAGCGCACGGTGGGCTCCGGCAGGTGCTCCACCCTGTGGGTCCGGCCGTAGCGCCGGACCAGCTCCCAGTCCTCCCGGGGCAGTACCTCGGGGCGTCGCCGCAGCCGGCTGAAGTGCAGGGCCCGGTTGCGGCGGGCGACGAACGCGTTGGTGTCCAGGAAGGACTCGTGCGCCGCCCTCCGCCGGTCGAACGGCACGGACAGGATGTCCATGTCGGTGCCGTCCGGCAGGACGCGGCGCAGCGCGGTGTACACGCCGTCGGGACCGCCCGGGGCGTCGAGCACCTCCAACGCCCGCCGGAGGTGGTCCGGTTCCCACCGGTTGTCGTCGTCGAGGAAGGCGACGTAGCGGGACCGGGTCAGCCGGATCCCGACGTTGCGCACGATCCCCGCCACGCCCGTGTTGCGCGACAGGGAGACCGCGAACAGGCGTGGGTCCGAGGGGAGTTCGGGCAGCCCGGCGCCGTCGTCGACGACGATCACGACGTGGTCCTCGACGGTCTGGCCCAGCGCCGACCCCACCGCCCGGAGCAGCTCCTCCGGACGGCGATGGGTGGCGATGACGGTCACGACCCGCGCGGCCGGCGGGTCCGGCCAGACCGCCGCGAGGCGGGTGACCTCGGCGTCCTCGACCCTGCGCAGCCGCAGGGCCGTGGGCGCGAGCAGCACCTTGTTGCGTGCCTCGTACAGCACCAGCCACCCGAAGATCCGCTTCAGCAGCTCCCAGGGGCCCCGGAGGATCCGGAGGATCCGGCGCATGGTGTCGGTGTCCCTCTCCCGAGTCCCGTCCGCGTTCAGAGGCGCTGGAGGGACGCCTCCGTGCGGACGGCCGTGAGGGACTTGGTGAGTCCGGCCACCCGCTCGCTGAGGATCACGGAGCGGGGGAAGAGGTAGCGCATCTCGGCCCGGGTCAGCAGCTCGATGTTGATCACCGCGTCCATGCCCTCCTCCGGGCTGCCCGGCCGGCTGTGGGTGAGCGGCCAGTGCCGTACGAGCTTGGCCTGTGCGGCCAGCGGGAGGAACTGGAAGCCGGGCGCCAGGAAGTGCGGCTCCACGGGGAAGTAGCGGTACGGGGTCTGCACCCAGTGCAGCGGTGCCAGCGCCTCGATCGCGGAGACGAAGCGCCGGCGCTGGGCGTGCCCGCCCACGTGCTCGATCGTGGAGTTGGACACCACCAGGTCGAACTCGCCCAGGGAGGAGGGGATCGACGGGTCGGTGACGTCGGCGATCTCCGCGCTGATCCAGTCGGGCAGCTCGGCGGGGTGCTCCTCCAGGTTCACGAGGTGCACGTGCTTGGGGCGGAGAGGCGACCGCAGCCAGTTGTCCGCCGTGCCTCCCAGGTCCACCACGCTCATCTCCGTGATGCGGGGGAAACAGGACCGGAAACGCTCCCAGCGGGCCGCGCGGAACCGTTCGCCGAGAGAGTCGGGCGCGTCGACGAATCGGTTGCGGAGAGCACGGGTGAGCGGCATCGCATCAACCACCTGGGGTTTCGGGCCTACGGGGAGTCGCGATCAACGGTAGTCGGGAAGAGGGGATTTATCAGGCGATCGGATGTTCTCAAGAAAGCATCAGAGTGGTTCGGGGACGATCGGCGTCCCGTCGGCCATCCGGTTGCCGCGCCACACGTTCCCCTTGCCCGCGGCGTTCCAGTAGGCGACGGGGCCGTAGAGCCCGCCCTTGGGGTGCAACTCGGGCGAGAACACGTTGTCGGTGACCTCGATCCCGGCCGAGTCCTTGCCGCCCGCGTAGAGCGTGTACGCCCCGCCCGCCAGCCAGTTGTCGTCGACCACGGTGTGGGTGACCGGGGCGGTGTCGGCGAACAGGCCGACGCTCGCCGAGGCGCCCTTGTCCACCGGAGTGGCGTTGATCAGCGTGTTGTGGCGGATGATCAGCTTGCCCTTGCCGCCGCCGTTGCTGATCACGGCGTTGGTGTGCTGCCACTCGCCGTCGAGGTTCTTGAAGGGCCGGATGCCGTGCACGTAGTTGTCGTGCAGGTTGCCCTGCCCCATGGACAGGGCGTCACCGAACACCGAGACGTCGCACCAGCCGACCTCGACCGAACTGGTCCCCATGTTCGACACCGCGTAGTCCGAACCGCCGTTGTTCGGGCCCTTGCCCGGTACGGCCCGGATCTCGGTGTGCAGGATCCGCAGCCCCGAGTAGCCCGGCCGGAGGTTGACGCCCCACCAGTTGGTCGAGGTGATCCGGCTGTCGATCACCGTCACGTTGTTCGCGTAGATGTCGAGCGAGCCGGTGATGTCCCAGCCCTTGATGACCGTGCCGTCGGTGCGGATCGCCGCGTTGCCGGTGCTCTGCGGGGTCAGGCGGATCCGGGGCCCGGTGGTCGAGGCGTCGGGGTAGCCGCAGGCGCGCGGGCTCGCGCAGCCCTTCGGCGCCGGCGGCTTGTCCGAGCGGGCCGGCGGCCCCGACGCCGTCGAGGAGGGCTTGGCCGGGGTGGCCGGTGTGCCCGACGGGGTGCCCGAGGTGCCCGGCGCGGTGGTCCGCGGCGGGGCGGGGGAGCCGGTGGCGCCGGGGGCGGTGATCGCGCGGGAGTCGCACAACGCGGCACCCCCGAGGCAGATCGCCTTGCCGCCCACACCGGCGCAGGTCACCAGGGCGAAGAGGAGCACGGCGGTCAGCAGCAGACCTCCGAGGAGCCTGCGGCGGCCGGTTCGGGCCAGGGAACTCACCTCATCGTTCGTGAGCCGGCGCGGCCGGCTGATTCTCCTGAGCCGGGAGTACGGGGACGGTGGGAGCGGTGGTGACGACGCCCTCGTCCTCCTCCCGGCTCCGGCTGTGCCGGGGAAGCGAACCCCGGATCAGTCTGCGGCTGGGCAGCACGCACAACGCGTAGCACACGAGCCCGATGACACTGGTGGCGCACAGGGCGAGCACCCCCTCGCCGAGGCGCTGCCGCAGCATCGTGACGACCACGGTCATCACGACCCCGCCGAGCAGGGGCCAGGCACAGGCCCGGACGAGCGAGCGGGTCGCGATCCCGCCGCGGCGCAGCGCCAGGACGAAGGCGGGCAGCACCACGAGCCCGGCCACCAGGACGTGTCCGGCGGCGACGGAGGCGATGCCCCCGGTGCGCGCCGCCACGATCAGGGTGGGGACCAGGGCCACCAGCCACAGGGCCTGGATCAGCACGAGCGAACGGCGGCGGCCGATCGCGACCAGGCAGTCGTACGTGAGCTCCGCCGCGATCCGGGCCAGTCCGAGCGCCATCAGGCAGGGCAGTGCGGCGGCGGCCGGCGACCACTTGGATCCGTACAGCAGCTCCACGGCCGGGCGGGCCAGCGCGCCGAGCAGCACGCAGGCCGGCACGGTGAACGTCACCAGCATTGCGAGGGCCCGGCCGAAGCCGTCGGACAGGGCTTTGGGCGAATCCGCCAGGCGGGAGAAGCCGGCGAACGAGACACGGCGCGCCGCCTCCGAGATGACGCGGACGGGCCAGCCCGCCATGTTGAAGGCGAGCATGTAGAAGCCCAGGGACACGTTGCCCAGTACGGCTCCGACCACCATGGCGTCCGCGTTGACGACGGCCAGGGACAGCATG
Source organism: Streptomyces sp. NPDC048338 (assembly GCF_043201055.1). Classification (NCBI taxonomy): domain Bacteria; kingdom Bacillati; phylum Actinomycetota; class Actinomycetes; order Kitasatosporales; family Streptomycetaceae; genus Streptomyces; species Streptomyces sp. NPDC048338. Next base: position 296,666 of record NZ_JBICYQ010000004.1, read on the forward strand.
CTGGCCCCGGCCAGCGGCAGGCCGAAGCGGAGCAGCGCGCGGGCCTGGTCCGGGTTCCAGCCGAAGCGCAGATAGCCCGGGGCGGCCAGCGCGCAGCCCGCCAGGGCGACCAGGTTGCCCGCCACGGCCCCGCAGGCGAAGCTCATCGCGCCCCAGCCCTGGAGGGCCAGGACGAGGGTGACCGACGTGCTCAGCGCGAAGTTGAGCGCGTCGATGACCATTCGCCGTCCCTGGGCGAACTCACGGGTGAGGACGCCCGCCGGCACCTGCGACAGGCCGTCGAGCACCAGGCAGACGCACATCACCCTCAGCACGCTCGACGCCTCGGGTGAGCCGAGCAGACCGGCCACGCCCGGCGCCGCCGCGAAGATGCCCAGGTAGAGCAGGCTGCTGGAGATCGTGCTCAGGGTCAGCACCGTCGGTGCGAAGGAACGGACGTCGCCCTCCCAGCGCACCACGGCCAGGGTCACGCCGAGCTCGTTCGCGGCGAGCATCACCATCAGCACGGTCTGGGCGACCCCGTACACGCCCCAGGCCGCGGGGTCCAGGACGAACCGGGCCAGGATGATGCCGGTGGCGAAGTTGCCCAGGCGCATGACCATGGTGTTGATCAGGCTCCACCGGGCGGCCGAGCGCACCTTCGTGCCCAGCGAGGCCGCGGTGGCCTCGGTCCCGGTGGTCGGCGCCGTGTCCATGGGAGGACTCCTCGTCGAACGAGTTGTGCGGTGGTGGGGTCACTTCACCCAGGACGGCGGTCGCTTCTTCCCGGCGCGCTCGGACGACGGCAGCAGCGGCAGCTGGACGGTCGGCTGGTCGAGCTGCCGGCCGCCTTCCGGACCGGCCGCCGCGGGTTCGCCGTCGGACTCCCCGGCGCCGGGCCGTTCGGTACGGGAACGGCGCGTGCCGGCCCGCGCGTCGCCGGCGTCGGCCTGCGTGGTCGCGCTCTCCTCCTCGGGTGCCTCGTCCGTGTCCCGGGAGCGGTTCTGGCGGTGTTTCGGGAGCGCCTCGTGCCGACGGCGCGCCTCGACGAAGAAGGACGCGGCCAGACTGAGGACCAGGCCTGCCGCACCCGCCATGACCAGGTACTGGATCTTGGACTTCAGCTGGGCCTGCGGCTTCTGCGGCGGGACGATGGTCGTCATCCTTATCATCGAGTCCGCCGGCACCGACTGCGTGGCCTGCAACTCCTCCAGTTTCTCGGCGGAGTACTTCATCAGCGTGTGGTTCGCCGCCAGCACCCCGTCCTGGTCCTCGCCGGTCACGGTGAGCCAGAGCAGCGGGCCCTGGGCGTTGTCCGCGATCTTCGCCTCGTACTTGGCGGTGACGCCGCGCTCCCTCAACTCCGCCACCGAGGCGTCGGAGTTGAGGTTGCGCGCCAGGCTGTCGGCCATGCCGGTCAGCGCGGGGACCATCACGAGGTAGGGATTGCCGTCGGCCGCCGTACCCCTCTTGGAGTTCAGCAGCGCCACCGTGCTCTGCGACTCGTACTGCGTCGGCACCATCAGGCCGGCACCGGCGGTGACGGCGGCCGTCAGCAGCAGTCCGGGCACCAGGACGTACCAGCGTCGGCAGATGACCCGAAAGATCTCTGCGAGGTCCATGGCGTTCCCCCTTGCGCCCTTTCTGTGACTGTCGCGCCCCGGGCGTCGGCGGCTGTCGCGGCTCGCTCCCGGACGGCAACAGCCGTACCGGACACGAGGATAGGTGGGATCAGGACCGTAAGAGAACAGTTCTGGATCAACAGTACGTCGATCACCCGTGGTCGGTGGGCCGCGGACGGCCCTGCGCCGGTCCTCCGTCCAGGAGGACCGAGGCGATGCGGTCGCCCGCGTGGCCGTCCCAGAGTGCGGGGCGGCGCGGCGCGGGCGGGTCCGTCAGCAGGCGGACCGCCGTGGACACGATGCGTTCCGGATCGCGGCCGGCGAGCACGTTGGTGCCCTCCTCGACCGTGATGGGACGCTCCGTGTTCTCCCGGAGCGTCACGCACGGCACGCCCAGGGCGGTGGTCTCCTCCTGCACCCCGCCCGAGTCGGTGAGCACGATCCGGGCGGACGCCTGCAGGGCGATGAAGTCGAGGTAGCCGGCCGGCGGGACGAGCAGGATCCCGCCGGGGACGCCGAGTTCGGTCAGCCGGTCCGCCGCCCGTGGGTGCACGGGCAGGACGAGCGGACAGTGGCCGGCGACCTCGCCGAGCGCCTTCAGCAGTCCGGCCAGCACCTCGGGATCGTCGACGTTCGCCGGCCGGTGCAGGGTGACCAGGCCGTATCCGCCGGGGGTGAGCCCGTGCCGTGCCAGGACGTCCGAGGCCGCGGCACGCTCCCGGTTGGCCAGCAGCGTGTCGATCATGACGTTGCCGACGAGGTGGATCTGGTCCTCCCGGTAGCCCTCGGCGCGCAGGTTCTCCACGGCGTCGGGCGAGGGAGCCAGCAGGTAGTCGCTCAGCCGGTCCGTGGCGACCCGGTTGACCTCCTCCGGCATCGACCAGTCGCGGCTGCGGAGTCCCGCCTCCACGTGGGCGAGCAGCGGGCCGCCCTTCGCCGTGACCAGGGCGCAGGCCAGCGTGGAGTTGACGTCCCCGACCACGACGACCAGATCGGGGGAGAGCTCCGCGAGCAGCGGCTCGAAGGACTCCATCACCCGCCCGGTCTGGGTGGCGTGGCTGCCGGAGCCGACTCCGAGGAAGTGGTCGGGCGGACGGATGCCGAGGTCCTCGAAGAAGACGTCGTTCATGGCCGGGTCGTAGTGCTGCCCGGTGTGGACGAGGATCACCTCGGCGCCGCGCCGCTCCAGGGCGTCCATCACCGGTTTGATCTTCATGTAGTTGGGGCGGGCCCCCGCGACACAGATGATCCGCATGGTTCAGAGCACCTCGATCCTGGGTCCGCTCAGCCGCCGGCGGCAGTCGAGTACGAAGGCGGCGTGCTGCTCGACGAGCGCGTAGTCGAAGGCGTCGTGGTCGGTGAGGAGCACGACCGCGTCCGCCGCCTCCAGCTCCTCCTTGGTCAGTTCGACCCGGACGAGCCGCGGGTCCACCCGGTGGCCCTCCACGACGTGCGGATCCGCCGCCCTGAGCTCGGCGCCCATGTCGAGGAGCAGCTGCGAGATGCGCAGGGAGGGCGACTCGCGCGCGTCGCCGGTGTTCTTCTTGTACGCCAGGCCGAGGAGCAGGACGCGCGATCCGTTCACCGCGCGGCGGCGGGTGTTGAACGCGTTGATCAGCCGCCGGGTGACGTACTCGGGCATGTGGTTGTTGATGTCGTTGGCGAGCTCCACGAAGCGGAAGCTCTGCCCGAGTTCCCGCTGCACCCGCCAGGACAGGTACGACGGGTCGATCGGCAGGCAGTGGCCGCCGACGCCCGGGCCCGGGGTGAAGCGCATGAAGCCGAAGGGCTTGCTGGAGGCGGCGTCGATCGCCTGCCACACGTCGATGTCGAGATGGCGGGCGAACATGGCTATCTCGTTGACCAGCGCGATGTTCACGTGCCGGAACGTGTTCTCCAGGAGCTTGGCCAGCTCGGCCTCCTTCGGCGAGCCGACCGGCACCGTGGTCTCCACGAGCTCGTCGTAGAAGTCCCGGACGGCCTTCAGCGAGGCCTCGTCGACACCGGAGACCACCTTCGGGGTCTCCTCGAAGCCCCAGACCGGATTGCCCGGGTCGATGCGCTCCGGGCTGTAGCCGAGATGGAAGTCGGCGCCCGCGACCAGACCCGAGCCCTCTTCGAGGAGCGGGGCGAACAGCTCCTGGGTGGTGCCCGGATACGTGGTCGACTCCAGCACCACGGTGGCCCCGGGCCGCAGGTAGCGCGCGAGCGTACGGGCGGACTCCTCGATGTAGCGGAGGTCCGGGGTCCCCTCGTGCAGCGGCGTCGGCACGGTCACCACGGCGACGTCGAAGCCGCCGCAGTCCCGCGCGGAGTCGCTCGCCCGGTAGGTGCCGGCCTCCATCGCCGCCCGGATCCGTTCCGAGGACACGTCCTCGACGTACGACTCGCCCGCGGTCAGGCTCTTCACCCGCTCCGCGTCCACGTCGTACCCGATCACCTGGTGACCGACCTCGGCGGCACGGATGGCCAGCGGCAGTCCGACGTATCCCTGTCCAACCACGACGACGCGCATCACGACTCCCTGCTGGCGGTACGGATCGACGGGGTGGGGCGCAGCAGCTCCCGGGCCGTCATGAGGACGAAGGCGACGTTGGTGGTCAGGTAGCGCCGGCCCAGCCGGCGCGGCTCCTGGGCCGCGCGGTAGAGCCATTCGAGGCCCAGCCGCTGCCAGCCTTCGGGAGCCCGGCGGGTGACCCCGGCCAGGATGTCGAAGGAGCCTCCCACGCCGTGGACGAGGTTCACGCCGCTGCGCTCGCCGTAACCCGCGACGAAGATCTCCTTCTTCGGCGAGGTCATGCCGAGGAAGAGCAGCTGGGCGCCGCTCTCCTTGACGGCGTCGGCGATCGCCGGCTGCTCGCTGTCGTCGAAGTAGCCGTTCCGGCTGCCGGCGACCCGCAGCGCGGGGAAGCGTGCGGCCACCTCGCGCAGCATCCGTTCCAGCACCTCCTGGCGGGCACCGAGGAAGTACACGGACATGCCGGCGGTCTCCGCCTCGGCGAGCAGCCGCATGAACAGGTCGATGCCCGCGACGCGTTCGGGCAGCGGACGGCGCAGCAGCCGGCCGGCCCACACCACCGCCTGGCCGTCGGCCAGGACGAGGTCGCAGCCCGAGACGGCCCGCGCGAGCGCGGGGTCCCGCCGCATGTTCACCAGCTTCGCCGCGTTGACCACGCCGATCTCGAGCCGCTCGCCCTCGCGGACGGCGGTGAGGCAGCGGTCGAGGGTCTGGTCCATGGTGAGGGCGTCCAGCCGGACGCCGAAAAGGGTCTGGCGCTCCTTCGTCATCCTCGGAGACCTCCGAGCCACGCGTACAGCATCCAGCCGAACTCGTACGGCCGGCACTCGCGGTCCACCGACGCGGGGCGGAACACCCGGTCCAGCGGACGGAGTTTGAGCCCGGGGGCCACCCGGGTGGTGAGGCCGCGGGCGGCCCGCACCGCCTTCTTCGGGTCGCCGCGGTAGACCTTGCGCCAGGTGACGCCGAGCTCGTCGAGGACCAGCGGCTCGCCGCCGGGCCCGAGTTCCGGCACGTCCGTCATCCAGCGAAGGCCGAGGCGGATCGCCGCGCCGAAGTCGGTGCCGCCCGCGTCCGCCAGGTCGAGGAGCGCGGTCGGGGCCATCGCGTGCTGGTGCACGCTGTACACCGGATAGCCCTCCACCACCTCGCCGCGGGGCGCGTCGTAGTGCCACCACCACTGGCCGCCGTCGCTCTGGAGCGCGCAGATGCGTGCCGCGCAGGCGTCCGCGGCGGCCAGGGCCTCCGGGTCGTCGCCGCTCGCGTGCGCCCGGGCCAGTGCCTGCAGCGGGTAGGTCTGGTCGGCGAAGCAGCCGACGTGCGAGCGGTACCAGGGGTTCAGGCCGGGTCCCGTGGCGTGCGGGAAGAGCGGGCTGCCGTCGATCCGCGCGCCCATCAGCCGGTCACGGGCCGCGGTGAGTCGCTCCTCGACGTCGACCGTGGAGCGCGCGGCGGCCAGCGCCGACAGCACCCAGGCCGCCTCGACCGTGTACTGCGGGCGCCCGCTCTCGTCCAGGGCGGCGACCCGGTCCAGGGCGTCCGACAGCTTGGGGTGGCCGGTCTCGGCGGCGGCCCAGGCGACGAGCGCCGCGTCACCGAGGTTGACCACCGACGGCAGCTGCTGGATCAGCAGCCCCGTGAACTCCTCGGCGGTGTGCCCGCCGAGCACGGCACGCTGCCGGTCGAGGGGGAGGAGGCGGACCCCCAGCGCGGTGATGGCCGCGTACCGGAGGCTGGTTCCCCGTTGCTCCAGCGTCCAGGAGCCGTCCTCCGCGGCCGTGCCCACCCTGGTGAAGACGAAGCCGTCGCCGGTCGGCAGCAGCATCGCCGGCAGGCCCGTCTCGGCCAGGCCGAGCAGTCGGGTCGCCAGGGCGTGCAGGGGCTGATCCGCCTCGGCGAGCGCCCGCATGCGTGAACTGTCAGGTGTGTTGGCGGGATCGCCCGGTCTGTGCGTGTCCGAGCCATGACGAGCTGCTGACACACCCACCCCCCTCGGGTCGGTCCCGGGACGGACGAACCGCCCCGGATCTGCTTGCTGTTGGACTGTGGAAATGACGAGTCGACGCGCGAAGCGCGCCTGGACGTTGGGAGGGAGCGGTCACCCGAGTGTCCGCGCACGACGGTGCGCGGCGTCAGCCGATCGGACGGTCCCCAGGCGCGCCGACACGGTCGTCGCACGCACCCCCGCCGACGGCAGGCCGTACCCGGGCATGCCGAGAAAGGCAGTCGACATCGGAGCGCGAACACTCCGGCCCACTGCCGGTGATACCCCCCACGAACACCCCCAGCGCACAGCGAATGCCGTGCTCAACTCGCAGCGTACAACCGCAAGATAGGTCCACAACACGGTGACGATGAGGCGTTTCGAAGAATTGGTGCCAAGCAGCCGGTATGCCGCACCTGAACCACCGGCCGTCCGGGCGTCCAGAGGCTAGAGTTGGGCCCCGCCCGCTCGACCGGGCGTCCCGACCACGTCGGCATCACCGCAGCTGGAGTCCTCGACTGTGTACCTGGCCGATCGCTCAACACCCCGCGAGGCCCGCGAGTCCGCCGAGACCTCGCCCGCCGCACCCGACGGCATACGGAGGCGGGGGCCGCTGCGGGCGGTCCCCCCGACCGTGCTGGCCCTCGGCACCGTCAGTCTCATCACCGACGTGTCCACCGAGATGGTCACGGCCGTCCTTCCGCTCTACCTCGTCATCGGGCTCGGCCTCAGCCCGCTCGGCTTCGGCGTGCTGGACGGTCTCCAGAACGGCGTCAGCGCCCTGGTCCAGCTGACCGGCGGCCACCTGGCCGACCGGGTGCGCAACCACAAGCTGATCGCCGGCATCGGCTACGGCCTGTCCGCGCTGGGCAAGCCCCTGCTCCTGGTGCACAACCTGGGCGCCCTCGGCGCCGCCCTCACCCTGGACCGCACCGGCAAGGGGCTGCGCACCGCGCCGCGCGACGCGATGATCTCGCTGTCCGCCCCGCCCGAACGCCAGGGCCGCGTCTTCGGCGTGCACCGGGCGATGGACACCACCGGCGCCCTGCTCGGCCCGGTCCTCGCCTTCCTCATCCTGGGCGTGGCGGCCGGCGGCTACGACGCGGTCTTCGCGGTGAGCGGCTGCGTGGCGGCGCTCGGGGTGCTGGTCCTGGTGCTGTTCGTGCCGGGCCGCCGGAGCCGCGCCGCCGCCGGCCCCGCCCCGGGCGGATCCGGTACCGGCGGACCGGACGCCGCCGCCCCGCCGGCCGGGGACCCCGCGGGGACCGCCCGGGTACCCGCCGCGCGCACGGGCGAGGAGCCCCAGGCCGCCGAGGCCGGAGCGACGGAGCGGGCCGCGGCCGTGCCCGCCGCGCCGCGTCCGGACCTGCGCGCCGCCCTCGGCCTGCTGCGCGGCCGCCGGCTGCGCTCGCTGTTCGTCTGCGCCGTCCTCCTCGGCCTCACCACCGTCAGCGACGCCTTCCTCTACCTGCTCGTGCAGCGCCGCACCGGGATCGGCGAGCAGTGGTTCCCGCTGCTCCCGCTCGGCACCGCCGCCGTGTTCCTGCTGCTCGCCATGCCCCTGGGCCGCCTCTCCGACCGGGTCGGCCGCCGCACCGTCTTCCTGGCCGGCCACGGCGGCCTGCTCCTCGCCTACGCCCTGCTGCTCCGGGCGCCGTCGACCTCCTTCGTGCCCTACCTGGTGCTGCTGCTCCACGGCGCGTTCTACGCCGCCACCGACGGGGTGCTGCCCGCCGCCGTCGCCGCCACGGTGCCCGAAGGACTGCGCGCCAGCGGACTGGCCCTGGTCGGCACGGGGCAGGCCCTGGCCCGCTTCAGCTGTTCGCTCGCCTTCGGCGCCGCGTGGGCCGCGTGGGGCGACGGCCCGGCGCTGGCCGCCGCCGCGCTCGGACTCGTCTGCTGCGCCACCGTCGCCGGCGCCGCGCTGCGCCCCACCGGAGAGACCCGATGAACCTGACCCCGCAGCGCCGCCTGCTGATCCTGGCCCTCGCGATCGTGCTGCTCGGCGGAGTGGGCGCCTGGTCCGTCCTGCGCGCGGCCGACGAGGCCGACCGGCAGAACCGGCCCCGGGCCGGCGGACCGGCCGTCACCGAGGGCAAGGTGACGCTGGGCCAGGCCGAGCGGCTGGTCTTCCGCAACACGGCCACCGGCCCGCACCGGGACGAGCTCGTCACCGTCCCGTCGGCCGACCCCACCGGCGCCACCCGCACGGCCTCCGGCGTCAGCTGCCTCCGCCTCCACACGGCCAAGGGCACCGGCGTCTGCCTCCAGTCCTCGACCGGAGTGGCCCAGCAGAACTACCGCGCCCGGATCCTGGACGCGGACCTGCGCACGGTGAAGACGTATCCGCTCGCCGGCATCCCCAGCCGCGCCCGGGTCTCGCCCAGCGGCAAGCTGATCGCCTGGACCGTCTTCGTCAACGGCGAGTCCTACGGGACCGCCTTCTTCTCCACCCGCACCGCGATCCTGGACACCCGCGGCTGGAAGCTCGTGCCCAGCCTGGAGGAGTTCGCCATCACCCTGGACGGCAAGCCCTACCGGGCGGCCGACGTCAACTTCTGGGGCGTCACCTTCACGGGCGACGACGACACCTTCTACGCCACCCTGAGCACCGGCAAGCACACCTACCTGGTCCGCGGCTCCCTCGCGCGGCGCTCGGTCACCACCCTCACGCAGAACGTGGAATGCCCCTCGCTCTCCCCGGACGGCACGCGGATCGCCTACAAGAAGCGCGTGCTCGGGACCGCCGCGCTCTGGCGCGAGCACGTGCTCGACCTGCGCACGATGAAGTCGACACCGCTGGCCGAGCGCCGCAGCGTCGACGACCAGGCGCTCTGGCTCGACGACCGCACCCTCGCCTACGCGCTGCCCGGGGAGGGCGGCCAGAAGGACGCCCACGACGTCTGGACGGTCCCGGCCGACGGCACCGGCGCCCCGCGCGTCCTGCTCAAGGACGGGCTCTCCCCGTCCCGCCTGCGATGACGGCCCGCGGAGCGGCGGGGGTCCCCCGTCGCTCCGCCGTCCGGCGCGCCACCACCATCCGGCAGCGCGGGCTGCCGTCCTCGCGCCGGCCGAGGGCCTCCATGGGGAGGGTCTCCACGGCGAAGCCCGCCCCGGTCAGCCCGGCCCGCACGTCCGCCAGGCGGAAGGTCCGGTAGTACATGACGAAGGGGGGCCGCCACACGGCGTTCCGCACCCTCATCGCACCGTCGAAGCCGAGCAGCGTCCACCAGAGCGGCGAGCCGACGCGCGGCGGCGCGGGCAGCGGGAAGGCGAAGGTGCCGCCCGGCCGCAGCGCGGTGTGCACCTGGGCGAAGAGCCGGGTCTGCTGCGCCGGCAGGAAGTGTCCGAAGGCGCCGAAGCTGACCGCCAGGTCGAAGGCTCCGGCGAAGGGGAGGGCCAGGGCGTCCGCGCGGACCAGATCGGCCGCGGGATGCGCCGCGCGGGCCTCGGCGAGCATGCCCGCACTGAAGTCGACGCCCGTGGTCCGGCCGGTGCAGAGCGCGTCCAGGACGGGCAGGCCCGCCCCGGTGCCGCAGCACAGGTCCAGTCCGGCGCCGAAGGGGCCCAGCGGGCGCAATGTGTCCGTCACCGCCTCCAGGAGGCGGTCCGAGGTCCGGAACGGCGTCTCGTCGAACTTCGACGCGAGCAGGTCGTAGCCGTGCTCCACCGAGGACAGCGCCTGGACGGTCAGCTCACGGAGGCTCGGGCCCTGGGGGGTGAACATGCCCCGACCCTACGCCGTCGCCCCGTGTCCGCGACGTCGCTCCGCGTGGTGGCTAGAGCGCGCTGCGTACCGGCGGGACGTTCCAGGACGGGGTGATCCCGGTGAGCTGGCAGGCCAGCAGGTAGAGCGGGATCGGCGGGGTGTACGGGGACGTGCCGTCCGGCCGGTGGATGAGCCGCGGGCCGCGATCGGGGATGTCCGCCCCCGGGGCGTAGCAGGCCGGCAGCGGCCAGGTCAGATCCAGGTCGGAGCCGGCGGGGACGAGCCACCACCACCAGTCCGTGTCCGCGTAGACACAGCCCTTGGAGGGGAGGCGGGACAGGACGCGGAAGCCGTGCCGCGCGGGCACTCCGACGGCGTCGCAGCCCAGGGCGGTACTGAGGCCCGAGGGGACGATCAGCCGGGTCGAGGCGGAGCCGGCCGGCCTGCGTCCCCTGGAGTTCAGCAGGGTCGCCATCGACCTCAGCACGGGTCGCCCATGCCGTGGGCGAGCTCCGCCCAGACGACCCTGGCCGTGCCGTGGCCGGTGCGGTCGGCGCCCCAGGCGCTGCACAGGCCGTCCACGAGGAGCAGGCCGCGGCCTCGCTCGTCCTCGCCGCAGTCGCGTATGCGCGGGTCGGCCGCGCCTCCCTCGTCCCGTACCGCTATCCGCAACTGCTCCTCCCCTTCGCGCAGTTCGCAGACGACGTAGCTGCTGGCGGTGTGGACGACGGCGTTGGTGACCAGTTCGGAGACGATCAGCGTCACCGTGTCGCGTATATCGGGGTCGCAGCCCCACAGGATGAGGCGTTCCTCGGCCAGCCTGCGGGCGCGCGAGACGGATTCCGTGCGGGCGGGCAGCTCGAAGGCGAAACGCCGGGAGGTGGCGGTATGTGGGCGCTGGGTCATGACGCGGGGGCCCATGAGACCTGGGGGAAGCGCGTTACCAGAAGCCACGACCGGTTCCTCACAACAGTGGGTAAGCAGTGCCGTACATCGCGACGGTCGTGACGGCGCACGACAGCAGCACGTACTGGTTCACCGGAATACTGTGCTCCCGACGCGGACACTTGGCAAGTGGCACTCTGAAAATTGCAGAGTGCTGTGTTCTCTCTGGCCCTGTTCATGGCACACTCGGTCGAAACAGCGCGTCGGGGAGGTCTGAGAGTGAGCGAGCCGCGGTCCGCCCCCACGGTGGGACAGGTCGTTCTCGGCAAGCGTCTGCAGGATCTCCGCGAGCGGGCCGGCCTGAAGCGGGAGGAGGCCGCCAAGGTCCTCCGCGTCGCTCCGGCGACCATCCGGCGCATGGAGACCGCGGAAGTCGCGCTGAAGATCCCGTACGTACAGCTCCTGCTCAAGGCGTACGGCATCACCGACTCCGAGGCCGAGGGGTTCGTCGCCCTCGCCGAGGAGGCCAACCTTCCCGGCTGGTGGCAGCGGTTCCACGACGTGCTGCCCGGCTGGTTCTCCATGTACGTCAGCCTGGAGGGGGCCGCGAGCCTCATCCGGGCGTACGAACCGCAGTTCGTCCCCGGTCTGCTCCAGACCGAGGGGTACGCCCGCGCCATTCTGCGCAGCGGGGCGGTCGGCGGCAGAGATGCCGAGAACGACGAGGACACCGAACGGCATGTAGCCCTGCGGATGGAGCGCCAGTCCCTGCTGACCAGGGACGACGCCCCGAAGTTCTGGGTGATCATGGACGAGACGGTGTTCCGCCGACCGGTCGGCGACGGGCCCGAAGTGATGCGCGACCAGCTCGACCGGCTGCTCGAAGCGTCCGAGCTGCCGAACGTCACCCTGCAGATCGCGGAGTTCGCGTCCGGCCACCACCCCGGCACCTACGGACCGTTCGTCCTCTTCCGCTTCGCCATGCCCGAACTCCCGGACATGGTCTACAGCGAGTACCTGACCGGCGCCGTCTACCTCGACGCGCGCCCGGAGGTGGCCTCCCATCTCGAGGTCATGGACCGCATGGCGGCCCAGGCCGCGACTGCACAACGCACGAAGGAGATTCTCCGGGATCTCCGCAAGGAGCTGTGAATGGATCGCATATACAACGGCATGCCCGCCGCGGATCTCGGTGCCGAAGGCTGGCACAAGCCGTGGAGCGGCGGGAACGGGGGCAACTGCGTGGAGGCCATGAAGCTGGCCGACGGCAGAGTCGCCGTGCGACAGTCCGCAGACCCTGAAGGCCCCGCCCTGATCTACACCCACGGCGAGATCGCCGCCTTCATCCAAGGAGCGAAATCAGGTCAGGCAGACTTTCTGCTCACCTGACCTCTTCCGTCACACCCCGCTCGTCGCGTAACTCTTGCTGCAGTGCCAGTAGTTCTCTCCGCCGACCAGGAGCCCCGATGACCCAGGACCCCGCAGCCGTAAGGATCGACACCAGCAAGCCGCATCCCGCGCGGATGTACGACTGGTTCCTGGGGGGCAAGGACAACTACCCGGTCGACGAGGAGATGGCCCGGCAGCTGCTCACCGTCGACGCCCGGGGCCGGGACATGGCCCGGGTCAACCGGGCCTTCATGCACCGCGCCATCCGCTGGCTCGGCGCCAACGGCGTACGCCAGTACCTGGACATCGGCACCGGCATCCCGACCGAGCCCAACCTGCACCAGATAGCCCAGCAGGTGGCGCCCGAGTCGCGGATCGTCTACTGCGACAACGACCCGATCGTGCTCGCGCACGCGGCCGCCCTGCTGCGCTCGACCCCCGAAGGGGCCACCGAGTACATCCAGGCGGACGCCCGTGAGCCCGAGATGATCCTCGAAAGGGCCGGAAAGGTCCTTGATTTCGACCAGCCGATAGCTCTCTCCATGCTCGCCCTGCTGCACTTCGTGGGCGACGAGGACGGGGCGTACGACCTGGTCGGCAAGCTCGTGGAGAAGCTCGCACCCGGCAGCTATCTGGTGCTCTCGCACGTCACCGGGGACTTCGACCCCGAGGGCGCCGCGAAGGCCGCGGGGATGTACCGGGCGCGCGGCCTGACCCTGCGGCCCCGGTCGCGCGACGAGCTGGCCGCGTTCTTCGACGGACTCGAGTTCGTCGAGCCCGGTGTCTCGCTCACGGCCGAGTGGCACCCGGAGCTCGGCGAGCCCGTCCCGGTCCTCGGCGACGACCCGATTCCGGGCTGGGCCGCGGTCGGCCGCAAGCCCTGACCGTCCCGCCCGTCCCTCCACGGAAGGGGCCCGCAGACCGTGAGGGCTGCGGGCCCCTTCTCATGCCGGTCGGCCGCTACGCGGCCGGCTTCACCAGGGTGACCCGGAACGACGAGGCGGTGCCCACGTTCCCGGCGGCGTCGATCGTCCGGTACTCCACCGTGTGCGTGCCGTAGTCCGGTGTCGCGTCGTCCCACGGCACGGCCCGGCTGCGGCCCAGCTTGCCGTACACGAGACCGTCGACGACCGTGCCCGACGGCGAGAAGCGGAAGGGCGCCTCCGCGTCCGTAGGCCAGCCGTAGTACGTGTACCAGCCGTCGCCGTCCACCCGGAACTGGCTCACCACCGTGCCGGGCCGGTCGTCCCGGGCCGTCAGCCGCATGGTGAACGCGCCGTCGTAGACGTGCTCGACGACCCCGCCGGGCCGGCGCTCGGTCCGCAGCGGCTTCGACAGCTCGAACGACGCCCTCGCCGGCCGGGCGTCGACGGTCCAGCTCAACTCGGCCCGGCTGCCCGGGATCCGGGCGGTCAGCGTGTGCGTTCCGGGGGACAGGTGCAGCGAACGCAGGTCGAGATCACGGTCGTTGCCGTCGTCGGCGACGGCACGGCCGTCGAGGGCCCAGCGCACGGCGAGCGTGCGGCGCGTCGGATGGGTGGTGTCGGCGTACACGACGGACCGTGCGCCGACCGGGGTCCCGGTCGCCGTGTGCCCCGTGAACGCGGCCTCCGTCTCCTGCGGCGGTGCGGTCAGACGGGTGTCCACCGTCCAGCTGACGGTCCGGGTCAGCGCCGCCGAGGCGCGGACCGCAGGATCGCGGACGAACGGGGTCGGGTCGCTCACCGTCGCGGTCAGGGTGTGCGTTCCGGGGGAGAGGCGCAGGCCCCGCAGGTCCACGGTGCGGGAGCCGCCGGTGGCCAGTTGCCGGCCGTCCAGCCGCCAGCGGACCGACAGCTCACCGCCCACGGGATGCAGGGTGTCCACCCAGACGGTCCGGTCCGCGCCCAGCGGGGCGGAGTCGTCCGTGTGGTCCTGGACGAGGTCCACCTTGGCCGAGATCGCCTGGACCATCACCTCCCGCTCCACCTGGTCGAAGGCGTAGCCGAGGGTCTTCATCAGCGAGTGCCGGCTCGGCCGCCACACCCCCTGGGTGCTGTACATCCCGCCCTCGTGGCGGCCGATGACGCCGCCCGACTCGCTCTCCTCGCCCAGCCAGCGCCACCACTTGGCGCGCTGCGCGCGCATCTGCTCCTCCGTGAGCAGGGTGTGGTGCGCCGAGGCCGGCTCGGGCCCCGAGTAGGGCCCGCCCGGAACACCCCGCGCGTAGTAGTCGTACTCGTCCTGCAGCTTGCCCAGCGAATGCCCGATCTCGTGCGGGGTGATCAGCGCGGAGAGGGCGTTCCCGCCGGACGCGGTGGCGTAACTGCCGCCCGCGCCGCCGTAGGTGTCGCTGTGCGCCAGGGCGACGATCTGGCGGTTCGCTCCCGTCGTCCCCGGCACGAGGTCGGCCAGGGCCCCGGCGAGCCGGCTGTCCACGGTGAGCAGCCGCTGCACGCTGCCGGGATCGCAGCCGCCCCAGAAGCCCATGCCCAGGGCGGTGTCCCGGCGCGGGGCGTCCAGGGCGGGGTCGCAGTCCACGCCCGACTCGCGCGAAGGGACCTCCACCGCCCACACGTTGACGTACGAGCGGTACGAGGCGAACGGCTCGACGCTCCACAGCACGTTCAGGTGCTTCTCGACGTCGGCGCGGAACAGCGGCATCTCCTCGGCCGTGTAGCCGTCGCCCATGACCACCAGGTTGAAGCGCTTCTCGGCGGGGCCGGTGGTCTGGACGGGCACGACGGTGGCGGTGTCCGCGACCGTCGGGGCGGCGACGACCGCCGGTCCGGCTCCCACCAGACCGACGGTCAGCAGACAGCCCACGGTGAGCCGGGCCACCGTCCTTCGCGCACGCCGGAAACGTATGCCATGTGAGGTCATGGGGCGCGAGCGTAGGCCGCGCCCCGAGTGACGTAAAGGTGTCCGTCGGCCGTCATCGGCCGTCCATGTCAGCTTCGCAGATAGGCCAGACCCGGGTGCTCCTCCGTGTATCCGTCCAGCAGACGCCGCGCCACCGCGACGGAGTCCACCAGCGGATGGAGTGCGAAGGCCTTGACCGCCGTGGTCCGCGAGCCGCTCTCCGCCGCCGCCAGCACCTCCCGCTCCACGCCCTTGACGGCCGTCACCAGCCCCACCGCGTGGTACGGCAGGGGAGCCACGGCCACCGGGTGGGCGCCCGTCGCGTCCACGAAGCACGGCACCTCGACGACCGCGTCCGCGTCGAGCGCCGAAAGCGTGCCGCGATTGCGGACGTTGAGGATCAGCGTGGCGCGCTCGTTGCGCGCGACGGCCCGCATGAGCGCCAGCGCCACCTTCTCGTAGCCGCCCGACTCCAGGTCCTCCTCGTCGCGCTCACCGATCCCGGCCGCCTCCCGGTTCGCCGCCATGTACGTGGCCTCGCGGTCGGCCAGCGTGCGGTGCCACGCGGCCAGCGGAGGCGTGTCGGGCTTGCCCATCTCCCGGTAGAAGCCCGCCTGCTGGTCCAGCAGGTAGGCGCCGCGCGTCCGTTCCGCCTGCCGGTAGGCCTGCACCGCCTCGCGGTTGAAGTAGTAGTAGTGCAGGTACTCGTTGGGGATCGCGCCCAGCGAGCGGAGCCACTCGGGGCCGAAGAGCCGGCCCTCCTCGAAGGAGCCGAGCGCCTGCTCGTCCGCGAGCAGCCGGGGCAGCTGGTCGCGGCCCCCGACGTGCAGGCCCCGCAGCCAGCCCAGGTGGTTGAGGCCCACGTAGTCGATCCACGCCTCGTCCGGGTCCGCCCCCAGGATCCGGGCGACCCGGCGGCCCAGCCCCACGGGGGAGTCGCAGATGCCGACGACCCGGTCGCCGAGCACCCGGGACATCGCCTCGGTGACCAGACCGGCCGGGTTGGTGAAGTTGATGACCCAGGCGTCCGGCGCCAGAGCGGCGACCCGCCGCGCGATGTGCGTCGCGACCGGCACCGTGCGCAGCCCGTAGGCGATGCCGCCGGCCCCGACGGTCTCCTGGCCCAGGACCCCCTCGGCGAGCGCGATCCGCTCGTCCGCCGCCCTGCCCTCCAGCCCGCCCACCCGGATCGCGGAGAAGACGAAGTCGGCCCCGCGCAGGGCCTCGTCGAGGTCCGCCGTGGCCGTGACCTCCGGTGCGTCCGGCACCCCCGCGCCCTGTTCGGCGAGGACCCGGGCGATCGCCGAGAGCCGGCCCGCGTCCGGATCGTGCAGCGTGACGTGGGTGACCCGCCCCTCCGCGTGGTCGCCGAGCAGGGCTCCGTACACCAGCGGGACCCGGAATCCGCCGCCTCCGAGAATCGTCAGTTTCATGGTCGTACGCTACTCGGATGCACGTACTGAGCAGCCGGATCCTCCTGCGGCCCGCCGACCCCGAGCGCTCACGGCGCTTCTACGGGGAGACGCTGGGGCTGGCGGTCCACCGCGAGTTCGGCACCGGTCCGCAGCGCGGCACGGTCTACTTCCTGGGCGGCGGTTTCCTCGAGGTCTCCGGGCGCGCCGACGCCCCGGCGCCCCCGCCGGAGCTCCGGCTCTGGCTCCAGGTCGCCGACGTGCGCGCCGCGCACGAGGAGCTGCGGGGGAGGGGGGTCGAGGTCCTGCGGGAGCCGGTGACCGAACCCTGGGGGCTGGTCGAGATGTGGATCGCGGACCCCGACGGGGTCCGCATCGCCGTCGTCGAGGTCCCCGAGGACCATCCGCTGCGCTACCGGCCCTGACGCGCGGGGCCGTTCCGGGCTCCGGTGCCTCCGGAGGTCAGCCCACGTCGAGCGCGTGCGGCAGACCGAGGCGGTACCGGAAGCGGTCGTGGCGCTTGAACCCCTCCAGCTCCGGCGCCCGGAAGAGCGGCCGCACCGCGCAGCGGGCCGCGGTCGACCCCGTGCGGTCGAGCAGCGCGTTGACGGCCTGCCGGGCGGAGGCGTTCGCGCCCTCCATCGTCGCCAGGTCGATGTCGACGGCCACGTAGTCGCCGGCGAGGTAGAGGTTCGGGACGGCGGTGGCGGCCCGCGGCCGGTTGTGGAGGGTGCCGACCGGATGGATCAGCAACTGGTCCTCGTTGGTCGGGTTCGGGGTGCCGAGGCCGTCCACTCCCGGGTCCAGGAACCAGGAGTGCAGGGCGCCGTCCTTCAGGACCGTGCGGCCCGTGTCGTTGAACGCCGCCTTCAGCTGCGCCCACACCTCCCGGGCCACCTCCGCGCGCGTGCACTGCTTGGCGGTCTTCCCGTAGAGGATCCCCGGCCGGTCCCACTCGGAGATGTCCACCGAGAGGCAGTCCACGACCGCCCCGTCGCCGTAGTCGGCGGCGAAGTCGCGCGCCGGCCAGTGCCGGGCCTGCTGGATGGCCGTCAGGGACCAGGGGGAGTCGATGCAGTTGGCGTGCCCGGCGAGCAGCGGCGCCCGTTCGGTCAGATAGAACTGGATGCCCGTCATCCAGTCCGTCTCCAGCCGGTCGCACCGGGCCAGCTGCGGATCGGCCGCGCGGAGCGCCGCGCCCCAGGTCCGGCGGGCGTGCTCCACCGGCATGGCGCAGACGTAGTGGTCCGCGGTCACCCGGTGCGTGGCGCCCTGCGGGTCCTCGACGACGACCGCCCCGATCCGCCGGGCACCGGCGTCGTACGCCAGCTCCCGCACCGTCCAGCCGATCCGGAACTCCACGCCCAGGCCGGTCAGATGGGCCACCCACGGGTCGATCCATGCCTCGTTGGTGGGCAGGTTCAGGATCCGGTCGAGGGGACCGTCGGCGCCGCGTCCCAGCGCGTTGAAGGCAAAGGCCTCCAGGAGGGTGGCGACCGTGCGGGTGCTGGCCTCCTCGGCCTTGGTCGCCACGATGTTGCGGGTCAGTCCGACGGCGAGGATGCGCTGGTAGTCGTAGCTCATCCGGTCGGCCCGCAGGAACTCCCACCAGGGCGTGCGCTCCCACACCTCGTCCCGCCGCTCGTCGCAGCTGGTGAGGAAGACCAGGAACCGGTTCACGAAGTACGCGGTCTCGTGGAGGGGGATGGATCCGGCGGTCTCCAGGAGCGCGGTGAGCGCGCGGCGGATCTCGTCGAGCGTGAGCTCGGCCGGCCGGTGCCCGGGCCAGGGGAGCGGGATGCGCAGGTCCTCGCGGCCGGTGCGGGAGAAGGACATCTCGGCCGGCGCGACGAGGTTGTCCCAGACGCCGTTCGCGTTCCCGGGGAAGGGGATGCGCCGCAGGGTGTCGGGGAGGTTGTGGTAGATGCCGGGGATGAACCGGAAGCCGTGCTCGGCCGGGAGCGGGCGCCGTCCGCCGCGGGCGCTGTCCGGCACGTCCATGGAGCGAGCCTTGCCGCCCGGTGCCCGGCGTTCGTGGACGGTGACGCGGAAGCCGCGCTCCGCCAGCTCGTGGGCTGCGGTCAGGCCCGCGACACCGCCGCCCAGCACGGCCACGGACGGGGCCCGGGCCGGTCCGGCCGCCGCGGCCGGCGTGGCCCCGGCGGCGACCGACGCGGTGACGGCGGCTCCGGTGACGGCGGCCGCGCCCGCCATGAGGGTGCGTCGCGAGGTGCCCGTACGGTCCATGCCCCAACCCCTTTACCGGAGGTAACCCGACGTCCGGCGCAGGAGCATAGGGCCGCCCCGTCACCCCCGGAAGACAGCCGCGGGCCCGATTCGCACATGGCGCGATCCCGCCCCCGTGTCCCTGGAGGCCCCACCGGACCACCGGAGGCGACAGGGGACAATGGAGTCATGTCCCGACGCACCGCCCGCCCCCGGCGATCCGCCGCCCCCGCCGCACCGGCCGTCACGGCGACCACGCCCTGCCCCTGCGGCCTCGCCGCGGTCTACGGGGACTGCTGTGGGCGCTTCCACGCGGGCACCGCCGCCGCGCCCACCGCCGAGCTCCTCATGCGCTCGCGCTACAGCGCCTTCGTCGTCCGCGACGAGCCGTACCTGCTGCGCACCTGGGCACCGGAGACCCGCCCCGGCGAGGTCGACTTCGACCCGTCGCTCCGCTGGCGGGGCCTGGAGATCCGGGAGACCACCGACGGCTCCGCCTTCCACGGGCAGGGCACGGTGACGTTCGTCGCCCGTTACGCGCACGGCGGCGAGGAGGGTGCCCTCCACGAGCGGAGCCGCTTCACCCGGCACGAGGGTGCCTGGGTCTACGTGGACGGCGACTTCGTCGAGTGAGGCCCGTGCCCCGCGCCGGCACGGTCAGGAGGTGACGCCGACCGGCTCACGGGGACCGCGTGGCAGACCGTTGGCCAGGTCCTCCGCGATGAGCTTCTTCGCGATGGCGTCCGTCGCGGCCCGCAGTTCGGGTCCGCTCGGCCGGCCGCGCTCCCGCTCGATCCGCTCGCTCAGCCAGTCCGACCAGGCGAGGGTGATGACCTGCGCCTCGCGGCTGCCGGCCGCCGTGTGCGAGAGCAGGCTGCCCTCCCGGGTCAGATAGCCCTCGTCCACCATCCGGTCGAAGACCGGCAGCAGGACCTCCGGGGGCACCCGTCGGCCCGCCGAGATCAGGCCGAGGCTGGCGTGTCCGACCAGCCGGGTGAAGAGCTCGACCTGCATCACCGCCCACGCGCCCGCGGTGTCGAGCCGGGTGTCCGAGCCGGAGACGACTCTTCGGGCCGTGTCCAGATCCATCCGGCGCATGATCCGGCCGACGGAGAGTTCCAGCAGTTTGGCCGAGTCGCCGGACATGGTGGGTGAGCCGAACCCCTCGCCCATGTCGGGAGCGGAGGCCCGGGCGGAGTCCCGGAGCGGGACCTGCTTGAGGAACAGCGCCACCACGAAGCCGACGGCCGCCACCGGCACCGTCCAGAGGAAGACCGTGTGGAGCGTGTCCGCGTACGCCTGGACGATGGGCGCCGCCACCTCGTCCGGCAGTCCGTGCACGCCGGCGGGGCTGCGTGCGGCGGCGGCGATCGCCGAGGCGTCGCCGGTGCCGGCGATCGCCGCCGCCTCGGCGATCCCCTGGCTCAGGTTGGGCCCCAGGGAGTTGGTGTAGATGGTGCCGAAGACGGCGGTGCCGAAGGAGCTGCCGAGGGTGCGGAAGAAGGTGACGCCCGAGGTGGCGGTGCCGAGGTCGGCGTACTCGACCGTGTTCTGCACGGCGATCGTCAGCACCTGCATGCACAGGCCGATGCCGACGCCGAGGACGAACATGTACAGCGACTCCAGCCAGGCGCTGGTGCCGGTGCCCATCAGCGACAGCAGGAAGAGACCGAGTCCCATCACCGCGCAGCCCACGATCGGGAAGATCCGGTAGGTGCCCGTCTTGCTGACCACGTTGCCGCTGTAGATCGACGCGATCAGCAGGCCGACGACCATGGGGAGGGTCCGGATGCCGGAGATCGTCGCCGAGTCGCCGTCGACGTACTGGAGGTACGAGGGCAGGAAGGTCATCGAGCCGAGCATCGCGAAGCCGACCACGAAGCTCAGCACGGAGCACACGGTGAACACCGGGTTGGCGAACAGGCGCATGGGGAGCATCGGTTCGGCGGCCCGGGTCTCGACCCAGCAGAAGAGCGCGAGGGCGATCAGGCCGCCGGCGAAGAGGCCGATGATGACGGCGGAGCCCCAGGCGTACTCGTTGCCGCCCCAACTGGTCGCCAGGATGAGGGCGCTGGAACCGACGGCGACGAGCGCGATGCCCGCGTAGTCGATGACCGGGCGGCTCGCGGAGCGGACGGAGGGGATCGTGCGGGCCGCCGCGATGACGACCAGGATCGCGATCGGCACGTTGACGTAGAACGCCCAGCGCCAGGTCAGGTGGTCGGTGAACAGACCGCCGAGCAGCGGGCCGATGACCGTCGAGACGCCGAAGACCGCGCCGATCGCCCCCTGGTACTTGCCGCGGTCGCGCAGCGGGATCACGTCGGCGATGAGGGCCATGGAGGTCACCATCAGGCCGCCCGCGCCGATGCCCTGGAGTCCGCGCCAGATGATCAGCAGGCTCATGTTGGTGGCGAGACCGCACAGGAACGAACCGGTGATGAAGACGATCGCGGAGATCTGGAAGATCACCTTGCGGCCGAAGAGGTCGCCGAACTTGCCGACGAGCACGGTGGCGACGGTCTCGGCCAGCAGGTAGGCGGTGACCACCCAGGACATGTGGGAGGCGCCGCCCAGGTCCGCGACGATCGTGGGCAGCGCCGTGCCGACGATCGTCTGGTCCAGCGCGGCGAGGAGCACGCCGAGCATGATCGTGCCGAAGACGATGTTGCGGCGGCGGCCGTCGAGCACCGGGGGCTCGGTCGCCGGCGGTGCGGGGGCGGCTTCGCTGGTGGTGGTCACCCTCGCAGCCTCACACCGGGCGACGCGGCCCGCATGCGGGGGACGGCCGAACCGGTGCGGCGGACGGTCACCCTCGCCGGAGCCCGTGACCTGCGCGGAGTCCGGCCGCACGCGCGCCCGTGCCGGCCGCGGCGCGGGCCCGGTGGGACGGGCAGGTCCGGCGGTACGGAGGCGCCCGGCGGGTCACGGTCCGGGTCGAGCCGGCCGCGGCGCGGGCCGGGCCCGGGCTCCCTACGGCGTGCCTCAGTTCGGGAGCACCGGCAGCAGCGGGTGGTGCTTGGCGAGGATCTTGTTGGCCCGGGCCAGCGCCGACAGGGCGTGCTCGCGGTCCGCGCGGTCCTCCGCGCACAGCGGTCCGCGGAACCGGTACACCTCGCGCGCCGCGCTGTCGGCGTCGACCTCCGCCTGCAGGACGTGCAGCGGCAGACAGGAACCGATCATGGCGGCCACGCGGTCGGGAATCGGGACGGGAACGAGGGGTGCGGGCGAGGTGATCACGGGTCAGTCCTTGTGGGTCCGGAGGCGAGGTGGGGTCTCTCTCCTACATACGTACCGGATGGGGTTCCGGGTTCGGCGACGGGGTTGTCCCCGCGTCGCAACGGGTCGCGGACCCTTCGGCGGGGCGTGCGGCCCGGCCGCGGGCCGGTGGATCACGCGGGCTCCGGGACGGTCCGGTACGTTCCCGCAGGTGCGGGGAGCGTGGCGCGATCTTCCCCGCGGCCGGCGACTCGCGCCCGCTCGGACGTTCGTCGAACACGGCATCGACAGAGGGTGGGTGGAACCCTGACGCGCCGTCGGCGAATGTGAAGCATCTCACGCTCTTCTCGGGTCGTTCCGGGTTTGGGGAGGCCCCGAGGCGGTTGATCGCTGGACGACCCGGGGGTGTCGAGAGATCGGTCGGGAGTCAGGCCGCCGCCGGCCCGGTGCGCGCCCGGGTGTGGCCGATCCCGTCCGGCCGATCCCGCCCGGACGGTCGGATTCTCCGTACGCGTGAGCAAGTTGACTGCGCGGTGAGGCCGGAGTCCCGGCACGTCCCCGCCCGCCGCGAACGGGAGCCCCAGGGGCTCAGGGAGCCAGTACCTCCGCCAGGTCGTAGGAGACCGGCTCCTCCAGCTGGGTGTATCCGCAGGACTCCGGCGCGCGGTCCGGCCGCCACCTCTTGAACTGGGCCGTGTGCCGGAACCGGTCGCCCTCCATGTGGTCGTAGCCCACCTCGCAGACCCGCTCCGGCCGCAGCGCCACCCACGACAGGTCCTTCTTCCCCGACCAGCGGCTCGGCGCCCCCGGCAGCCGGGCGCCCTCGTGCGCGGACTCGTCCGTCCACGCCGCCCACGGGTGCCCGTCCGGCGGGTCCATCCGCAGCGGCTCCAGCTCCGCGACCAGCTCCTCGCGGCGCTTCGCGGTGAACGCCGCGCAGACGCCGACGTGCTGGAGCCGGCCGGTGCCGTCGTACAGGCCGAGCAGCAACGAGCCGACGACCGGGCCGCTCTTGTGGAAGCGGTAGCCGGCCACGACCACGTCGGCCGTCCGCTCGTGCTTGATCTTGTACATCAGCCGGGCGTCCGGCCGGTACGGCAGGTCCAGCGGCTTGGCGATCACCCCGTCGAGCCCGGCCCCCTCGTACTGATCGAACCAGCGCGCCGCCACCTCGGGGTCCCGGGTCGCCGGGGCCAGGTGGACCGGGGCGTCGACCCCGCGCAGCGCCTCCTCCAGCGCCGCCCTCCGCTCGGTCAGCGGAGTGTCGAGGAGGGATGCGTCGCCGAGGGCGAGCAGGTCGAAGGCGATGAACCGGGCGGGAGTCGTCTCCGCCAGCATCCGCACCCGCGACGCGGCGGGGTGGATGCGCTCGGAGAGCCGGTCGAAGTCGAGCCTGCCGTCGTGCTCGATCACGATCTCCCCGTCGACCACGCACCGCTGGGGCAACCGGGGGGCCAGTGCCTCCACCAGTTCGGGGAAGTACCGCGTCAGAGGCTTGCCGGTGCGGCTGCCGATGACGAGCTCGGGGCCGTCGCGGTGGACGAGGGCGCGGAAGCCGTCCCACTTGGCCTCGTACTGCATTCCCGGCGGAATCCTCTTCACGGCCTTGGCCAGCATCGGCTTCACGGGCGGCATCACCGGCAGATCCATGCAGTGATTGTCCGGTATGCGAGGAATGTCGGCGAGCCCTACGCTGGCGGGCATGGCAGGCAAGGCGGCAGCGGTGGAACTGGAAGTCGGCGACCGGACGGTCCGTGTGTCCCATCCCGACAAGGTGTACTTTCCCGAACCCGGCTACACCAAGCTCGACATGGTCACCTACTACCTGGCGGTCGGTGACGGGATCACCCGCGCGCTGCGCGACCGCCCGACGACGCTGGAGCGCTACCCCGACGGGGTGACGGGCGAGTCCTTCTTCCAGAAGCGGGCCCCCAAGTACATGCCCGACTGGATCCCGACCGCGCACATCACCTTCCCCAGCGGCCGCTCCGCCGACGAGATGTGCCCGACCGAGCCGGCGGCCGTCCTGTGGGCCGCCAACCAGGGTGCCGTCACCTTCCATCCGTGGCCGGTGCGGCGCGAGGACACCGACCACCCCGACGAGCTGCGCATCGACCTCGACCCGCAGCCGGGCACGGACTACGCCGACGCGGTGCGCGCCGCCCACGAACTGAGGGCCGTGCTCGACGAGGCCGGACTGCGCGGCTGGCCCAAGACCTCCGGCGGGCGCGGCCTGCACGTCTTCGTGCCGATCGAGCCCCGGTGGACCTTCACCCAGGTGCGACGGGCCGCCATCGCCTGCGGCCGGCAGTTGGAGCGCCGGATGCCTGACCGGGTCACCATCAAATGGTGGAAGGAGGAGCGGGGCGAACGGATCTTCGTCGACTACAACCAGACCGCCCGCGACCGCACCATCGCCTCCGCCTACTCCGTGCGGCCCCGCCCGCACGCGCCGGTCTCGGCCCCGCTCCGCTGGG
Source organism: Streptomyces sp. NPDC048338 (assembly GCF_043201055.1). Classification (NCBI taxonomy): domain Bacteria; kingdom Bacillati; phylum Actinomycetota; class Actinomycetes; order Kitasatosporales; family Streptomycetaceae; genus Streptomyces; species Streptomyces sp. NPDC048338. The sequence continues at coordinate 320,927 of NZ_JBICYQ010000004.1, forward strand.
ACGAGATCGACGACGCGGTGCCGCAGGACTTCGACATCAAGACGATGCCCGCGCGTTACGCCGAGGTCGGCGACGTCCACGCGGACATGGACGACCGGCGCTTCAGTCTGGAGAGCCTGCTGGAACTGGCCCGGCGGGACGAGGCCGAGCACGGTCTGGGGGACCTGCCGTACCCGCCGGAGTACCCCAAGATGCCGGGGGAGCCGAAGCGGGTGCAGCCCAGCCGGGCGAAGAAGGCCGACTGACGGCGACGCGGCCGACCGGCGGACGAGCCAGGCTCAGGCCGCGCTCGTCCGCCGCTCGGTGTCAGGGGTGTCGCCGGCCCAGGAAACAATACGAACGATCGTGCTAGCATTTTCTCATCGCTCCGGCCGACCGAGGAGACCCGGCATGCATCCCCTGGTTCCACTCCTGCGCACCTCCCTGAACGCCGCCGCCCGCCTGACCCCCGGGCTCGCCGGACGCGCCGCCTTCCACCTCTTCGTCCGCCCGCAGGGCCGGGCCAGGCTGCGGCCGGAGGAGGAACGGCTGCTCGCCGAAGCGCGCCCGGGCCGGCTGGCCGTGCAGGGCAAGGGGGTCGTCACCTACGCCTGGGGCGACGGCTCCCGTCCGGTCCTGCTGGTCCACGGCTGGTCCTCGCGCGGATCACGCTTCGCCGCCTTCGTCCGGGCCCTGCGCGAACAGGGCTACAGCCCCGTCCTGTTCGACGGCCCCGGACACGGCGCCTCGGAGGGGCGCGCCACGAACATCCGCGAGTACCGCGAGATCATCCGTCACCTGCACGCCGAACACGGTGACTTCGAGGCCGTGATCGCCCACTCCTTCGGTGTGCTCGCCGCGCTCTTCGCGCTCCGCGACGGGGTGCGGACCGAGCGGTTCGTCGGCCTCGGCGGAGTGGGCCGCTTCGACTGGCTCGTCGAGGGGTTCCGGACCGGTCTCGGCCTGGACGAACGCGTCATCGACGGGATGCGCCGCCATGTGGAGGCGACGCTCTTCCCCGGTGAGCCCGACATCTGGCGGCGGCTGAGCGCCACCCACGCACCCGAGGAACTCGCCGCGCCCGTCCTGCTGTTCCACGACGCGCAGGACGACATGGTGCCGCCCGCCCAGTCCCGGGCGCTCGCCCGCGCCCACGGCTCCCGGGCCCGTCTCGTGGTCACCGGCGGCCTCGGCCACCGCCGGATCCTCGCCGACCCGGAGGTCGTCGCGGAGGCCGTGCGCTTCGTGACGGCACCCGCGCTCAGCCCGAGCGAGGCGCCGGCCGCGGGATGAGTCGGCCGACGCGCCGCGCTTCGGCGAGTCCTTCCTGTGGAAGGCCCTGTTCCGGCGGCCGGCGGAGGCCGACGCGGCGCGCTGGGGTGCCGCGCGCCGTCCTGTCGCCAGGCGGGCGTGCCCGGTCCGCCGTCCGCGGGGCCCGCCCGCTGGGTGGACCCACGGACGGCGGGTTCACGTCGAGGGGGGCGGCGTGAACCCGGCACCGTCGATCTCGTCGCGTGCCCCGTCCGAGGCCTCGGCGCGCAGGCGGCGGACGATGCCCAGGCCCGCCCGCCGGTAGATCTCCGCGTCGCCGAGCAGCACGGACTGCGCGTTGGCCGCCTCCATCAGGGCGATGATCTCGAAGGCCAGCTGGGGCACGTCGACGTCCTCGGCCAGACCGCCCGCGTCGCGGGCAGCCGCCAGCTCCTGCTCCATGTACGCGGCCCAGTCGGCGCGGGTCCGGGCGATCGCGTCGTGGACCGGACCGCTGCGGGCGTCGAACTCGGCCGAGACCGCGTAGAAGAAGCAGCCCCCGGCGAAGACCCGACCGGCCGAGTAGGTGAGCCAGTTCCGGCACAGCGCCCACACCCGGCCCGGGCCCGGCGGCAGGACGCCGAGCGGCGCCACCACCTGGTCGGCGAAGACGGCGACGGCCGCGCGGACGGTGGCGAGCTGCAGCTCCTCCTTGGAGCCGAACAGGGCGAAGACCCCGCTCTTGCTGAGCTTCAGCTCGGTCGCGATCCGGCCCAGGGACAGGCCGTCGAGGCCCTCCACCGAGGCGATGTCCATCGTGCGGCCCAGTACCAGGCGCCGCGTCTGGTTGCCCCGCTCGACGCGTCCGTCCGTCTTGGTCCCGCCGCTCCCGCTCATCCCCCCATCGTACTGAACGCACGGTCGTGCGGACATGGGTGCGGAGTGGGGTCCCGGGGCGCCCGGACCCGTCGCCTTCGGTTGAACCCGTTCCCTTCGGTTGATCGGGACACGCGTGCGCGGCCTCAGGCGGCCGGGGCCCGGCGTTCCCCGGGAGGCAGGAGCAGCACCTCGAGCGCCCGCGCGCAGGAACGGGCCTGCGTCAGGAACCAGTCCAGGCGTGCCTCCGTGATCACCTCGGCCGTGGCCCGCACCGCGAGCGCGAAGCGCGCGTGCCCCGACCGCTCCAGGACGGGGACGGCCACCGTCCGGCCGTCATGAGCCGACTCGCCGTCGTCCCGTGCGTAGCCGCGCTCCCGAACGCGTGCCAACTCGCCCTCCAGAAGGGCAGGTTCCGTGAGGGCGTGCTCCGTGAGGATGGACGGCGGCGGCAGCGTGCGGGCGGCGCCCTCGCCCACCCGCGGCCAGGCCAGCAGCACCTTGCCGAGCGCCGTCGACATCAGCGGGCGGCGCAGCCCCACCTTGGGGGTGACGGAGCCGCCCGCCACGATGACGGCGTGCGGGCCGCTGCGCAGGGCCAAGTCGGCCGCGGTGCCCGTGCGTTCGGCCAGATCGGCGAGCTCGGGCGCGGCCAGGTGCAGACCCCGCTGGTGGTACGAGAGCCGGCCGAGCTCCGTCACGGCGGGCCCGAGCCGATAGCGGGCCGTACGGGCGTCCTGCTCCAGGAATCCGGTCGCGAGCAGCGTCCGCGCGAGCCGGTGGGCGGTCGAGGTCGACAGGCCCAGCCGGCGCGCGAGGTCGGAGGCGCTCAGGTCCGGCCCGTTGTCGTGGAAGCAGTGCAGCACGTCCAGCGCGCGCCGCACCGCCTGGGCTCCGGACGGCGCGCGTACGGCGCCGGCGTCGGCCTGGGTCGTCATATCGTCCGCTCCCCTGCGTGGTCGGCCTCCACGCTCCCACATGGCGGGAGCCGGATCAGCACCGTGGCGAGGCCGGAAACACGCCGTTCACGGGCCCTGGCAGGGGAGCGCGCCGCCGTGCCCATGATGGCCGCACGCCCGCCGTGGCCCCCGCGACCCCGGGGCTCAGCCGCCGATGTCGAACACCGCCCACTCGGTGGACGGTTCCTCCAGGACGTAGACCCTGCTGCCGCGGCAGACGATCCGGCGGCGGCCGAGGGAGCCGCCGTCGGGCCGGGTCAGTTCGGCGACCTCCGCCGGCTCGACGGTCGTCTCGGTGAGGGCGCCGAACCTGACGCGGTCCCGGTCCTCGCCGTAGCCGCCGACGAAGGCGACCCGGTCTGCGTGGACAGCCAGACCGTGGGCGCCGCGGAGGGAGTTGGCCCGCACCCGCACGGGCTCCCCGGGCCGGATCTCCAGCAGCGGGAAGTCGGTGTACGGGCAGGCCCAGGCGACGGACCCCGCCACGTTCAGGGCGTAGCAGTCCATGATCCAGCCGGCTCCGGGAACGGAACCGGAGGTCCAGCGGCGCTCGCCCGTCGCGCTCCAGCGGCGGATGCCCACCGGATTCTCGTCGAAGTGCCCGACCCACAGCTCGCCCGTCGCGTCGACGAGTAGGTGCTCGATCGCGTCCCCGACCCCGAAGGACCAGGTCTGGCGGCCGAGGGCGTCGAAGACCTGCACCTGGCGCTGCTTGTCCGCCCCGCGGTCGCGGGCGGCCGCGAGGACGAACCCGCCGTCCGGCAGCCGGTCCAGAAGCGGCCACCGGGCGTGCACGGCGTTGAGTTCGGTGACCTCCACGCCACCGTCGCCGACCGACACGACGAGGGCGTCGTAGGGCTTCGGGTCGCCCCCGGGGCGCGACGGGCGGTCGACGAGCAGCCAGTGGGCGACACCGAAGTCGTCGACGGTGGCGGCCAGGACGTGCCGGCCGTGATGGGCGCGGGGCAGGCGGGCGTACGGTTCGAGGGCGGTCTTCTGCACGGGCGGGGCTCTCCTCTGCGGGGCGGGACGCGGGGCATCGGCCGCGACGGGCGTCCGGCGCGGCGGCGGGCGGAACCCGGGGGCGCGCGAACGGAGGAGAGGCGGGCGGGGTTTCTAGGCCGCATGGCCCTTTCTGGTCGTCATACGTTCGATCATCGCCGACGCGCGGGGCCGTGACAAACCCTTACGGCGCGCCGCATTGATCGAACGTTGATGGCTCGTTTACGACCCTCGGGCAGCGTGTACGCCATGCAGACCGACACGACCGTACTGACCGCACCGGAGCCCGACATGTCCTGGCAGGAGAACGCCCTGTGCGCCCAGGCGGGCCCGGAGTTCTTCTTCCCGGCGCCCGGTTCCTCCACCCGCGAGGCGAAGCAGCTGTGCGGAGCCTGCGAGGGGCGCGTGGCGTGCCTGGAGTACGCGCTGACCCACGACGAGCGCTTCGGCGTCTGGGGCGGGCTCTCGGAGAAGGAACGCTTCCGCCTGAAGCGCCGGCAGGGCTGAACGACCCTCACGAGGCCCTCTCCGGGGCCGCCCCGGCACCGCCGGGGCGCGGGGACGGCACGGGCTCCGGTCACAGCAGGACGTCGAGCAGCCGGCTGCGGGCCGGCGTGGTGTCCGGCTCGGCCGGGCCTTCCGGATCGGTGAAGCGGACCGTCCCGCCGACGGCCAGCAGGATGTCCGTGTACGCCGCCGCCTCGGCGGGGTGCGCGGTGGTGAGGTCGGCGACGACGACGCGCGAGCCGCGCGGCCGGGCGATCGCGAGACGTGCCTGGAACACCCGTGGCACGGGACCGCCCACGCCGTCGAGCGGCCCCTCGGGCGGCTCCGGCAGCAGGGAGGTCACGAGCGCGGCGGGAGTGCCGCACGGCAGGTCGACGAGTCGGGACTCCCCTACGTCGCCGAGGCCGGCCGTGGCCAGATCCAGCGCGCACCGGGCCGCCGCGGCGGCGGAGCTCGGCGCGCCCGTCTCGACCTCGGACAGCGAGAACACCGACACCCGCACCTCGTCCCGCGCCTCCCCGCCCGGCGCCTCGTCGTCCCGCGCCTCCCCGCCCGATTCCTGCACCTCGTCTGGCGCCTCGTCGCCCGCGTGGAGCCCGATCGCCGTGTGCAGGACGCCCCGGCCGCGCAGCTGCTCCAGCAGGCCGAAGAGCGCCCGGGACTCCCGTGCCGCGCGGGCGGCGCGGTCCGGGTCGGCGCACAGCGTCGCCCAGTCGGCGAGCAGGCCGTCCCGGAGCGGCTCCAGCGCGTCGAGGTCCAGGTCGACGTAGCCCGGCGGCAGCCGGAACCAGACGGAGTCCGGGTCCAGCACGGTGGTCCTCCTCAACGGACGGTCCCGGCCGCGCGGCCCATGTCGCGGGCGTGGGTCCAGTAGGCGGGGATCTCGGAGCTCCCGAGCCGCGCGGCGTCGACACCGGTGGCCCCGTCGCGCGCGAGGCGGTCGTCGTCGGACGCCGCGACGCTGCTCGCGGCCGTCAGCGTCCCGGTGCCCGCGAAGGCGGCGTTGACCGGCGTCCGGGCGCCCGGGCCCACGCGCCGTACGGCCCACTCCGTCACCGGCCTGGGTGCGGCGTCGAACTCCCGCAGGGCGGTCGTGGAGGACCGGCCGAAGGTGCGGACCCCCTCGCCGAACCCGGTCGCCGCCCGGGCGCCCCTGGCGCCCTGGGCCACCGCGCCGAGGCCCGGCACCGCGCCCACCGCGTCGCCGGCGAGCGTGGCCGTGGCGCTGAAGAACCGGCTGTCGAAGCGGCCTTCGGTGAAGCCGCCCTTCAGCGCGGACCGGATCTTCGGGTCTCCGGCGTGCAGTGCCAGCGCGGCCAGACTGAGCCCGGCGGCGGCGAACAGCAGCGGGACGACGAGCCCTCCGGTGGCGAAGACCGCGACCAGGCCGAGCAGCGCCGAGGTGAGGCTGAGGGTGTCGCCCAGGTTGTCGTCGAGCCAGTCCAGGCCCTTGTCCAGCCAGCCGGGCTCCTTCGGGGCCAGCTTGTCCGTCGCCTCGTTCAGGGCCTTCGCGATCGCGCCGGCCTCCGTCCGGTGGGTCTCCGCCAGCTCACGGGCCTTGCGCCGGACGTGGTCCAGTGCCTGCCGCGCCTTGGTCAGGTCCGCCGAGGCACGCCTCAGCTCCGGCTCGGGGGTGTCCGCGCCCGGGGCGGAGGCCGTCCGCCAGGCCGCCTCGGACGCGCGGACCGCTTCCGCGTCGAGGCCGGCCCGGGTCTCGTACGAGCGGGCGGTCGACTGGTGGCCCACCAGCGCGTCGTGCCACACCCCCAGACGGCCGGCCGCCTTCGTCAACGACCGGTGGGCGTTCCCCAGATGGCGGGGCAGGTCGCCGGCGAGCGCGTCGCGGAACGCGTCCGCCGCCTCGCCCCGCCACCCGGCGCTCTCCGACAACAGCCGGTCCACCAGGCGGTGCGCGGTGCCGAGCGATCCGGCCGACGCCGACAGCTTCGCCCGCAGGGCGGCGATCTCCGGCGGGCTGCCCGGGGCCGGGTCCCAGCCGAGATGCGGGAAGTCCCGGTCAGCCACGCTCCACCGCCCGGAAGGCGGCCTCGATCGCGCGGTTCAGCTCGGTGTAGCCGGCGTGGCTGAGACGCACTCCCGTGCGCACCTCGCCGATCCGGGCACCCAGCTGCTCCGCCCCGTACTTCCAGCGCTCCTGGAAGCCGTCGCACGCCTCGTCGAGCTCCTTCGTCCCCAACTGGTCGGCCCGGGCGTGCTCCAAGGCCCGTCTCGCCGCGGCGAGCGACGTCAGCGAGGAGTCGAGGGCATGCGAGAAGCGGCCCAGCTGATCGGTGTCCACCTGAAGATCACGATCCATGGGCGACCACCCTGGCAGATCATCGGCGCGGCGGAGAAATGCTGGTCACACCGGCGGGTGAGGCGATAACCGGATGCTGACGACGTGCCACCTCACTACGATCACGTGTCCATGGAGCCCCACCACACGCGCGTCACGGACGAGGAGCTGGCCGCCTTCGGCCGCACGATCGACAGGCTGCGGAGCCTGCCGCTGGGAGATCCCGCCCGGATGCGCGGCGAGGAGATCGCCGCGACCTTCAGCCGCGAGAGCCGCAACAAGCGCCGCAAGGCCCGGCGTGCCGAGCGGGCCGCCGCCGACGCCGCGCTCGACGCGCGCACCATGACCGGAGCGCTCGAACGGCGCGAGGACGCGCCGTTGGCGACCACCGGAGCCGGCTCCCCGGGAAACTACGTCCGGACGCGGCACTGCTATGTCTGCAAGTCGTCCTATCGACGGGCCGACGCCTTCTACCACCGGCTCTGCCCGCCCTGCGCCGTCGACAACACGGCCCGGCGCGCCCTGAGCACGGACCTCACCGGCCGCCGCGCGCTGCTCACCGGCGGCCGGGTGAAGATCGGGTTCCAGCTGGCGCTGATGATGCTGCGCGACGGGGCCGAGGTCCTCGTCACCAGCCGCTTCCCGCACGACACCCTGCGCCGCTTCCACGCCGTCGAGGGCAGCGAGCGGTGGAGGGACCGGCTCGGAGTCGTCGCCATCGACCTGCGCGACCCCCGGCAGGTGCTCGGACTGTGCGAGCGGCTGAACACGGAGGGGCGGCCCCTGGACATCCTCGTCAACAACGCGGCCCAGACGATACGCCGCCCCCCGGAGTCGTACGCCCTGCTCGCGGCGGGGGAGCGCGGGGAGCTGCCGCCGGGGGTGATCCCTGCGCCGGGGTACGAGCGGGCCGACCGCGTCCCCGTGCTGGCCGGGCTGGAGCCGGACGAGGCCGGGCTGCTGCCGGACGCCTCGCCGCACAACTCGTGGTCCGTACGGCTCGGCGAGCTCGACCCGGCCGAGGTGCTGGAGGCCCAGCTGGTCAACGCCCTCGCGCCGACGCTGCTCTGCGACCGGCTCCTGCCGCTGCTCCTGGCGTCACCGAGACCGCGCCGCTACATCGTCAACGTGTCGGCCGTGGAGGGCCGCTTCACCGTGCGGAACAAGACGGGCGGCCACCCCCACACCAACATGGCGAAGGCCGCCCTCAACATGCTCACCCGCACCAGCGGGGCCGAACTGGCCGCGCAGGGCGTTCACATGTGCAGCGTGGACACGGGCTGGATCACCGACGAGAACCCGGCGCCCCGCAAGGCGCGGATAGCGGCCGTCGGGACCCGCACGCCGCTGGACGTCGTCGACGGCGCGGCCCGGGTCTACGACCCGATCGTGCGCGGCGAGGCGGGGGAGCCGTCCTCGGGCGTGTTCCTCAAGGACTACCAGGAGGCGGCCTGGTAGTCCGGCCGCCCGGCCGGTCGGTCAGCCCGCCGCGCGGGCCGCCATGCGGGCCTTGCGGGCCGCGAGCTTCTCGTCGAACTTGCTCGCCTCGTTGTCCAGGCCCGTCATGTAGAGCCCCAGCTCCTCCTGGGCCTTCAGGCCCTCGGGGCCGAGGCCATCGATCTCCAGGACCTTGAGGAAGCGCAGCACCGGCTGCAGCACGTCGTCGTGGTGGATGCGCATGTTGTAGATCTCGCCGATCGCCATCTGCGCCGCCGCCCGCTCGAAGCCGGGCATGCCGTGTCCGGGCATCCGGAAGTTCACGACGACGTCCCGCACGGCCTGCATGGTCAGGTCGGGGGCGAGCTCGAAGGCCGCGCTCAGCAGGTTGCGGTAGAAGACCATGTGCAGGTTCTCGTCGGTCGCGATGCGCGCCAGCATCCGGTCGCAGACGGGGTCGCCCGACTGGTGGCCGGTGTTGCGGTGCGAGATCCGGGTGGCGAGCTCCTGGAAGGAGACGTACGCGACCGAGTGCAGCATCGAGTGCCGGTTGTCGGACTCGAAGCCCTCGCTCATGTGGGCCATCCGGAACTGCTCCAGCTTGTCCGGGTCGACCGCGCGCGAGGCCAGCAGGTAGTCGCGCATGACGATGCCGTGGCGGCCCTCCTCCGCGGTCCAGCGGTGCACCCAGGTGCCCCAGGCGCCGTCGCGGCCGAAGAGCGAGGCGATCTCGTGGTGGTAGCTGGGCAGGTTGTCCTCGGTGAGCAGGTTCACCACGAGGGCGATCTTGCCGATGTCGGTGACCTTGGACTGGGACGGGTCCCACGCCTCGCCGTCCTCGAAGAAGCCGGGGAAGTTCCGGGCGTCCGACCACGGGACGTACTCGTGCGGCATCCAGTCCTTGGTGACCTTGAGGTGCCGGTTGAGTTCCTTCTCCACCACTTCTTCCAGCGCGAAGAGCAACCGGGCGTCGGTCCACCCGGTCGGGCTGCCGAGGTGGGGAGAGGTGAGCGTCACGGGGACTCCTGGGGACGGAGGAGGGGAAGCGGAATTACTTACGCACTCGTAGGTTACGAAACCGTAGGTTAAAGGCCGCGTGAGGGCTGGGCCAAGCCCGGCTTGGCGATGTCCGATTACGTTGTGTTATGTGCGCAGCTCGTGGGCGGTTGTGAGGAGCGACGGAGACCCAGGTCACGCCCCTGAGCCGCCGCCGGGGCGGCCGGATGGCGCCGATCACGGCTACACAGAGCAGACGGCCCGCTCCGCCCGCGTGGGTCGCGGGGGAGCGGGCTCGATCCGGAACCCACGCCCCGGTCGCGACCCAAGAGGAACCTGGGGCGGGCCGGGGCGGCCGGTGCCGTCGTCACGGTTGCCCGGGTGGCACGGGCTCAGCGGGTCGCCGTCAGACCCTCCCGCACCGCCTCCGCCGTCGTCGGCCGCAGCTCGCCGTCGAGGAGCAGCCACCGGGTGATCCCCAGCGACTCCAGGAAGGGCACGTCGTGGCTCGCCACGATCAGCGCCCCCTCGTACGCCTCCAGCGCCGCCGTCAGCTTGGCGACGCTCGCCATGTCCAGGTTGTTCGTCGGCTCGTCCAGCATCAGCAGCTGCGGCGCCGGGTCGGCCAGCAGCAGGGCCGCCAGCGTCGCGCGGAAGCGCTCGCCGCCCGACAGCGTCCCGGCCGGCTGATCCGCCCGTGCCCCTCGGAAGAGGAACCGCGCGAGCCTCGCCCGGATCTCGTTCGCCGTCGCGTCGGGCGCGAAGCGGGCGACGTTGTCCACCACGCTCCGGTCCTCGTCGAGCACGTCGAGCCGCTGCGGCAGGAAGCGCAACGGAACCTGCGCCAGCGCCTCGCCCGCCAGCGGCTCCAGCTCCCCGGCGATCGTCCGCAGCAGCGTCGTCTTGCCCGCTCCGTTCCGGCCCACCAGGGCGATCCGCTCCGGGCCCCGCAGCTCGAAGGCACCGCTCACCCGGGCCCCGTACCGCAGCTCCAGGTCGCGCAGCTCCAGTACCCCGCGGCCCGGATGGACGACCGTGCGCGGCAGCTCGATCCGGATCTCGTCGTCGTCCCGTACCGCCTCCACGGCCGCGTCGAGACGCTCACGCGCCGCGTCGAGCCGCTCGGCGTGCAGGGCGCGGTGCTTGCCCGCCGACACCTGCGCCTCGCTCCTGCGGTTGTTGGCGACGATCTTCGGCACCACCTTGTTCTGGGCGCTCTTCTGCGCGAACCGCTTGCGCCGCGCCAACTTCATGTGCGCGTCGGACAGTTCTCGCTTCTGCCGCTGCACGTCGGCCTCGGCGACCCGCACCATCCGCTGCGCCGCGTCCTGTTCTGCCGCCAGGGCCTCCTCGTACGCGGAGTAGGCGCCGCCGTACCAGGTGACCTCGCCGTCCCGCAGATCGGCGATCTGGTCGACCCGCTCCAGGAGTTCACGGTCGTGGCTGACCACGACCAGGACGCCCGACCAGGCGTCCACGGCCTCGTAGAGCCGCTGCCGCGCGTGCAGGTCCAGGTTGTTCGTCGGCTCGTCGAGCAGCAGGATCTCGGGCCGGGCGAGCAGCAGTGCCGCGAGCCGGAGCAGTACGGACTCGCCGCCCGACACCTCGCCGATCGTGCGGTCGAGGCCGACGTGGCCGAGACCGAGCTGGTCGAGTGTGGCCCGGGCGCGTTCCTCGACGTCCCAGTCGTCGCCGACCGCCGCGAAGTGCTCCTCGGCCGGATCGCCGGCCTCGATGGCGTGCAGGGCGGCCCGGACACCGGCGATGCCGAGTGCCTCGTCGACCCGCATCGCGGTGTCCAGCACCACGTCCTGCGGAAGGTGGCCGACCTCGCCGAGCGTGCGGATCGTGCCGGACGCCGGGGGCAGTTCACCGGCGATCAGCTTGAGGAGCGTCGACTTGCCGGAGCCGTTGAGACCGATCAGGCCGGTCCGGCCGGGGCCGACGGCGAGCCGGAAGTCGTCCAGGACGGGCGTGCCGTCCGGCCAGGAGAAGAAGAGGGACGAGCAGGTGATGAACGTGGGGCGGACTGCCACGAGGGCCTCCCTGTTGCAAGAGCGTGGGCTGGGGCAACGGGTGAGACACCGGAGGCGCGGACAGCCGGGCGGGAAGCTCGTACTCGTACGCCGAGGATCGAAGACGGCACACGCGGCGCTCAGGGCACGCGCGGCTCGGTGTCTCGAACCTCAGACGAGCAACGGCCTATCTCCGATCGGGTGACAACAGGGCCAGGACCGACCGTACGCCGGCCGCGGAGGGCGGGCAATCGAATTAGAACGGGAGGCGCGGCGGGCCGCGCCCGTCACGTGTAGTCGTCGAGGAGCTGCGCCAGGTCCTGGTCCCAGTCCAGGTAGTGGTGCTCCCGGCCGGCGGGGACCAGATGCTGCGAGCGCTCCAGGAAGCGCCGCAGCTCCTCCGTCCGGATGTGCACCACGGCCACCCCCTCGGTGGCGTGGAACTCGACGACGGTGCGGTCGTAGCAGTACGGGCGCACGCGCACGTCCCCGACCCCGGCCGGACCGTCCACACCCTGCGCCAGCAGCTCGCGGGAGAACGCCCACGAGACCTCGACCCCCTCCAGCGTGGCGGGCGGCGGGAAGGCCATGCTGACCGCGTACGGGTCGCCGCGGTCGTACCGGAGCGTGGCGGGGACGGTCTCCATCCGCGGGGCGGAGGCGACCAGTCGGGCCTGGACGGCCTGCTCTATGACGGTGGACAAGTGCCAGCTCCTGTCTCGCGGCTGCGGGTTCCTGTCGTCTTCCCTGACATCAGGGAAGACGAACGATCGAACCGGAACGTGCACTCCGCGGGTACGTGAGCTGTGTCACCGGCCCCTGGGGGCGGGTGTGGCGGGCCAGGCACCCTGGACGGGGTCCGCGAGGTCGGCTAGCTTCCGGCGCCATGACGTCCAAGGGGAAGACGAGACGAATGATGTCGGTGGGACTGATCGGGGCGGCGCTCGCGCTGACTCTGGCAGCGCCCGCGCGGGCCGGGGAGACCCCCACGGCCGCGGCCGGCTGGCAGCTCACGACCACGGGTACGGACGCACGCTTCCGCGGCCTCGCGGCGGTCGACCGCGACACCGCCTGGGCCGCGGGATCGAAGGGCACCGTGCTGCGCACCGGCGACGCGGGCCGCACCTGGCAGGACGTGTCGCCCCCGGGTGCGGGCGAGCTGGAGTTCCGCGACGTCGAGGCCTTCGACGGACGGCGCGCGGTGGTCCTGGCGATCGGCGAGGGCGAGGCGTCCCGGGTCCTGCGCACCGAGGACGGCGGCGCCACCTGGACCGAGTCCTTCCGCAACACCGACCCGCGTGCCTTCTACGACTGCATGACCTTCTTCGACCACCGGCACGGCCTCGCCATGAGCGACCCGGTCGACGGGAAGTACCGCATCCTGTCCACCCGCGACGGCGGCCGGTCGTGGCAGGTGCTGCCGGACAAGGGGATGCCGGCTGCACAGGCCGGCGAGGCGGGCTTCGCGGCGAGCGGCCAGTGCCTGGTCTCCTCGGGGCCGAGAGACGTCTGGCTGGCGACCGGCGGCGGGGCCACCGCCCGGGTCCTGCACTCCGCCGACCGCGGCCTCACCTGGACCGCCGCCGAGTCGACGATCCCGGCGGGGGACCCGGCGCGGGGAGTCTTCGCGCTCGCCTTCCGCGACCGCGCGCACGGCCTCGCGGTCGGCGGCGACTACCGCAAGGACCAGCCCTCCCCGCAGGCCGCGGCGGTCACCGGGAACGCCGGCCGCACGTGGCGGCAGGCCGCCACGCCGCCGCCCGCGTACCGCTCCGGCGTCGCCTGGCTCCCGCACACCACGTGGGGCGCGCTCGCCGTCGGCCCCACGGGCACGGACCTGACGACGGACGGCGGCCGCACCTGGCGCACGGTCGACACCGGCTCGTACGACACCGTCGACTGCACCCGCGACGGCGCCTGCTGGGCCTCCGGCGAGAAGGGCAGGATCGCCCGGCTGGCGCGCCGCTGAGACAGGTCCCAGGGGTGTCTTGCCGATCTTGCCGATCTTGCCGGGCTAGGAGGGCAACTGCTCCCGGTACGAAGCGAGTTCCGCCGCCGTCTTCGTGGCGTAGAACTCCGTGATCCGGTACGCGCACACCCCTTCGACGGCGAACGGGTCGGCCGCGGCGATCTTCTCGATCGTCCCGCGGTCGACCCCGGCGGCCAGGATGACACCCCCGTCGCGCGGGTTCTTCCGCCCGGAGGCGACGAACACGCCCGCGGCGTACTGCGCGTCGAGCCACTCGACGTGCGCGTCCAGCAGTGCGTCGACCCGCTCGACGGGCGCGGTGTAGGTCAATTCCAGTACGAACATGATCGCCAGGCTACCGGGGCCGGGGAACGCCGTCCGGCCCGAGGGCCGCCCCGCCCGGACGTGAACGGCCGGGGTGCCCGTCCTCGGCCCCCGCCCGGACGGAAACTCCCGCCCACCGTCCCCGACGCGGGTCGTAGGGTGGCCGTCACCATGACGATCATCGACATTCCCGCGGGCTGGCCCGCCGACGAGCCCGCCGCCCGGAACCTCCAGCGGGAGCTCCGCGCCCGGCTCGTGCTCGACGAGGCGGGACCCCTGCCCGGCACCGGGCACGTCACGGGGCTCGACGTCGCCTACGACGACGAGCGGGACCTCGTCGCGGCCGCCGCCGTGGTGCTCGACGCGGCCACGCTGGAGGTGGTGGAGGAGGCCACGGCGGTCGGCCGGGTCTCCTTCCCGTACGTTCCCGGTCTGCTCGCCTTCCGGGAGATCCCGACGGTCCGCGCCGCGCTCGACTCGCTCTCCGCCGACCCCGGCCTCCTCGTCTGCGACGGCTACGGGCTGGCCCATCCGCGCCGCTTCGGACTGGCGAGCCACCTCGGCGTCCTGACCGGGCTCCCCTCGATCGGCGTCGCGAAGAACCCGTTCACCTTCGCCTACGACCAGCCGGGCGCCGACCGCGGCGACTCCAGCCCGCTCCTCGCCGACGGCGAGGAGGTGGGGCGCGCCCTGCGCACCCAGGCGGGCGTGAAGCCCGTCTTCGTCTCCGTGGGGCACCGGGTGTCCCTGGAGGCGGCGTGCGCGCACACCCTGCTCCTCGCCCCGCGCTACCGCATCCCCGAGACCACCCGGCGCGCCGACTCGCTGTGCCGCCGCGCGCTCCGGGCAGCCCTCGCGGCCGCCCCGTGACCGAGCTGGTCCTCGACGTCGCGGACCGCCCGCGCCCCGGACTCCGGCTCCGGACCGCCGGCTCGCGTCTGATCCTGGAACAGGGCGGCACCCCCCTCCTGTTCGCGGTCGTCGACCGGGGCGACCAGGGAGTCGACTTCTATCGCACGGCCGCGCCCCGTCCGCTGCTGCCGCCCCTGCGCGCCGCCGAGGCGCGGGCGTACGCCGACCGGCCCGAGCGGTGGCTCCACCGGGTGGCACGGCTGCTCGACGCCGACCCGGACGGGCCGTTGCACGACGGCCGTTGGGTGCTCACGACCGTCATGGAGCGGCACTGGAACCGGGACGACGCCGGACCGGCCGACTACTGGGGCGAGCGCGTCGTCGGCGGGCACCCGGACGGATACGTCGACTGGCACGTCCACAGCACCGGCTGGGAGCTGTTCCCCCTGCGGCCGCTGCCCGCGGCCGACGACGCACGCGTCAAGGCGTACCGGGCCCAGGCGCGCGCCGGGATCCTGCCTCCGGTCCTGCTGTGGTGGGTGAGCGGCCTCGACTGCTACGTCGTCCTCGACGGGCACGCGCGGCTCGCCGCGGCCGTCGCCGAGGACGTGGAGCCGTCGGTGCTCGTGCTCCGGCGGACGACGCCCCACGACGAGCGCGCGCGGGGAGAGGCCGAGGCCGCGGAGGCGTACGAGGGTGAACTCGCCCGCCACCGCGCCCTCATGGCCCGGCACGGGTCCCGGGTCCCCGACGGGGCCGAGACGGCGGGCGCCGCCCTCGCCCGCCGCCTGGAGGAGCTGCGCACGGGCGACCGCCCCACCTGGGCCTGGCCGTTGCCCGGAGGTGAGCACGAGTGGCAACGCATCGTGGACGACCTGAGTACGAGTACGGATACCGGGCTTCGATCTTGGGCGGCACAGTGGGGCACATGACAACCCCCGTTCCCACCCCACTGCGTCCGGTCGAACGCGGCCTGACCGCGGTCCTCGCCGTAGCCGGGCTCGTCTCCCTGGCCTGGGTCTGCGCCATGCTCTACGTCGTCTTCGCCTGGGTGGTGGCGGCCGCGTGATCGGCACCCTGCAGTGCGTCGTGCTCGACTGCCCCGATGTGCTGGAACTGGCGGAGTTCTACCAGCGGTTGCTCGGCGGCGAGATCAATCGCAGCGGCTCCCCGTGGGCCCTCGGGGACGGCTGGGCCACCCTGCACGACGCCGCCGGCGCGCCGGTGCTCGCCTTCCAGGGCGTGGCCGACCACCGTCCGCCCGTCTGGGGAGCGCCCGAGCAGCAGTTCCATCTCGACGTGCAGGTCGACGACCTGGACGAGGCGCACGAGGCCGTCCTCGCGCTCGGCGCGTGGCAGCTCGACGGCGGGGGAGGCGACCGGGCCTGGCGTACCTACGCGGACCCGGCCGGCCACCCGTTCTGCCTCGTGCGCCACGCGGCGCACTGAGGCGTCCGGCCCTTCCGCGGCGGCTCAGGCGCGGCGGACCCGCCAGAGCCATGCCGCGGTTCCGCCCAGCAGGGCGAGCATCGCCAGGTTGGCCCAGAGGGCCGGTGCGTCGCCCGCCGGGCCGCCGCCGGACAGGTTCCAGGCGGCGATGACGGCGGTCGGCAGGACGGCGGCGAGCAGGACGCCGGTGCTCTTCCGGACAGGGGTCCAGTGCACCGAGGTGCACAGGAGTACCGCGCCGGTGACGCGGAACAGGACTCCGAACAGGGGGCCGGGGTGGTCCGGGAAGACCATCATGAACGGCAGCGACAGGGTGAGCATCAGGAGTGGCACCAGGGGGTGCACCCTGCCGCGCCGGGCGGGTGCGCCGGCACCGCCCCGGGCCGGGGCCGCGGTGTCCCCGTTCCCCGCCTCGGCCAGTGCCGTGGCCGCGATCGCGCGGGGGTCCCCCAGCGCCGCCAGGACCTCGCCGGTCGCGGTGCCGGGGCGTTCGGCGCGGGTCACCTCGATGTGTTCGGCGAGGTCGGCCAGGAGCTCGTGGCGACGGTCGGCGGGGAGTGCGGAGGCCTCGCGCTCGACGGCGGCGAGGTAGTCGCGTACGGGGTCGGCAGGGGTCTTCATGAGGGGTCTCCGGCAGAGGGGTGCGGGGTGGTCAGGAAGGTGTCGACGGCGTCGCGGAAGGCGGGCCAGACGCGGGTGAACTCGTCGAGCGCGGCCCGGCCGCTGTCGGTGAGCGCGTAGTAGCGACGGGGTGGTCCGGAGGCGGACTCCTGCCAGGTGGTGGTGACCAGGTCGTCGCGGCGGAGCCGGGAGAGCAGCGGGTAGACCGTGCCCTGGCCGGTGGCCAGGGCGCCGGACTCCTCCAGGGCGTGGAGGAGTTCCACGCCGTAGCGGGGGCGGTCCCGCATCAGGGCGAGGACGCAGTACTCCAGCACCCCCTTGCGCAGCTGGGCGGCCGCCCGGGCCTGCTTGGTCGAATCGCCTGGTTCCATGCGATGCAAGATACCTGGTCGGGCAAGGCGAAGGGAATGGTGGGGCGGGGAGAAGAGGAGAGAGGGGTGTGGCGGCCGGGGCGGGCGGAGGCCGTCCCGCCCGCCACCTCCGCGGCGGCGGCGCGGCTCCGGCTCTACGGCACCTTGTGCCTCGGCGAGATCTCCGCGCGGCCTGAACCACGGTCGTTCAGGCCGCACGTACCGTCGCCGCCGCGGCCCGGGGGTCACATCGCACGTTCGGGACCTGTCCGGAAAGGCCCTCCTCCCCGGCGAAGCCCAGGGGGGAGGGCCTTTCGCGACACACCTAGCGCGCGTCGGCCACCCGGAAGCGGATGCCCGCCGCCTGCAGCCGGTCGAGCAGCGCGTCGCCCATCGCGACGGCCGTCGTGACCTGCCCGGACGTCTTGGGCAGAGTGTCGAAGGCGAGGCAGAGCGCGGATTCGGCCAGCATCTTCGCCGTCTCGTCGTAGCCCGGGTCGCCGCCCGAGACCTCCGTGAAGACCCGCCGGCCGCCGCCCTCGCCCACGAAGCGCACCGAGAACCAGCTCCGCGCCCGCCGCTCGGCGCTGGGGCCCTGGCCCGCCTCGTAGCGGTCCATCATCCAGCGCCGCAGCGGCGGCAGTTGGGCCGCAATCAGGCCCGTACCCACGGCCGCGGCGCCGCCCAGCGCCATCGGCAGGGTCTTGACCGACGCGTAGTGGCGGTAGCGGAAGTCGGGGCCGTAGCGCTCCAGCGCCGCCGCCGAGCGGGCGATGACCTGCGGGTCGAGGGTGGGCAGGGGCAGTGCCCAGGTGCCCGTCTCCCGGCTGAACCGCGGCCCCGCCAGCGGCGCGTGGGCCCGCCGGCCCACCAGCCGGGGCTCGTGCAGCCGCCGTTCGTGCGCGGCCCGCAGGATCTCGCGCCCGCGCCCCATCGCCGTCAGCGCGGAGGCGAACGTGCCGCCCGAGAAGACGGCGCCGGCCCGGACGAATCCGTCGATCCGCAGCGGCACGTCCTTCGGGAGCTGCCCGACGGTGTAGTACACCCCGAGGTCGTGCGGCACCGAGTCGAAGCCGCAGGCGTGCACCAGGCGGGCCCCGGTCTCCCGGGCCCGCGCGTCGTGCCGCACGTACGTCAGGTCGATGAACTCGGTCTCGCCGGTCAGGTCCACGTAGTCGGTGCCCGCCTCCGCGCACGCCGCCACCAGGCCCTCGCCGTACCAGACGTACGGGCCGACCGTGGTCGCCACGACCCGGGCGGACTCGGCGAGCGCGCGCACCGCCTCCGGATCGGCGGAGTCCGCCACCACGAGCGGCAGCTCCGCGCAGTGCGGGCGGCCGATCGCGAGCCGTTCGCGCAGGGCCTCCAGTTTCGCGCGGCTGCGCCCGGCGAGTGCCCAGCGGCACCCGGCCGGAGCGTGTTCGGCCAGATACTCCGCGGTGAGCTCGCCCACGAACCCGGTCGCCCCGAAGAGCACCAGGTCGTACGGCCGTGCCGCGTCGTCCCGCCCCGTGCCGGCCCCTGTCTCCATCCAGCCCCTCGCCTTCACCCGCGCCGCCGTCCGGGCGCTTGTCGTCGGCGGAGCCTAGCGGAACTCGGCCGAAGCACAATTTCCAAGCGCTTGCTCGGCCCGGGGTCTTGTGCGGAGTGGAACACGTTCCTAGCATCACCGGTGTTACATCATTGGTGTCACACAGCGCTGGGGGCTTCATGGCAGGGACGCGGAACGCCCGGAACGGCCCGCTCTCCGGGGTGCGCGTGGTCGAACTCGCAGGGATCGGGCCGGGCCCGTTCGCCGCCATGCTCCTCGCCGACCTCGGCGCCGACGTCGTCCGCGTCGACCGCCCGGGCGGTCCCGGGCTCGGCATCGATCCCGCGTACGACCTCACCAACCGCAGCAAGCGCTCCGTCCTCGTCGACCTCAAGGCCGAGGGCGGCGCCGCGACCGTGCTCGACCTGGTCGAACGGGCCGACATCCTCATCGAGGGCTACCGGCCCGGCGTCGCGGAGCGCCTCGGCGTCGGGCCCGACGCCTGTCTCGCCCGCAATCCGCGACTGGTCTACGGCCGGATGACCGGCTGGGGCCAGGACGGACCGCTGGCCTCGACCGCCGGCCACGACATCTCCTACCTCGCCGTCACGGGCACCCTCGGCATGATCGGCCCCGACCCGGACGGCCCGCCCACCGTGCCCGCCAACCTCGTCGGCGACTACGCGGGCGGCTCGCTCTACCTCGTCGTGGGCGTGCTCGCCGCGCTCCGGCACGCCGGCGAGCACGGCGAGGGCCAGGTCGTCGACGCGGCGATCGTGGACGGGGCCGCCCATCTCGCCACCATGATCCACGGCATGCTGGCCGTCGGCGGCTGGCAGGACCGCCGCGGCGTCAACCTGCTGGACGGAGGCTGTCCCTTCTACGGCGTCTACGAGACCGCCGACGGCCGCCACATGGCCGTCGGTGCGCTGGAGCAGCCCTTCTACGACGAGTTCGTGCGGCTGCTCGGCATCGAGGACGTCGCGCCCCTCCGCAAGGACCCCGGCCGCTGGGACGAACTGCGCGCGGCCGTGGCCGCCCGCTTCCGCACCCGCACCGGCGAGGAGTGGACGGCGGTCTTCGCCGGGACCGACGCCTGCGTGGCGCCCGTCCTCTCGATGCGCGAGGCGCCGGCCCACCCCCACCTCGCGGCCCGCGGCACCTTCGTCGAGCACGGCGGACTCACCCAGCCCGCGCCCGCCCCCCGGTTCTCGGCCACACCCGGCACCGTCCGCGGCGGCCCGGCGCTGCCCGGCGCCGACACCGGCGAGGTCGCCCGCGACTGGGCCGTACCCTCCCTGACCACCCGCACCGACGCACCGCAGGAGCCGCAGGCATGAAGCGCCAGCTCTACACCGCCGACCACGAGGCGTTCCGCGAGACCGTCCGCACCTTCCTCGCCAAGGAGGTGCTGCCGCACTACGAGCAGTGGGAGAAGGACGGGATCGTCTCGCGCGACGCCTGGCGCGCGGCCGGCCGGCAGGGCCTGCTCGGCCTCGCCGTGGAGGAGGAGTACGGCGGCGGCGGGAACCCCGACTTCCGCTACAGCGCCGTCCTCGCCGAGGAGTTCACCCGGGCCGGCGCCCCGGGCATCGCGCTCGGGCTGCACAACGACATCATCGGCCCGTACCTCACGTCTCTGGCGACCGAGGAGCAGAAGCGGCGCTGGCTGCCGGGATTCTGCTCGGGCGAGCTGATCACCGCGATAGCGATGACCGAGCCGGGCGCGGGCTCCGACCTCCAGGGCATCCGCACCTCCGCCGAGGACCGGGGCGACCACTGGGTCCTCAACGGCTCCAAGACCTTCATCTCCAACGGCATCCTCGCCGACCTGGTGATCGTCGTCGCGAAGACGACCCCCGAGGGCGGCGCGCACGGGCTCTCGCTGCTCGTCGTCGAGCGGGGCATGGAGGGATTCGAGCGCGGCCGGAACCTCGACAAGATCGGCCAGAAGTCCCAGGACACCGCCGAACTGTTCTTCCACGACGTCCGCGTCCCCAAGGAGAACCTGCTCGGCGAGCTCGACGGCGCCTTCGTCCACCTGATGACCAACCTCGCCCAGGAGCGGATGGCCATCGCGGTGGCCGGCATCGCCGCCGCCGAACACCTCCTGGAGATCACGACGACCTACGTCAAGGAGCGCGAGGCCTTCGGCCGGCCGCTCTCCCGTCTCCAGCACGTCCGCTTCGAGATCGCGGAGATGGCCACCGAGTGCGCCGTCACCCGCACCTTCCTCGACCGGTGCATCATCGACCACGCCGAAGGGCGGCTCGACGCCGTCCACGCCTCGATGGCCAAGTGGTGGGCGACCGAGCTGCAGAAGCGGGTCGCCGACCGCTGCCTGCAACTGCACGGCGGATACGGCTACATGGCCGAGTTCCCGGTGGCGCGCGCGTTCACGGACGGCCGCATCCAGACGATCTACGGCGGCACGACCGAGATCATGAAGGAGATCATCGGCCGGTCCCTGCTCGGCTGACGGACCCGCCGGCCCCGGCACCCCTCCCGATCACCCACCCTCACGCACCTCCCGTTCTTCCCGAAAGGCTTCCCGTGAGCACCGAAGCGTACGTGTACGACGCGATCCGCACCCCGCGCGGTCGCGGCAAGGCCAACGGCGCCCTGCACGGCACCAAGCCCATCGACCTGGTCGTCGGGCTCATCCACGAGATCCGGCGCCGCTTCCCCACCCTGGACCCGGCCGCCGTCGACGACATCGTCCTCGGTGTCGTCGGCCCGGTCGGCGACCAGGGCTCCGACATCGCCCGGATCGCCGCCATCGCCGCCGGACTGCCCGACACCGTCGCCGGCGTCCAGGAGAACCGCTTCTGTGCCTCCGGCCTCGAAGCGGTCAACATGGCCGCGATGAAGGTCCGCTCGGGCTGGGAGGACCTGGTCCTGGCCGGCGGCGTCGAGTCGATGTCGCGGGTCCCGATGGCCTCCGACGGCGGTGCCTGGTTCGCCGACCCGATGACCAACTACGAGACCGGCTTCGTCCCGCAGGGCATCGGCGCCGACCTCATCGCCACCATCGAGGGCTTCACCCGCCGGGACGTCGACGAGTACGCGGCGCTCTCCCAGGAGCGGGCGGCGGCGGCGTGGAAGGACGGCCGCTTCGACCGTTCCGTCGTCCCGGTCACCGACCGGCACAGCGGCCTCACGGTCCTCGACCACGACGAGCACATGCGGCCGGGCACCACGGCCGACTCGCTGGCCTCGCTCAAGCCCTCCTTCGCCGCGATCGGCGACATGGGCGGCTTCGACGCGGTCGCGCTGCAGAAGTACCACTGGGTCGAGAAGATCGACCACGTCCACCACGCGGGCAACTCCTCCGGCATCGTCGACGGCGCGTCCCTCGTCGCGATCGGCTCCAAGGAGGTCGGCGAGCGCTACGGACTCACGCCCCGGGCCCGGATCGTGGCCGCGGCCGTCTCCGGCTCCGAGCCGACCATCATGCTCACCGGCCCCGCGCCCGCCACCCGCAAGGCGCTCGCGAAGGCCGGCCTGACGATGGACGACATCGACCTGGTCGAGATCAACGAGGCCTTCGCCGGCGTCGTGCTCCGCTTCGTCAAGGACATGGGCATCAGCCTGGACAAGGTGAACGTCAACGGCGGCGCGATCGCGCTCGGCCACCCGCTGGGCGCCACCGGCGCGATGATCCTCGGCACCCTGATCGACGAGCTGGAGCGCCAGGACAAGCGCTACGGCCTGGCCACGCTGTGCGTCGGCGGCGGCATGGGCATCGCCACGATCGTCGAGCGCGTCTGACCGTCCGTCCCTCCCTTCCCATCTTCGGAGACATCGCAATGACCGAGAGCACCACCATCCGCTGGGAGCAGGACGAGACCGGGATCGTCACCCTCGTCCTGGACGACCCCGACCAGTCCGCGAACACCATGAACCAGGCGTTCAAGGACTCCATCGCGGCGATCGCCGCGCGGGTCGTCGCGGAACGCGACTCCATCCGCGGCATCATCTACACCTCGGCCAAGAAGACCTTCTTCGCCGGCGGCGACCTCAAGGACATGATGAAGGTCGGGCCCGAGCAGGCTCAGCAGGCCTTCGACACCGGCACCGCCATCAAGGCCTCGCTCCGCGCCATCGAGACGATCGGCAAGCCGGTCGTCGCCGCCGTCAACGGCGCGGCCCTCGGCGGCGGTTACGAGATCGCCCTCGCCTCGCACCACCGCATCGCCCTCGACGCCCCCGGCTCCAAGATCGGCCTTCCCGAGGTCACCCTCGGCCTCCTCCCGGCCGGTGGCGGCGTGACCCGCACCGTACGCCTGATGGGCATCGCCGACGCGCTCCTCAAGGTCCTGCTCCAGGGCACCCAGTACACACCGCAGCGGGCGCTCGAGAACGGCCTGGTCCACGAGGTGGCCGCCACGCCGGAGGAGATGCTCGCGAAGGCGCGCGCCTTCATCGACACCCACCCCGAGTCGCACCAGCCCTGGGACGTCAAGGGCTACAAGATCCCCGGCGGCACGCCGTCGAACCCGCGGTTCGCCGCCAACCTCCCGGCCTTCCCGGCCAACCTGCGCAAGCAGCTGAACGGCGCCCCCTACCCCGCGCCCCGCAACATCCTGGCGTGCGCCGTCGAGGGCGCACAGGTCGACTTCGAGACCGCCCTGGTCATCGAGGCCCGCTACTTCACCGAGCTGGTGACCGGCCAGACCGCGAAGAACATGATCCAGGCCTTCTTCTTCGACCTCCAGGCCGTCAACTCCGGCGCCAACCGCCCGCAGGGCGTCGAGCCCCGTCAGGTCCGCAAGGTCGCCGTGCTCGGCGCCGGCATGATGGGCGCCGGCATCGCGTACTCCTGCGCCCGCGCGGGCATCGACGTCGTCCTCAAGGACGTCACCGCGGAGGCCGCGCAGCGCGGCAAGGAGTACTCCGAGAAGCTGCTCGCCAAGGCGCTCTCCCGGGGCCGCACCACCGAGGCCAAGCGCGACGCGCTGCTCGCCCGGATCACGCCGACCGCCGACCCGGCGGACCTGGCCGGCTGCGACGCCGTCATCGAGGCCGTCTTCGAGGACACCGCCCTGAAGCACAAGGTGTTCCAGGAGATCCAGGACGTCATCGAGCCGGACGCGCTGCTCTGCTCCAACACGTCCACGCTGCCCATCACGGTGCTCGCCGAGGGCGTCTCCCGGCCCGTCGACTTCATCGGCCTGCACTTCTTCTCGCCCGTCGACAAGATGCCGCTCGTGGAGATCATCAAGGGCGAGCGCACCGGCGACGAGGCCCTCGCCCGCGCCTTCGACCTGGTGCGCCGGATCAGCAAGACCCCGATCGTCGTCAACGACTCGCGCGGGTTCTTCACCTCCCGGGTGATCGGCCAGTTCATCAACGAGGGCGTGGCGATGGTCGGCGAGGGCGCGGACCCGGTCTCCGTCGAGCAGGCGGCGGCCCAGGCGGGCTACCCGGCCAAGGTCCTCTCGCTGATGGACGAGCTGACCCTCACCCTGCCCCGCAAGATCCGCAACGAGACCCGGCGCGCGGTGGAGGAGGCCGGCGGCACCTGGACCGGGCACCCCTCCGACGCGGTGATCGACCGGATGGTCGACGAGTTCGGCCGCCCCGGCCGCAGCGGCGGTGGCGGCTTCTACGAGTACGGCGAGGACGGCCGGCGCACGCGCCTGTGGCCGGGCCTGCGCGAGCACTTCACCCGCCCGGACGTCACGATCCCGTTCGAGGACATGAAGGAGCGGATGCTCTTCTCCGAGGCGCTCGACTCCGTGCGCTGCCTGGAGGAGAACGTCCTCACGTCGGTCGCCGACGCCAACATCGGCTCCATCATGGGCATCGGCTTCCCGGCCTGGACCGGCGGCGTCCTGCAGTACATCAACGGCTACGAGGGCGGCCTGCCCGGCTTCGTGGCGCGGGCGCGCGAGCTGGCGGAGAAGTACGGCGACCGCTTCACCCCGCCCGCCCTGCTGGTCGAGAAGGCCGAGCGCGGCGAGGTCTTCACCGACGCCTGACCCCCCATGGGAGCGAGCGGCCCCGGCGCCACGGCACGATCGTCCGATCGAGCGGTGCGCCGGGGCCGCTTCGCGTGGGTCCGGGCGACCCGGAGGACGGCCGCCTATGCTCGCGGACGATCAAGGAGGTCGGATGCGCGAGAAGACCGTCCGTCGGCTGCGGGCCACCCTGTTCGTCACCCTCGGCCTGTGCGGCGCCGCCGCGCTGGCCGCGTGCGGCTCCGATTCGCCCGATCCGGGGGACGGCCCCTCGCCCTCCGAGACGGTCTCCGGGCCGTCGCAGGAGTCGTCCCCGCCGGCGTACACGCCGCCGCCCGGGGCGTCGACGCCCGCCGGGCGGCGGAGCTCGGGCGGCGGCGAGCCGTCGGTGCCCCCGCTGCCGTCCGGCCCGCCGAAGAGTCCCGGTGGCAACGGCCGCCCGACCTCGGCACCCAGCTTCACGAAGCCCGCGGAGAACCGGACGCCCCCGGACGGATCCGTGAACCCCGCACCAGACGGCACGTGACGCTGCCGCCCTCGGACGAGCCGGCGCGGGACCCGCGCCCGGAGCCGGAGCCGGGGCCGGCGCACGAGGGACCGGGCGACGACTCCGCGAGCCCCACCATGCTCCTCAAGCTGGTCATCGCCCAGGGGACCTTCATCGCCGGACTCCTCTTCTATCTGGGGGCGATGTACACCAGTTCGTACTACGGCTACTTCCACATCTCCCTCGGCACCCTCGACCTGGGCTTCGGCGAGCTCGCGACGCAGAGCCTGCATCTGCTGAAGCTGGAGGTGCTGGTGGCCGCCGGGCTGATCGTGCTCGCCGTGATCGCACCCTCGCTGCGGGCCCGGAGCCACCGGCAGGGGGCGCCGCGCGCCGGCGGGCGGGCCGAGGCGCTCGGGGCCCGCCTCTCCCTGCCGGTCGTGGCCCTCGGCGTCCTGCTGCTCGCGCTGTGGACGCAGATCCAGCCCTACGGCTGGACCGCCCCGTTCGTCATCGGCGCCGGGCTGCTGCTGACGCAGTGCCGCGACGCACACGGCCGCCGGCCGCACGGATTCCGGCGCCGGGCGCTCCCGGTCTTCGCCGCGGCGGTCTTCCTCTTCTGGGGCCTCACCCGGATCACGGTCGACACCGCCCAGCGCGACGCCAGTTCCCATGCCCGTCACGTCGTCGACTGGACCGGCGTGGTGGTGCTCAGCAGCCGGCCGCTGTCCCTCCCGGACGGCGAGGTCCGGAAGGAGCCGCTGCCGAGCGGCCTGCTCCACCCCTACCGGTACACCGGCCTGCGGCTCCTGCTCGAACGAGACGGTCGCTACTACGTCGTCCCGCTCGGCTGGACCCCCGAGACCGGAGCCATCTACGTCATCCGGGAGAGCGAGTCCATCTGGGTCGGTCTGACGCCCTGACCGGCCGCCCCCTCCCGCTGACGCTCAGGCGCCGGCTCCCGCCGTCCCGCCCTCCGCCGGCGTCCCCGCGCCGAACGCGGCCCGCAGCTCCTCCCGCAGCGACCGCTGGAACGCCGTCACCAGCGCCTGCACCACCATCGGCTGCATGTGCGCCGAGAGCGACTTCATGGCCGCCACGTGATCGGGGTCCGACTCCCGCTCCCGGTACGGGTTCCACACCTCCTCGCGGAACAGCCGGGAGAGCTCCTGCGCCGCCGCGCGGGCGTGTTCCAGCAGCACCGTGCGCGAGGCGAGGATCGTCTCGTGGGCGATGGGGACGTCGAGCAGCTCCACTCCCAGCCGCAGGAGCGTGCCGTCCAGCCGGAAGACCTCCGGATCCGGCCCCCGGTCGAGCACGCCCATCGCCGCGAGCCGGTCGATGTCCTCGTCGTCCAGGGCCCGGCCGGCCCGTCGTTCGAGCTCGCGGTGCGTGGTCTCCTCCGCCGACTCCGGCGCCCAGGAGGCCACGAGCGCGCGGTGGATGGCCAGATCCTGGGCGCTCAGATCGGGCGGGAGCTGCTCCAGGTACCGTTCGATCGCTGCCAGGGTCATGCCCTGGCGCTGGAGCTCCTCGATCAGAGCCAGGCGCGAGAGGTGTTCGGGGCCGTAGTGGCCGACCCGGCGCGGGCCGATCACGGGCGGCGGCAGCAGCCCGCGCGTCCCGTAGAACCGCACCGTGCGCACGGTGACGCCGGCCCGGGCGGCCAGCTCGTCGACGGTGAACGTCGGCGGCTGCTCCTCGGTCTCGGTGGCCATCTGAGGTGCCTCGTTTCCCGTGTGTCGCCCTTCGGTGCAACAGTATTGCTGTCTCACCGGCGTTGTAAAAGAGCCGCGGCGTTGTCGGTGGCGGGCCGTACGGTGACGGCATGACGGGGAACGAGCCGGCCATCACGTACGTACGGGGCGACGCGACCGCTCCGCAGGGGAAGGGCGTCAAGATCATCGCTCATGTCTGCAACGACCTGGGCGGCTGGGGGAAGGGTTTCGTCCTGGCGCTCTCGCGCCGCTGGGCCGAACCGCTGGTCACCGCCCGTCTGGTGGCGCGGGGGATCCCGGTCACGGTGTACGACCTCGACGCGTAGCGGACCGGCCGGGACGGCGGCGGACCCGGCGTGCGAGGTGGCGTGTACCTGACGCTAGAGTCACGTGCTTGTTCGAATCGGGGGTCAGGGGAGGGGTACGGCATGTACGCGGAACTCAGGGACACGGCAGCCGAGTTGGCCGGGCTTCTGTGGCGGGAGCACACCGTGTACCGCGAGCGGGGCGGCGGCGTGGTGATCCGGGGCGAGCACGTGGGCCGCTGGATCAGTCTGGCCCCCACCGGGGGGAAGGACCAGGCGCGGGTCCGGGCCGGGCGCCTGCTCGACGGCGGCACCACTGCTCCGGCCCGCTCGGAGGCGGTGGTCGACCTGTCCGCCGGGACGGGGGAGCTGGCCGCGGTCTGCCGCCGCCTCCTCGCGGACGTCACCGCCGCCGAGGCGGCCGCGGAACCGGTCGGTGCCGCCCGTCGTCCGGGCCGGCAGGCCCGAGCGGCCCGGCCGCCGAAGCCCGCGCGCGGCCGCCACACGGGCATCGGCTCCTGGGTGGTCCTGCTCTGCGTGGCCGGCGTCGTGGGCCTGTGGCTCTACAGCAACTTCGGAACCCACTGATCCACTCGCCGGGGGCGGGCCACGGTGGGTGCTCGTTGCCCCCGGAGCGCTTCCGTCGGGCCCGGTCCGTCAGACCCGGGCCCGCCGACGGGCGCCGTCGGTGCTCGCCTGGAGCGCCTCCGACACCAGGCGCACGCCCCGGGCGAGCCGGCTCAGCTGCTCCAGCTCGGCGGCGTACATCCTGATCGCGCACTCGATCGTCGGGTCGGCCACGCCCATCGGCGGCAGCTCCGCCCGGCAGGTCTGCATCGCCACCCGCACCGCTCGTATCTCGTGCTCTATCTGCAGCCGGGTGTGGCGGGCCAGCAGGACGGGATGGCGTGTCAGGGTGGCGTATCCGGCGTACCGGGCCGGCAGCAGCTCGCGCAGCCAGCGGACGGCGGTGCTCTCCCAGTTGTGGCTGACCGGGGTCAGGACCGAGTACGGCCAGTCGTCGCTGATCTGTGTGCGGTGATGGGACATCGTTGTCGCCTTCGGAAGGGGCCTGTTCACAGGGGTGCGGCGGCTCCGGCCCAGGGGTTGGCCGGAGCCGCCGCGGTGGGGACCCGCGCGAACGCGGAGTGCCCCGGGGGAACAGCCAGGGGTCGCGAGGAGGAGGGGGCGACCCGTTCGGTGTTCTGTCCGAGCCCTCGGGGGCACACGTAGTAAATATATATACCGTCGAGTATGCAAGGGCATGAAAAAATTCATGCGCCCCGGGGGTATGAAAACACCGGTCCCTTCCGACTCGGGACCGGCTCAGTCCTCCAGGAAGAAGTCGTACTGCTCCGAGGCCTGCTCGTACTTCTCCAGCCGGGCCTGGGTGCGTTCGGGATCGGCGTCCGCCATCGCCTGGAGGATCGCCGCGGACAGCACCCCCGGCGCCGCGTACGAGTCGAAGACGAGCCGTGAGCCGGTGCCCGCCGTGAAGGCCACGTCGGCCTCGTGGGCCAGCGGTCCGAGCGCCAGGTCCGTGATCATGGCGACGCGCAGCCCGGTGCTGCGGGCCGCCCGCACGGCGGCCAGGGTCTCGTTGGCGTGCCGGGGCATCGCGAAGGCCAGCACCCACGTGCCGCCCGCCTCGCGCGACTGGAGCAGCGCGTCGTAGGCGACGCTGCCGCCGCGGGTCACCACCCGGACGTCGGGGTGGATGCGCCGGGCCGCGTAGGCGAAGTACTCGGCGAGCGAGACCGAGATCCGCAGGCCGAGCACGGTGAGCGGGACGGACCGGGCCAGCTCGCCGCCGATCTCCAGGATCCGGTCGGCGTCCGCGAGGGTGCGGCGCAGCGACGCCAGGTTCTCGATCTCGTGGTCGACCGCCTCCTGGAGCTCGTTGCGGCGCTGCTTCTCCCGGCCCTCGGGCGCTCCGGCGACGGCGCTGAGCGCGATGGGCTGGAGGGCCTCGCGGAGCGCGGGGTACCCGCTGAATCCGAGGGAGGAAGCGAATCGGGTCACGGACGGCTGGCTCACCCCCACCCGTTCCGCGAGCTCCGTGATCGACAGGAAGGCGGCCTCGGTGAGGTGGTCGATCAGGAACTGGGCGATCCGCCGTTGTCCGGGGGAGAGGCGGTGGCCGCCGAAGAGCGCGCGGACCCGGTCGACGGGAGTCGCCTCCGCCGTCTCCGGGGAGCGTTTGCCGGGGGTGATCGCCGCGGCCTGTGCGCGCGCCTGCTGCCCTGATGGCACGGGGTGCCTCCCTGTTCGTCCCACTGCGGCCCAATCTAGTTCACCCAGGGTCGCCACCGGGTGCGGTCGTCGGGCGGAGGGGCGGCCGGACGGGCCGGGGAGGCCGGCGGCGCGCCCCGCCGGGGCTCCGGGCGACGGGTGTCGCCCGGAGCCCCGGCGGGAGGCCGCTCCGGTCAGCCGGCCGGGTAGGCCGTGACCGGGTAGTGGTCGGAAAGGTTCGTGTAGGTGTACCGGGTGCCCCAGCTGGACACCGTCCAGGGCGCGCTCTGCTCCTGGATCACGTTGTTCGTCCAGCCGGCCGGCCGGGCGTGGCCGGCGCGGTGCAGTACGTAGTCGAGGTCCTCGCGCGGGTCGTCGGGGTAGCGCTCCGAGGCGATCGAGTTCTGCGCGGTGTCGAAGGAGTACGGGTGCCCGGTGCGCGCGTCCGCGCCGGCGAGACCGGCGTCGGCGAGCATCGTGCCGTATTCCGGCGTCCGCGAGTCGACGTTGAAGTCCCCGGCGACCAGGACCTGTTCGCCCGCCGGGATGTTCTTGGCGTCCAGGAAGGCGTCCATGGCCCTGAACTGGCGGCTGCGCATCTGGGCCGCCTCGCCCGCCGAGCAGCCCGGGTCGGTGGACTGCGCGTGGGTGCCGACGACGTGGACCCGCGTGCCGCCGACGTCGAGGACCGTGTAGACGAAGCCCTTGTTCGAGTACCAGTCGGCGCCGCAGGCGTCCTTGTAGACGTACTGCTCCTTGCGGACGATCGGCCACTTGCTGAGGATCGTCACGCCGCCGTCCTCCGGCGTCGTTGCGGAGTAGGAGCCACCGGTGGCGTCCCAGCCGCTCTTGCTGCGGCCCATGACCGGGGTCTGGTAGGGGTACTGGCCGGCGGCGTTCGCCTTGAGGGCGTCCGAGGACGAGTTGTCGAAGGCCTCCTGGAGCACGACGACGTCGTTGCCGCGGAAGAAGGAGGCGGCGGGGATCTCCTTGGCCCGGTGGTCCTGTCCCCAGTTCGGGTAGAGGGTCTTGCTGAAGAGGAAGGCGTTGTACGTGAGTACCTTCAGGCCCGGGGTCCCCTCGGCCGGGGCGGCCGAGGCGCCGGGCGCGGTCGCGGCCAGGGTGGCGGCGGCGAGCGCCAGTGAGAGAGCGACGCCGGGAATACGGCGGAGCGCGACAAGCTGCACAGGAACTCCCAAGTGAGGGTGGGGGGTTGAACCGGCGCGCCACATCAAAGCAGCCGTAGTTACCTTTCGGTAGCCATTCGGTGCCGGGAATCTTGCGTGCTCCGCACAAGCGCGCCAACTGTCGACGGGGTGCTCGAATTGTCGGAATCCGAACCAGGTATCATGCGCGCATGACCCTCGCGCAGAATTCGACGATCTTCGACATGGACCTCGGTCCGCTCAACCCCGTGACGGCCGAGCTGATCCTCGGCCTCGTGGTGTTCGGCATCACCTTCCTCATCCTGGCCAAGGGGATCCTGCCGAAGATCAACCGCACCCTCGCCGAGCGCGAGGACGCCATCGCCGGCGGCACCGAGCGCGCCGACGACCTGCGTGCCGAGGCCACGCAGATCCGTGCGCAGTACGAGGCGGAGCTCGCCGAGGCCCGCCACGAGGCCGCCCGCATCCGCTCCCGCGCCACCGAGGAGGGTGCCGCCGCCATCGCCGCCGCGCGCGCCGAGGGCGTCCGCGAGCGCGAGGCCATCCTCGCCGAGGGTGCCGCCCGTATCGCCGCCGAGCGTTCCGCCGCCGAGCGCGAGCTCAACGCCGACGTCGACGCCTGGGCCCGCGCCCTGGCCGGCCGCATCGTCGGCGAGCCGGTCGGCGCCGACCGCGCCTGACGCCCACCGCGAGGACGGGGCCGCCGCCCCGGGGTCACACCCCGGGCGGCGGCCCCGAGCCATGTGCGGCCTTTGCCCGATACCGCCGGCCGGAGCAGGCTGGGAAGCATGAGGAGCGTGCCCGCGTGACCCGCCCGAAGAACCCCGCACCGCCCCCGCCCGGCGGCGTGCTGTGGAGCATCGCCGGCGACGTCCGCGGACTGCTCATGCTCCCCGCGGCCCTCACCCTGCAGGTCGCGCACCCCGCCGTCGGCGCCGGCGTCGACGAGCACTCCGTCTTCCGCACCGACCCCTGGGGCCGCGGCGAGCGCTCCCTGCGCTCGGTCCAGCTCTGGGTGTACGGGGGCGAGGCCGCGGCCGAGGAGGGCCGCCGGCTCCGGGAACTCCACAAGACCATCCGCGGCACCGACGCCCACGGCCGCCGGTACCACGCCCTCACCCCCGCGAACTACGCCTGGGTCCACGCCACCGGCTACCCCGTCTACCGGCAAGGCCTGCGCTACCTCGCCCGCCCGCTCACCGAGGCCCAGGACCGGCAGCTCTACGCCGAGTGGCTCCAGGTCGGCCGGATCCTCGGCATCCACGACCGGGACATGCCGCAGACGATCGAGGAGTTCTGGCCCTACTGGCGCAAGATGCTCGCCGACGAGCTGGAGGCCACGATCGTCGTACGGGAACTGGTCGCCACCGACCAGCCCGTACCGCCGCCCGACCGCGGCCCGCTGCCCGTGCGGCTGCTCCTGGCGGCCCTGTGGCCGGTGCTCCTGCCGCCACTCGCCCGTTTCCGCGCCTTCGTCACCGTCGGCCTGATGCCACCGGACGCCCGCGAGGCCCTGGGCCTGCCGTGGACCGACGCCCAGGAACGCCGGCTGCGCCGCTTCGCCCGGGTCGTACGAGCCGTGGTGCCCGTGCTCCCCGAGCGGCTGCGCTACCTCCCGGCGGCCCGCGAGGCGCGCCGCCGGGCCCGGCTCACCGGAGCAGTCCGCCGCGCCCGATGACCTCCGCGTACCAGCGCGCGCTGTCCTTCGGCGTACGGCGCTGGCTCGCGAAGTCCACGTGGACGATCCCGAAGCGCTTGCCGTACCCGTACGCCCACTCGAAGTTGTCCAGCAGCGACCAGAGGAAGTAGCCGCGCACGTCCGCGCCGTCGGCGATCGCCCGGTGCACGGCCGCCAGATGGGCGTCCAGGTACTCCACCCGCTCGGGGTCGTGGACCGCGCCCTCCGGGTCGGCGTAGTCGTCGTAGGCGGCGCCGTTCTCGGTGATCAGCAACGGCACCCCGGGCAGCTCGTCCCGCAGCCGGACCAGCAGTTCGTGCAGACCGCTCGCGTCGACCGGCCAGTCCATCGCCGTCCGGGGCCCCGGCGCGGGCAGGAAACGCACCCGCTCCGGCGCGCCCGGCCACGGCGAGGGCGACTCCGACGTGCCGGCGGCGACGACGGCCGGGGAGTAGTAGTTGATGCCGAGCGAGTCGATCGGGGTGGAGATCGCCGCCAGGTCGCCGTCGCGCACGAAGGACCAGTCCGTGAGGTGCGCCGTGTCCGCCACCAGGTCGGCCGGCAGTCGGCCGTGGAAGACCGGGTCGAGGAAGATCCGGTTGCCCACGGCGTCGATCCGCCGCGCCGCGTCCACGTCCTCCGGGGCGTCCGTGAGCGGCCGGGCCACGTGCAGGTTCAGGGTCAGCGACAGCTCCGCGGCGGCCGGCAGGGTGTCCCGCAGGACCCGGGCCGCCAGACCGTGCGCCAGGTTGAGGTGGTGCGCGGCGCGCAGCGCGGCCCGGTCGTCGGTGCGGCCCGGCGCGTGCACACCGGAGCCGTACCCCAGGAAGGCCGCGCACCAGGGCTCGTTGAGCGTCGTCCAGGTGTCGATCCGGTCGCCGAGTGCCTCGGCGGCGAGCCCGGCGTACTCGGCGAACCGCTCGGCCGTCGCCCGTTCCGGCCAGCCGCCCGCGTCCTCCAGCTCCTGCGGCAGGTCCCAGTGGTACAGGGTGACGACCGGCCGGATCCCGGCCTCCAGCAGCTCGTCGGCGAGGGCACGGTAGAAGTCCAGACCCTTCTGGACGGCCGGTCCCCGACCCGTCGGCTGGATCCGCGGCCAGGCCAGCGAGAAGCGGTAGTCGGTCAGGCCCACCGCCTTCATCAGCGCCACGTCCTCGCGCACCCGGTGGTAGTGGTCGGCCGCGATGTCCCCGGTGTCGCCGTTGCGGACCTTGCCCGGCAGCCGGCTGAAGGTGTCCCAGATGGAGGGGGTACGGCCGTCCTCGGCCGCCGCGCCCTCGATCTGGTACGCGGCGGTGGCCGAGCCCCAGCGGAAACCGGCAGGGAAGAGAGCGTTCATGAGGAAGGAACTCCCGTGAGGAGAAAGGAGGGAATGGGGGTCAGCCCTTGACGGCGCCCTGCATGATGCCGCCGACGATCTGCCGGCCGAGCAGGCCGAAGACGAGCAGCACGGGGAGCGTGCCGAGCAGGGTGCCCGCCATGATCACGGACTGGTCGTGGACGTAGCCGCCGCCGAGCTGGCGCAGCGCGACCTGCACGGTCGGCTCCTGCGAGGACAGGGCGACGACGGGCCAGAAGAAGTCGTTCCAGGCCGCCATGAAGGTGAGCAGACCGAGCACGGCCATCCCCGGCCGTGCGATGGGCACCACGATCGACCAGAAGATCCGGGCGGAGGACGCCCCGTCCACCCGGGCCGCCTCGATCAGTTCGTCGGGCAGCGCCTGCACCAGGAACTGGCGCATGAAGAAGACGCCGAACGCCGACACGAGGCCCGGCAGGATCACGGACTGCAGCTGGTTCACCCAGCCCAGCTCGGCGATCAGCATGAAGAGCGGGATCACGCCGAGCTGCGGCGGGATCATCATCGTGCCGACCGTGAGCGCGAGCAGCGCGCCCCGGCCGCGGAAGCGGAGTTTGGCGAACGCGAAGCCGGCCAGGGTGCAGCACAGCACCGTGCCCACGGTGATGGAGCCCGAGACGATCAGCGAGTTGAGGAGCGCCTTCCCGATGTCCGCCTCCTCCAGCACCGCCTCGAAGTTGCGGAACAGGTTCGGCCCCGGCAGCAGCGTCGGCGGGACCTGGGCCAGCTCCGCGTTCGACCGGCTGGCGGCGACGATCGTCCAGTAGAAGGGGAAGGCGGAGACGAGGACGGCCAGGACGAGGATCGCGTAGGTGATCCTCCCGCCGTGGCCCGTACGGGCGGCGCGCGCGGTCTTCACCGGGCCCCCTTGCGTGAACGTCGGCGCACGATCAGGGCGTTGGCCCCGACCAGCAGCAGGATGAGCAGGAACATCAGCCAGGCGATCGCGGCGGCCCGGCCCAGATGGAAGAAGCCCCAGCCCTGCTCGTACAGGTAGAGCCCGAGGGTCTGGTACTGGTGCGAGATGCCGCCCGAGACCGATCCCTCGAAGAGCAGCGGCTCGCCGAACAGCTGGGTCGCGCCGATCGTCGAGACGACGGTGGTGAACACGATCGTCGGGCGCAGCCCGGGCAGCGTGACGTGGAAGAACTGGCGCAGGCGGGAGGCGCCGTCCATCTCGGCGGCCTCGTAGAGCTCGCCGGGGATGGACTGCATGCCCGCGAGATAGATCAGCGCGTTGTAGCCGGTCCAGCGCCAGACGACGATCGAGGAGACGGCGACCTGTGAGGCGAACGTGTCGTTCTGCCAGTCGACCGGGTCGACGCCGACCAGCGAGAGGGCGTAGTTGACCAGGCCGAAGTCCCGCCCGAAGAGCTGTGCGAAGACCAGCGTGGCGGCGGCCACCGAGGTGGCGTACGGCAGCAGCATCGCCGTGCGGAAGAAGGTGCGGCCGCGCAGCTTGTAGTGCAGCAGGTGGGCCAGGCCGAGGGCCATCGCGAGCTGCGGGACGGTGGACAGCACCCCGATGGTGAAGGTGTTGCGCAGCGCGGTCCAGAAGAACTCGTCGGTCAACAGCGCCGTGTAGTTGCCGAACCCGCGCCACTCCATGTCACCGGGCGTCTGGAGCTCGACCCGGTAGAGCGAGACGAAGGCCGTGTACAGCAGCGGGAACAGGCCGAAGGCGGCGAACAGCGTGAAGAACGGGGCGACGTAGGCGTACGGGGCGAGGTCGGGCCATCGGCGGCGTGCCGGGCGGCCGGTGGTCCGGGGCGGCGACGGCGGGACGGGCGCCGTCGTCGCCCCGGAGGCGGTGAGGGTCACGGTGCGGCCCTTCGATCGGTCGGGGGAGGAGAGGTGGGTCGGGCGGTGCGGGGCCGGGACGGGGAGGGGTGGACCCGCTTCCGCCGTCCCGGCCTCCGGCCGCGGTCAGCCGATCGCGTTGTCCACGCCCTTCTGGGCGTTCGACCACGCCTTCTCCGGGCTGACGCCCTTGCGCTCCACCTCGCTCAGCGCGTTGGTGATCTGGTCGGCGACGTTCTTGTCGTGGACGCCGAGCACCTGCACCGGGGCGGCCTTGGCGGCGTCGCCGAAGATCTGGCCGATGGGCGCGCCCGAGAAGTAGGGGTCCGTCGCCGTCGAGACCTCGGCGATGGCGCCGGTGGAGGACGGGAAGTTGCCCTGCTTCTTGAAGAGCGCGGCCTGCTGGGCGGGGGCGGTGAGCCACTGGATCAGCTCGTACGCCTCCTTCTTGTGCTTCGCCGCGCGGGGGACGGCCAGGAAGGAGCCGCCCCAGTTGCCGGCGCCACCGGGCAGGGCGGCGATGTCCCACTTGCCCTTGCCTGCGTCACCGGCCTGGCCCTTGATGTAGCCGAGCATCCACGCGGGGCAGGGCAGCGTGGCGAAGGAACCGGCGGAGAACGCCTGGTTCCACTGCGGCGACCACTGGTCGAGCTTGGCGCTCAGGCCGTCCTTCGCCGCCCCGGTCGCGGTCTCCCAGGCTGTCTTCACGGCCGGGTTGTCGGCGTAGATCAGCTTGCCGGAGGCGTCGTAGTACCGCTCCTTCTGCTGCCCCACCATGACGGTGTAGAGGCTGCCGACGCTGTCCAGCCAGGCGCTCTTCGCCGGGGCCTTGGCCCGGTACTGCTTGCCGAGCGCCAGGTAGCCGTCCCACGTGGACCACTTCTGCGCCAGCTCCGCGCGGTCGGTCGGCAGACCGGCCTGCTTGAACAGGTCGCTGCGGTAGCACATGGCCTCGGGGCCGACGTCGGTGCCCAGACCGAGGACCTTGCCGTCCTTGGTGGTCGCTGCGGACCAGGTGGCGCCGGCGAACTCGCCCTGGAGCTTGTCGGCGCCGTACTTCTTCAGGTCCTCGAACTTGTCGGCCTGCTGCTGGGTGACGGAGGCGATCCGGCCCACCTCGATGCCCTGGACGTCGGCGAGTCCGCCGCCGCCGGCCAGCCGGGTCTGCAGCGACTTCCAGTAGTCCTGCTCGTCCTCGGTGTCGGTCTGCTTGATCGTGACGTTGGGGTGCGCCTTCTCGTACGCGGCGTAGAGTCCGGCCTCCTTGTAGCCGAACGAGCCGAACAGGTCGACGGTGATCGTCACCTTGCCGCCCGCGTCGTCGGAGGCGCTGTCGGATCCCCCGGATCCGCAGGCGGCGAGGAGCGCCCCGGTGAGGACGACCGCACCGAGTCGGAATGCGGCCCTGCTGGCGGCTCGGGCAGTGGGCATGGGAAGCCTCCCTTGGCTTCGGGGTCCGTCGAGAGCGCCCGGAGAGCGTTCTGAGAGCGCTCTCAGGAATGCGTCAGGAGCGTGCCTCCCCGGCGTGGTTCCCGTCAAGAGTCGAACGCGTAACAGCTCGATGTACCCGGGCGGTTCGGCCCGGGATTCACCCTTCTTACGCGGAGTCGCGGCTCCTGGGCGACGTGGCGGAGGTGCGGTTCCCGTAGGAGCCACCCCCCCCGCGGGCGCGGGGGGGGCTCCTACGCGGTGGCGCGGCGGATCAGCTCGGTCGGCGTGATCACCGGAGCGGCCGCCTCGCCGTCGAGCGTGCGCATGAGCAGCCGGACCATGAGCCGGCCCATGCCCTCGATGTCCTGGTGCACCGTCGTGAGGGCCGGATCGGTCCCCTCGACCACCGAGAGCATGTCGTCGAAGCCGACCAGCGCCACGTCCTCGGGCACCCGCCGGCCCTGTTCGCGCAGCACCCGCAGCGCGCC
The DNA here is from genome assembly GCF_043201055.1 of Streptomyces sp. NPDC048338. Lineage (NCBI taxonomy): Bacteria > Bacillati > Actinomycetota > Actinomycetes > Kitasatosporales > Streptomycetaceae > Streptomyces > Streptomyces sp. NPDC048338. The sequence continues at coordinate 357,969 of NZ_JBICYQ010000004.1, forward strand.
CGCGGCCATCAGGTCGTTGGCGGCGAACACCGCGTCCAGGTCGGGCCGGCGCAGCAGCAGCGTGGCCATCGCCCGCGCGCCGCTCTCCTCCGTGAAGGCCCCGTCGGCCACCAGTGCCGGGTCGCCGTCGGGCAGTTCGTCCCGGTAGCCGTCGAGCCGGTCCATGGCCGAGGTCTGGTCGAGGGGACCGGTGATGTGGGCGATGCGGCGGCGGCCCAGCGAGCGCAGGTGCTCCACCGCACTGCGCGCGCCGCCGCGGTTGTCGCAGTCCACGTACGCGACCGCCGGCTCGTCCGCGGGACCGGTCCACCCCGGCCGCCCGCCGTAGACCGCCGGGACCTGGGCGCGCCGCACGATCGCGGGCAGGTCGTCGTCGTTGTGCAGCGAGAAGGCGAGCGCCCCGTCGACGTGGCCGCCGCCCAGATAGCGCGCGATCCGGTCGTGGTCGCCCGGTCCCTCGACCCAGAGGAGCACCAACTGGGCGTCGTGCGCCGTGAGTTCACGGCTGATGCCCCGCACCTGCTGCTCGAAGAACGGGTCCGAGAAGATCCGGAACTCGGGCTCGGCGATGATCACGGCCACGGCTCCGTTGCGCCGGGTCACCAGGCTGCGGGCGGCGTGGTTGGGGATGTAGCCGAGCTCCTCGACGGCCTTCCGGACCTTCTCCACGAGCGGCGCGCGGACCCCCGCCCCGCCGTTGACGACGCGGGAGACCGTCGCCCGGGAGACCCCCGCGCGCGCGGCGACGGCTTCCAGGGTGGGGCGCGTCCCGGACGTCGATTCGCTCACGGTGGCTCCTCACGGGCACAAGGCAGGACGGTGCTGACAGGGATGAGCGTAACGGGTGACCGGCGTGCGCAGGGCACCCGGCGAAAGCGCTCTCAAGGAGGGGTGCGCGCCGCTCCGCACCGGTGGCCCCATCGATGCTCCGCCTGCTGGTGGGATGGCTGGTTCCGCCGTGGTGGCGACGGGGCAGGGGGCTTGCCCGTGCGGGTCCCTTTGGGGTCTTGGGGCGGGCCGGTCTTGGTTTGCTTCTGGTGGTTGGCCGCCCTCTCTCCGAGTGTGGCGGGTTGCGGCGTCGCTTCAAGGGCGCTCCTCGTTCCTCGTCGCGTCGGCTTCGCCGATTTCGCTTCGCTCCACCCTTGACCCGTCGCCTTCACCCGCCTTTTCACACTCGGAGGGCGGCCCGGGGAGGGGGTCCAGGCGGGGGCCGGTGGGGCGCGCAGCGCCGTCGGCCCGCGTCGGGTCCGGGGGTGGTTCAGCGCATTCATTGAATGGGGCAGTCGGGCACGGCTTAGCGGATGCGACTCGATTCCTGGCTGGGATTCATGCCCCGCTGGTCATTCTCCGGTGGTGGGTGAAGCCGAATCCGAGAGCCCTTGGGATGGTTGCCGACCCGGGCGGGACTCTCCACCCGGCCCGGTCCATCCCGACAGGGGGAGCCATCCCGACGACGCTAGCGCGTACATTACTCGCGGTAACCGGGCGGGATATGGGACTTAACGGGCCATATCGGACTCTCGGGAGGCTTAATGTACGCCGTAGCGTCATTGCACGGTCGAATACCGACGGGCGATGGGATTGGTGGGACGGATGCGATCCGCACGGCCCGCCGCCCCGCGCGGCCCATGCCCCTGGCCCGTCCTGGCAATGCTGGCTGCGGATTCGGCTTCACCACCACCGGAGAATGACCAGCGGGGCATGAATCCCCGCCAAGACACGACGGATTGCCGCTAAGCCGCGCCGGGTCACCCCATTCAATGGCTGCGCTGAACCACCGCGAAAGCCTTCGGCCGCCTACGGCGCCCGAGAGGCACCGGACCCCGGAGCGGATGCCCCTTCCCCGGGCCGCCCTCCGAGTGTGAAAAGGCAGCCGGGACCGGGCGGTCAAGGGTGGGCGCAGCCCATCGCGCAGCGACGCGACGAAGGAGCGCCCTTGAGGGCACGGTCCCGGCTGCCACACTCGGAGAGAGGGCGGCCAACCACCAGAAGCCAACGGGGACCGCCCAGCCCCCAGCCCCCAGCCCCCAGCCCCCAGCCCCCAGCCCCAAGCCCCAAGCCCCAGCGCCCAGGGACCCGCACCCTCCGCCCCCCCTCAGCCCCCCAAGACGTCCACGTCCGGCAGATCCCGGTGCCGGTGGTGGGCCGCGGCGATCTCCGCGAGCGCGGGGCGGTCGAGCTCCCGGTAGGCGACGGCGAGGAGTTCGCGGGCGTACTCCTCGCGCTCCGGCACGCCGTACGAGGCCCAGTGCAGGTCCCGGCCGAGCACCAGGGCCTCCGCCGGGTCGCCGGCCGCGGCCCGGCGCAGCGCCTCGGCGTGCGCGGCCCGCAGGGCTGCCGGATCGTCGAACAGCTCGTCCATGAACGTCTCGAACCGGTGGGGGTCGGCCGCCGGATGCGGTGGACGGCCGTGCGCCGTCTCCCCGGAGACCAGGGCGCCCGCCTCGTCCAGGGTCGTCACCCGCGCGGTGTCCACAGACGGCCGGCGGTACTCGTACGCCTGGGCGTAGGCGAGCCCCGTCTCGGTGCGCTCCCCGGTCTCGTGACGGGTCAGCGCGGTGCGCAGTCCCGCCAGCGCGGCGAGCCGTGCCTCCGCCTCCGGGTCGCCGTCCGCCACGTAGTCCGCGAGGTCCCGGTGCGCGCCCTCGACACGGGACCGCACGGCCTCCAGGGGCGTGGCGTGCCGCCGCTCGATGCCGCCGCCGTCGTGCGTCCAGTACGAGGCGACGCCGGCGCAGCGCCGGCCGTCGTCCGACCAGAGGCCGAAGTGGAGCCCGTCGGACCCGCCGTGCAGGAAGGTGAGGAACTCCGGCGGATCCCGGTAGTACCGCCCGTGCGCGCGGATGTCGACACCCTCACGCGGCCGGGCGCCGGGGTCCCTGAACAGGTCGCTCACTCCGCACGGAGTGATGTCCAGGTCGCGGAGGGCCCGCCGTTCGACGTCGCCGAGACCGTCGAGGAAGTCCAGGAAGAGGAGGAACGAGTCCGGCAGCTCGAGCCCCCACTCCGCCTCGACCCGTCGCACGGCGGCCTCCCGTACGTCCCGATCGCCGAATCGCTCCCGGGTCTTCACACCACCGCCCTCGTCGGTCTCGCGTTCGGTGGAAACCCTAGGTCAGGTCGCCCGGACAGCGCTCCGGGGGTGTCCGGACCGCGCGCGCCCCGCCCCCGCCCTCGTGGGGCGACGGCGGGGCGCGCGGCGATCCCGGCCCTTCGCAACACCCCCTAGCGCCCGGAGTGCTCCTCGTGCGTGTGGATCGTGTTCGTCTCCGCGATCTTCTTCCACGACCGGGGCTGCACCGGCTTCGGTGCCGCCGCGGCGGACCGCCCGTTCGTCCGCGCGTCCGCGTCCGCGGCCTCCCGCGTCGCTCCGGCGCCGGTCGCGGCGGGGGCGGCCGGCTTCACCGGCTGGTACAGCCAGGTGTCGAAGAGCGCCGCGAGCGGCCGGCCCGAGATCCGCTCCGCGTACGCCACGAAGTCCGCGACCTCGGCGTTGCCGTAGGCGAACTCCGTCGGCCAGCCCTTGAGCACGGCGAAGAAGTCCTCGTCACCGATCTCGTTGCGCAGCGCCTGCAGCGCCAGCGCCCCGCGGTCGTAGACGGCGATGTGGAACTGGTTGTCCGGGCCCGGATCGCCGGGCTTGACCGTCCAGAAGGGGTCCTCGGCGGACCGGGTCGCGTAGACGTAGTCCGCCAACTCCTGGGCGGTGCCCTCGCCCTCCTTCTCCGACCACAGCCACTGGCTGTACCGGGCGAAGCCCTCGTTGACCCAGATGTCCTTCCAGTTGTCGACCGAGACGCTGTCGCCGTACCACTGGTGGGCCAGCTCGTGCACGACCACCGACACGTTCGAGCCGTTCGCGAACTGCCGCGGGCTGTAGAACGGCCGCGTCTGGGTCTCCAGCGCGTAGCCGCTCGTCACGTTCGGCACGTAGCCGCCGAGCGCGTTGAAGGGGTACGGCCCGAAGACCCCTTCCAGCCACTCCGCGACCTCGGCCGTCCGCTCGACGCTGGCTCGCGCCGCGCCCGCGTTGTCGCCGAGGTCGCGGCTGTAGGCGTTGAGCACGGGCAGCCCGCCCGCCGTCTTGTCGGTCGTGATGTCGAACTTGCCGACGGCGAGAGTGGCCAGATACGTCGCCTGCGGCTTGTTGGAGCGCCAGTTGTACCGGGTCCAGCCGAGCTTGGAGGACTGCGACTGCAGCACGCCGTTGCTGATGGCCTGCGTGCCGTCCGGCACCGCGACCGAGACGTCGAACGTGGCCTTGTCCAGGGGGTGGTCGTTGGACGGGAACCACCAGGCCGCCGAGTCGGGCTCCTGGGCCGCGACACCGCCGTCGGGCGTGCGGTGCCAGGCGGTCCAGCCGCCGATCTTCACCTCGGAGGGCTTGCCCGCGTAGCGCACGACGACCGAGATCGTGCGGTTCTTCTCCAGGGGCGCGGCGGGAGTGATCTCCAGCTCCTGCTCGCCGGAGGTGGTGAACGCCGCCTTCTTCCCGTTCACCCGCACCTCGCTGACCTTCAGTCCGAGGTCGAGGTTGAAGCGGGAGAGGTTCTGCCGGGTGGTGGCGAGGATCGTCGCCGTGCCCTCCAGGACGTCCGTGGCGGGCTGGTAGGTCAGGCGCAGGTCGTAGTGGGAGACGTCGTAGCCCCCGTTCCCACTGGCCGGGTAGTAGGAGTCGCCGATGCCCGGGGCGCCTGGAACGTAGTCGGCCGCGGATGCCGGGATCGCCAGCAGCAGCGAGGCCGCGAGGGCACTCGGAACGATGATTCTGCGGTGCACAGGAGCTCCAAACGTGACGAAGCGTAAGACGCGCGGGTGGTCGTCGGTCCTTAGCGACAGTAATCAGACCCCCGACGCGCCGTCCTGTCCACAGGACCTCCCGTCACACGATCGCCATTCGGCCGACATGAACCCTCCTGTCCTCGACTGCACTCTTTTGCTCAGGAGTTGACCGGGGTACGTTCCGCCCCATGCCGATACGTGTGCGGAGAACCCGTCGGAACCGTTCGTCGTGCAGAACCCTGGTCGTGGCCACCGCGGCCGCCCTGATGGCCCTGCTCGTCCCGGCCGCCGGCGCCCGTGCGGGCACCCCCGCACGGGAGTCGCAGCCCGTGTACTCCTACGGCGACGCGATCCGCGAGTCGGTGTGGGTCGACACCGGACTCGACGGCGACGGGGACGGCCGGGCGGACCGGGTCGCCGTCGACATCGTCCGCCCCCGGGAGACCGCCGCGGCCGGCCGGCGGATCCCGGTCGTGATGGACGCCAGCCCGTACTACTCCTGCTGCGGACGAGGCAACGAAGGCCAGAAGAAGACCTACGACGCCGCCGGGAATCCCGTCCAGTTCCCGCTCTTCTACGACAACTGGTTCGTCCCGCGCGGCTACGCCGTCGTCGCCGTCGACCTCGCCGGCACCAACCGCTCCGACGGCTGCGACGACGTCGGCGGCCGCTCCGACATCCAGTCCGCCAAGGCGGTCGTCGACTGGCTGAACGGCCGCGCCCGCGGCTACACCACCCGCACCGGCGACACCCGTTCCCGCGCCACCGCCTGGTCCACCGGCAAGGTCGGGATGATCGGCAAGAGCTGGGACGGCACCATCGCCAACGGAGTCGCCGCCACCGGCGTCGAGGGCCTGGAGACGATCGTCCCGATCGGCGCGATCTCCTCCTGGTACGACTACTTCCACTCCCAGGGCGCCCCGCTGTACGACGCGAACCCCAGCTGGCTCTCCGACTACGTGGGCAGCGCCGAGGCCAAGGGCCGTTGCGCTGCCGTCCAGGAGCGCATCACCGCCGGGACGCCGTACAGCGGCGACCGGACCCCCGCGTGGAGCGAACGCGACTACGTCCCGGACGCGTCGAAGGTGCGGGCCAGCGTCTTCGTCGTGCACGGCCAGCAGGACCTCAACGTCCGGGCCGACCAGTTCGGCCGGTGGTGGGACGCCCTCGCCGCCCACGGCGTGGAGCGCAAGATCTGGCTCTCGCAGACCGGCCACGTCGACCCCTTCGACTTCCGGCGCGCCGACTGGGTGCGCACCCTCCACCGCTGGTTCGACCACTACCTCCTCGGCTACGACAACGGCATCGACCGTGAGCCGATGGCCGACATCGAGCGCGCCCCGGACCGCTGGAGCACCGACCGCGTCTGGCCGCCGCGGGCCACCGCGACCACCACCCTGCGCCCCGGCCCCGGCGCCGCACCCGGTGTCGGCACCCTCGGCCGCACCGCGGCCGCGCCGGGCAGCACGGCGACCTTCACCGACGACCCGGGACTCGGCGAGACCGACTGGGCCGCGCGGATCGACACCCCCACCCCGTCCAAGGCCGGTTTCGTCACCCGCCCGCTCAGCCGCGACCTGCGGCTGTCCGGCTCGTCGAGGGTCACCGTCACCGCCACCCCGACGACGGAGACCGCGCATCTGACGGCCGTCCTCGTCGACCTCGGCCCCGACACGATCCGGGACTACGCGGCGGCCGGCGAGGGCATCACCACGCTCACCGAACGCAGCTGCTGGGGCGCGAGCACGAGCGGGGACAGCGCCTGCTTCAAGGAGACCCGGGCGCGGACGGCGGACGTCGCCCACACCGTCGTCAGCCGCGGCTGGGCGGACCTCGGCACCTGGGCGGACCCCGGCAGGGGCCGCCTGCTGACCCCGGGACGGGCGTACACGATCACGCTGGAGCTGGCCTCGGCCGACCACGTCGTCCCCGCCGGGCACCGGCTCGCGCTGATCGTCGGCGGCACCGACAAGGACCTGCTCGACCCGCCCTCCACCACGCCGACGCTCACCCTCGACCTCGCCCGGACCACGGCGAGGCTGCCGCTGGTCGGCGGTGCCGGGGCCTTCGCCCGGGCCACGGACGCCGCCGTCCGCGTGATGCCGGTGCGGGGTGAAGCCCCGTCGGCCGGTCCGGCCGCCCCGCCCCGCGCGGGCCACCCGATCCCCGGAGGCGCCGCACGATGAACGGCCGGACCCGTCGCAGCATCGGCCTCGCCGTGACCGCCGCCGCGGTCGGCCTGCCCCTCGTCACCGTTCCCGCCGAGGCCGCCGGCGGAGCGGCCGCCGCCCCGCCGCCCCGGACCGGCTTCGAGGCGAGTCACGGCGGGACCTGGACGACCGAGGCGGAGGAGCGGGACTTCCTGGCTGCCGTCGACCGGGGCAGCGACCGGGTCTCGGTGCGCACCATCGGCACGACGAGCCAGGGCCGGCCGCTGCGGCTCGCCACGGTCGGCGCGCACCGTACCGGCCTGACCGTGCTCCTGGTCTGCAGCCAGCACGGTGACGAGCCGTCGGGCCGGGAGGCGTGCCTGACCACGGTGCGGGACCTGGCGTACGCGAAGGACCCGGCGACCCTCCGCTTCCTCGCCCGCACCACCGTCCTCGTCGTACCCACGGCGAACCCGGACGGCCGGGAGGCCGACACGCGGGGCAACGCCGACGGGATCGACGTCAACCGCGACCACCTCGCGCTGCGGTCGGCAGAGGGGCGGGCGCTGGCGGCCGTGATCCGCGACCGCCGCCCGGAGGTGATCCACGACCTCCACGAGTACGGCGCCACCTCCCCGTACTACGACCGGGACCTGCTCGCGCTCTGGCCGCGCAACCTCAACACCGACGCCCGGGTCCACGACGAGGCCCGCACGCTCGCGGAGTCGTACGTCCGGCCCGCCGCCGAGATCGCCGGCTTCGGCACCGGCGTCTACGGGATCTGGACCGATCCCCTGACCGGGCAGCCGATCCGGCAGGTCGCGGGCGACGGGCAGGAACGGATCCTGCGGAACACGGCCGGCGTCAAGCACTCGGTCGGCGTGCTCGTCGAGACCCGGGTCGACGCGCTGACGGACGCCGAGAAGGACGACGAGGCGCTCAACCGGCGCCGCCGGGTGGCTTCCCAACTCGCGGCGCTGAAGGGTTCCTTCGCGTTCACGGACGAACGGCGCGGGCCGATCGGGGCGGCCGCCGCGACGGCCCGGCACACCGGCTTCGCCGACCGCGGCCCGGTCCTCCTCGGCGGTGCCGACAACGACCCCGCCGAACCGGCCGAGGTGCTCCGGGACCCGCCCTGCGGCTACCGCCTCGACGGAGCCCAGTACGCCCGGTTCGGCGACGAGTTGGCCCTGCACGGCATCGTCGTCCGCCGGGACGGGGACGGCTGGTTCGTTCCGTCTCGGCAGTCGCAGCGGGCCCTGGTCCCGCTGCTGCTGGACGGCCGGGCCGTCTTCCGACTCACCACCGGTCAGGCGGTGGAGGTCTGTTGATCCGCTGACTTCGGCGTCACCTGTGGTACTGCATTACGGGGAGAATCCTTTTCGCCCCGTAATGCCGTGAAAGGTGCCACCTGTGTCGCAGGACAAGCAGAGACCGGACGGTCGCGGAGAAGGGGCCGACGGGGAAGGCCCGGGAGGCCGGGAGGCCGGAGGGTTCCGCAAGGGCGATCCGGCGCAGGGAGGCCGGGAGGGCCGGGACGGGCGCGCGGTGACGGCGGACCTCCCGGGCCTGCCCGCGCACCAGCACCGTGCCCGTACCGACCGGATCGTGTTCGGCGTCAGCGCCGTGCTGACCGTGGCGTTCGTCCTGTGGGGCGCCATCGCCACGGACAGCCTGGAGAGCGTCAGCAGCTCGCTGCTGGACGGGCTGATCCGCAACGGCGGCTGGGCGTTCATGCTGGCCGCCTCCGGCTTCGTCGTGTTCGCGCTCTGGCTGGCCATCAGCCGTTACGGCCGGATCACCCTGGGCCAGGAGGACGAGGGCCCGGAGTTCCGTACGGTGTCCTGGATCGCCATGATGTTCAGCGCCGGTATGGGCATCGGCCTGATGTTCTACGGTGTGAGCGAGCCGCTGGCCCACTACGGAACCCCGCCGCCCGGCACCCATCCGCTCGACTCGGCCGAGCGGATGGAGACCGCGATGGCCACCACCCTCTTCCACTGGACCCTCCATCCCTGGGCGATCTACGCCGTCGTGGGGCTCGCCATCGCGTACTCCACCTTCCGCAGGCGGCGCCGCCAGACCGTCAGCGCGGTCTTCGTCCCGCTGCTGGGGGAGCGGCTGGCGTACGGGGGGCTGGGCCGGTTCATCGACATCCTGGCCATCTTCGCCACCCTGTTCGGCTCGGCCGCCTCGCTGGGCCTCGGTGCGCTCCAGATCGGCAGCGGTTTCGAGGAGCTCGGGTGGATGGAGAAGGCGGGGACCGGTCTGCTCGTCGGCATCATCGCCGTCCTGACCGTCGCCTTCGTCCTGTCGGCCGTCTCCGGCGTGGAGAAGGGCATCCAGTGGCTCTCCAACATCAACATGGTGCTGGCCCTGCTGCTGGCCGTCTTCGTCTTCGTCGCCGGCCCGACCATCATCGTGCTGGACCTGCTGCCCACCTCGATCGCCGCCTACATCGGCGACCTGCCGCAGCTGGCCGGCCGCACCGAGGCGACCAGCGGCGAGATGATCCACGACTGGCTGGGGAGCTGGACCGTCTTCTACTGGGCGTGGTGGATCTCCTGGACGCCGTTCGTCGGCATGTTCATCGCCCGGATCAGCCGGGGCCGGACGATCCGTCAGTTCGTGGGCGGCGTGATCCTCGTGCCCAGCACGGTGAGCCTCGTCTGGTTCGCGATCTTCGGCGGTACCGCGATGAAGCTGAGCGAGCAGGGCGACCTGGCCGCCGAGAGCACGCCCGAGGGCCAGCTCTTCGGCGTCCTCCAGGAGTTCCCGCTCACCGGGGTGATGAGCCTGCTCGTGATGATCCTCGTCGGCATCTTCTTCGTCTCGGGCGCGGACGCCGCCTCGATCGTCATGGGCACGCTCTCGCAGCGCGGCACCTTCGAACCGGCCCGGCTCGTCGTCGTGTTCTGGGGTGTGGTGACCGGAGCGGTGGCCGCCATCATGCTGCTCATCGGCGACGGTCAGGGCGACGCACTGGCGGGCCTGCAGAATCTCACGATCCTGGCGGCGGCGCCGTTCGTCCTCGTGATGATCGGCATGTGCGTCGCTCTCATGCGGGATTTGCGCAGAGACCCGCTGATCGTGCGCGGCGAGGTCGGCGTGGAGGTCGTAGAACTCGCCGTCATCGCAGGTCACGAACAGTACGACGGAGACTTCGAGTTGCGCATCGGGCCTGGTGCCGGTACCTCGGACGGAGCGCCTTGATCGCGTTTGCTAAGGTTACCGACCGGTACTGACCATGCCTCGAACGGGCCTTCACGGCCCGGAAGTCGGAGTGCTCCATGATGTACGCGACGCCGCTGCGCCGCACCCTGACGGCCCTCACCGCGACCACGCTGCTGGCCGGGGGCCTGCTGCTCGGTCAGACGGTGACGGCGCCGACCGCGACCGCGGCCGGCAAGAAGATCGTCTGCAACGTCGACAAGATGCGCCAGGACTCCCACGCCCTGCGCGCGAAGGCGGACAAGCTCCAGCACCTCGGCGCCACCGCCGAGGCCCGCAAGGCCCGTGGCCAGGCGGACGCGCTCGACCGCCGGATCCGCAGCTGCATCGACGCGGACGACAACCACAAGCCCTGGAACTGACGTTCCTCGGTTCCTTCGGCCCGCCCCGCACGTCGGGGCGGGCCGGAGGTGTGTCCGGGCGCCGTCGAGCCGGGGCCCGGCGATCGGAGGTCAGACCGCTCGGCCGCAGGCCAGGTCCGCCGCCCTGCGGGCGCAGCCCCAGGCGACCGTCACCCCGGCGCCGCCGTGGCCGTAGTGGTGCACCAGGAGCGCGCCGTCCGGACGCCGTTCCGCCGTGATCCGAACCCCTCCCGACCGGGCGGGACGCAGTCCGACCCGGTGCCCCAGCACCCTGGCCTCCGCGATCTCGGGCCTGATCCGCGCGCATCGCTCGACGATCCGCGCCGCCGTCGCGGGATCCGCGTGGAGCCGCTCGTCCCCCTCCTGCGCCGTCCCGCCCAGGATCAGCCGCCCGGGCTGCGGGAAGAAGTAGGTCGTCTCGCTCGACTCCGCGTCCGCCGCCGTGAACCACTCGGTGATCCCGGGGTTCTCCACCAGCACCAACTGGCCGCGCACCGGCAGCAGTCGTCCGTCCGGTACGAGCTCCCGCGCGCCGAGCCCCGTGCAGTCCACCACCACCGGGGCCTCGGCGGCCGCCTCCTCGAAGGCCGCCACCGAGCGTCGTTCCCACAGTCCGCCGGCCTTCTCCAGGCGCCTTCGCAGCCAGGCGAGATGCACGGGCATGTCGACCAGTGGGAGCCGGGCGGCCAGCCCCACGTCGTACGGCCCCGGCACCTGATCAGGCGTCAACTGCCGTAGTCCGGTGACCTTCCCGGCCCACGCCCCGAGTCCGTCGAGCACCGTGTCCGCGTGCACCCCCGCCACCAGCCGTACGCCCGTCGACTCCGGATCGGCCGCGAGCTCCTCGTAGACCCGCAGCGAGGCCAGCGCCCAGTCGCCCGCGTCCGCGACCGGCTCGATCCGGTACGGCCACCACAGCGCCCCCGCCACGGCCGAGGTCGTCTCCCCGGCCGGATCCCGCGACCACACCCGCACCCGCCGGCCGCGCTCCGCCAGCGTCAGCGCCGTCGTCAGGCCCACGACCCCGCCGCCCACCACGATCACATCGCCGCTCATGCCCGGACGCTACCGGGGCCCGCGAGCGGGGACCATCCCGCCTCCGGGCCGGAGCCGGCCGCCCGCCCACCGGGTGCGCCGCCGCCCCACGCCCGGCCGGGACCCGCCCCGCCGGCCGGCCCGGGCCGTGCCTCCGGATGATCTCGGGCGGCGGATCATGAGGCCGTCTTCCGGACAGCCCTTAGGATTCATCTCCTGATGACTGCCACTCTCGTCGCCAAGGACCTCGCCGCCGGCCACGGCGAACGCTCCCTCTTCTCCGGCCTCGACCTCGTCGTCGCCCCCGGCGACGTCATCGGCCTCGTCGGTGTCAACGGCGCCGGCAAGTCGACGCTGCTGCGGCTGCTCGCCGGGCTCGACACCCCCGAGGACGGCGAGCTGAAGCTCTCCCCGCCCACCGCCGCCGTCGGCCACCTCCCGCAGGAGCCCGAGCGGCGCACCGGCGAGACCGTCCGGGAGTTCCTCGCGCGCCGGACCGGTGTCGCCGCGGCGCAGATCGCGATGGACGAGGCCACCCAGGGCCTGGTCGACGGTACGCCGGGTGCCGACGACGCGTACGCCGTCAGCCTGGAGCGCTGGCTCGACCTCGGCGGCGCCGACCTCGACGAGCGCGCGGAGGAGGTCGCCGGCTCCCTCGGGCTGACCGTCGGCCTCGACCAGCCGATGACCTCCCTCTCCGGCGGCCAGGCCGCCCGGGCCGGACTCGCCTCCCTGCTGCTCTCCCGCTACGACGTCTTCCTGCTCGACGAGCCCACCAACGACCTCGACCTCGACGGCCTGGAGCGGCTCGAGTCGTTCGTGCGGGGCCTGCGCGCCGGGACGGTCGTCATCAGCCACGACCGCGAGTTCCTCGCCCGCACCGTCACCAAGGTCCTGGAGCTCGACCTCGCCCAGCAGCAGATCACGCTCTACGGCGGTGGCTACGAGGCGTACCTGGAGGAGCGCGACACCGCACGCCGGCACGCCCGCGAGGACTTCGAGGAGTACGCCGACAAGAAGGCCGCCCTCGAAGGCCGCGCGCTGATGCAGCGCAACTGGATGGACAAGGGCGTGCGCAACGCCCGCCGCAAGGCGACCGACAACGACAAGATCGGCCGGAAGCTGCGCGGCGAGGCCAGTGAGAAGCAGGCCGCCAAGGCGCGCCAGACCCAGCGGATGATCGAGCGCCTCGACGTCGTGGAGGAGCCCCGCAAGGAGTGGGAGCTGCGGATGGAGATCGCCGCCGCCCCGCGCTCCGGGTCCGTCGTGGCGACCCTGCGCGAGGCGGAGGTGCGGCGCGGCGACTTCCGCTTCGGGCCGGCCACGCTGCAGATCGACTGGGCCGACCGGGTCGCCATCACCGGCGCCAACGGCGCCGGGAAGTCGACCCTGCTCGCCGCCCTCCTCGGCCGCCTCCCGCTCGACTCCGGGGACGCCGTCCTCGGCTCGGGGGTCGTCGTCGGCGAGGTCGATCAGGCGCGCAGGCTCTTCCACGGCTCGGAGTCGCTGCTCGACGCCTTCTGCGCGGCCGTCCCGGAGACCGAGCCCGCGGACGTCCGCACGCTGCTGGCCAAGTTCGGTCTGAAGGCCGACCACGTGCTGCGCCCCGCGACCACGCTCTCCCCGGGCGAGCGGACCCGCGCCGCCCTCGCGCTCCTCCAGGGCCGGGGCGTCAACCTGCTGGTCCTCGACGAGCCGACCAACCACCTGGACCTGGTGGCCATCGAACAGCTGGAGCAGGCCCTCGACGGCTACCCCGGCACCCTGCTCCTGGTCACCCACGACCGCCGGATGCTGGACGCCGTGCACATCGGCCGGCGCATCGAGGTCGCAGGCGGCAAGGTGACCGAGCTCTGATGGACGTCTCCTTCGGATGGGGGCCGACGGAGGCCCGCGTCCGCGGCTCGTCCGCCGCCTGCCTGGTCGTCGTGGACGTGCTGTCCTTCACGACCGCGGTCGGTGTCGCCGTGGAGGCCGGCACCGCCGTGTACCCGTACCGGTGGCGGGACGGGACGGCGCGCGCGTACGCCGAACGGCGCAAGGCCGCGCTGGCCGTGGGCCGCTCCGAGGCGACCGCCGCCCATCCGTGGACGCTCTCCCCGGCGGCCCTGCGCACCGCTCCGCCGCCTCCGCGCCTCGTCCTGCCGTCCCCGAACGGTTCCACGATCGCGGCGCAGGCGGAGGGGGCCACGGTCGTCGCCGCCTCGCTGCGCAACCGGAAGGCCGTCGCCCGCTGGCTGGCCCGGCAGGGCTACGGGACGGCCTCCCGCCCCCTGGCCGTCGTCGCCGCGGGAGAGCGTTGGCCGGACGGCTCGCTGCGTCCGGCGCTGGAGGACCTGCTGGGCGCCGGAGCGGTCCTGTCGGCCCTGTGCGCCGAGGGCGACGCCGCCGTGCTCACCCCCGAGGCGCGGGCGGCGGCGACGCTGTGGGAGGCGACCGAGGACCCGGCCGCGGTGGTGCACCACTGCGACTCGGGGCGTGAACTGTACGAGTACGGCTACCCGCAGGATGTGGCGGTGGCCACCGAGGTCGACACCTCGCACACCGTCCCCGTCCTGACGGACGGCGCATTCCAGGAGGCAGCAGCATGACCGACCTACTGACCCGGCTGACCGAGATGCTGGACGACCTGGACGCGGACGTCGACGCGACGATCGACCTGGCCGACGAGATCGCCGCTTCCGGGGACGCCGCCCTGCTGCCCCGCCTCCAGTCCGAGCTGGACCGCGCCCTCGCCGAGCAGAACGCCTACGCCCGTGAGCTCATCGGCGGCGTCCTGGCCGCGATCGGCGGCCCGGACGCCCTCCCCGCGCTGCTGCGTGCCTCGGCCGTCGACCTCGGCGACGACCAGGACGCCCTCGCCACGGAGATCGTCGAACTGGTGCAGTCCGACCCGCACCGCTCCCGCGCCGTCCTCCAGCCCCTGACCGAGGACGACGACCTGACGGTCGCGAACCGCGCCGAGTGGGCGCTGCGCTTCCTGCCGAACGCCTGACGGGCGCCACCCCGCGTCGAGGGGACACGGAGCGGGCCCGGCCTTCCGGCCGGGCCCGCTCCGTGTCCGTCCCGGCGTCAGCGACCGCGTCGCTTGCCACCGCCGTCGTTCAGCAGACCCGCCTTACGCAAGGCGTCCGCCATCGCGCTGTTCGCCGGCGCCGGTGCCTGGCTCGCGCGGCCACCCTGACGGCCCTGACCGCCCTGACCGCTCTGGCCACCCTGACGGCCACCGCCACCGCCACCGCCACCGCCACCGGCACCGCGGCGCTGCTGCGGCGGACGGCCGCCCCGCTCGCCGCGGTCGCGCTTCGGCGTACCCGCGTCCGTGTCCGCCGCGGCCTCGTCCTCCAGCCGCAGCGTCAGCGAGATCCGCTTCCGCGGGATGTCGACGTCCAGGACCTTGACCTTCACCACGTCACCGGGCTTGACCACGTCGCGCGGATCCTTCACGAACGTCTTCGACATCGCCGAGACGTGCACCAGGCCGTCCTGGTGGACGCCGATGTCCACGAAGGCCCCGAACGCCGCCACGTTCGTCACGACGCCCTCCAGGACCATCCCCGAGGCGAGGTGGCCGATCTTCTCGACGCCGTCCTTGAAGGTGGCCGTCCGGAACGCCGGCCGCGGGTCGCGGCCCGGCTTCTCCAGCTCGCGCAGGATGTCCGTGACCGTCGGCAGACCGAACGTCTCGTCGACGAAATCGTCCGCCCGCAGCGACCGCAGCACACCGGTGTTGCCGATCAGCGCGGCGACCTCCCCGCCCGTCGACTTCACCATGCGGCGCACCACCGGGTACGCCTCCGGGTGGACCGACGAGGCGTCCAGCGGGTCCTCGCCGCCCCGGATCCGCAGGAAGCCCGCGCACTGCTCGTACGCCTTCGGGCCGAGCCGTGCGACGTCCTTGAGCGCTCGGCGGGAGTGGAACGGGCCGTTGGCGTCCCGGTGCGCCACGATGTTCTCGGCGAGGCCGGCGCTGATGCCCGAGACCCGCGAAAGCAGCGGCGCGGACGCCGTGTTGACGTCGACGCCGACGCCGTTCACGCAGTCCTCGACCACCGCGTCCAGCGAGCGGGAGAGCTTCACCTCGGACAGGTCGTGCTGGTACTGCCCGACACCGATCGACTTCGGGTCGATCTTCACCAGCTCGGCCAGCGGGTCCTGCAGCCGTCGCGCGATCGAGACCGCACCGCGCAACGACACGTCCATGTCCGGCAGTTCCTGCGAGGCGAACGCGGACGCCGAGTACACCGACGCGCCCGCCTCCGACACCATCACCTTGGTGAGGTTCAACTCCGGGTGCTTGGCGATGAGTTCACCGGCCAGCTTGTCGGTCTCGCGGGAGGCCGTGCCGTTGCCGATGGCGACCAGCTCGACCGCGTGCTCCTTCGCCAGCCGCGCCAGCCCGGCCAGCGCCTCGTCCCAGCGGTTGGCCGGGACGTGCGGGTGGATGACGTCGGTGGCCACGACCTTGCCGGTGGCGTCCACGACCGCGACCTTCACGCCCGTACGGAAGCCGGGGTCGAGTCCCAGGGTGGACCGCGTCCCGGCCGGGGCCGCGAGCAGCAGGTCCCGCAGGTTGGCCGCGAAGACCCGTACCGCCTCGTCCTCGGCCGCCGTGCGCAGACGCAGCCGCAGGTCGATGCCGAGGTGGACCAGGATCCGGGTCCGCCAGGCCCAGCGAACCGTGTCGAGCAGCCACTTGTCGCCCGCCCGCCCGCGGTCGGCCACGTCGAAGCGGCGCGCGACCATTCCCTCGTACGAGGAGGGTCCGGGCACCTCGGAGGGCTCCTCGGGCTCCAGCTCCAGGCTGAGCACGTCCTCCTTCTCGCCCCGCAGCATCGCCAGGATCCGGTGCGAGGGCAGCGCCGTGAACGGCTCGGCGAAGTCGAAGTAGTCGGCGAACTTCGCTCCCGCCTCCTCCTTGCCCTCCCGCACCTTGGCCGCCAGCCGGCCCCGGCCCCACATCCGCTCGCGCAGCTCGCCGATCAGGTCGGCGTCCTCCGAGAACCGCTCGGTGAGGATGGCGCGCGCGCCGTCCAGGGCCGCCTGCGGGTCGGCCACGCCCTTGTCGGCGTCGACGAAGGCCGCCGCCGCGGCGGCCGGCTCCACCGACGGATCGGCGAGCAGACCCTCCGCCAGCGGCTCCAGGCCGGCCTCCCGGGCGATCTGCGCCTTGGTGCGGCGCTTCGGCTTGAAGGGCAGGTAGATGTCCTCCAGCCGCGCCTTGGTGTCGGCGGCCCGGAGGCGGGCCTCCACCTCGGCCGTCAGCTTGCCCTGCTCCCGCACGGAGTCGAGGATGGCGGTCCGCCGGTCCTCCAGCTCCCGCAGGTAGCGCAGCCGCTCCTCGAGCGTGCGCAGCTGCGCGTCGTCGAGCATCTCGGTCGCTTCCTTGCGGTAGCGCGCGATGAACGGCACGGTCGAGCCGCCGTCGAGCAGCTCGACGGCCGCCCTCACCTGTCGCTCGCGTACGCCGAGCTCCTCGGCGATCCTGCTTTCGATGGACGTCGTCACAGTGTCCCGACTCGCCTTCTCGTGCCTCAAAGCTTGCGTCTGCATTCTGCCGGGTCCGCCGCCGGAATGCCGCACACACCCCACCCCGCGCGGCGGCCGCCCGGGACCGCGGGCGGGCGGCCCGCCCGGGCGCCCCCGCGCGCGGGTGCCACGCCGATCGTGCCGGGCTTCCGGGCCGACCGACGAGAAGGCCCCCAGGGCGTGTGGCGAAAGTCCCTCCTCCTGGGCTTCGCCCGGGAGGTGCCCCCACCTCGCGACGCCTGGCACGCACTCCCCCGTAGCCCTTCGGGCACGGGAGGGGCCCCACGCCGCGCTGTCGGGATCGCCCCGTACGAGGGCGACCCTCCGCCTTGCGAGCGCACGCACCAGACGCCGCGGGGCCCGCCCTTCGGGCGGGCGGCGCTACTTTCGCAACACGCCCTAACCGTTCAGGTCGGCCGGGAAGGCCCCGGCGAGGAAGGCCGCGTTGCGGAACTCCTTGCCGAGGGCCGTCAGGCGCTCGACGCCCGCCGCGCCCAGGTGCTCGTACGGCGCCGCGTCCAGGCGGTCGGTGTGCTCCTCCACCGCGTCCCGCAGCGCGGAGCCCTCGGCCGTCAGCCCGCCGTCCGCGTCGAGGTGACCGCGCTCCCGCAGCCGGGCGACCGCCCCGTCCCAGTCGGCGCGCCGCCAGCCGCGGCTGCCCAGGACCCAGCGGGGGCTCATGCCCATGCCCGTGGCGGTGTGGCTGACCAGCGCCTCCAGCGGGTCGAGCCCGGCGCTCAGCAGCGCCACCAGGTGGCCGTCCCCGCGGTGCTCGCGCAGCAGCGTGGCGGCGTGCCAGTACCTCAGGTGGGGCTCCTCGGGCACGGCCAGGTCGGCGTGGGCGGAGTAGAGCGGCCGGCCGTGCCGCGTGCACGCCTCGGTGGCGCGCAGGGCGAGCTCGGCCGCCTCGGCCATCTCGGCCGAGGCGATCGCCTCCTCGCCCAGCAGCCGGCGCAGCGTGCTGTCGACGGCCCGCAGCCGGGCCGCGATCACCTCCTCCGGCGAGGCGATGTCCCAGACGGCCGGCAGGTGCCGTGCCAGGAGCTCGACGTTGTAGTTGTAGAAGGTCGCGGCGACGGTGCCGGCGCCGACGGCGCCCAGCGCGGCGCTGCGCGAGGCGAGCCGCATGGCCGACACGTCCTCGAAGCCGAGCGCCTTGAACTCGGTGTCGAGGTCCGGCGAGAAGTACACCGTCGAGTGCAGCGGGTTGATGACGTGGTGGCAGCGGCGTCCCGCGCGGGGCGGCAGAGTGGTCATGGCCGCACGTTACCGACTGGTTGGTATGACCGGAACCCCCGGGGTCCGCGAGCGGCCTCCCCGCCCGGTCCGGCCGCGTCGCCCCCGCGGGGCGGGAGCCGGCCGCCGCATGGCAGGAAAGGTGGGTTCTTCGTCATTGCGGCCTTCTCCCGCCG
This sequence comes from Streptomyces sp. NPDC048338, assembly GCF_043201055.1. NCBI lineage: Bacteria > Bacillati > Actinomycetota > Actinomycetes > Kitasatosporales > Streptomycetaceae > Streptomyces > Streptomyces sp. NPDC048338. The sequence continues at coordinate 376,470 of NZ_JBICYQ010000004.1, forward strand.
CGCGAAGGATGGAACCCATGACGAAGCGACCCGTGCTCGTCGTCCTCTTCGACGACGTGCAGAGCCTGGATGTCACCGGACCGGTGGAGGTGTTCGCCGGCGCCGGCCGCGCCGGTGGGGGCACCTATCCGATCCGCACCGCCTCGCTCGACGGCGGCCCCGTCCGCACCCAGAGCGGCCTGCGGCTCCTCCCGGACGGCACGCTCGCCGAGGCCGTCGCCGGGGGCCCGCCGCACACCCTCCTCGTCCCCGGCGGCGAGGGAACACGGCGGCCCGACCCGCGCCTCGTCGACTGGCTGCGGGAGAACGCCCCGCGTGCCGAGCGGCTCGTCTCGGTGTGCACGGGTGCGCTGCTGCTCGCCGAGGCCGGGCTGCTCGACGGCCACCGGGCGACCACCCACTGGGTGGCCTGCGACCACCTCGCGCGCTGCTACCCCGAGGTCGAGGTGGACCCGGACCCCATCTTCGTCCGGGACGGCCGGCTGGCCACCTCGGCGGGCGTCACCGCGGGCATCGACCTCGCGCTGGCCCTGGTGGAGGAGGACCTCGGGCGGGACACCGCGCTCACCGTCGCCCGCCATCTGGTCGTCTTCCTGCGCCGTCCGGGCAACCAGGCGCAGTTCAGCGCCCAGCTCGCCGCCCAGACCGCCCGCCGCGAACCCCTGCGCGACCTGCAGCAGTGGATCACCGAGCATCCCGATGCCGACCTCTCCGTCGAGGCGCTGGCCGCCCGGGCCAGGCTCTCGCCGCGCCATTTCGCCCGCGCCTTCCAGGCCGAGACGGGCACGACGCCCGGCAGATACGTCGACCGGGTCCGGATCGAGCACGCGCGCAGACTCCTGGAGGAGACCGCCGACGGCGTGCAGGAGGTCGCCCGGGCGGCCGGTTACGGCACACCCGAGGCGATGCGCCGCGCCTTCGTCAAGACCCTGGAGAGCACACCGGCGGAGTACCGCCGCAGGTTCCACGCGCCCGTGGGCGCCGCCCGCTGACCGCACCGCCCTGCATCCCGAAGTCCCGGGACCTGAGGTCCCGAGTCCCGGCCTCCCGAGACCCGAGATCCCGAGTCCCGAAGTCCCGAGCCCGAAAGGCAGCACCATGCAGATCGCCGTCCTGCTCTACGACAGGTTCACGTCCCTCGACGCCGTCGGCCCCTACGAACTCCTCGCCCGGCTCCCCGGGTCCGAGACCGTCTTCGTCGCCAAGGAGGCCGGTCCGGTCCGCAACGACCAGGGGACGCTCGCCCTGCACGCCGACCGGGCCCTCGCCGACGTCCCCCGGCCGGACATCGTGCTGGTGCCCGGCGGGCCGGGCTCGCGCGAGGCGATGCACGACCCGGAGATCCTCGCCTGGCTCCGTACCGCCGACGCCACCAGCACCTGGACCACCTCGGTCTGCACCGGCTCGCTGATCCTGGGCGGCGCGGGTCTGCTGACCGGACGCCGGGCGACCGCGCACTGGCTCGCGCTCGACGAGCTCGTGCCCCTCGGCGCCGAGCCCACCGGCGAGCGGGTCGTCTTCGACGGCAAGTACGTCACCGCCGCCGGCGTCTCCTCCGGCATCGACATGGCCCTGCACCTGCTCGGCCGGATCGCCGACGACGCGACGGCGCAGACCGTCCAGCTGCTCACCGAGTACGACCCGCAGCCGCCGTACGACGCCGGCTCGCCCGACAAGGCCCCGGCCGAGATCGTCGCCTTCTGGCGCGGCCAGGCCGAGAAGGTCCTCGTCCAGGCGGACTGACCCGGCACCGAGGGGGGCCCTGAGGGCCCGCGCCGGCCCCCCCCGCCCTTCGGGGTGGGGGTGGCGGCACGCGGCTATCTGCTCCGCACGAACGACGCGATGCCGTCGAGGACGCGCTGGAGCCCGAACTCGAAGGCGTGCTCGGCGTCCTGCACGCCCCGGTAGTGTGCGGTGGCCGCGGTGCCGACGCGCACGGCGACGGCCCAGCGCTCGCGGTCGAGCAGCTGGTCCAGGCGGGGCGCGACCGTGGTCCACCACTCGTCGTCGCTCTGCCCGGCCCGTTCGGACGCCTTCCTCCCCTCGACGAGGTTCGCGGTCGCGTCGCGGACGTAACCGAGGACGAGGGTGAGCGCGGAGTCCATCTCGACGTCGGTCAGCCCGATCCCCTCGACGGCGCGGAGTTCGGCGTCGTACTTGGCGATGACGCCGGGCCCGAGGGGAGGCCGCCCGGGGAGTGGCGTCATCAGCCAGGGGTGCCGCTCGAACAGGGCGCGGTTGACGCGGGCGACCCGTTCCAGCCGGGGTCGCCAGTCGTCCCGGCCGACGTGCTCGTCGTCGCCGTCGTAGCGGGCCTCGGCGCTGACCCGGTCGACCATGACGTCGAACAGCACCGCCTTGCCGGGCACGTACCGGTACAGCGTCATCGTGCCCACGCCCAGCCGGTCGGCCACCCGACGCATCGACAGGCTGTCCAGGCCCTCGGCGTCGGCGACCTCGACGGCGGCCGCCACGACCCGGTCGAGGCTCAGGCCGGGCCTGCGGCCGAGGCCGGAACGCTCCCGCGTGTCCCAGAGCAGCTCCAACGTGCGGACAGCGTCAGCCGCGCCGGTCGAGGCATCGGTCATGGACGACCTCCTTGTTCGCGTGTACCGTACCCAATTGAGTTTGCGTACGTCGTACTCGAATGAGAGTGAGGGGAATGACGTGGTAGCAGCAGCTTTTCGGGTGGGTCTGCGGGTCGAGGACGTGGTCGCCGCCGCACGGTTCTACGGGGGACTCGGGTTCGAGGAGGTCGGCAGTGTGCCGGGCCCCGACGGAGTACCGGTGATGACGATCCTCGGCCGGGGGGACGTGCAGTTGATCGTCGACGCCCTGGTGGGCATGCCCTTCCCCGACAGTGAGCGGGAGCGGCGGACCCAGGCCGGGCCGCGCGGGCTCGGCGTCGCCATCGGCCTGGGTGTGGACGATCTCGCGGCGGCCCATGCGTACTGCCGGTCGGCCGGGTGCGAGATCACCTCGGAGCCGAGGGACGAGGCGTGGGGCGACCGCGTGTTCGAGTGTCTCGATCCGTACGGCTACCAGTGGGAGTTCTCCCAGCCCCTGGAGGACTGGGAGTCCGCTGCCGGTCTGGAGGCCACCCGGGCGAGCTGGTTCGGCGACCGGTGAAAGCGCCCCACGGCGAGCGGACGCGTCAGACGCCGTAGGTGAAGCGGGGCGCGCGGCGTTCCAGGAAGGCGGCGATCCCCTCGGCGGTGTCGCCGCTGCCGCGTGCCTGCTCCGCCCAGTGCGCGTCCCGGTCCGTGCGGCCGTTCGCGAACTCCTTCGCCGCCGCCTGCGTCAGCAGCGAGCGCGAGACCAGGACGCGGGCGAACTCGGCCACCCGCTTGTCCAGTTCACCCGTCGGCAGGACCTCGTCGACCAGGCCGGTCCGCAGGGCCCGCTCGGTGTCGATCAGCTCGCCGGAGAACAGCAGGTGTTTCGCGGCGGACGGACCCACGAGCGCGGCCAGGCGCCTGGTGGAGGAGGCGGGGTAGACGATGCCGAGCTTCGAGGGGGTGACGCCGAACTGCGCGCCCTCCTCGGCGAAGCGCAGGTCGCAGGCCGCGGCGAGCTGGCTTCCGCCGCCCACGCAGTAGCCGCGGACCGCGGCGAGAGTCGGCTTGGGGAAGGCGGCGAGCGCCTCCTCGGCCCGGACCGCGAGCGTCTGCTGCTCGTCGCCCGGCTCCCGGAGCGTCGAGATGTCCGCGCCGGCGCAGAAGGTGCCGCCCTCACCGGTCAGGACCAGGGCGCGGACGGCGCGGTCGGCGGCGAGCGGGGCGAGCAGCCCGGGCAGCGCCCGCCACATCGCCGCCGTCATCGCGTTCCGCTTCGCGGGGTTCGAGATGACGACGGTGGCGACCCCGTCGACGACGCTCTGCTTCAACTGCGGCTCCATGCGCCGGATGCTATCCGGGCACCTCGTACGTACGATCAGGAAGGGGGCGCGACGAGGAGGAGCGCATGGTCCAGGAACCGTACGGCCCCGACCACGATCCCGTGCGCGAGGGGAAGAAGCTGAGCCGCAGCTTCGGCTGGCTCACCTTCCTCGGTGTCCTGCTCGTCATCGGCGGGATCGTCGGACTGGTCTACACGGGGCTGGCCACCCTCACCTCGATGCTGCTGTTCGGCTGGCTGCTGCTCATCGGCGGTGTCGTGGGCCTGCTGCACGCCATCGAGTCGCGCGGCACCGGCTACTTCTGGCTCGCCGTCGTCGTGGCGGCGCTGAACATCGCGGCCGGTGTCGTCGTCATCCGCCACCCGGAGGGCACCGCCGAGGCGTTGACCATGTTCGCCGCGCTCCTCTTCCTGACCGGCGGGGTCTTCCGGCTGGTGGGCAGTGTGGTGGTGCGCGGGCCGCAGTTCGGCTGGACCCTCCTGCAAGGAGCCTTCGGCCTGCTGCTCGGGCTGCTCGTCCTCTTCGACTGGCCCGACAGCAGCCGCTACGTCCTCGGGGTGTTCTTCTCGCTGGCGCTGCTCTTCGACGGACTGGGCCTGATCGCCATCGGGGTCGGGGGCCGGCGGATCGTGGATATGGTCGTCCCGGTGACCCCCGCGGGAGAGACCCCTCCGAAGACGTCAGAAGAACATCAGGAGCGGTCGAAAAACTGACTTTGGCATACTCACTCGATCAGAAGATGGTCGATAAGTGTCGACTTCTGGTCAGTACGCCGGTCCGGACCCCTATGTTCCCAAGACTCGACCTCGTGGCGACAATCGAGCACGAGGGTGGGAGTCGGACGACGGGGAGCCGCGGAAGCGTTCCCGCCCGGCCTCCGTCCTACGAAGGTGTCTGGCGCTTCACCGCTCCCGCGGTCGACGTCTCCGTTCCGCAGGCCCGGCACGCGGTGCGCGACCTGCTGGTCCGTCAGAGCGTACCCATCGACGAGGACACCGCGCAGGGCCTGCTCCTGATCATCTCGGAGCTGGTCACCAACGCCGTCAAGCACGCGGCGCTGCTCTCCCCGGAGGTCGCGGTGGAGGTGGCGATCGGTGCGGAGTGGATCCGGGTGTCCGTCGAGGACAACCATCCCTACCGCCCCAAGGCGCTGGAGGCGGACTGGGGTCAGACGGGCGGCCGCGGCCTGCTCCTGGTGCGGGAGATCGCGCTGGAGGCGGGCGGGGCGTGCGACGTCGAGCACACCGCGAGCGGCGGCAAGATCATCTGGGCCGCGCTGCCCCTGGCCGCGCCGCCGGCAGCCTCCGCGCCGGCGGCGGAGATACTGCCGCTCGCCGGTACGGTCCCGGTGCACGGGGCCGTACCGGCGCCCGGACCGGGACCCGTTCCCGGAAACGTTCCGCCTGGCTTCACCAGCCCCCGGCCGGACCCGTCAGCTCCTTGACCGCCGGACGCGCCGCGTCCAGCACCGTCATGAACCAGGCGGAGAACGGCGCGGACGCGTGGCGCTCGGCCAGCTCCTCGGCGGTCACGAAGGCGGTCTCCCCGATCTCCTCCGGGTCCGGGCGCGGCTCGGCCTGCACCAGCCCGACGAAGAGGTGGTTGTACTCCTGCTCCACCAGGCCCGACGCCGGGTCCGGGTGGTTGTAGCGGACGGTGCCCGCCTCGGCGAGCAGCGAGGGCGAGACGCCCAGCTCCTCGAAGGTGCGACGGGCGGCGGCCGCGAACGGCGCCTCACCCGGGTACGGGTGTCCGCAGCAGGTGTTCGACCAGACGCCGGGGGAGTGGTACTTGCCCAGTGCCCGGCGCTGGAGCAGCAGCCGGCCGGACTCGTCGAAGAGGAAGACGGAGAAGGCCCGGTGCAGCTGCCCCGGCGCCTGGTGGGCGGCGAGCTTCTCCGCCGTGCCGATGGTGTTGCCGTCCTCGTCGACCAGTTCCAGCATGATCGACGCCTGGGCGCCGCCCACGGACGCTGCGTTCGACGAGACTCCGTTCGGCGAGCTCTTCGCCGCGGTCGCTGGTGTGGTCGGCATACCCATCCTTCGCTTCGGTCCTCGGCCCGGTGGGGCGGCTCCAGTCTGCCGTACAAAAGCGGCTTGTCCGTACTTCGGCGGCCGGACACCACCGCTCCCACCACACCGGAGTACACCCGGTGCGGCGGGAGCGGGAGGGGTGTCACACGCCGAATGCCGCCGGATAGTGGATCGTCCCCGCGGGTACGGCGCCGGACGCGTCGAGCGCGAGCGCCATCATGGCCGCATCGGGCACCTCGAAACCTGGCTTGATCCCGTACTCGGACGCCCGTACGAAGCCGAACCGGGGGTAGTACTCCGGATGGCCGAGCACCAGGACGAGCCGCTCACCCCGCAGCCGCGCCGCGTCGAGCACCGCCCGGACGACGGCCTGACCGGCACCCCCGCGCTGGTACGCGGGCGCCACGGCGACCGGCGCCAGCGCCGCCGCCGGGGTGTCGCCGACCCGGCACCGGGTGATCAGGGCATGGGCCGCGACCGTGCCGTCCGGCGCCTCCGCGACGTACGACAGACCCGGCAGCCAGGCCTCGCCGTCCGCGCGCAGGGCGTCGACCAGCGCGGCCTCTTCCGCGGTCGCGAAGGCGGCCGCGTTGATCTCCCGTACGGCGGGCACGTCGGCCGCCGTCTCCTGCCGCGTGCGCCACCGGGTGTCGGCGGGCCGCAGGACGTAGCCGGTGTAGCCGTACTCGCCCCCGTGGTCGCGGCGCATGGCGAGCTCCGCGCGGGTCGCGGCGAGCGCCTCGGCCATCCCCGGAGCGGCCGGGTCGGCGGCGTCGGCCCGCTCGGCGAGCGGCCCGTAGTACTCCGCCCAGTCGCTCTCGGGCTGCGGGACGACCCCTAGGACGTGGTACCCGGCCGCCACCGATGCCGCGGTGTTCCCCGCGGTGGTACGGAGCCGGTAGTGCTGCTCCCAGAAGGCGCGGGCCTCCGCGCTCGGCTCCTCGACGGTCCACTCGCACTCGGTGAGCACGAGCGAGCCGCCGGGCGCGAGCAGCCGTCGCCAGGAGGCGAGGGCGGTGTCGAAGCCGATCGCGTAGGCCGAGCTCTCGGCCCAGATCAGGTCGAAGGACCCGTCGGGGAACGAGAGCGCGCCCATGTCGGCGTGGAGCGTGCGGACGCGGTCGCCGAGCCCGCGGGCGGCGGCGGCTTCCGTCAGTTCGTCGAGGAACGGCTGGTGGAGGTCGACGGCCGTCACCTCGGCCCCGGCCTCGGCGGCCAGGAACAGTGCGGAGCGGCCGGGACCGCAGCCCAGATCGAGCACGCGCGGACGCTCGGGGAGCGGGCCGGCGAGCGCGAGCAGGCTGCGGGTGGTGGTGTCGGAGCCCGGACCCTGCCGCGGGAGACCGTGGTGCAGGGCGAAGAAGGCGTCGTGAAGCGCGTTGTCGGACAACGTGGGAACTCTTGTGTGTGAGAGGGCCCCGGCCGACGTGCTGAGGACCGGTTCGGGGAACCGGGATCAGGTCAGCCGGAGACCCGGAGGCTGAAGCCGGACCGGGCGCTGCCGCACTGGGCAGCCTCCATCGCGACGGTCATCAACCTCAGCTCCTCTCCACCTCACGTTCGTGCGAGGAGACTAACAGAGCCCCTGCGGCGGGAAAGGGGCGTTCACAGGCACAGCTTCGCCTCGTGGGCCGCGTGCCCGGCCGGCTCCAGCTGGAAGGTGCAGTGGTCCACGTCGAAGTGCGAGCCGAGGCATCCCTGCAGGTCGTGCAGCATCTTCTCGTGCCCGACCGCGTCCAGGGCGGCCTGGTCCACCACCACGTGGGCGGAGAGCACCGGCATCCCGGAGGTGATCGTCCAGGCGTGCAGGTCGTGCACGTCCTCCACTCCCGGGAGCGCCAGGATGTGCGCCCGGACCTCCGCCATGTCGACGCCCTTGGGGGCCGACTCCAGCAGCACGTCCAGCGTCTCGCGCAGCAGCTTCACCGTCCGCGGCACGATCATCAGGCCGATGACGATCGACGCGATCGGGTCCGCGTACGACCACCCCGTGGCCAGGATGATGCCCGCGGAGACCAGCACGGTCACCGAGCCGAGCGCGTCCGCGAGCACCTCCAGATACGCGCCGCGCACGTTGAGGCTGTCCTTCTGGCCCCGCACCAGCAGGGAGAGCGAGATCATGTTGGCGACCAGGCCGACGAGGGCGAAGGCGATCGTGAGACCGCCCCGGGTCTCCACCGGCTCGAGGAACCGCTGGATCGCCTCGTACAGCACGTAGCCGCCGACGACCAGCAGCAGCAGGCAGTTGGCGAGCGCGGCGAGGATCTCGGCCCGGGCGAAACCGAAGGTGCGGTTCGCCGACGGAGGCCGGTTGGCGAAGTGGATGGCGAGCAGCGCCAGCGCCAGCCCGACCGCGTCGGTGGCCATGTGGGCCGCGTCGGCGATCAGCGCCAGCGAGTCGGCCACCACGCCGCCGATGATCTCGACCACCATCACGGAGAGCGTGATGCCGAGCGCGATGCGCAGCCGCCCCTTGTAGGCCGCGGCGGCCGTGCCGGTCGGCGGCGGTCCTCCGTGGTGATGTCCGTGGTCGTGTCCAGCCCCCATGACAAGGCCTCCCGGTCGTGTCGTCTCCGTGCCCCGACTGGCAAGTGAACTACGGGGTAGGGGTATCCGCAACACGGCATTGAACACCGTTGTCATATGCCCTGACCTGCGGTGATGCCCGCAGGTCAGAGATTCGCGGAGATCGTCCCGGCGGCTCCCGCGCCGGTCCGCGCGCGAGCGCCGCGGGCGCGGTTTGTGAGCCGGGGCGCCGATCGCCCATGATGATCTCCGTGCGGAGAGGCGCACCCGCGCACAGGCGCGGGGCACCGGGGGAGTCCTCCCCGCAAAGCCTCGGTGAACTCGCGCTTTCGTTCATCCGATAGCCTCAGCCGACGTGCCGCCGCCCCGCGCCGGGCCGGATCGCCGTGCCCGAGGCCGTGCCCCCGGGCCCCGAGGGCCCGCCCGTCAGCTCCAAGGAGTGAGTTCGTCCTGTCGACCGCCATCCTCACCGGTCCGCCGGTACCCGGATCGTCGCTCGACGGCGATCTGAGGTCGCTCGGCTTCGACGTCAGGGTCGCCTCCGGTCCCCACGAGACGGGCACGCTGCTCGCCGCCGTACCGGCCGGCGAGCGGGTCGCCGTCGTCGACCCCCGGTTCGTCGGGCACCTCCACGCGCTGCGGCTGGCCCTCACCGACCCCCGCTTCCCCGCCGCCGCCGCGCCCGGCGCCCTCACCGCGCAGAGCGAGGCCCGCCCCGCGCTGGCCCGCGCCCTGACCGGCGCCCCCGTCGGGGTGCGCGGCGCGGATGCCGCCACCGCCGACGGCGCCACCACCGCACCGGCGGCCGAGAACCTGCCCGACGCCCTGGCCGACGCCCTCGACGCCGACGGCGTCGCCGTGCACCGGCCGCAGCTCGGCACCCTCGTCGCCGCCGTGCCGGCCGACGCCGAGGCCGCCCACGCGGCCCGCGCCGCCGTCGCGGCCGTCGACGACGAGGCCGTCCGCCTGCGCTCCGCCGTGAAGGCCCACGACGGCTTCTTCACCACCTTCTGCATCAGCCCCTACTCTCGCTACATCGCCCGCTGGTGCGCGCGGCGCGGACTCACCCCCAACCAGGTGACCACCGCCTCGCTGCTCACCGCGCTCGTCGCGGCCGGCTGCGCCGCGACCGGTGAGCGCGCCGGCTACGTCGCCGCGGGCGTCCTGCTCCTCGTCTCCTTCGTCCTGGACTGCACCGACGGGCAGCTGGCCCGCTACTCCCTGCAGTACTCGACGATGGGCGCCTGGCTCGACGCCACCTTCGACCGCGCCAAGGAGTACGCCTTCTACGCGGGGCTCGCCCTCGGCGCCGCCCGGGACGGGGACGACGTCTGGGCTCTCGCGCTCGGCTCGATGGTCCTGATGACCTGCCGGCACGTCGTCGACTTCTCGTTCAACGAGGCCAACCACGACGCAACGGCCAACACCAGCCCCACCGCGGCCCTCTCCAGCCGGCTCGACGACGTCGGCTGGACCGTCTGGCTCCGCCGGATGATCATCCTGCCGATCGGCGAGCGCTGGGCGATGATCGCGGTCCTCACCGCGCTCACCACCCCGCGGATCGTGTTCTACGCGCTCCTCGCCGGCTGCGCCTTCGGCGCCCTCTACACCACCGCGGGACGCGTGCTGCGGTCCCTGACCCGCAAGGCGAAGCGGACCGACCGGGCCGCCCGCGCGCTCGCCGACCTCGCCGACTCCGGCCCGCTCGCCGAGCTCCTGGCCCGGCTGCTGCGCGGCCGGACCGGGGCCGTCGGACCGCTCTACGTCGCCGTGCTGGGCGCCGTAGTCATGATCGCCGGCGCGGTCTTCGTGCCCTTCGGTGACGCGCGCCTCATCGCCGTCGCGGCGATCTACGTCGTGACCGCCGGCCTGGCCGTCGCCCGCCCGCTCAAGGGCGCCCTCGACTGGCTCGTCCCCCCGGTCTTCCGGGCCGCGGAGTACACCACCGTCCTCGTCCTCGCCGTCAAGGCGGACGCCGACGGGGCGCTTCCCGCCGCATTCGGGCTGGTCGCGGCCGTCGCCTACCATCACTACGACACGGTGTACCGCATCCGCGGCGGCACCGGCGCGCCGCCCGCCTGGCTGGTGCGCACCATCGGCGGTCACGAGGGCCGCACGCTCGTGGTGACCGTCCTCGCCGCCCTGCTGGCGAGCCGTGGCAACGACTTCACCCTGGCGCTCACCGCCCTCGCGGTCGCCGTCGCGCTCGTGGTGCTCGTGGAATCCATCCGCTTCTGGGTGTCCTCCGGAGCACCTGCCGTACATGACGAAGGAGAAACAGCATGATTGGCCTTGTTCTGGCAGCCGGTGCCGGACGGCGTCTGCGCCCCTACACCGACACGCTCCCGAAGGCCCTCGTGCCTGTCGACGGTGACACCACCGTCCTCGACCTGACTCTGAAGAACTTCGCCGAGGTCGGCCTCACCGACGTCGCCATCGTCGTCGGCTACCGCAAGGAGGCCGTCTACGCCCGCAAGGAGGCCCTGGAGGCCGCCTACGGCGTCAGCATCACGCTGATCGACAACGACAAGGCCGAGGAGTGGAACAACGCCTACTCCCTGTGGTGCGCCCGTGAGGTCCTGAAGAAGGGCGTCATCCTCGCCAACGGCGACACCGTGCACCCGGTCTCCGTCGAGAAGACCCTCCTCGCCGCCCGCGGCGACGGCCAGAAGATCATCCTCGCCCTCGACACGGTGAAGAACCTCGCCGACGAGGAGATGAAGGTCATCACCGCCGAGGGCAAGGGCGTGCAGAAGATCACCAAGCTGATGGACCCGGCCACCGCGACCGGCGAGTACATCGGTGTCACCCTCATCGAGCCCGAGGCCGCCGAGGAGCTCGCCGACGCCCTGAAGGCCACCTTCGAGCGCGACCCCGACCTCTACTACGAGGACGGCTACCAGGAGCTGGTGAACCGCGGCTTCACCGTCGACGTGGCGCCCATCGGCGACGTCAAGTGGGTCGAGATCGACAACCACGACGACCTGGCGAAGGGCCGTGACATCGCGTGCCAGTACTGACCCGGCTCATTCCGTCGCCGGTCGTCGTCCACATCCGCCGGGGAGCGCTGGACGACCTGTCCGCGCTCCTGGCGGACCAGCGGATCTCCAGCAACGGCCGGATCGCCGTCGCGATCAGCGGCGGCTCCGGCCTGAAGCTGCGTGACCGGTTCGCCCCGGAGCTCCCCGGCGCGGACTGGTACCCGGTCGAGGGCGGCACCATCGACGCGGCCGTGAAGCTCGCCGACGCCATGCGCGGCAAGCGGTACGACGCCGTGGTGGCCCTCGGCGGCGGCAAGATCATCGATGTCTCCAAGTACGCGGCGGCCCGGGTCGGGCTGCCGCTGGTCGCCATCGCCACGAACCTGTCGCACGACGGCATCTGCTCGCCGGTCTCCACCCTGGACAACGACAACGGGCGCGGCTCCTACGGAGTGCCCACCCCGATCGCGCTGGTGATCGACCTCGACGTGATCCGGGACGCCCCGGCGCGCTTCGTGCGCTCCGGCATCGGGGACGCGGTCTCCAACCTCTCCGCCATCGCGGACTGGGAGCTCTCCCACCGCGAGACGGGCGAGCCGGTCGACGGCCTGGCCGCGGCCATGGCACGCAGCGCCGGCGAGGCCGTGCTCCGCCACCCCGGCGGCGTGGGCGACGACGACTTCCTCGTCACCCTCTCCGAGGGCCTGGTCATGTCCGGCATCGCCATGTCGATCAGCGGTGACACCCGCCCCTCCTCGGGCGCCTGCCACGAGATCAGCCACGCCTTCGACCTGCTCTTCCCCCAGCGGGCGGCCAGCCACGGCGAGCAGTGCGGCCTGGGCGCGGCCTTCGCGATGCACCTGCGCGGTGCCGTGGACGGCTCGCTGCGGATCGTCGAGACGCTGCGCCGGCACGGGCTCCCGGTCCTGCCGGAGGAGATGGGCTTCAGCGTGGACGAATTCGTCCGGGCGGTGTCCTTCGCCCCGCAGACCCGGCCGGGCCGCTTCACCATCCTCGAACACCTCGACCTGTCCGACGACCAGATCAGGGACGCGTACGCCGACTATGCAAAAGCCATCGGTAGCTGAGCTCCGCCCGGTCGTTCACCCTCCCGGTGTGAAGGACCGGCGGAGCGGTGAGCACTGGGCCGGCCGCCTCTACATGCGCGAGATCTCGCTGCGCATCGACCGCCACCTGGTGAACACCCGGGTCACGCCCAACCAGCTGACCTACCTGATGACCCTCTTCGGCGTCCTCGCCTGCCCGGCGCTGCTCGTGCCGGGAATCTGGGGCGCCGTGCTCGGCGTGCTGATGGTCCAGCTCTACCTGCTGCTCGACTGCGTCGACGGCGAGATCGCCCGCTGGAAGCAGCAGTTCTCGCTCGGCGGCGTGTACCTGGACCGGGTCGGCGCCTACCTGTGCGACGCCGCGGTCCTGGTCGGCTTCGGCCTCCGCGCCTCCGACCTGTGGGGCACGGGACGGATCGACTGGCTCTGGGCCTTCCTCGGCACCCTGGCCGCGCTCGGGGCCATCCTGATCAAGGCGGAGACGGACCTGGTCGGCGTGGCCCGGCACCAGGGCGGACTGCCGCCGGTCAAGGAGGCGGCGTCCGAGCCGCGCTCGTCCGGCATGGCGCTGGCCCGCAGGGCCGCCGCCGCCCTGAAGTTCCACCGCCTGGTGCTCGGCGTCGAGGCGTCCCTGCTGATCCTGGTCCTGGCGGTCGTGGACCAGATGCGCGGCGACCTGTTCTTCACGCGGCTCGGAGTCGCCGTGCTGGCCGGCATCGCGCTGCTCCAGACCGTGCTGCATCTCGTGTCGATCCTGGCGTCGAGCCGGCTGAAGTGAGGACCCGCGTGAGTACGCCGATGAAGCTGGGCGCCGTCATCATCACCATGGGCAACCGGCCCGACGACCTGCGTGCGCTCCTCGACTCGGTCGCCAAGCAGGACGGCGACCCGATCGAGACCGTGGTGGTCGGCAACGGCGCTCCCGTCACCGGCGTGCCGGACGGGGTCCACACCATCGACCTGCCCGAGAACCTCGGCATCCCCGGCGGCCGCAACGTCGGCATCGAGGCCTTCGGCCCCGGTGGCCCGTGCGGCCCCGTGGACGCTCTGCTCTTCCTGGACGACGACGGTCTGCTGGCCCACGCCGACACCGGGGAGCTGGTCCGCCAGGCGTTCACCGCCGACCCGCGGCTCGGCATCATCAGCTTCCGGATCGCGGACCCGGAGACCGGTCTGACCCAGCGCCGCCACGTGCCGCGGCTGCGCGCCGCCGACCCGATGCGCTCCTCGCGCGTGACCACCTTCCTCGGCGGCGCCAACGCCGTCCGCAGCAAGGTGTTCACCGAGGTCGGCGGGCTGCCGGACGCGTTCTTCTACGCCCATGAGGAGACGGATCTCGCCTGGCGGGCCCTCGACGCCGACTGGATGATCGACTACCGTTCCGACATGGTGCTGCTCCACCCCACCACTCCGCCGTCCCGGCACGCGACCTACCACTACAACGTGGCTCGCAATCGAGTGTGGCTGGCTCGCCGCAATCTGCCCGCACCCCTGGTGCCGGTCTATCTCGGCGTCTGGCTGCTCCTCACGCTGGCACGGCGGCCCTCCGTTCCCGCCCTCAAGGCATGGTTCGGCGGCTTCCGGGAGGGCTGGACCGCTCCCTGCGGACCGCGCCGTCCCATGAAGTGGCGTACGGTGTGGCGGCTGACCCGACTGGGACGCCCGCCCGTCGTCTGACGGCGTGCCCCCGACTTGCCGCGCATCTTGAATACGAAAGTTTCGACTTGTGAGTGACACAACCCACGACGGCGCGGTCGCGACGAGCGCCCCGCCGTCCGCTGACGACGGCCTGACCCCGGCCGCGCTGGCCGCGAAGTACGGCCTGGCTGTCAGCGGTGCCCGCCCGGGGCTCCTGGAGTACATCCGCCAGCTGTGGGGGCGGCGCCACTTCATCCTGGCCTTCTCCCAGGCGAAGCTCACCGCGCAGTACAGCCAGGCCAAGCTCGGGCAGCTGTGGCAGGTCGTGACCCCGCTCCTCAACGCGCTGGTCTACTTCCTGATCTTCGGGCTGATCCTCAACGCCGACCGGGGCATGTCGCGGGAGGTGTACATCCCGTTCCTGGTCACCGGCGTCTTCGTGTTCACCTTCACCCAGAGCTCGGTGATGGCGGGCGTCCGGGCGATCGCCGGCAACATCGGCCTGGTCCGGGCGCTGCACTTCCCCCGGGCCTCGCTGCCGATCTCCTTCGCGCTCCAGCAGCTCCAGCAGCTGCTGTTCTCGATGGTCGTGCTGATCGCGATCGCGGTCGCCTTCGGCAGCTACCCCTCGCTCAGCTGGCTGCTCATGCTGCCCGCGCTGGCGCTGCAGTTCGTCTTCAACGTGGGACTCGCCCTGATCATGGCGCGGCTGGGCAGCAAGACCCCGGACCTCGCCCAGCTGATGCCGTTCATCATGCGCACCTGGATGTACGGCTCGGGCGTGATGTTCTCCATCCCGGTGATGCTCGCGGACAAGCCGGCCTGGATCGCCGACGTCCTCATGTACAACCCGGCGGCCATCTACATGGACCTGATCCGGTTCGCCCTGATCGACGGCTACGACTCCGCGAACCTGCCGCCGCACGTCTGGATCGCGGCGCTCGCCTGGGCCGCGCTCGTCGGGCTCGCCGGCTTCGTCTACTTCTGGAAGGCCGAAGAGAGGTACGGCCGTGGCTGACAACGGCACCGGGGAACGCATCCCCACGGTCATCGCGGACGACGTCCACATCGTCTACCGGGTCAACGGCGGCGGTGGCGGCAAGGGCAGCGCCACGGCCGCACTGAGCCGGATCCTCGGCCGCGGCAAGGGAGGCGGCCAGACCGCCTCGCGCGGTGTCCGCAAGGTCCACGCCGTGCGCGGGGTCTCCTTCACCGCCTACCGCGGCGAGGCCATCGGCCTCATCGGCACCAACGGTTCGGGCAAGTCGACGCTGCTGCGCGCGATCGCCGGCCTGCTCCCCACCGAGCACGGCAAGGTCTACACCGACGGCCAGCCCTCGCTCCTCGGCGTCAACGCGGCGCTGATGAACGACCTGACCGGCGAGCGCAACGTGATACTCGGCGGCCTCGCCATGGGCATGAGCCGGGAGGAGATCCGCAAGCGCTACCAGCAGATCGTCGACTTCTCCGGCATCAACGAGAAGGGCGACTTCATCAGCCTGCCGATGAGGACGTACTCCTCCGGCATGGGCGCCCGGCTCCGCTTCGCCATCGCCGCCGCCAAGAACCACGACGTCCTCATGATCGACGAGGCGCTCGCGACCGGTGACCGCGCCTTCCAGATCCGCTCCGAGGAGCGCATCCGCGAGCTCCGCAAGGAGGCCGGCACGGTCTTCCTGGTCAGTCACAGCAACAAGTCCATCAGGGACACCTGCGACCGCGTGCTCTGGCTGGAGAAGGGCGAGCTGCTGATGGACGGTCCGACCGAAGAGGTCCTGCGGGCCTACGAGCGCGAGACCGGGAAGTAGCCGGCCCCGCTCCCCCTGGGAGCCGCTCCCGTACGACGTCGAGCACCCCCCGTCGGCCCTGCCGGCGGGGGGTGTCCGGTTCCGGGCGCGTCGCGGCCCCGCCCGGAATGTTCATGCGGTCAACATCGGGCAGGATGAGCCCATGGCAGCGATCTCGGGGGGAAAGTCCTACCACCACGGCGACCTGCGCAACGCGCTGATCTGCGCCGCCGTCGACCTCGCCCGCGAAGGCGGCCCCGAACGGGTCGTGCTGCGGGAGGCCGCCCGTCGCGTCTGCGTCTCGCCCACCGCCGCCTACCGGCACTTCGACGGCCAGGGCGAGCTGCTCGGAGCCGTCAAGGCCCACGCCCAGCGGGAGCTCGCCGAGGCCATGGAGCGGGCCGCCGACGGCGCCCCGGGCGCCGACGACCCCGCCACGGCGGCCGAGCTGCGGCTCGCCGCCCTCGGCCGCGCCTACGTCGGTTTCGCCCTGGACCACTCCGGCCTCTTCCGGGCGGCGTTCTGCACTCCCCGGCCCGCCTGCGGCGAGGAGTGGAACCCGGGCGGGCGGGCGCCCCGGCCGGAACCGGAGATCCGCGCGTTCACCCTGCTCACGGACGCGCTCGCGGCCCTGGCCCGGGCCCGCCGCGTACTGCCCGCCTGCCGGACCGCGGCCGAGGCCGCCGCGTGTTCGGCCGTGCACGGGCTGTCACTCCTCCTGCTCGAAGGGCCGCTGCGGCGGCTTCCCGCGCAGCGCCGGGAGGACGTCGTCGAGAGCACCCTGGCCATGGTCGTCTCCGGCGCGCGGGTCGGCCGCGCCGCGCGGGACGCCCGCGCCTAGGTGGCGGGTGCGTGAACTCCCGTGCCCTGAGGGAAGGTTGGCGCGACGGGTGACGTTTTCGCAATGAGCCCAGCACCCCGACGCGGCACTGGGCGTTGTACAACGTAAGCTGTACCGGTGCTGATTCGTGGCAAGTGGGGCGATACTCCCTAGGCATCCCGGCCGTCAGGCGGTGATCCCTCCGGGGAGGCCCGGTGGCGTGTCCGAAATAGGATGGATTGGATCGGCAGTGTAGAACAGGAGATGTGACGGCCATGACGCGAAATCTCCAGCTCCACGAGGGTGTCGCCGTCCCCGCGTCGGGCAGCGCGCGGTGACCCGAATCCGGCAGGCGCGCCCCGACGCCACCCCGCGCACCACGCTCGACAAGGCCGCGGACGAGAACTTCCCCGTGGCCCCGTTCTTCCTGCCGCGCGCCTGGCGCGACGATCTCATGGCGGCCTACGGCTACGCCCGCCTCGTCGACGACATCGGCGACGGCGACCTCGCACCCGGCGGAGCCGACGCCCGCCTGCTCGGCGTCGCGCCCGAGGACGCCGAGGACCGCGGCGTGATGCTGGACGCCCTCGAGGCCGACCTGCACCGCGTCTTCGACTCCACGCCCCGTCACCCGCTGCTGCGGGCCCTCCAGCCGACCGTGCGCCGCCGCGGCCTGACCCCCGAACCGTTCCTCGGCCTGCTCGCCGCGAACCGCCAGGACCAGCTGGTGCGCCGCTACGAGACCTATGACGACCTCCTCGCCTACTGCGAGCTCTCCGCGAACCCCGTCGGCCGGATCGTCCTGGGCGTCACCGGCACCGCGACCCCCGAGCGGATCCGTCGCTCCGACGCGATCTGCACCGCCCTGCAGATCGTCGAGCACCTCCAGGACGTCGCCGAGGACCTCGGCCGGGACCGGATCTACCTGCCCGCCGAGGACCTGAAGCGCTTCCACGTCACCGAGGACGACCTCGCCCGGCCCACCGCCGGCGCGTCGGTGCGTTCCCTGATCGCCTTCGAGGCCGAACGCGCCCGCGCGCTGCTGGAGGAAGGGACGCCGCTGGTGGGCAGCGTCCACGGCAGGCTGCGTCTGCTGCTCGCCGGGTTCGCGGCAGGCGGGCACGCCGCGCTCGACGCGATCGCCGCCGCCGGGTTCGACGTGCTGGCGCGTCCTCCCAAGCCCACCAAACCGAGTCTGATGCGCCGAGCCGGAACGGTCCTGCTCGCGGCGCGGAGAGAGGGGTGAGCCGGACCGTGGAGGGACAGACGCAGGCGTCGGCGCCGGTACAGGCCGCGTACAGCTACTGCGAGGCCGTCACCGGACAGCAGGCCCGCAACTTCGCCTACGGGATCCGACTGCTGCCGGTCGAGAAGCGGCAGGCCATGTCGGCGCTGTACGCGTTCTCCCGGCGGGTCGACGACATCGGCGACGGCGGCCTCGCGCCCGAGGTCAAGCAGGACCGCCTCGAAGGGACCCGCGCCCTGCTGGAGCGGATCCGCAAGGGCGACGTCGACGAGGACGACACGGACCCCGTGGCGGTGGCCCTCGCCGACGCCTCGCGCCGCTTCCCGATCCCGCTCGACGGACTCGACGAGCTGATCGACGGCGTCCTCATGGACGTGCGCGGCGAGACCTACGAGACCTGGGACGACCTGAAGGTCTACTGCCGGTGCGTCGCCGGTGCCATCGGCCGGCTCTCGCTCGGCGTCTTCGGCACCCAGCCGGGCGCGCAGGGCGTGGAGCGGGCCGCCGAGTACGCCGACACCCTGGGCCTCGCGCTCCAGCTCACCAACATCCTGCGGGACGTACGGGAGGACGCCGGCAACGGACGCACCTACCTGCCCGCCGACGATCTCGCCAAGTTCGGCTGCGGCGAGGGCTTCCACGGCGACACCCCGCCCGCCGGCGCCGACTTCGCCGGCCTCGTCCACTTCGAAGTCCGCCGCGCACGGGCCCTGTTCGCCGAGGGGTACCGGCTCCTGCCCATGCTCGACCGGCGCAGCGGCGCCTGCGTCGCCGCCATGGCCGGCATCTACCGGCGGCTGCTCGACCGGATCGAGCGCGACCCCGAGGCCGTCCTGCGCGGACGGGTCTCGCTGCCCGGCCACGAGAAGGCGTACGTCGCCGTCCGCGGCCTGTCCGGTCTCGACACCCGTCACGTCTCCCGGCGCACCGTCAGGAGGCGTGCCTGATGCGCCCGCACACGCACGGCGACCACGCAACCCCGGAGCGCTCGGCGGCGTCCATGACTGCGACGGCCCGAGGGGAGGCGGCATGACCGACGACGACGGCGCACGCCGCCCCGCGACCGCACGGACCGACACCGACCGCCCGCCGCACGCCGTCGTCGTCGGCGGCGGACTCGCCGGCATCACCGCCGCCCTCCAGCTCGCCGACAGCGGCGTGCGGGTCACCCTGCTCGAAGGCCGCCCCCGGCTGGGCGGGCTCGCCTTCTCCTTCCGCCGCGGCGAACTGACCGTCGACAACGGCCAGCACGTCTACCTGCGCTGCTGCACCGCCTACCGCTGGTTCCTCGACCGTGTCGAAGGCGCCGCGCTGGCGCCGCTGCAGCGGCGCCTGGACGTCCCCGTCCTCGACGTCGCCCACCCCCGGGGACCCCGGCTCGGACGGCTGCGCCGCAGCGGCCTGCCCGTACCGCTCCACCTGGCCGCCAGCCTCGCCACGTATCCGCACCTCTCGCTCGCCGAACGCGCGAGCGTCGGCCGCGCCGCCCTCGCGCTGAAGGCGCTCGACCCCGCCGACCCCGCCCTCGACGGCATCGACTTCGCGACCTGGCTCGGCCGGCACGGCCAGTCCGCCCGCACCATCGAGGCTCTCTGGGACCTGGTCGGCGTCGCCACCCTCAACGCCACCGCCCCGCACGCCTCGATGGGCCTGGCCGCCATGGTCTTCAGGACCGGCCTGCTCTCCGAGCCCGGCGCCGCCGACATCGGATGGGCCCACGTCCCCCTCGGCGAGCTCCACGACACCCTGGCCGGCAAGGCCCTCGACTCCCTCGGCGTGCGCACCGCCCTGCGCACCAAGGCCGAGCGGATCACCCGGGCCGAATCCGGGCGCTGGACCGTCGAGGTGCCGGGGGAGCGGATCGAGGCCGACGCCGTCGTGCTCGCCGTACCGCAGCGCGAGACCCGCGACCTGCTGCCCGAGGGCGCGCTCGACGACCCCGACCGGCTTCTCGACATCGGCACGGCGCCCATCCTCAACGTGCACGTCGTGTACGACCGCAAGGTGCTCCGGCAGCCCTTCTTCGCCGCGCTCGGCACCCCGGTCCAGTGGGTCTTCGACCGCACGGACTCCTCCGGGCTCAAGGGCGGCGGCCAGTACCTCGCGGTCTCGCAGTCCGCCGCCCAGGACGACGTCGACCTGCCGGTCGCCGAGCTGCGCGCCCGGTACCTCCCGGAACTGGAGCGCCTGCTGCCCGCCGCCCGCGGCGCCGGCATCCGCGACTTCTTCGTCACCCGGGAGCGTACGGCCACGTTCGCTCCCACCCCGGGCGTCGGCCGGCTCCGTCCCGGCGCCCGCACCCATGCTCCCGGCCTGTACCTGGCCGGCGCGTGGACCGCCACCGGCTGGCCCGCGACCATGGAGGGCGCCGTCCGCAGCGGTTTCAGCGCCGCGGGCGCCGCGCTCTCCGCCCTCGGCCGCCGCCATGAACACCCGCTGCAGGAGGCGGTATGAGTGTGAGTACTGGAACAAGAGGAGAAACCGTGCCGACAGTGCCCCCGGTGAATCCGGTCGTCGACACCGAGGACGTGACCGCCCTGCTGGAGCGGGGACGGACCCTGTCCACCCCTGTGCTGCGGGCTGCCGTCGACCGGCTCGCACCCCCGATGGACACCGTGGCCGCCTACCACTTCGGCTGGATCGACGCCCAGGGCAACCCGGCCGACGGCGACGGCGGCAAGGCCGTCCGCCCGGCGCTCGCGCTGCTCTCCGCCGAGGCGGCCGGTGCGGCCCCCGAGGTCGGCGTCCCCGGCGCCGTCGCCGTGGAGCTCGTCCACAACTTCTCGCTGCTGCACGACGACCTGATGGACGGCGACGAGCAGCGCCGCCACCGCGACACGGTCTGGAAGGTGCACGGCCCCGCCCAGGCGATCCTCGTCGGCGACGCCCTGTTCGCGCTGGCCAACGAACTGCTCCTCGAACTCGGCACCGTCGAGGCCGGCCGCGCCACCCGCCGCCTGACCACCGCCACCCGCAAGCTGATCGACGGCCAGGCCCAGGACATCTCCTACGAGCACCGCGAGCGGGTCACCGTCGAGGAGTGCCTGGAGATGGAGGGCAACAAGACGGGCGCCCTGCTCGCCTGCGCGGTCTCCATCGGCGCGGTCCTCGGCGGCGCCGACGACCGCACGGCGGACAAGCTGGAGGAGTACGGCTACCACCTCGGCCTCGCCTTCCAGGCCGTCGACGACCTGCTCGGCATCTGGGGCGACCCGGAGTCCACCGGCAAGCAGACCTGGAGCGACCTGCGCCAGCGCAAGAAGTCCCTGCCGGTCGTCGCCGCCCTCGCCGCGGGCGGACCGGCCTCCGAGCGGCTCGGCGAACTGCTCGCCGCCGACGCCAAGAGCAACGACTTCGACTCCTTCTCCGAGGAGGAGTTCGCCACCCGGGCGGCGCTCATCGAGGAGGCGGGCGGCCGGGAGTGGACCTCCCAGGAGGCCCGCCGCCAGCACGCCGTCGCCATCGGCGCGCTGCACGAGGTGGACATGCCCGAGCGGGTCAGGGCCCAGCTCACCGCACTCGCCGACTTCGTCGTCGTACGGAAGAGATGATCACCATCACCCTGATATGAGTTCGCAGTCGCCGGGCGGCGCCCCCCCCCCCCCCCCCCCCCCCCCCCCCCACCGCCCCCAAACCCCCCCCCCCCCGGGGCCCCCAGACACCCCCCAACCCCC
>NZ_JBICYQ010000004.1:398149-620002 GCF_043201055.1 Streptomyces sp. NPDC048338
TGGTGTACTGGCCCGGGGGGGTCTGGCCCCAGCTCACCGCACTCGCCTACTTGGTCGGCGGACGCATTATATGACCCCCAACACCCTTATTTGAGTCCGCCGGCGCCGGCCGGCCCCCCCGGGCGCCGCCCGACGGCAGACCCGAAGAAGCAGAATCCGACTGCACGAAGGGGAAGCCATGACAGCGACGACCGACGGAAGCGCCGGGGCCGTGGGCCCCCGGGCGGCCTCGGCCAGCGAAACATCCGGTACCGCGCCCGCGCGGAGCGGCCTCGACGAGGCCGCGGCACGGGCCGCCGAGCGCTCCATCGCACATCTGCTCGACCGTCAGGACGCCGAAGGCTGGTGGAAGGGCGACCTGGAGACCAACGTCACCATGGACGCCGAGGACCTGCTGCTCCGCCAGTTCCTGGGCATCCTCGACGCCGAGACCACCCGCGCCGCCGCCCTGCACATCCGCGGGCGGCAGCACGAGGACGGCACCTGGTCCACGTTCCACGGCGGGCCCGGCGAGCTCTCCGCCACCGTCGAGGCCTACGTCGCGCTGCGGCTCGCCGGGGACCTCCCCGACGCCCCGCACATGGCGCGCGCCTCCGCCTGGGTCCGCGACCGCGGCGGGATCGCCTCCGCCCGGGTCTTCACCCGGATCTGGCTCGCCCTGTTCGGCTGGTGGCGCTGGGAGGACCTGCCCGAGCTGCCGCCCGAGCTGGTCTACCTGCCCAAGTGGTTCCCGCTCAACATCTACGACTTCGGCTGCTGGGCCCGGCAGACCATCGTCCCCCTCACGGTGGTCTCCGCCAAGCGGCCGGTGCGGCCCGCGCCCTTTCCGCTGGACGAGCTGCACACCGACCCGGCCCGGCCCAACCCGCCCAGGCCGCCGGCTCCCGCGACCAGCTGGGACGGCCTCTTCCAGCGCCTCGACAAGGCGATGCACCTCTACCACCGGGTCGCGCCCCGGCGGCTGCGCGAGGCCGCCATGAAGGTCGCCGCCCGCTGGATCGTCGAACGCCAGGAGAACGACGGCTGCTGGGGCGGCATCCAGCCCCCGGCCGTCTACTCGGTCATCGCCCTCCACCTGCTCGGCTACGACCTGGACCACCCGGTCATGCGCGCCGGACTGGAGTCCCTCGACCGCTTCGCCGTCTGGCGCGAGGACGGCTCCCGCATGATCGAGGCGTGTCAGTCGCCGGTCTGGGACACCTGTCTGGCCACGATCGCCCTCGCCGACGCGGGCCTGCCGCCGGACCATCCGGCCCTGGTCAAGGCAGCCGACTGGATGCTCGGCGAGGAGATCGTCAAGCGCGGCGACTGGGCCGTGCGCCGGCCCGGACTCCCGCCGGGCGGCTGGGCGTTCGAGTTCCACAACGACAACTACCCGGACATCGACGACACCGCCGAGGTGATCCTGGCGCTGCGCCGGGTGAAGCACCCCGACCCCGCCCGGGTCGAGGCCGCGATCGCCCGCGGGGGCCGCTGGAGCCTCGGCATGCAGTCGAGGAACGGGGCCTGGGGCGCCTTCGACGCCGACAACACCAGCCCCTTCCCCAACCGGCTGCCGTTCTGCGACTTCGGCGAGGTGATCGACCCGCCCTCCGCCGACGTCACCGCCCACATGGTCGAGATGCTCGCCTACGAGGGCAGGGCCCGGCACCCCCGTACCCGCAGGGGAGTCGAGTGGCTGCTCGCCGAACAGGAGCCGAACGGCGCCTGGTTCGGCCGCTGGGGCGTCAACTACGTCTACGGCACGGGCTCGGTGGTCCCGGCCCTCACCGCGGCCGGCCTGCCCGGATCGCACCCGGCGATCCGCCGGGCCGTCGCCTGGCTGGAGTCCGTGCAGAACGACGACGGAGGCTGGGGCGAGGACCTGCGCTCGTACCACGAACGGCCCTGGATCGGCCACGGGACCTCCACCGCCTCGCAGACCGCCTGGGCACTCCTCGCCCTGCTCGCGGCAGGCGAGCGCGAGTCGAAGACCGTCGAACGGGGCGTCGCCTGGCTCACCGACACCCAGCGCGAGGACGGCTCCTGGGACGAGCCCTGGTTCACGGGCACCGGATTCCCCTGGGACTTCTCCATCAACTACCACCTCTACCGGCTGGTGTTCCCGCTCACGGCGCTGGGCCGCTACGTGAACGGCGAGCCGGCCGTCTCCCGGGAGGGCGGATGAGCCGGGAGCCGGAGGCCGCGCTCTCCGCGCCGCCGCTGCTGATCGCCTGCGCGCTCGGCATCGAGCAGCTCGCCCTGCGCAGCGGCGGCCGCTCCGGGGCCTCCGGCCCGTACACCGTGGTGCGCACGGGCATGGGCCCGGACCGCGCCCGCCGGGCCGTCTCCCGGGCACTCGCCGCGGAGCCCTGGCGGGACGCCGTCGTCATCGCCTCCGGCTTCTGCGCCGGCCTCGCGCCCGGGATGCACCCCGGCGACCTCGTCGTGGCGGAGGAGACCCGCGGCGACGCGGCGGGTCCCGACGGCACCACCGTGTGCACCGGCTCGGAGCTCCTGGTCAAGGCGCTGACCCGGGCGGTCCCCGGGCGCACCGTCCACACCGGTCCGCTGGCCGGGTCCGACCACGTCGTGCGCGGTCACGAGCGGTCCGAGCTGCTGGCCACCGGCGCCCTCGCGGTCGACATGGAGTCGGCCGCCACGCTGCGCACCGCGCTGGTGACCGGACCCCGCCCGGTTGCGGCCGTCCGGGTGGTCGTGGACGCTCCAGAACATGAACTGGTCCGGATCGGCACGGTACGCGGTGGAATATCGGCTTTCCGTGTTCTTCGTGCCGTCCTTCCCGCATTCTTCGAATGGCACCGTTCTTTGCTGCTCCCCAGGAGGTGAGCGAGTTATGGCCATGCCGCTCCGTCAGTCCATCCGGGTCGGGACCTACCTCTTCGAACAGAAGCTCCGCAAGCGGGAAAAGTTCCCGTTGATCGTCGAGCTGGAGCCGCTGTTCGCCTGCAACCTCAAGTGCGAGGGCTGCGGCAAGATCCAGCACCCGGCGGGTGTGCTCAAGCAGCGCATGCCCGTCGCCCAGGCGGTCGGCGCGGTCCTGGAGTCAGGGGCGCCGATGGTCTCCATCGCGGGTGGCGAGCCCCTGATGCACCCTCAGATCCACGAGATCGTCCGGCAGTTGGTGGCCAAGCGCAAGTACGTGTTCCTCTGCACCAACGCCATGCTGCTGCGCAAGAAGCTGGAGGACTTCACCCCCTCGCCCTATTTCGCCTTCGCCGTGCACATCGACGGGCTGCGGGAGCGGCACGACGAGTCCGTCGCCAAGGAGGGCGTCTTCGACGAGGCGGTGGCCGCCATCAAGGAGGCCAAGCGGCGCGGCTTCCGGGTCACCACCAACTCGACCTTCTTCAACACCGACACCCCGCAGACCATCATCGAGGTGCTCAACTACCTCAACGACGACCTCCAGGTCGACGAGATGATGATCTCGCCCGCGTACGCCTACGAGAAGGCGCCCGACCAGGAGCACTTCCTCGGCGTCGAGCAGACCCGGGAGCTCTTCAGGAAGGCCTTCGCGGGTGGCAACCGGCGCCGCTGGCGGCTGAACCACTCGCCGCTCTTCCTGGACTTCCTGGAAGGCAAGGCCGACTTCCCGTGCACGGCGTGGGCGATCCCGAACTACTCGCTCTTCGGCTGGCAGCGCCCCTGCTATCTGATGAGCGACGGGTACGTGCCCACGTACCGCGAGCTGATCGAGGAGACCGACTGGGACAAGTACGGCCGGGGCAAGGACCCGCGCTGCGCCAACTGCATGGCGCACTGCGGCTACGAGCCCACCGCCGTCCTCGCCACGATGGGCTCGCTCAAGGAGTCCCTCCGGGCGGTCCGCGAGACCGTCTCCGGCAGCAACGGGTGACGTGATGCCCACGGGAGAACCCGCGGCCCCGGTCGCGCTGGGGCTCCCCGGGCTGCCGCCCCGGCCCGTCTCGGTGCGCCGTGTCTCACGGCGCATCCAGGTCGGGTCGGTGGCGGTGGGCGGGGACGCGCCCGTCTCGGTGCAGTCGATGACGACGACGCGTACGTCCGACATCGGTGCGACGTTGCAGCAGATCGCGGAGCTGACGGCTTCGGGGTGTCAGATCGTGCGGGTGGCGTGCCCGACGCAGGACGACGCCGACGCGTTGGCGGTGATCGCGAGGAAGTCGCAGATCCCCGTGATCGCGGACATCCACTTCCAGCCGAAGTACGTGTTCGCGGCGATCGACGCGGGGTGTGCGGCGGTGCGGGTGAATCCGGGCAACATCAAGCAGTTCGACGACAAGGTGAAGGAGATCGCGAAGGCGGCCTCCGAGGCGGGTACGCCGATCCGGATCGGTGTGAACGCCGGTTCGCTGGACGCGCGGCTGCTGAAGAAGTACGGGAAGGCGACGCCGGAGGCGCTGGTGGAGTCGGCGCTGTGGGAGGCGTCGTTGTTCGAGGAGCACGGGTTCCGTGACATCAAGATCTCGGTGAAGCACAACGATCCGGTCGTGATGGTGAACGCCTACCGTCAGCTGGCGGTGCGGTGTGATTACCCGCTGCATCTGGGTGTGACGGAGGCGGGTCCGGCGTTCCAGGGGACGATCAAGTCGGCGGTGGCGTTCGGTGCGCTGCTGGCGGAGGGGATCGGGGACACGATCCGGGTGTCGCTGTCGGCTCCGCCGGCGGAGGAGATCAAGGTCGGTATCCAGATCCTGGAGTCGTTGAACCTGCGTCAGCGGCGGTTGGAGATCGTGTCGTGTCCGTCGTGCGGGCGGGCGCAGGTGGATGTGTACAAGCTGGCCGAGGAGGTCACGGCGGGTCTCGAGGGCATGGAGGTGCCGTTGCGGGTCGCGGTGATGGGCTGTGTCGTGAACGGTCCGGGTGAGGCGCGTGAGGCGGACCTGGGTGTCGCGTCGGGCAATGGCAAGGGTCAGATCTTCGTGAAGGGCGAGGTGATCAAGACGGTTCCGGAGTCGAAGATCGTCGAGACCCTGATCGAGGAGGCGATGAAGATCGCCGAGCAGATGGAGAAGGACGGCGTGCCCTCCGGGGCGCCCGCCGTCACCGTGGGCGGCTGACGCAGCGCGCCGCCCACCGTACGCGTCCGACCGACCGAAAGGGGGCCGAGCATGACGATTCTGGAGAACATCCGGGGGCCGCGCGACCTCCGGCCGCTGTGCGGCACGGAGCTCGTCGAACTGGCCGAGGAGATCCGGCAGTTCCTGATCCACGCCGTCGCCAGGACCGGTGGCCACCTCGGCCCCAACCTCGGCGTGGTGGAACTCTCCCTCGCGCTGCACCGGGTGTTCGAGTCGCCCGCGGACCGGATCCTGTGGGACACCGGCCACCAGAGCTACGTGCACAAGCTGCTGACCGGCCGGCAGGACTTCTCCAAGCTCCGCAGCAAGGGCGGGCTCTCCGGCTACCCCTCTCAGGCGGAGTCCGAGCACGACGTCATCGAGAACTCGCACGCCTCGACCGTCCTGGGCTGGGCCGACGGCCTCGCCAAGGCCAACGAGGTCCTGCGGAAGGACGACCACGTCGTCGCGGTCATCGGCGACGGCGCGCTGACCGGCGGCATGGCCTGGGAGGCGCTGAACAACATCGCCGCGGCCAAGGACCGCCCGCTCGTCATCGTCGTCAACGACAACGAGCGCTCCTACGCCCCGACCATCGGCGGCCTCGCGGACCACCTGGCGGCCCTGCGCACCACGGACGGCTACGAGCGCGTCCTGACCTGGGGCAAGGACGTCCTGGAGCGCACCCCCGTCGTCGGCAGGCCCCTGTACGAGTCGCTGCACGGGGCGAAGAAGGGATTCAAGGACGCCTTCGCGCCGCAGGGCATGTTCGAGGACC
This sequence comes from Streptomyces sp. NPDC048338, assembly GCF_043201055.1. Taxonomy (NCBI): domain Bacteria; kingdom Bacillati; phylum Actinomycetota; class Actinomycetes; order Kitasatosporales; family Streptomycetaceae; genus Streptomyces; species Streptomyces sp. NPDC048338. The sequence continues at coordinate 403,970 of NZ_JBICYQ010000004.1, forward strand.
TGGGGCTGAAGTACGTCGGCCCGATCGACGGTCACGACATCGAGGCGCTGGAGTCCGCGCTGACCCGGGCCAAGCGGTTCGGCGGCCCGGTGATCGTCCACTGCCTGACCGAGAAGGGCCGCGGCTACCAGCCCGCCCTCGCCGACGAGGCCGACCGCTTCCACGCCGTCGGTGCGATGGACCCGCTGACCTGCGAGCCGCTCGCCCCGGCCCCGGGCCCGTCCTGGACGTCCGTGTTCGGCGAGGCGATGGCCGAGATCGGGGCGGAGCGGCCCGACGTCGTCGCGATCACGGCCGCCATGCTGCACCCCGTCGGCCTCACCGCGTTCGCCGAACGCTTCCCCGACCGGGTGTGGGACGTCGGCATCGCCGAACAGCACGCCACCGTCTCGGCGGCCGGTCTGGCCACCGGCGGACTCCACCCGGTCGTCGCCGTCTACGCCACCTTCCTCAACCGCGCCTTCGACCAGCTGCTCATGGACGTGGCACTGCACCGGTGCGGCGTCACCTTCGTCCTGGACCGTGCCGGTGTCACCGGCACGGACGGCGCCTCCCACAACGGCATGTGGGACCTGTCGATCCTCCAGGTCGTCCCCGGCCTGCGGATCGCCGCCCCGCGCGACGCGGACCAGTTGCGGGCCCAGCTGCGCGAGGCCCTGGACGTGCACGACGCGCCGACCCTGCTGCGCTTCCCCAAGGAGACCGCGGGGGCGCCCGTGCCGGCCCTCGACCGGATCGGCGGCATGGACGTCCTGCTCCGCGACGAGGACCCCGCGGTCCTGCTCGTCGCCGTCGGCGTGATGGCGGACGTCTGCCTCCAGGCCGCGGACCTGCTGGCCGGCCGGGGGATCCGCTGCACCGTCGTCGATCCGCGCTGGGTCAAGCCGGTCGACGAGGCCCTCGCCCCGCTCGCCGAGCGGCACCGGCTCGTCGCGGTCGTCGAGGACAACAGCCGGACCGGCGGGGTCGGCGCCGCCGTCGGCCAGGCCCTGCGCGACGCCGGCGTCGACGTCCCGCTGCGCACCTTCGGCATCCCCGAGCAGTTCCTCGCGCACGCCAAGCGCAGCGAGGTGCTGGCCGACCTCGGGCTCACCCCGGTGGAGGTCGCCGGACGGATCAGCGCCGCCCTGGCGCACCGGAAGAACGGTCAGTGAGGGAGAGGGCCCGATGAGCGAGGAGTCAGAACCCGTGGTGAGCGAGGAGCCCGTCCCGGTGGCCGGCAAGGACTTCGACCTGACGGCCCTGCTGGCCGAGCGGGGCGCCGAGCGGTACGAGCTGCACGCCGCGTACCTGAACCACCAGCTCCCGCGGATGCTCCACACCATCGGCTTCGACAAGGTCTACGAGCGGGCCGAGGGCGCGCACTTCTGGGACTCCGAGGGCGGTGACTACCTCGACATGCTCGCCGGATTCGGCGTGATGGGCCTCGGCCGCCACCACCCCGTCGTCCGCAAGGCGCTGCACGACGTCCTCGACGCCTCGCTCGCCGATCTCACCCGCTTCGACTGCCAGCCGCTGCCCGGGCTGCTCGCCGAGCGCCTGCTCGCCCACAGCCCGCACCTGGACCGGGTCTTCTTCGGCAACAGCGGCACCGAGGCGGTGGAGACCGCCCTGAAGTTCGCCCGGTACGCCACCGGCCGGCCCAGGATCCTGTTCTGCTCCCACGCCTTCCACGGTCTGACCACCGGTTCGCTGTCGGTCAACGGTGAGAAGGGCTTCCGGGAAGGCTTCGCCCCGCTGCTGCCCGACACCGCGATCGCGCTCGGCGACCTCGACGCGCTGGAGCGGGAGCTGCGCCGGGGCGACGTGGCCGCCTTCGTCGTCGAGCCGATCCAGGGCAAGGGCGTGCACGAGTCGCCCCCCGGCTTCCTGCGCGCGGCCCAGGACCTCCTGCACCGGCACGGAGCCCTGCTGATCGCGGACGAGGTGCAGACGGGCCTCGGCAGGACCGGCGACTTCTACGCGTACCAGCACGAGGACGGGGTCGAGCCGGACCTGGTCTGCGTGGCCAAGGCGCTCTCCGGCGGCTACGTGCCGGTCGGCGCCACCCTCGGCAAGGACTGGATCTTCAAGAAGGTCTACTCGTCCATGGACCGGGTCCTCGTCCACTCGGCCAGCTTCGGGTCGAACGCGCAGGCCATGGCGGCCGGGCTCGCCGTGCTCGCGGTCATGGAGTCCGAGGGGACGGTGGCGCACGCGCGCCGGATGGGAGACCTGCTGTCCGCGAGGCTGCGCGAGCTGGTGCCCCGCTACGAGCTGCTGCACGAGATCCGCGGCCGCGGACTCATGATCGGGATCGAGTTCGGCCGGCCGTCCTCGCTCGGGCTGCGCAGCCGGTGGACGATGCTGCAGGCGGCCCGCAAGGGGCTCTTCGCCCAGATGGTCGTGGTGCCGCTGCTCCAGCGCCACCGGATCCTGACCCAGGTCTCGGGGGACCATCTGGAGGTGATCAAGCTGATCCCGCCGCTGGTCATCGACGAGGCGGACGTGGACCGCTTCGTCAGAGCCTTCACGGCGGTCATGGACGACGCCCACGGAGGCGGCGGACTGATGTGGGACTTCGGGAAGACCCTGGTCAAGCAGGCGGTGGCGCAGCGTTAGGGGACTCGATCCCGTCTTTGCCTCAGAGGCAAGAAATTTGCCTCCGAGGAAAGTTCCTGGCGGAATGGAGGCATGGAGCACCTCCACGAAGCACCGTCCTCGGACCCTGCCGAGCCGGGCACGTCCGGCGAGCCGGACGGCGTCCCGGACGCGCTTCCCGACGTGGCCCCGCAGCTGCGCGGGCTGCGCCGGCGCCGCGGGCTCACCCTGGAGGCCGCCGCGCAGCGGGCCGGCCTCTCGCCGGCCCATCTGTCCAGGCTGGAGACGGGCCGCCGGCAGCCCTCGCTGCCCATGCTGCTCGCCCTCGCCCGCATCTACGGTACGACGGTCTCCGAGCTGCTGGGGGAGGTGCCCCCCGAGCGTGATCCGATCGTCCGGGCCGGCCGCTCCGAGCCGGTCGAGGCGGACGGCTGGATCTACCACCAGGCCGGCGGCCCCGGGCGCGCCCTGCAGGCGCTCCGGGTCCACGTGCCGTACGCCACCCGCGCCGACATCGTCCGGGTCCATCCCGGCGAGGAATGGCTCCACGTCCTCGACGGCCGGGTGCGCCTCGCCCTCGGCGACGCCGTGCACGTGCTCGACCCGGGGGACAGCGCGCACTTCGACTCGCTCACCCCGCACCGCATCGGCGCCGCCACCCGCGGCGGCGCCGAGCTGCTCTTCGTCCATACCCTGATGCAGAGTCCCGCCGCCGAGCTGTGCCTCGGCGACGGGGCCCCGCATCCGCGCTGAGCCCACCGGAAGGGGCCGTCATGTCCGAAAAGTCAGCACCGATCACAGGTGAGGAGCGCGGCGAGGGCAAGTTCCCGAAGGGGCTCGTCCTGCGCCTCTTCGCCTACCTGGTGGCCGGTCACCTCTTCGCGGGCTTCCTCTATCTGCTCTTCGTGCTCGGCGGGCAGAAGTAGTCCCCCGGGCCGGTCCGCGGGGGCCTGCTCCTACTGGCCGTCGAGCAGGTGCCCGCGCAGGCGCTCGCGCGTCTCGGGGGAGAGCTTCAGGCCCTGCGAGAGGTAGTCGTCGACCGTGCCCCAGGTCAGCTCGATCGTGTCGAACGCCGCCCGGATGTACTCCAGGCGCGCGTCGAACAGGGGGCTGAGCAGCTCCATCACCTCGGGCGACATCGCGTCCGCGGAGGTGGAGCTGCGGCGCACCTTGTAGCGGCGGTGCGGGTCGTTCGACTTCAGGTAGTCCGCCTCGACGGCCTCGCGCTCGACGCCGACCGCGAGCAGCGAGATCGCGATGGAGAGGCCGGCGCGGTCCTTGCCGGCCGCGCAGTGCATCAGGGCGGGGATGCTGTCCTCGGCCATGGAATGCAGGATCCGGCTGTGCTCGGCGGTGCGCTCCACAATCATCTTCCGGTACGAATCGGACATACGGTCCGCGGCCTTGCCGTTGCCGAGCGCCTCCCGCAGCTGGTCCAGCTCGCCGCCGCTCACCAGCTTCCAGAACTCCTTGCCGTCGGCCGGATCGTTGAGCGGGATGTTCACGTTCCGTACGCCCGGGAGCTCGACGTCCGGACCTTCGACCTTGCGGTCGGCGTGGTTGCGGAAGTCGAAGACCGTGTGCAGGCCCAGCGTCGTCAGGAAGGCCGCGTCCTCCTCGGTCGCGTGCGCAAGGTGGCCGCTGCGGAAGAGCCGCCCGAACCGAACCGACCGGCCGTCCGTGGTCGGCAGGCCACCGACGTCACGGAAGTTGCGTACCCCGCTCAGCTCGGGTTCGGTCGAGGGGACCTGCGGCAGCTGCTGCGTCACGAGTGCTCCTGGGTGTCGACGATCTTTGACCGTGCGAGATCGGTTCTTGGTGCAATCATCCCGGCCGGTGGCTGATTCGCACACCCCTCGGACGGGAATGGGTGTTCTGTCCGAATTGGGATATTAGAGATAACGCGCCCTGGTTGCAGGGGAGATGAGCTGTGGCGCGTGAGCAGCGTCATAACTGTGACGGAACGTGCCTGATCGTCTTGGGCAACAGCCTTCTGGGCAAAGGGGGCCGAAGGCCCGTCATCCACGCAGGGTGACCGGAATTCCCGAAGAATTCCGGATCGGTGAATGCGGGGGGAAAGCGGTGGCTTGTTCGCGCCGACTCCGCTCGTCTACGGTCACCGCAATCCGGTCGGACCGCCGAATCCTGCCACCGTCCGGAATTCGCACCCACCCACGTGTGGCAGGAGCGGGGGACCCAGGTAGTACGCCGGTCCTTCAGGTCAGGACGGCTCGGGGTGAAGTCGCGCGAAGGCGCGACCGGACATCTCCAGTCCGAACCCGACAGCTCACCTCGCAGGCGACGGAGAGGAATTCGCCATGCCCGCGAAGGGTAAGCACCGCCGTCCCAAGGTCAACCCGATCAGCCGTGGATTCGTCGCCGCCGGCGCCGGTGGCGCCGTCGTCGCCCTGCCGCTCCTCGGTGCGACCGGAGCCCACGCCGCCGAGCAGGCCGCCCCGGTCCAGGCGCCGCAGCAGGCCGTCACCGCCGCGGCCGCCGCCCCGGCCCAGGCCCCCGCCGCGGCCCCCGCGGCCAAGGCCAAGCCCCGGACCTACTCCGTCGTCGCCGGCGACTACCTGTCCAAGATCGCCGCCGAGCACCACCTCGCGGGCGGCTGGAAGAAGCTCTACTCCGACAACCGCCAGGTCGTCGGAGGGAACCCCTCGCTGATCTTCCCGGGCATGAAGCTCACCCTCGGCGCGAAGTCGACGGCCAAGGCCCCCGCGCCCAAGGCAGCCCCGAAGGCCACCGCCAAGAAGGCGTCCGCCGAGACCCGCAGCTCCCGCAGCAGCGAGCGTCCCGCCGTCGAGTCCACGGCCCCGGCCGCGCAGAGCGCGCCGTCCACCCCGTCCACCGGCTCCGGCTGGGTCGCCCCGGTCGGCGGCGGCATCGGTACCCCGTACCGCGCCTCCGGCTCCATGTGGTCCTCCGGCTACCACACCGGCGTCGACTTCATCGCCTCCTCCGGCACCTCGGTGAAGGCCGTCGGTCCCGGCACGGTCTACTCCGCCGGCTGGAGCGGCGCCTACGGCAACGAGGTCGTCATCCAGCACGCCGACGGCACGTACTCGCAGTACGCCCACCTCTCGTCCCTCTCCGTCTCCGCCGGCCAGACCGTCGCGGGCGGCGACCAGATCGGCCTGTCCGGCTCGACCGGCAACTCCAGCGGTCCGCACCTGCACTTCGAGATGCGCACCGGGCCGAGCTACGGTTCGGACATCGACCCGCTGGCCTACCTCCGCGAGCACGGCGTCAGCATCTGATCCCCGACGCCCCGTCAGGCCCGGCACGTCACGTGCCGGGCCTCGGGCCGTCTTCCGGGTCCCGGCATCCGCCCGGTGTATTCCGGCTTGGCGCAATCTTGACCGGTGGCGTATCTCACCCGCCGTCAACCCCTCCTTACGGTCGCGTAGGTCACATCCGTAAGGGAAAGATGTGCTCCCGTGGCAGACGATTCGAGATCAACAGACGCGCACGTATTCGGGTCGTACGCGGCGATCGGTGACAGCTTCACCGAGGGCGTAGGGGACCCGGGGCCCGACGGGGCGTACGTCGGCTGGGCGGACCGATTCGCGGTCCTGCTCGCCGACCAGCTGCCGGAGCACGACGCATTCCGGTACGCCAACCTCGCCGTACGCGGCCGGCTCCTCGACCAGATCGTGGCGGAGCAGGTGCCCCGCGCGAAGGAACTCGCCCCCGACCTGGTGACCTTCTGCGCCGGCGGGAACGACATCATCCGCCCCGGTACCGACCCCGACGACGTCGCCGAGCGCTTCGAGCGGGCCGTCGCCGACCTGACCTCCGCCGTCGGCACCGTGATGGTGACCACCGGCTTCGACACCCGCGACGTCCCCGTACTGCGGCACCTGCGCGGCAAGATCGCCACCTACACGGCGCACGTCCGGTCCGTGGCCGACCGCTACGGCTGCCCTGTCCTCGACCTGTGGTCGCTCAAGTCCGTCCAGGACAGGCGGGCCTGGGACGACGACCGGCTGCACCTGTCGCCCGAGGGGCACACCCGGGTCGCGCTGCGCGCCGCCCAGGTCCTCGGCATGGACGTGCCGGCCGACCCCGACCAGCCGTGGCCGCCGCTGCCGCCGCGCGGCACGCTGGAGGTCCGCCGGGACGACATCCACTGGGCCCGGGAGTACCTGGTGCCGTGGATCGGGCGCCGGCTGCGGGGCGAGAGCTCGGGGGACCACGTCGCGGCCAAGCGCCCGGACCTCATGCCCCTCTAGGGGCATGAGGTCCGAGCGGACCCAGCGGCACCGGCGCCGGGAGCGGCGGCACGGAGGCCGGGACCCGCTCCAGGACACCGCCCGCGAACACGTCGTACAGCGGCAGCGACTCCAGGTGGACATACCCGATGTGGCAGTCGCAGACGGCCAGGGGACACGGCCGGGGGCGCAGCGCCGACCGGTACGAGCCGTCGTAGAGATTGCCGAGCTCCGTCTTCACGAAATGGCAGCGCCGCACGGTCCCGTCGCCGTCGACCGAGACCACCGACTCGCCGGTCCGGCAGGGGAGACCTGCCGAACGGTGCGGGTGGCGGCTGTACGGGAACAGGGGGTCGAGGGCCGTCCAGCCCTCGGCCTCCTCGTCGGTGTACGTGTGCCCCTCGGCCGCGTTGACCCACAGGTAGACCTGCGGCGGCAGCGCGGCGCGCAGCCGCCGGGCGTCCTCCCGGTGGCCGGGCAGCCCGACCACACCGACGCTGAACCGGGTGCCCCGGCCGGCCAGCTCCCCGCACTTCGCGACGAACCGTTCGAACGGCGTCTGGCCCGGGTGGTACGTGCACCACAGCGCCAGGGTGCCGGGGTCGGCCTCGGCCGTCCACTCGGTCCGGCAGCTCAGGTTCGTCTGGATCGCGACCCGCTCGACGTGCGGGAGCCGGGACAGCTCGACGAGCGCGCGCCGGTACCAGGACCGCACCAGTCCCTCGCCCCACGGCGTGAAGAGGATCCGCAGCCGGTCGCCGGTCCGACCCGCCGCCCAGGCCGCGAAGCGCTCCAGCGCCGCCCGGTCCGCACGCAGCTGCTCCCGGCTGTCGCGCCGCTTGGCGAAGGGGCAGTAGGGGCAGTCGTAGTCGCAGGAGGCGAGCGGGCCCCGGTAGAGGATCGTCAGGTCCATCCCGGCCGCCTACTTCGGCTCGTAGGCGGCCATCGCCGCCCGCACGGCGGGGGAGAACAGCGCCGGACCGATGCCGTCGGAGTGCGCCAGGCCCTCGGCGGACAGCCTGAGCAGCCCGTCGGGAGCCTCCGGGTCCAGCCAGCCGAGCGCCCCGAACCGACCCAGCTCCTCGGGGAAGTCCGCGTAGGGCGAGGACCCGAAGCGCTCGGTGTACTCCGCCACGGGCATCCCGGCGGCCTGGAGCAGCGACTGCAGCAGATGACGGCGGCGTGCCTCCGCCGCGTCCACCCACCGGCCCACCCGGGCCCGGCCGAAGTCCTCGGTCCGCGTGTAGGTGTCGATGATCGAACGGATCTCCCGCATGTCGACGGCGTAGTCGAAGGAGTAGTGCAGCGCCGAGGTGTACGAGCGGGCCCCGCAGCCCAGACCGATCATGCCGTCGGTCTGGCAGGCGTAGTCGTCGGCGCCCTGCGGCGGAGCGTCGGCGCGACGGAACATCCGCATCGACACCTGCTCGTAGCCCCGGTCGAGCAGATGGTCCCGGCCGTGGCGGTACAGGCGCAGCCGCTGCTCGTCCCAGTCCCGGTCGGCCTGCGGCGAGAGCCGGCCGAGCCCGGTCAGCGGGCGGACGTAGAGCGGGTACAGGTACAGCTCCTCCGGTCGCCACGCGAGCGCCGCGTCGAGCGAGTGCCGCCAGCTCTCCTCGGTCTGGCCGTCGATGCCGTAGATCAGGTCGATGTTGAGGACGGGGACGCCGCTGTCCCGGATCCGGCCGAGCGCCGCCTCGACGTCGGCGCGGCGCTGCGGGCGCACGGCGGCACGGGCCTCGGCCTCGACGAAGCTCTGCACGCCGATGCTCATGCGCGTCGCGCCGCGCTCGGCGAGGACCGCGAGCCGGTCGCCGGTCGCGGTCGCCGGGGAGGTCTCCACGGACAGCGGCACCGCGCGGAGGTCGGCTCCCATCCGCTTCTCGGCGATGTCGCAGAGGCGTTCCAGCTCACCGGCGGTCAGGAAGGTGGGCGTGCCGCCGCCGAAGGCGGCCGTGGCGAACCGGACCGGGGAGTCGTCCCCGAGTGCCTCGCGGACGGCGGCCGCCTGGCGGTCCAGGGCGTCGAGGTAGCGGGTCGAGAGCTCGTCCGGGGCGCCGATCCGGGTGAAGAGGTTGCAGAAGCCGCAGCGGACCTCGCAGAACGGGATGTGCGCGTAGAGGGACAGCGCGTCCTTCGGCTCCCCCGCCCACAGGCCGTCCAGCCGGGGCGCCGGGTCGGGCAGCCCCCGGTAGGCCGTCTTGTGGGGGTAGGCGTAGACGTAGCTCTGGTACGGGCGCGGGGCCTCGGGGTGGGTCATGCGGGGGTCCCTCCGCGCGGGCCGGCCGGCAGGGCGCCGGGCGCGGCGGTGGTCGGGGGCGCGACGGTGGCGGGCACCTCGGGCGGGGGTGTGACGGCCGGGGGGCCGTCCAGGAAGAAGTGGGCGTAGGGAACCGTCCACACCACGTCGTGGCCGAGCCGGTGCCCGGTGAAGCCGTCCTCGCCGTACGCCGTGCCGTGGTCCGAGCAGACGATCGCGAAACAGCGGCGGCGGCTGCTCATGGCGGCGAAGAGCCGGCCGATGTGCCGGTCGACGTACTCCAGCGCGGCCGCGTGGGTGGCACGGGTGTCGCCGTCCTCCCGGGTCGCGCCGGGGAGGTGGAACCAGTTGGGCTGGTGGAGCGCGGACACGTTCACGAAGAGGAACAGCCTGCGGTCGTGCGGGAGCGCGGCGACGACCTCCTCGGCCCGGTCCACCTGGGACTCGAACGAGACCGGGGACGCGACCCCGAACGAGGGCTCCCAGTGGCTCTCCTGGAACAGCCCCGGCAGGACCGCGCCGAGCGGCGGCCGCTTGTCGAAGAAACCGACGCCGCCGATGCACACCGTGCGGTAGCCGTGCGCGGCGAGACCCGAGACCAGGTCGGGGGTGTCGTGGACGAAGGTGCCGTCGGCCGTGCTCTCGCTGCCCGCGAAGCGCGCGGCGAACAGCCGGGGGTGCGGGCCCTGGGCGGCCGGTGTGGGCAGGAAGCCGGCGAAGATCGCCTGGTGGGAGGCATAGGTGAAGCTGCCCGGGGCGTGTCGCCGCTCCCACCGGCCGCCGGGCAGGTGCCGGGCCAGGTGCGGGATGCGGCCGGCCGCGGCCAGTTCGGCGGCGACGTCGTGACGCAGGGTGTCGAGGGTGACGAGGAGGAGGTCGTGGCTGCCGACGACCTCGTTCATGTCGGGCCCGCGGACCGCTTCCGCCGGGGACGCGTCGCGGCCGCCCGGACGCGGCACGGGGGGCGCCCCGGGGTCGCCCGGAGGCGCCGTGGGGCTCGCGTCGGGCTCGGGGCGGACCGTCGGGGGATTCACGTGGTGCTCGTTCCTGTGGTGCTGGGGGTCCGCAGGAGGGAGGCCACCTGCGTCGCGTACGTGTCCATGCCCTCGGCGCCGCTGCCGGGCAGGCCGGTGAGGCCGGGCAGGAGGTCGCCGAAGGCGTTGACCTCGCCGACGGCGAAGCGGCGCCAGCCGGCGGCGGGCAGCAGGTCGACCCCGACGCAGTGCGTGCCGGGGAAGGCCGCCGCGGCGCGCTCGCACACATGGAGCGCGTCGGACCAGCGGGCGCCGGCCGTCTCCACCGCCGACCGTGCCGCGTCCAGGCTGCCGCGGGCCCCGCCCAGATGGAGGTTGGTCATGGGGGAGCGGCTGGTGCGGACCACGGCGTGGGTCGCACGGCCGTCGACGACCACGACCCGCAGGTCGGCCGCACGGCCGTCCTGCGCGGCCTTCGGCAGCCAGCGCTCGATGTGCAGCCCGTCCGGTGCGAGCGCGTCGACGACGGCCGCGACCCCGCTCTCCGTCGTGTAGCGCCGCACCCGCAGGGAGTTGAAGAGGCGGCCGTCCGCGGTGCGTTCCACGGACGTGGTCGCGTGCACCCGCCCCGCGCCGTCGGTCTCGACCGCGAGCACACCCGAGGCGGAGGAGCCGTGGGCGAGCTTGACGAAGACCCGGCGAAGACCGGCGTCCGCCATCAGGGACCGGACGTCGTCCCAGCCCCGGACGGGGGGTGCGGCCGGCCCGGAGGTGGGGGAGTCCGGCACCGGGACCCCCGCTTCCCGCAGCCGTGCGTGGGCCAGGCGCTTGTCGAACAGGACCGCGAGGTCGGCGGGTTCGTCGAGCAGGACCGCCCCGGCGGCGTCCACGGTGCGGGCGAGCTCCGCCGTGGCGGCGGTGAAGGCCCGGTACCAGCGGGCCGTTCCCTCCACCCGGGTCGGGTCGTCGGTGCCGCGCAGCAGCCGGTCCACGTCGGTGTCCTCGCCGGGCGAGTCCAGCCGGACCGTCTCGCCCGGCCGGAACGCGGCGTCGCCCCGCAGGACGTCCAGCCAGGGCACCACCCGCGCCTCGGGCAGCCCGGCGGCCCGCACGGCGTCGAGGAAGAACGCGACACGGCGGTTGGCCGGGTTGCCGACGACGGCGAGGCGCGGGGCGGTGGTCATTCCGCGACCGCGACGTACCGGTAGGTCTCGCCGTCGCGGTACGACTCCGGCACCTGACGGTCGCCGACGTCGACCCGCACACCGTGCGGGGCGAGGGCGTCGACGATCCGCTCGCTCATCTCCTCGGAGAGGTAGTGGTGTGCGAGGCCGAGGTGTCCCAGGTGCGTGAGCGGCTGACCCGCGAGCAGCGCCGCCGCGCCCTCGTCGGTGAGCGTGCCCATCGACAGGTCGAGGCGTTCGAGCCGACCGACCACCGGGGCGCCCGCCACGGCGGCGGCGATCCCGTCCTGCGCGTCGCTGTTGCGCAGTCCGAGACTGCGCAGGGCGGGGAAGGCGGTGCCGGCGAGCAGCGGCCCCAGGTCGGCGGGCGTGCTGTCGCCGCCGTACTGGTCCGTGCCGAGCCAGAGTTCGAGGTTCTCCAGGGCGGGCAGGGCGCTGCCCGCGATCCCGCGCACCACGTCGGAGCCCAGCCCGCCCGACTCGACCACGAGGGTGTGCAGCGCGGTGTGCTCGATCGCCGGGAAGGCGAGGTTGCTGCCGCCCCGCACGCCGAACTCCCGCAGCCCGGGGTACGCGGCCAGCAGGGGGGTCACGTCGGACTGCTGGATCCACGAGATCTCGCAGTCCTCGAACGTCATGTCGCCGAGGAATAGCGCTTCGAGCCCGGTGAGGCGGTTGTTGGCGCCGACGAGCGCGGTGACGATCTCGGCGGAGGAGTTCTCGTACGCCTCGTCCCAGCCGCCGACCACCAGCGCACGGACCTGCCGGACGTCGACGCCGGCGAGGAAGCGGGCGAAGACCTGCTCCCACTGCTCGTCGTCCGCCTCGCAGTACGTCGGGGCGGAGACGCGCCAGGCGACGGAGGCGGCGTCCGGCAGCCCGACCGAGGAGCCGAGCTCCGGGAAGTCGAACACGGGCAGGCCGTGGAGCTCCTGCAGGTGGCTCGAAATGGTCATGAGTGCTCCAGACACCGGACGGCGTTGATCGGCTGTTGCGAGAGTTCTACCAAGCCGCACCGACACCCCCGCGCGCCGGGGCGTCCGGTGGCCCCCGGCGGCCGCGGAGACCGGGCCGGCCGCGCCTAGGGCGTGTTGCGAAAGTCCCTCCCCCTGGGCTTCGCCCGGGAGGTGCCCCCACCTGGCGACGCCTGGCACGCACTCCCCCGTAGCCCTTCGGGCACGGGAGGGGCCCCCACGCCGCGTTGTCGGGATCGCCCGAGTACGCCCCGTACGAGGGCGACCCTCCGCCTTGCGAGCGCACGCACCAGACGCCGCCGGGCCCGCCCTTCGGGCGGACGGCGCTACTTTCGCAACACGCCCTAGGGCCTGTCTTCAAAGTCCCGCCTGGCTCGCGGCGCCCGGTACCGCGCCTCGCTGCGTTGTCGAAGCGTCTGAGTACGTCCAGTACGCGGACGCTCCTCCGCCTTGCGATGCACGGCACCGGACACCGCGAGCCCGACCGGCGCTACTTTGAAGACAGGCCCTAGCACGGTCGGCGACGGGCCGCGGGCGACAGCATTCTGACGACACGTCACCTACGGAATGGGTGTCGCGGGAGCTGCGGCCGGTTCGCCGTCGACACCGGGCCGACGGGCTCGGGGTGCCGCCAGGACAGGACCTAGGCGCCTGCCGCCGCGCCGCGCGACCGGGCCGCGGCGCGGGGCTGCCCGGACCGGTCGGGGGCCGGCAGGCCCAGTTCACGGGTGAGCGCGGCGTCGGCCCACTCCAGCATCGCGGCCCGCGACAGCGAGCCCGCGTAGGAGGTCATCTGCACGGCGAGCCCGTCCAGGAACGCCGTCAGCCGCCAGGCCGCCGCCGCCGGGTCCTCGCAGGAGAACTCGCCGGCCGCCGTGCCCTCGGCGATCACCTCGGTCAGCGCCGCCTTCCACTGCTGGTCGAGGGCCCCGGCGACCTCGCGCAGCGCCGGTTCGCGCAGGGCCGCCGCCCAGCCCTCGATCCACAGCCGCCAGCCCTTGGCCTGCCCCGTGGGGGCGTACCACCGGACCGCGGCGCGCAGCCGCCGCTCCGCCGACGTGCGGCGGCCGAGCATCTTGCGCAGATGGGCCAGGTCGCCCTCGGCGGCGTAGGCGAAGGCCTCGGCGACCAGCTTCTCCTTGGTGGAGAAGTGGTAGAGCACGAGCGCGTTGCTCACGCCGAGCGCGGAGGCGACGTCGGCGATCCGCACGGCCGCGACCCCGCGGACCTCGATCTGCCGGACGGCGGCCCGGAGGAGTTCCTCCCGCCGCTCCGCCACGCTCAACCGCACTCTCGCCACGCCGTGCAGCCTACACAGATCCCTGACACGGGCATGATCATCCGGCCGGTACGGGCGGAGCCGGGCGGGATGCCGACCCGCCGGCCGGCGGATCAGTACCAGCCGTAGCGCTCCGCGATCTCCGGCAGCCGCTCCTCGACCAGCGCGTGCGCCGCCGCGCGCGGCGTGGTGCCCGCCGCCTCCGACCGGTCCAGGATCCGCCCCACCAGGGACCGCATCGCCCGCCGGACCTGCGCGAACGCCTGGTCCGCGTCGGCCTCGACGTCCCCGAAGAGCGTCCACCACCACCAGGCGTTCGTGCCGGAATTGACCACGACGTCCGGCAGGACCACGACCCCGCGCGCGGTCAGCCGCTCCTCCGCCTCCGCGAGGACCGGCATGTTCGCCGCCTCGACGATCCAGCGGGCCCGGATCCGCTCCTGCGCCTCGGTGTCGATCGCGTACGAGACCGCCGCCGGCACCAGCACCTCGGCGTCCGCCGACAGCCAGGCGTCGGCGCCCTCCTCCCGGTCCCCGGGCCGCAGCACCGAGCGGTCCACGGTCCCGTGCGCGTCGCGGGCCGCGAGCAGCGCCTCGACGTCGAGACCGTCGGGGTTCACGATCGAGCCCTTCACGTCGGCGACGGCCACCACCCGCAGGCCGGCCCGGTCCAGGAAGCGGGCCGTGGCGCCGCCCATCGTCCCGAGGCCCTGCACCGAGACCCGGGTCCCGGCGTGCGGGACGCCCGCCCGGTCCAGCGCCGTGAGCGCCGCCTCGGCGACCCCGCAGCCCCCCACCAGCTCGTCGAGCCCGATGCCGTCCACCTCCACGGCGAAGGCGTCGGCGAGCCGCCGGCGGGCCTCCTCCTCGTCGTCGAGCAGCGGGTAGACGGCCTGGATCGAGGAGACAAGCCCCGCCTCGGCCGCCGCCCGGTCGACCAGGTCCTGGGTCAGCCCGAGGTCCTCGCCGGTGGTCCAGAAGCGCTCGATGAAGGGCCGCATCGCCCGCAGGTAGCGGACCAGGACGCCGTACGCCTCGGGAGAGCGGGGATCGCAGTCGATCCCGCCCTTGGCGCCGCCGAGCGGGACGTACCGGTTCCACGGGTCGTAGTGCAGGGCCTCCTTCATGGTCATGCCCCGGGCGAGACCGGTGACCTCCTCGGCCGTGCAGCCCTCCCGCATCCGCAGCCCGCCGCTGGCCACCCCGCGGACCAGCCGGTCCACGACCAGATGGCCGCGGCGGCCGGTGACGTGGTCGGTCCAGTCGACGGACAGCAGCGGGGCGGTGCTCATGGACGTACTCCTCCGGTGACACGGGGTGCGGCTACTGAATGGCGGTTCAGTATGGCCCATCGTCCGGCCAGGAACGCCGCGGGCCGCTCATAATGGAACGACCCCGACCCTCAGGAGGTCCTGTGACCGGCACTGGATCCGACCGAACGCTGCGGGCCCGGCTGCGCGCCCTGCGGCCGGAAGCCTTCGGCGCCGACCCGACGGGCGCGCGCCTGGAGCGCATCCGCCGTTCGCCGAATTTCGCGGACGGGGTGTTCCAGAACCCCGTGTCGGCCCGGCACCGGCCTTCCGGTTCCACCGTCGAGTTCGCCAAGGTCTACTTCGAGAAGGAGGCGCGGGCGCGCCGGGCACCCCAGGGCCCGATCCCCGTGCACGCCACCACCCTCGCCGACCTGGCGAAGCCGGCTGCCTCCGGGCTGCGCATCACCTGGATGGGGCACTCCACCGTCCTGGCCGAGATCGACGGCCGCCGGGTGCTCTTCGACCCCGTGTGGGGCGAGCGCTGCTCCCCCTTCCCCTTCGTCGGCCCCAAGCGGCTGCACGCCGTGCCGGTGCCCCTCGCCGAGCTCGGCCCCGTCGACGTCGTCGTGATCTCCCACGACCACTACGACCATCTGGACCTGCCCACGATCAAGGCGCTGGCCTCGACCGACACGGTCTTCGCGGTCCCCTTGGGCGTCGGCGCCCATCTGGAGCGGTGGGGGGTGCGCGCCGACCGGCTGCGCGAGCTGGACTGGAACGAGACCGCCGAGGTCGGGGAGCTGCGCCTGACGGCGACGCCCGCCCGCCACTTCTGCGGGCGCGGCCTGCGCAACCAGCAGCACACCCTCTGGGCGTCCTGGGTCGTGGCCGGCCCCGAGCACCGGATCTACCACAGCGGCGACACCGGCTACTTCCCCGGCTTCGCCGAGATCGGCGCCGCGCACGGCCCCTTCGACGTGACCATGATCCAGATCGGCGCCTACTCCGAGTACTGGCCCGACATCCACATGACCCCGGCCGAGGGCATGCAGGCCCACCTCGACCTCCAGGGCGGGCGGTCGCACGGTGTGATGATGCCGATCCACTGGGGCACCTTCAACCTCGCGCCACACCCGTGGGGCGAGCCGGAGGAGTGGACGAAGGACGCGGCCGACGAGGCGGGGCAGGCGGCCGCCTTCCCCACCCCCGGACTGCCCTTCGAACCCTCCGGCAAGCTGCCCGCGGAGACCTGGTGGCGGACCGTGTCCCACCCGCTCACCCCCACGTGGCGGCGCGCGCAGGCGCCCCTGGACGTGACCCCCGAGGTGCGGTCCGGGTCTGCGGACCTGGACGCGGCGGTCTGAGCCGTCGGACCGGGCCCGTCCCCCTCCCCGGTAGGGGTGGCGGGCGGGCCCGGCCGCCCGGTCAGCTCCGGCAGACCGGCGCGTAGGGGACCTCCCCGCCCACGTACTGCCGCCACTCCTCCTCGGTCAGGTCACGGCCGACGACCTGACAGACCCGCTTGCGCAGATCGGTCTCCTCGAGGTTCCACAGGGCCACGTTGAAGGTCCAGTAGTTGTACGTCGCCATGATCCCGCCGTCCGCGGGGGCGTCGGCGGACAGGAACGGCGCCCCCATGGTCCACTCGTCCCGCGGGGTCATGGTGTTCAGCCCGAAGACGGCACTGCGCGATTTGCCCGACACCAGCAGCAGGCCCTGCCCCGGAATCTCCGTGAGGTCCAGGACGAACTGGAGCTCACCGTCGAAGGCCCGGCCGCGCCGCTGCAGGTCCGCGGTGAAGAAGGTGACCGCCCCCGCACCGGAGCCCACGACCACCTGGCCGTCCCGCATCACCTCGACCTTCGCGATCGCCGTCCCGCCCGTCAGCCGCCGGGTGGCCGTCACCGACATGTCGGAGGTCCGCAGGGCGACGACGGAAGGCTCGGCGACGCTTCCCTTGCTGATGACGGCGTAGAGCCGGTCCGCGCCCTCGCCGCCCCCGCCGAGCGCCGTGACGCCCGCCGCGAGCCGCCGGCTTCCCGCGCTCCGCCACGTACCGCCCGACACCGTGAAGCGCCGGACCTCGCCGTCGCTGTAGCCGGCGTAGAGATCGCGGTCGACGAAGGCCACGTGCCGCAGTCCGGCCTTCTTCGGCAGCGGCACCGGCGTCAGGCGCCGCTCGGTGAGGTTCCAGAGGGCCAGGTCGCGGCTGCGCTCCCCCTTCCTGCTGTACAGGACCGCGGCCCAGGGGCCGTTCCTGCTGGTGGCGAGTTCCCTGCTGGTGCTGTCCTTCGGCAGGGCCAGGCGGTGGTAGCGCTTCGGATCCTCCATGGTCTCCGACGTGAGGTCCTTCGCACGCGGCAGCAGGTACAGGGCCGGACCGGCGCGCAGCACGAGGTCCTGGCCCGCCCAGGCGAGCGACCCCATTCCGCCGTAGAACCGGTTCCACGCCCGTGTGGCGGCGGAATGGCCGCCGTCGTGGAGTTCGGCCACCCCGCCGTGGTGCCGCAGCACGATGCCGTCGGCCATCACGGACGGCCCTGCCTTGGGGTAGCCGTACTCCTGGGCCCGTCGCTCCGCGTTCCACCCGTAGGTGCCTCCGAGGCTGTCCGACAGCCTCGTCGCACTCAGGTGCGCCCCGTCGTCGGCGGAGGCGATCGAGACCGTCTCGTACGGGCCGCGGTCGGCGATGACGGTCTCGGGCCTGTTCGGACCGAGGGTGAGCAACTGGGCGCCGCGGGTCGCGGCGGCCGTCACCCCGCCGTCCTCCACGGCTCCGTGCAGGACGACGTCCTCGGGCGCGGTGAGCACCACGGACCGGGCGCAGGTCCTCAGGTCCACCCGGACGACCTCCCTGCCCTTGGTGAGCAGGACCGTGCCCCCGCCCGCCCGCATCGCCCGCGCGCTGCCGCGCTCGGGGCAGCGGCGCGGAGCGGCGTCCAGGTGCCGCACGTCGTAGGCGAGCAGGCCGATCGTGTCCACGTACGCCACGAGCGACCGCCTGTCCGAGGTGAACTCCAGGTGGTCGACCTTGTTGCGCTCGCTGTGCAGGGGCCCGGGGTCGGAGGGGATCGGCAGCGCGGTCCGGCTCGCGACCGACCACGACCGGTTCTTGTTCTCCACGACGGTGAGGCGCAGGTCGCTCGTCGCGAAGGCCACCCGCTGGCCGAGGGGCGACACGGCGAGGCCGTTCACGAACACCCCGGGGGCCGTCGGCTCCACGCCGCTCCCCTTCTGGTGCCACACCACGTCCCCGGACTTGGTGGACACGATGTCCACGGCACCCGTGCTGGTGGACAAGGCGCCCCAGGCCCCGTCGCGCGACAGGGCGAGCCGCTCGAACCGCCCTTCCCCGGGCCGCAGGATCCTGCGCAGCGTGGAACCCTCGCCGGCCATGGTGACGAGGGCGTCGGTCCTGTCGCCCGCCTGCCCGGCGATGTCGTCGCTGGCCATGGCCAGCAGGAGGCCCAGCCCCGGGTCCACGTTGCCGTCCTGGGCGTACGCCTCGTCCCGGACCCTGGCGGCGGTGTCGCGCAGCCTCTGGTCCTCCCGCTGGCCGTTCCAGACCAGGAGGCCCGCAGTCAGCCCCACCGCCAGCACGACGATGCCCACCGCGGAGACGCGCAGCATTCCCCGGCGGTCGCGCACGCGGCTCCGTCGGGCCGCCTCACGCCACCCGGGAACGCCGACGATCGTGGTCGACGGGGTCCGCGTGTGCTGCAGGGCCTCCCGCAGGTCGGCATCCGGCACCACGACCCGGTCGAGGTCCGCGGCGGCGGCCAGCTTGTTGCGGTAGCCGGTCACCCCGACCATCCGGCCCCCGCCGTCCAGGCCGCCGACGACGGCGGTCGAGCCGCGGAGGCGTCTGACCGTCAGCGGCCCCCGCACCCGTCGGTTCCTCCGACGCAGCTCGTCGACCAGGACCGTGAACGCCGCCGTCAGGCTGATGTCTTGGACGTGGTCCACCGGTGCGTCGACGTCGGCCAGCGACCAGAGGACCGTGCCCCGCCCTGTGCCGCGGCGCGGACGGGCGGTCCGCCAGGCGGTCTCCAGGCCGGACCGGAACCGGTCGTCCGCGCTGAACAGGAGCATCGACCACGGGTCCGGGACCAGGGCGGCCGGCAGGCCGCGCAGCGTCGCGGCCCGCAGCGTCGCCCGGATCCCGCGGTCGCCGCGGTCCAGCAGGACGTCGACGGTCGCCGACGCGCCCTTCTTCGGATCCTCCATCTGCAGGGCGAGCAGCCACACGAACAGGGTGGTCCCGTGCGGGTCGGAGCCGAGTGCCGCCACGACGGCGGACAGCCGTGTGCAGCGGGCGCACGCCGGGGCGGACCGCCGGTCGCGGTGGGCGCACGCCGGGGCGGGCCGTCCGGCGGGCCACGGCGCGTCCGCCGCCGCGCGCATGTGTGCCAGCCAGGTCAGCGCGACGGCCAGGTGGTCCGCGAGCCGGTCCTCCTCGTCGACCAGGACCAGCCCCAGCGCGGCCGCGGCCCGCACCGCGCCGGTCACCGGGCCGCAGCCGGCGTACGGCTCCTCGGCGGGGGTGGGGAGGGCGCCCGGCACCGAGCCGTAGCGCTCGGTCAGTGCGTGCAGTTCGAGGCTCCCGTGGCAGAGGGCGCGCAGGGACTCCACGTCCCGGGCGCCGATCAGCGACTGGACGAACTCCAGCAGAAGGGGCGAGCCGGTCAGCGCCCCGTACAGGGCCGACTCCTCCTCGGAGCCGCGCAGTTCCTCCGTGAGCAGGGTCCGGATGTCCTCGACGAAGGTCACGACGCTCCGCCCTCTCCGTCGAGCAGGCGGAGCGCCCGGCGCAGCGGATGCCCCGCGGGGGACAGCTCCGCGGCCGCCCGCCACACGCCGAGGCCCGCGCGATGCGTCCCCGCCAGCGAGGGCAGCAGCTCGTCGGGGGAGACACCGGACAGGCCCCACACGCCCGTCACCGCCTCCTCGGCGCGGAACTCCCCGCGCACCACGGGCACGTCGAGCGTCCCGGAGAGCCACCGCCGGCGGGCCTCCAGCGCCACCCAGTACCGGAGGGTGCCGCCGGGCGACGCCACGACGACCGGGAGGAACGCGCCCCCGTACGCGTCGAGGAGCCGTTCCCGTTCCGGCGTCGCCTCCAGGGTGAGTTCCACCGTCACCTTCAGCCGGCCGCCCGGAGTCGTCTCGGTGCGGACCGTGAACGGTCCGTCCTCCTCGCCGATCCGCTGGACCACCGTCCGGTCGGCCGTGCCCGAGGCCGACTTGGGCAGGGCGGGTTCGAGGGGGACGGCGAAGCCCGCCGGCGTCGCGCTCGTGAGCCGCTCGGCCGCCAGGACCGCCGCGTGCCGCAGGAACGGGTTGACCGTGGCCAGCCGCCGGGCGACCGCGGCGAGAGCCGCCGTCACCGGCGCGGGGAACCGTGCCGGGTCCGCGGCGCGCAGCCCGGCGCAGAGCGCCGTGCCGCCGCGCGCGGCGAGCACCGGATCGGGCTCCGTCAGCCCCTCGTACAGCTGCTCCAGCGGTCCGGTCACGCCGAGCGCCGCGGGCGTCACCCAGTGGCCGAGGTCCAGCGCCTCGGCGGACAGCGACGGCGGCGCGCCGCCGTCGAGCAGGCGGACGACCGCCGACGCCAGCTCCGTCACCGGCTCCCACGGCAGCGAGTGGAAGAGCCCGGGCGGCGGTGCGCCCTCCCGGTCCAGCCGGTGCAGCAGCAGGTAGCGGACCTCCCGGGACAGCGCGGCGAGCGCCGTCAGGTCGTCCGGACCGAAGACGGGGTGGGGCCAGGACGTCTCGGCACGGCCGATCAGCTCGGCGCCGGCCTCGCCGATGCGTAACGGCGCTCCGTGGTCGTCGAGTTCGACGTACGTGACGGCGGTGGCCGGATGGTGCAGGGCGAGCACCGACGACCGGTCCGGTCCCGCCGCCGCGGCGCGCCTGACCCAGCCCTCCGCGAAGAGCGGCAGGTCCCGGGCGTCGGCCCGTTCGTCGCCGTCGTTGATCGGGCTCGTGCCGGGGGCGGGTGGCGGGCCGAGACGGACGACCCAGTCGCTGAGGGGACGGTGCACTCCGGTCACGGCCGCACCTCCAGCAGGGTGGCGAGCAGACCGGCGGCGGCGGGGCCGAGTGCGGCGGCGACGCCGAGCTGCCGTCCCGGGTCGTGGCCGGCGAGCGCCCGGCGATGGTCCCCGGCGAGGCGTTCCCAGTCGGCCGGCGGCAGCCCGTCCCACGCCGTCGCGGGCACATGGGCGAGGCGGGCCGCCGTCGCGCCGAACTCGCAACCGGTGGTGCCGGCCCAGCGCAGCGCGAACTTCACCGCGCGCAGGATGAGCCGGGCCTGGTCGAGCCGGTCCTCGGTGGAGTGGAGCGAGCTGAGACGACGCGGCCGGGCCCGCAGGTCCGCGAGCCCCGCGCCGGTCGGGTCGACCACGGTGTGGCCGAGGGGGTCGTAGTAGAGGCTGTTCACCGTGAAGTCGCGGCAGCGGGCATCGGTCTCGAGGTCGCTGCCGCAGGCCGGGAAGCCGAAGGCGTTCGTCTTCAACGTCCGGTACTCGTAGAGCCGTTCGCCGCCCTGGGGCGGTACGGCCGAGCAGACGAGGGAGTACGGCGACACCTTGGCGCGGAACTCCAGCCCGTTGCGGCGCCGAGCCCGCTTGGACAGGTCGGTGAAGCGGCCCGGCGGGGCCGTGCCCGTGAGGTCGAGGTCGTTGACCTCGGCGGCGGACCCGGCGATCAGGTCCCGGGCGAACCCGCCGGTGAGCCAGAGCAGATGGCGCGACTCGCGCACCTCCTGGACGAGCGGGCCCGCGACCGCTCCCCATGCCGACCCCGGCAGCGCCATGGTCTCCGCGACCGTGTCGGGCAGCGTGGTGTCGAGCTCCTCGGCCCGGTGCACCCGTTCCGGATCCACCCGCTGCACCGGGGTGGCCGCGAGGGTCCGGACGGACCCGGCGTCCATCGGCACGGGCCGGTCGGGCGGTTCGGCGAGGGCCTCGTCGCCGTTCAGCAGCAGCCGGTCGCACGCGGCCTTCGGCTGCGAGGACGGGGCGTAGCCGAAACCGGCGACCGTCCCCTCCTTCGTGACGTCACCGGCCAGGACGGGGCCGGTCGTGTCCCGCTCATCCCACACAGTTCCTCCGCAACGGGACCGGACGTCGTTCGGAGGTCCGGTCCGTGCCGGTCCGACGCGGGAGGTGAGCCGACGGCGGTGGGGGGAGGGGCGGGGCCCCGGCGCCGGGCGGCAACCCAGGTCGGACGATCACCCGCGCGTCCACGGCGCGCGGCTCCCACCACCATCGGGCAAGTAGAGCAACGTAACAGAAATGCCCATCATCCGACCGAAGTTCGCCGGATACCGCCCGGGGGTGTGGGGCCTCGTGCTATGCCCGCGGAGGCCGGGCACGTACGCGACCACCGCGCACGGCCTCACGTACCCCGCACGCGCACGGAGGACGGAAGGGGTCCCGTGCGCCCGCGGGCGCACGCGCGCGGGCCCGCACGACGCGCGTGCGGGCCCGGCGAGCACGGAGTGGTGTGCCGTCAGCTCCAGTCGGGGTGGGCCTCCGAGGCCGAGCCGGTGCTGAGGGAGAAGGCACCGGTGCCGTTCGCGCGGACCACCCAGACCCAGGGGCTCGCGTACGGGCCCCGGACGAAGGACACCCAGCTGCCGTCCGGGGACCAGGACGGGTCCATCTCGTGCGCGGTCGTCTCCACCAGGGCGCGGTCGTCCGTCCCGTCGGTGGCGACGAGCCGGATGTCGCCCTGGGTGCCCTCGCCGTACTTCCCCGCCGTGTACGCGAAGGTGCGGCCGTCCGGCGACCAGACCGGGTCGAACGCCGCGTGCGGCAGCCGCGTCAGCTGCCGTGGGGCGCCGCCCGGCTTCGCCGGGTCCACGACGTGGATCTGCCAGCCGCTGCCGCCCGCCTGCATGCAGACGGCGATCTGCTTGCCGTCGGGGGACCACGCGGGGTCCTCGACCCGTCCGCTGCCGGTCGTGAGCTGCTGCGCCGCACCGTCGGCGACGTTCACCACGAACAGCTGCTGGACGCCGTCCTTCGCGCGCAGCACGGCCAGGCGCTTGCCGTCCGGGGACCAGGAGACCCGGCCCCCGGCGATGGCCGCGATCCGCCGGGTGTTCGAACCGTCGGCGTCCGCGCGCCACACGGACGCGCCGTCGGCGTCGACCCGGGTGTACGCGAACGACCGGCGGTCCGGGGACCACTGCGGGAGCATGACGCACGGCTCTCCGGTGATCAGCCGGACCGGCTTGGGGTTGCCCCGGTCGCGGCGGGAGATCGATCCGTGGCATTTCTGCGGCCAGCCCGGGGCGGTGTCCTCGCGGATCAGCACCGAGTCGGCGGGGAACGGGGCGGGGCCGGTGGCCGTCGGGGTGCCGGGGGTGCCGCCCTTGCCGTCCGACGCACCCGACCACGGCTGCCACACGAGCAGACCGACGGTGGACAGCGCGACCAGCGCGGCGCCGGCGACCAGCGCGGGCGTGCGGCGCCGGCGTACGGGCGGTGCGACGGCCGGGCCGGTCGCCCTGGTGGGTCCGGCCGTTCCCGGTCCCGCCGTTCCCGGTCCCGCCGTTCCCGGTCCCGCCGGGGTCTCGGGGGCGCCGAACACGCCGAGCGTCCCCGGGCCGGCGGCAGGCCACCCGGCACCCGGGGCGGTCACGGTCGGCGACGCGTGCCGGCCGGCCTCTTCCGCGGGATCGGCGGACGACGGCGCCGACGAGGACGCGCTCGGCGGGGTGCTCGCGTCCGGGCCGGTGCCGGTGGGCCCCGAGGGGGTCCGGGCATCCGGCGCGGACGTCGGGCTCACGGACCCGGTCCGGGGATCGACCCGGGGGGCCGCGCTCCGGGGATCGAGGGTCCGCGGATCAGCCGTCCCGTGGGTGGCGCTCTCCGGAGCGGCTCCGGCGGTGGCTCCCGGAGCGCCGGCGCCGCGAGGCGGGACCTCGGGGGCCGTCGGGCCGGAGGGCTTCGCGTTCGACGCCCCGGGTTCCGCGGCCTCCCGGTCCGTGCTCGCGGCAGGGCCGGCCCCCGGTGCCGCCGGCGCGGGTCCGGTCGCGGGCGGACGGCCCGCGTCGTGCCGCGGCAGCAGGACGGTCGCGGCGTCCGGGAGCCACCCGCCGCCGGCCGGGTGGCGGACCGTCAGCCGGCGCAGGAAGTCGCCCGGCGCGGGCCGGTCCGCCGGATCCTTGGACAGGCACTCCGCGACCAGCGTGCGCAGCTCGTCCGGGACCGCGGTCAGGTCCGGCTCCTCGTGCACGATCTTGTAGTGGCGGGCCATCGACGGACCGTCGCCGAAGGGTGAGCCGCCCGCCGCCTGGGCGAGCACCACGCCGAGGGCGAAGACGTCCACCGCGGGGGTGACCAGGCCGCTGATCAGTTGCTCGGGGGCGAGGAAGCCGGGGGTGCCCACCTGGAAGCCGGTCTGCGTCAGCACCGTCCCGTCCAGCGCGCGGGCGATACCGAAGTCGATCACCCGCGGCCCGTCCTCCGCGACGATGATGTTCGCCGGCTTGAGGTCCCGGTGGACCACCCCGGCCCGGTGGATCGACTCCAGCGCCTCCGCCAGTCCGGCGGCCAGCACCGTGAGCGTGTCGGCCGGCAGGGAGCCCACCCGGTCGAGGACCGCGGCCAGGGTCGGCCCAGGGACGAACGCCGTCACCAGCCAGGCCGGATCCCCCTCGGGGTCCGCGTCGACGACCGGGGCGGTGTGGAAGCCGCTCACCCGCTGCGCCGCGGCCACCTCGTCGGCGAACCGCCGCCGGAATCCCGGTTCGGTGCTCAGCTCGGGGCGTACGACCTTCACGGCCACCGCGCGTCCGGACGGGGAGCGGCCGAGATAGACCACCCCCATGCCGCCCTGGCCCAGCCGGTGTGTGAGCTGGTAGCGGCCGTCGCCGACCGAGGCAGGATCGCCAGGCACCAGCGGTTTCATGAGTGTGCACCCCCCGTTCCGCACCGTGAGCGGGTGCTGGCATGTCCTTACCTGGCACGGCGCCGGACAGTCAAGCCGAGCCCGCGTGCCGGGCGAATCGGGACGACGTGCCGCGCACCGGGCGGGACGGTTCGGTCCATTACGGACGGTCACGGCACCGTCGCCCCGGCTTCGACGCGAACGCGAATTCGGACACGGCCGCGGCGGCGGGGCGACCCCGCGCGCGAGGGTCGGCCGGGGCGTGCGGGATCGGGCGCGCGCCGCGGCCGGGCGGCGTCCGGCGGCGTGCCCGAAATTCCGGTCAGGGTCGGTTCCGGCGGTGGGCGGGGGCGTCCGGGGGACTCCGCCGGCTTCCGTTCCGGCCCTCGGCCGCCACACCGTCGAGTTCCGGTCGAATGTTCTCGGCCTGTCGTGCGAACGGTGATACCAGAGTGGGGCGTTCTACGGGTAAGTTTGCCAACTGCGCACCGCACCCGAACGGTTGACGACTACAGTGGGTACTTGGTGATCATCGGTAGGCTCATCACACCCACGTAAGCAGACCCCCGTCGTCCCCCCGTAGTACGCCGATTCCCGGGCACGTACCAAGGACACTCATGTCTCAACTTCGCGCACCTGCCACGCGGTCAGACCGCCGCGAGGGCGGGCGCCACGGCCGGTCAGGCGCCCGCTCCGCTCCCGGCGCCGGGGCCCCCAACCCCGCACAGCGCTCCGCTCCCCTTCCCGCGGAAGCCCGCATACGCCCCCAACTCCTGCGTACCTCCGTGCTGCCGGCCGTCGCCGTGGCACTCGGCGGCGCCGCCGCCGTCCTCTTCACCATCCGCTCCACCGGAGCCAGCCCGACGCCCGGCCTCTGGGCCGCGCTCACGGGTGCCGCGGCCCTCACGGTCGCCTCCGTGACCGCCGCGGCGCTCGGCGCCGACCGGGCCGCCAAGGCCGTGCTCGACCGCTGCAACTCCCTGCGCCGCTCCAGCGCCCGCGGACAGAGCGAGCTGCGCACGATCGTCGAGCAGCTGCGCCGGGGAGAGGGCCCGCCGGTCCGCCCCGCCACGCCGCCCCCGGCCGCGTCCGGTGACGAGTTCGACCTGCTGTCCCAGGAGCTGACCCGGTCCCACGAGGCCGCCGTCGCCGCGGTGGTACAGGCGTCCCGGCTGTCCAGCAGCGTCGGCAACGAACAGAAGGTCGAGGTGTTCGTCAACCTCGCCCGGCGTCTGCAGTCCCTCGTCCACCGCGAGATCCAGCTCCTCGACGAGCTGGAGAACGAGGTCGAGGACCCGGAGCTGCTCAAGGGCCTGTTCCACGTCGACCACCTGGCGACCCGCATCCGCCGCCACGCGGAGAACCTGGCCGTGCTCGGCGGCGCCATCTCCCGCCGCCAGTGGTCGAACCCGGTCACCATGACCGAGGTGCTGCGCTCCTCCATCGCCGAGGTCGAGCAGTACCCGCGCGTCAAGCTCGTTCCCCCGATCGACGGAACGCTCCGCGGCCACGCCGTCGCCGACGTCATCCACCTGCTCGCCGAGCTGGTCGAGAACGCCACGCTGTTCTCCGCCCCGCACACCACCGTGCTGATGCGCGCCCAGTACGTCACCGCCGGCCTCGCCATCGAGGTCGAGGACCGCGGACTGGGCATGCCGGTCACCGAGCAGAACAAGATGAACGCGCTCCTCGCCGACCCCGACCAGGTCAACGTCGCCCACCTGCTCCAGGACGGGCGCATCGGACTGTTCGTGGTCTCGGCCCTCGCGCGACGCCACGGCATCGCGGTTCGTCTGCAGTCGAACATCTACGGCGGGGTCCAGGCGGTCCTCGTCCTGCCGCAGGGGCTGCTCGGCGCCGAGCCGGACCGCCTCACCCAGAGCGAGCCCCAGACGGGCGCCGCAGCCCAGGCCCAGGCCCAGTCCCAGGTCCCCCCGGGACAGCTGCCGCCCCTCCCGGCTCAGTCGGCCCCCGCGGTCCCGGCCGCGCCGCCCGTCCCCGACACCGTGCCGGCGCCCCGGCACGCGCCCGTCCCGGCTCCCGCCCCTGCGCCCGAGCCCTATCCCGCCCACCGGCCGCTGACGTACACCACCGCGGCCCCCGCGCTCCCGCTCCAGGCGGCGGACGAGGGCCCGGCCCCCGCCGCCGTTCCCACCCCCGGACCGGCGCGCGACGGCGGCCCCTTGCCCGTACGGGGCGAGCACACCGAGCACTCCCGCACCGCAGGCGCGTACCTGCCCGCGCAGACGCCCGCCGTCCCCCCGGCTCCGCGTCCGCAGGCACCGGGCCGCCCCCTGCTCCCCAAGCGGCGTGCCCAGGAGCACCTCGTCCCCCAGCTGCGCGAGGAGCCCACGGTCCGCAAGCCCGAGGAACACGCCCTGCACGACCCCGGTCTGATGGCTGCCTTCCAGCGTGGCATCGGACTCGCAGAATCCCAGCCCCCGGCCCATGAACCGCAGCGTCCCGGCGACGCGCACAAGGAGTAGATGCACCATGGTCAGCAACTCGCCGACCGGCCATTCCTCGGATCTCGACTGGCTGCTGAGCGGTCTGGTCCAGCGGGTCCCCTACACCCGCAACGCGGTCCTGCTCTCCTCCGACGGCCTGGTCAAATCCGTCCACGGCCTCGACACCGACGCGGCCGACCACATGGCCGCCCTGGCCTCCGGGCTGTACTCGCTCGGCCGGAGCGCCGGTGCGCGGTTCGGCGACGGCGGCGAGGTCCGCCAGGTCGTCGTCGAACTCGACTCCACCCTGCTGTTCGTCTCCACCGCCGGTTCCGGCACCTGCCTGGCGGTGCTCGCCGGCCGCGAGGCGGACGCCGCCGTACTCGGCTACGAGATGGCGATGCTGGTCAAGAGCGTGCGGCCGTACCTGGTCACGCCCGCCAGACAGGCCGCCGGCGCGGCGGGCAGCACGGGGCTGTGAGCGTGATGTCCCAGGAGGGGCCCTGGCTCGACGACGCGGCCGGGCGGCTGATCCGCCCGTACACCGTGAGCGGCGGCCGGACCAAGCCCACCACCGCACTGGATCTCCTGTCGATGGTGATGGCGACGGGCTCCTCCCCGCAGGGGCACATGGGTCCCGAGCACAGTCTGGCCCTCGGGCTGTGCGACGGACCCACCTCGGTGGCGGAGGTCGCGGCGCACTTACGGCTGCCCGCGGTCGTCACCAAGGTCCTCCTCTCCGACCTCGTGGACTGCGGGGCGCTCACCGCCCGGGCGCCCCGCTTCCACGCCAATCCAACCGACCGTTCCTTGCTGGAGGCAGTGCTCGATGGCCTACGACAACGGCTCTGAGCGCCACGAGAGTTTCGCGTCCGACCCCTTCCCCACCGCGCTGAAGATCCTGGTGGCGGGCGGCTTCGGTGTCGGCAAGACCACCTTCGTGGGCGCGGTCAGCGAGATCGAACCGCTGAGCACCGAGGAGCTGCTGACCCAGGTCAGCGCGGGCACCGACAGCCTGGTGGGGGTCGAGTCCAAGACGACGACCACCGTCGCGATGGACTTCGGGCGCATCACCCTCGACGACCGCAACGTGCTCTACCTGTTCGGCACCCCGGGCCAGGAACGCTTCTGGTTCATGTGGGACGAACTCTCCGAGGGCGCCCTCGGAGCCGTCGTCCTCGCCGACACCCGCCGCCTGGAGGACTGCTTCTCGGCGGTCGACTTCTTCGAGCGCCGGGGGATCGGGTTCGTCGTCGCGGTCAACGAGTTCGACGGCGCCTACCGCTACGAGCCGGACGAGGTGCGGGCGGCGCTCGACCTCAAGCCCGAGGTGCCGGTCGTCCTGTGCGACGCCCGGATCTCCAGCGCCGGCATCCGCACCCTCCTCACCCTCGTCCAGCATCTCCTCACCACCATCCCGGCCGCCGTGCCGAGCTACGGAGCCACGACATGACCTACGACCCGACCGGTCATCTTCTGTTGACCCCCGTCGACCGGGAAGCGCCCGTCCGTGTCCAGCGGCTGCGCGAACTGGGTCTCGGGGAGCGGCCGGAGCAGGCCTTCGACGACTTCGCCCACCGCCTCGCGGAGGTGACCGGAGCCCCGTACTCCATGGTCAACTTCATCGACGAGAACCGGCAGTTCTTCGCCGGCCTGCACACCCCGGCCGGCACCCACTCGGGCAGCGACCTGGGCGCGGCTGCGGCCGGCGGCAACGTGGGCCGGTTCATGGCACGCGACCACGGCTACTGCCCGCACGTCGTGGTGCGCCGCAAGGCGCTCGTCCTGGAGGACGTCTGCGACTACCCGCGCTTCGCGGGGAACCCGGTCGTCGACGAGATCGGCATCCGCTCCTACATGGGCGCGCCGCTGATCGACCGTACCGGCGTGGCGCTCGGCACGATCTGCGTGGTCGACACCGACGTGCGGCCGTGGGGCCGGGCGGGCCTGGAGACGATCAAGACACTGGCCGCGGAGCTGGTGGAGCAGATCCACCGCCGCGAGGACGGAATGCTCTGAGCACGGTGTGAACCCGCGCGCGGGTGGCGCCCCGGAACGGCGAAGGCCGGGCCGGGGCGCGTTCTTCTTCTCGGGGACGTTCGGGAGGGGAGGGACGCGGAATCGTGCGCGCCGTTGCGCACGAGGGGTGGGGGGAACCGGTCGGCGGCCGCGTCCGCCGACGTCGGGGATCAGGCCGGGACGGGCTCTCTGCGGACCAGCTCGGAGAGCCGCTCGGACCAGCTGCCCTTGGCGGTGCCGAGGGCGACCTCGGCGAGACGCAGCAGCTGGACGTCCGAGGTGCCGGCCGGGGCGAAGATGTGGTGCGCGTCGCGCAGGTAGCGCTCGATCGGCCGGTCCGTGAAGAGCCCGGCCGCGGCGTGGATCTCCATGGCGTTGCGGCCCGAGTCGAGGGCCGACTCGACGTTGACCAGTTTGGCGTTCATCAGCTCCGCGTCGCAGGACATGCCCTGGTCGAGCAGGTGCACCGCGTGGTAGGCGGCGAGTCGTGCGGTCATCAGCCGGGACTGCATCTGGCCCAGCTTCAGCTTCACGGTGGGGAGTTCGTGGAGCGGGTTGCCGTAGCGGTGGCGCTCGGCGGCGAACCGGGTGGTGTCCTCCAGGATCGCCTGGTGGATGCCGAGGGAGACGGCGGTGAGGTTGGCCCGTCCGTACAGGACGCTGGAGGAGTAGGCGACGGCCAGTCCGTCGCCCTCGTCGCCGAGCCGGTTGGCCGCGGGGACACGGCAGTTCTCGAAGATGAGCTCGCCGAAGCTGAAGCCGTGCAGGCCCATGGCCTGCTCCTGGGGGCCGGTGCGGAACCCGGGGCGGTCGGACTCGACCAGGAAGGCCGTGAGCCCCTTCGAACCGGGGCCGGTCCGGACCACCACACCGTGCAGGTCGCCGACATGGCTGTTGCCGACGAAGACCTTGCTGCCGTTGAGGATGTAGTCGTCCCCGTCCCGGACGGCGCTCGCCGTCATCCCGAGGACATGGCCGCCGGATCCGGGTTCGGTGACGGCGATCGTCGGGAGGCAGTCGCCCGCCGCGATCGCGGGGAGCCACGTCTTGCGCTGCTCGTCACTGCCGAAGTGCACGATCTTGGCGGTGCCGAGCTGGGACGCCTGGACCATCGCGCCCATGGCGCCGCTGACCCGGGAGAGCTCTTCGATGATGATCGTCTTGGCCAGATGTCCGGCGCTCATGCCCCCGTACTCGTGGCCGATTGTCGCCCCCAGCCAGCCCTGTTCGGCGATCAGCCGGGAGAGCTCGTGATGGACCGTACGGGTCGCCTCCATCTCGGCTATCCGTGGCCGAACCTCACGCTCTGCGAAGTCCCGAACGGTCTCCCTGAGTTGATGATGCATGCGGCTGGTGAAGTAGCCGTCCATCGGAGTCCTCCCCTGCGAAACGCCTGTTCGCGCGATTGTTCGAACAGGTGGTGCATCGGCAGTGGTCCCGTCCCGAACAGGCCGACCACTTCATGGTGTTGATCTTTCGTGACCGGAGCAATATCGCCACGGAGTTTGTCCGAAACCCGAGTGGTTGACGTTTGAATCTGACTGTGTTTCGCGTGGTCTTGGCCTGGTGGGTCCTTCGAGCAGGTCATTCCACTCAGGCAGGTTTCTGCCACATGCCAACGGCAACCAGTGACCGGTCATATGGCACCGACAGCCCAGGTTTCGCCTCATAGGCCACCTCTTCATCACGGAGGAGGCATGCCGGATCTTTCGCCGGGGCCTTGGCGCCGGGAACGGCAGGGCTTCCGGCCTTTCGCGGGCGCCGGAGAGGCTGCCGGAAGGGGCGTGCGGGGGTGCGCGACAGCGTGGCGATGCGTGACAGGGAGTGACCGGCGGGCGGGTCGGCGCGCATTCCGCTTCGCGCCCCCGCGGAGCGCCGTACGGTCGGGGCATGGCCACCGCAGACGACGTACGCCGCATCGCGCTCTCGCTCCCCGGGGCGGTCGAGAAGCTCGCGTGGGGGATGCCCACCTTCCGGGCCGGCCCCGGAGGAAAGATCTTCGCCTCGCTGGACGACGACGATCAGGTGATGGGGGTGAAGTGCCCCAAGGAGGAGCGGGAGGAGCTCATCGCCGCCGAGCCCGGGAAGTTCTTCATCCGCGAAGGGCACGACGACGGTTACGCGTGGATCAGGGTCCGGCTCGGAGCCCTCGACGACGAGGCCGAACTCCGCGCCGTCCTCGCCGACTCCTGGCGCCAGGCGGCCTCGCGCCGCCTCCTCGCGGAGCACCCCGAGATCGGGGAGGCGGGGGAGGCGGGGTGAGGGGCCGCACCGTCCCCGCGTCCTGGCCGGAAGGCCACCGGCCCGACCCCGCCGGGCCGGGCCGGAAAGAGACCGTCCCGCATCCGCCACGGTGGCCTGAACGGGATTGCGGTCCCACCAGCCCGGCGAGCGCCGTCAACGGCCGAGGAAGGCCCTGATCCGCTTCCGCAGTCCCGCCGGGTCCAGACCCTGGCCGGCCAGGTGCTCCTCGATGCTGCCGTACGTGCGCAGCTCGCGGCGGGCGACACCGAGGCCCAGCACGCGGTGCGGCAGCTCCGTCAGCGCGTCGTTGGCCGCGGCGGTCGACGTGCCGGCGAGGTACGGCTCGACCAGGACGACGTCCGGGCGCGCTCCGGCGACCGCGCGACGCAGGCCGTCGGCGTCGAAGGGGCGGACCGTGTGGGCGTAGAGGACCGTGACGTCGAGGCCCTCGGTGGCCGCGAGGACGTCGTCCAGCAGGGGGCCGACGGCGACGACCACACCGTCCCCGCCCTCGCGCACCGTCGAGAAGCCCGCGGTGACGGGCCGGGGCGCGGCGTTGGACTGCGCGGAGAGCCGGACGTAGACGGAGTCGTCGCTCCGGACGGCCTGGCGCAGCAGCTCCTCCGCCTCGTCCGGGTGACCGGGTACGTGCACGGTCCAGCCGTCGAGGGTGTCGAGCAGAGCCACGTCGCCGGGCGACATGTGGGTGAAGCCGCCGGCCGGCCAGTCGTACGAGCCACCGGCGCTGACCAGCACGCCGGTCACGCCCTGGTGGCCGAAGTCCAGCTTCAGCTGCTCGAAGGGGCGCTCGACGAGGAAGCTCGCGAAGGTGTGCATCACCGGCCGCATCCCGGTCAGGGCGAGCCCGCCACCCGCCCCGATCAGCAGCTGCTCGCGGATCCCGACATTGATCACACGGTCCGGATGTCGCCGCTCGGCCTCCCGGAAGCCGTCCCTGCTGATCTCGGCGAGGACGACCGCCAGGCGGGGGTCCTCGTCGAGCAGGCGGCTGGTGGTCGCGATGAAGCGGTCGCGCATGGTGTCCATGGGAAGGGTGCTCCTCTGCTCGGTGCGGCGGGGGTCAGGCGTGCTTGGGCTCGACGCGGGCCACGACGACGTGCGGCCGGCCGGGGTGCGGGGCCGTGTAGGCGGCGTGCAGCGCGTCGTGATCGCGCCCGTCGACGGTCTGCGCCGACCAGCCGGCCGCCGCGAACCGCGCGGCGATCCCGCCCGGCCGTCCATAGGTGGCGGAACCGTTGTCGATCACCAGCGTGTGCAGCTGCTCCAGACCGGCGGGCCCCGCGTAGGCCAGCGCCTCGTGGTTGCTGCCCTCGTCCAGCTCGGCGTCCCCGATCAGCACCCACACCCGCGGATCGGTCAGCCCCTGGGCCCGCAGCCCCAGGACGCTGCCCACGGCCAGCGGGAGCCCGTGCCCGAGCGACCCGCTCCCGATCTCGGCGCCCGGCACCAGCGTCCGGTCGGGGTGGTGCCCGAGAGGCGAGTCGTACGAGCCGAACCCGCTCAGCAGCTCCTCCGGGAGGAAGCCCTTCGCCGACAGGACGGCGTAGTAGGCCATCGGCCCGTGCCCCTTCGACAGCAGGAACCGGTCCCGGGCCGGGTCGCCGAAGGTCTCGGGCGTGACCCGCAGTACGCGGTCGTACAGCACCCAGAGTGCGTCGAGGGTCGAGGTCGCGGCCGGCGAGTGCTTCTCGTCGCCGGTCATCAGCCCCATGAGGCGGGTGAGCCGGGCGAGGTCGGTGCGCGGATCGCGGAGGGCCGGGGTGTCTGCCGTGTTCGTCATGACACACACGGTGCAACCTCAAGCGAACTCGAGGTCAACCCCGGAAAGGGGTTCGTGACCACCCGGGGAAGTGCGGTATTGTTCTCATGCGCGTTCGGCCCAGGGAAACCCCAGGTCAGACGGGCATCGGGACGTGGCGCAGCTTGGTAGCGCACTTGACTGGGGGTCAAGGGGTCGCAGGTTCAAATCCTGTCGTCCCGACTTTTCGAAGTCGCAGGTCAGGGGCCGTTTCAGAGCAATCTGAAACGGCCCCTTGATCGTTTTTGGGGACCAGTTGGGGACCAATGCGCTCAGTGCGGGTCAGACGGCGGTAACGGCCGTGACTGGCAGCGAACGAGGTGCACGGAGCACCATGAGGTGCGCAGACAGCGCGGCACCAGCTGCCGTGATCTGGCCGGCGTCGGGGTGCAGGTAGCGCTGAGTGGTGGTCAGCGAGCCGTGTCCGGCGATCTTGCGCAGGACATGGAGGGGGACGCCTGCGTCGGCGAACCAGGTCAGCCCGGTGTGGCGCAGATCGTGTCGTCGAAGATGCTCGAAACCGAGCTCGGTGACGACGTTGTCCCAGTGGGTGGCGTCGCGCAGGACGGCGGTGGAGATGCGTCCGCCGCGGGGGCCGAAGAAGATCCGGGCGTCTGGGCTGTTGCCGGCGGCGAGCAGGCGTTGAGCCACCATCGGCCGTACCTCTTCGATGAGAGGTACCTTGCGGGCGCGCTTTCCCTTGGTGGCCTTGTCGACGAGCCCGCCTCGGGCGGGGGTGGTCTGCCGTCGTACGGTCCAGATCCAGGTGTCGGTGTCGATGTCCTTGACGCGGACTCCGGAGACCTCGCCGATGCGGGCTGCCGTGGACGCGGCGAAAGTGACCACGTCGCCCCAGCCCTGGTACTGGCCGTATGAGCGAGCGACCAGGGCCTTGGCGAGGGCCTGGAGGGTCTCCCAGTCGGGCAAGGCGAGCGCACGCGGGTCGTTCAGCTCGTCCTCGACCTGCTGGTACTGGCGCTGCCAGCCGCTGACTCGCGCGGGGTTGACCTTGATGAGCCCGTCTCGAACGGCCTGCTCCATGACGCGAACGAGGACGGCGATGGTGTTCTTCACGGTGGAGCGGCTGTACTCGTCAGTGATCCACCGGTAGACGGTGCGGTCCACTGCACCGTTGGTGATCATCCGAACCGGTAGATGCCCGAGGGAGGGCACTACGCGCAGACGCCAACCGGCCATATAGGGGTCGAGCGTCTTGAGCTCCAGTCCTCGAAGCGCGAGGTTCATGTTCGCGGTGCCGTAGTCGGCCAATGGCATGGTGGCAAGCGACGGGTTGATGCCGGCCTGGGCGGCCTCGACCAGGGCCGAGATCCACTCCTGGGCCTCGTCCTCGGTCTCCTTGGCTTCGGAGATGGACTTGCGGGACTTTGTCGTGGGGTCCCACCAGCGCACCCGAGCTCGGTAGGGCGAAGGCCGGTTGGGTCGGTATTCGACATCAGCGGTGAGGCGGACGCCAACCGGCACGGCCTCGACGGCGGAAGCAGGTGTCGCTATCGCCATGTCAGGCC
Organism: Streptomyces sp. NPDC048338; assembly: GCF_043201055.1. Taxonomy (NCBI): domain Bacteria; kingdom Bacillati; phylum Actinomycetota; class Actinomycetes; order Kitasatosporales; family Streptomycetaceae; genus Streptomyces; species Streptomyces sp. NPDC048338. Next base: position 438,652 of record NZ_JBICYQ010000004.1, read on the forward strand.
GCCTGTTCGGGATCGACACGGCGACTGCGCAGCCAGTGTTCGACGTCAATCGCGCTGTACAGGGTGATGCGATCGGACACATGGACGAACGGCGGCCCTTGCAGGGGGTGTGCAGTGCGCCAGCGACGGAGCGTGGAGGGATCGAGGTTCAAGATGCCCGCGAGTTCGTCGGTCGTTAGCCATTTGCCGGTGACCAGGTCGGGGGAAACGTTTCGTCCGCTCTTCGCGGATTCCTGGGATGACATGGGGTCCTTGCGATGGCGCAGAACGCCGATCGGGCGAGTCGGTGCAAGAGGCAGGTTGGTCACGCTCCCCTGGGTGGAGGAATGGTGGGACGACGACCATAGAGGGAACGTTTGAAAAGTCCAGCGAAAAGCCACTGGATTCGCACACGGAGAACAACTCCCGCGGCGGTGCGGCTGGCTTAGGGGCCATCCGAGGTACCGGTTGCTCTCGAGGGTCTGTGGCTCACTGAGTGATCACTGCGCCCAACCGGACCATTCAGCCCTGAGGTGGAAGGCATCCCGTTCGGGCTGTGGCGTGGTGTTGGCTTCCTGAAAACGGTCTTGGGCGCCGTGGCGCTCCCGTAACAGAGCGGGGTTAGGGATTTCGAGATCGAAGCTGTGCCATCGGACGGCAAATACCTTTCGACTAGGGGGGGAGGGAGTGGCGCGGTGGAGCTTCGATCATCTATGCGATCCCCGGTTTCCGAAACCGGGGATCTCCAGCTATATTCCACCGTGGATCGGCCGCAAAGTCGGCTAAATTGACCAACCGTCAGTCTTGGGCGGTTGGCTGCAGGCTGATGGGTGACGTGGATCAGTTCCCTGTAGTTCGCTACTTGGGGTGATCGGCACGCATGAGGTCGGGCTCCGGCTGAATGGCCGCCCGGCGGGTCTTCGTCTGCCGCTGGTACAGCAGTTGCACCCATCCTGACCAGCGGGGACGGCCGTCCGTACGACTCGCTGGAGGGGACTGGTCCGGAAATAGTTCGGATCTTGGTTCGCGGGTTCCTGGGGCGGCGGGGCGGGGTGTGCGCCGCACATGAGCGGCGCGAGACCGTCTCCGCCCAAGGGGAGGCGTTCGGTGCACTGGCTGTCGGTCAGGACGCGCCAGGTCGTGTCGGGCGAGCTTGACGGCGGAGACGAGGGGGATCTCGGCCGGCAGGGGGACGGTGCCGGGCGCCGGCCTCATTGGGCGACATGCTTGCGATGTGTGATGCAAGCCATATGGGGTTCCTGTCAGCAATCGGGGTGCTGTTCCGCTCAAGTCACCGAGAGCAAGCGAACCGACAGGAGCATCACATGAAGCACCGCATCGTTGTTCTGGGCGCCGGCTATGCCGGGGCCTACGTGGCCGGGACCCTGGCTCGTCGGCTGTCCCCGGCGGATACCGAGATCACCGTGGTCAACGCCGAGCCGGAGTTCGTCCAGCGGCTGCGGCTGCACCAGCTCGCGGCCGGCCAGGAGATCGAGGCTCCGAAGCTCGCCGATGTCTTCGCGGGCACGGGGATACGGCTGCGCCTGGCCCGTGTCACCGCCGTCGATCCCGAGCGCCAGGTCGTCGCCGTGGCCGACGCCGACGGTGGCGGCGAGCTCGGCTACGACACGCTGCTCTACGCGCTCGGCAGCCACGTCGCCGACCACGGCGTCCCCGGCGTGGCCGAGCATGCCTTCCACGTCACCAGTCGTCCGGCGGCGCTGCGCCTGCGCGAGCGCCTGGACAGCCTGGGCGGGCGGGGCGAAGGCGGTCGTGTGCTGGTCGTCGGCGACGGGTTGACCGGCATCGAGACCGCCACCGAGATCGCCGAGTCCCGGCCCGGCCTGTCGGTGTCCCTGGTCGCGCGCGGCGAGCTGGGCGCCCCGCTCTCCGCCGGGGCACGCAGCCACCTGCGCCAGGCCTGCGACCGGCTGGGCATCACCGTCCTGGAGCACACCAGCGTCGAAGCTGTCGAAGCGACTCGGGTGCTGTGCGCCGACGGGAGCCCCCTGGCGTCTGACGCGACCGTGTGGACGGCCGGGTTCGCGGTCGACCCCATCGCCGCCGCAGCCGGGTTGGAGGTCACCGACGACGGTCGGATCGTCGTCGATCGCACCATGCGGTCGCTCTCGCACCCGAACGTCTACGCCGCCGGCGACAGCGTCTACACCATCGGCGACAACGGCCGGCCGCTGCCGATGTCCTGTGCATCGGCCGGCTTCACCGGCATGCAGGCCATGAAGGCCATCGTGGGATGCCTGACCGGCAGCAAGACGGCGAACGTCAAGCTGAGCTACCCGGGCAACCACATCAGCCTCGGGCGGCGCGACGGGATCCTGCAGATGGTCGACCATGAAGCGCAGGCAAAGCCGAAGTACATGGGCGGCCGGAAGGCCGCGCGGATCAAGGCGGGCATCCTCAAGATGTCGCTGTGGACCACCTCGCACCCGACATTCGGGCTGCCCAAGCGCAAGCACCATCTGGCCGCCGCGCCGGATGGGGCCGCCGCAAGGGTGGCCGCGTAGCCTGCCTAGGGTAATCCCCGTGGACAGCACTGACATTGACCGCTTCGACACCTGTCGGTTCGAGGCCAGCCGCAGTCGGCTGGCCTCGCTGGCGTACCGGCTGCTGGGATCCGCCGCCGACGCCGAAGACGCCGTGCAGGACGCGTTCTTGCACTGGCAGGCCGCCGACCGGCAGCGGATCAAGGTGCCGGAAGCATGGCTGACCAAGGTCGTCACCAACCTGTGCCTCGACCGGCTCCGCTCGGCACAGGCCCGCCGCGAACGCGCCGCCGGCGCCTGGCTGCCCGAACCGCTCCTCGACGGCGACCCGCTGCTCGGCCCGGCCGACACGTTCGAACAGCGCGAAACCGTCTCCCTCGCCGTGCTCACTCTCATGGAACGCCTGTCACCCTTCGAGAGGGCCGTCTACATCCTGCGCGAGGCGTTCTCCTACGGCCACGCCGAGATCGCCGAGATCCTCGACATCACCGAGTCCGCAAGCCAGCAACACCTCCACCGGGCCCGGCGCCACATCACCACGGCGCGCCGCGGCGGTGAACTCGACCCGGCAGCCGCCCGCAGGATCGTCGAGGAATTCCTCGCCGCCGCCTCCTCGGGCCGCACCGAACGGCTGGTGGCGCTGCTCACCCACGACGCCTCCGCGATCTCCGACGGCGCCGGCCTGACCAAGAAGCTGCTGCAGTACGACACTCCGGAGCGCATCGCCGCCATCGCGCGGGCCGGCTTCAAGTCCACGCCCGCGAAGCAGCGACTCGCCGGAGGGGTCTCCGAGGTCCACTTCGCGCTCGTCAATGGCGCCCCCGCCCTCCTCTTCGTGCCCGGCGGCAAGGTCGTCGGCGCGGTGACGTTCGACATCACAGACGGCAAGATCGCAACCGTGCGCGGCATCGCCGCCCCTGCCCGCCTCCTCCGCCTCGCCGACGCCTGGCGGCAGCACGAACCGGACGCGCCGCTCATCACCGAGTGGTGACCCGACGCCGACCGCGGCCAGACGCAGCACCCGCGCTGCGTTGAACCGTTCCCGGGTTCCCAGGCCGGTCGGGGGTTCAAGCCGGGTACGGATTCCGTGACGCCGTGGCCGGGGCCCCGGCCCCCCTCACCCTGGCTCGCCGCCGGACCCAGGTCATCACGAGGACGAGGGCCGCTGCTGCGCCGTACGCGATGTTGCTCAGCGACGGCTGGAAGTGGAGCGTCGGGGCGAGAACGTAGACGGCGGCGCCTGCGAGGGGGATGCCGAGCCATTCCCAGCGTCCGTCCAGGGCGACGAGTGCGATGAGGAGCAGCGCGTACCAGGAGTAGCCGGGGGTGAGGAGGACGAAGGACCAGCCGGTGACCAGTAGGGCGCCGCTCCAGGGGCGTCGCGGGTCTCCGCGCCACATCACGTACAGGGACACTGCCGCGACGATGACGAGCAGTACGGGGAAGGCCCAGGTGTCCGGCAGGACCAGGCGCAGGAGCGAGTAGCGGGATCCGGCCGAGGCGTCGTCGTAGCCCTCTTCCTCGACGTAGCCGCCGAGGTAGCCGAAGACCGAGCCGTGCGAGAGGAGGACGTACGGGAGGTAGGTGAGTACGACGAAGGCGGTGGCGGGCAGGAGGACGGCGGCCGCGTCGCGGACGCGGCGGATCCCTGACAGGGCGCCGGGGAGGACGACGGCAGGCATGAGCTTCGTGGCGATGGCGGCGCCGATCAGCACTCCGCCTGCTGCCCGCCGGGTCAGGTTCTGGGAGGCGACGAGGCCGAGGCCGGTGACCGCGAGGAGTACGCCCAGGACGTCGGCGTGGGCGTTGTTGACGGCCTCGATTGGGACGGCAGGGCACCAGGACCAGTACGCGGCTTTGCGGAGGTCGTTGCCGCGCCTTCGCAGGATCAGGAGGAGCGCGCCGGTGACGCCGAGGGAGATCAGGGCGGCGCCGATCTGGAGCGGCTTGTGGCGGGAGTCGGCGGGGGAGAGGCGGTCGACGGCGAGGAAGTACGCCTCGGCGACGGGCGGATAGATGGTGTGGACGGCGGGCCTGTTGAGGCGGGTGCAGTGGGGTGTGCTGCCGGTGTGGGGGATCGGGGCGAGGTCGGGGCCCGTGCAGGCGGCGCCGGTGGGGAAGAGCCAGGGGTCGCGGAGCCGGGCGAGCGCCGGGTCCTGCGGGGCGTGGTCGTACGGGGAGAGGCCGGCGGACTGGACGCGGCCGTCCCAGGCGTAGCGGTAGGAGTCGGTGCTGGTCCGCGGCGGCCCCATCAGCCCGGTCAGCGTGACGGCGACGGCCCCCGCGGCGATCAGCCACGCGGCGTGGCGGGCCGGGACCCGGCGCAGCGCCAGCAGCGCGACGGTGAAGAGCACCCAGCAGGCCGCGTACCACCAGAACAGGCCGACGGGGTCGCTGAAGTAGCCCCCGTACACGACGGTGCGGGCGAGGAGCGTCGTGAGTGCGGCAAGGGCGAGGGCGGTGGTCACCAGCGCGGTGCGAGGAGTGAGGGCGGTAAGGGCTTTCACCTGCGGAATCGTTCCAGGGATCGGCTCTCCCGTGGGCCGTGCCATCTCGGATGTCTGTGTTTCGTAAGGTGTTCCGCCAGCCTGCTCGGGCCTCGTCGGGGGTGTGATGGGGGCATGCGTTTCACCCTGCCCTCCGGACCGCCCGTCACCTTCAAGGCGCGCCTGCACGATGCCCGTACCGCGACCGCCATCGGCCGCTGGCTCGGCCTGGCCATGGCCGTCTGCTTCGCGACCGGTGTGCTGAGCCACTACCTCCAGCACCCGCCCGGATGGCTGGCCGATTCGCTGCCGAGCCGCCCGTACTGGGGTTACCGGCTCACCCAGGGTCTGCACGTGGCGTCCGGCATCGCGGCGATCCCGTTGCTGCTGGCGAAGCTGTGGGCGGTCTATCCGCGGCTGTTCGCCTGGCCTCCGGTGCGATCGGTCCTTCATACGCTGGAGCGGATCTCGGTGGCGATCCTGGTCGCGGCCGGACTGTTCGAGCTGTTCACCGGGCTGCTGAACACCTTCCAGTGGTACCCGTGGCCCTTCAACTTCGTTCCCGTGCACTACGCGGTCGCCTGGCTCCTGCTGGGATCGCTCCTGCTGCACGTCGCCGTGCAATGGCCGAAGATCCGCGACCACTTCACGCTCCGTTCCCCCGGAACCCTGACCCTGCCCGAGGCCGACGGGCCCGACCGCCGGCAGTTCCTCCTCGGCGTCACAGCCGCGGTCGGAGCAGTCACGCTCACCACGGTCGGACAGTCCGTCACCGCACTCGGCCCGCTGGAACTGTTCGGCCCGCGCAGCCCCGCCCACGGGGCCCAAGGGCTCCCCGTGAACCGAACGGCTGCTGCCGCGCGCGTCTCCGAGGCCTCCTTGGCCGACTGGCGGCTGACCGTGGACGGGCCGCGTCCTTACAGCCTCACGTTGGAGGAGTTGCGCGCCCTGCCGCAGCATGACGTCACCCTGCCCATCGCCTGCGTCGAGGGCTGGAGCAAGTCCGCGCACTGGACAGGGGTACGCGTAAGGGACCTGCTGGAGCGGGCGGGTGCCGGCCAGGACGCACGGGCCCGGGTGGTTTCCCTCGAAGCGGCGGGCGCCTACCGGGTGATGGAGATGGGACGCCTCTACGCGCAGGACCCGCTCACGCTGCTCGCGCTTCGGCTGAACGGTGAGGTGCTGTCCCTGGACCATGGCTACCCGGCGCGGATCATCGCCCCGAACCGGCCCGGTGTCCTGCAGACCAAGTGGGTCGGCCGACTGGAGGTGGCGTGATGAACTTTCGATACGTGATGGGCGGATCGGGGCTGGTGTGCGCGGCCTGGGGCGGGTGGCTGTTCCTCCAGCAGCCCGAGCCGTGGCGGATCGCCGCCTGGCTCGGGGGAGCGGTCGTGGTGCACGACGGGTTCGTCGCGCCCGTCGTGATGGCGATCGCCGCCCTCGTCGCGGTGGCGGGCCTGCGCCTGCACGGGGTAATGCGCGGAGCCCTGATCGTCGCGGGCTCCCTGACTGTGATCGCCCTTCCTCCGCTGCTGCGTCCGGGGGGCGTGGCCAACCCCACCGTCCTGCCGCTCGACTACCTGCGCAACTGGCTGCTCGCCCTGGCCGCCATCGCGCTGTTCACCCTCGCGTACGTCGGCGTGCGTGCCGTGGCGCGCCGTGTGGGCCGGGAGAGCCGTCGGGCCTGATCGGAGCGGTGCCGCGGAAAGCCGCCGGGTACGCGCATTGTTCTTGAATGGTCGTTCATGTATTTTCTTCTCATGCCCAGACCGCGAGAGTTCGAGCCCGACGCCGTTCTGAACGTGGCCATGCTGCGGTTCTGGGAGCGCGGGTACCGGGCGGTGTCCGTCGAGGATCTGGTGAAGGCGACCGGAGTTAAGCCCGGCAGCCTCTACAGCGCCTTCCCGGGCGGCAAGCGCGCGCTGTTCCTGAAGTCGCTGGAGCGGTACTCGCGGCTGGTGGTCCCCGAGAAGCTGGGCGAGCTGGAGGCCCCGGGCGCCTCGGTGGGCGAGATCCGCGGGTACTTCGACGGGTTGGTGCGTGATCTGCTCAGTCCCGAGGGCCGGCAGGGCTGCCTGCTCGTGAACACGGCGATCGAGAACGCGGCCGAGGATGACGAGGCGGCGGCCGTCGTCCGTGGCCACCTGGCCCGGCTGGAGCAGTGCATGACCCACGCACTGGAGAACGCGGCCCGCAGGGGGCAGGTCCGAGCCTCCCTGGACTGCGTCGGCAGCGCCAAGCTGCTGGTCGCCACCTGTCAGGGGCTGATGGTCGTCGGGAAGGCCAACCCGGACGAGGCGCTCCTGCGTGCGATCGTCGACAACGTCTTCGCCGCTCTCGCCTGACGGCGAGGCGTACGGGCCACCGCTCGCGGTGGCCCTTTTCTTCGCACCAATAGTTGAATGAGTGCTCAAGAATGGAGTCGGTACATGAAGGCCATCGTCATCTCCGCCCACGGCGGCCCCGAGGTCCTCACCCTCACCGAACTGCCCGACCCCGTGCCCGCCGACGGCGAAGTGCTGATCCGGGTCAAGGCGTTCGGCCTCAACCACGCCGAGGCCTACATGCGCAGCGGCACCTGGGGAAAGGTCGCCGCCGTCCCCGGGATCGAGTGCGCCGGACTGGTAGAGGACGATCCGTCCGGCGAACTCCCCGTCGGGACCCGGGTGGTGGCGATCCTCGGCGGCATGGGGCGGACCCGCAACGGAAGCTACGCGGAGCTGGTGACCGTACCGGCGACCAACGTGGTCGCCGTGCGCTCCTCGCTGGACTGGGCCGACCTTGCGGCGGTACCCGAGGTGTACGCGACGGCGTGGAGCGGCCTGTTCGGCAATCTGGACCTGCGGCCGGGCGAAACCGTCGTCGTGAGGGGAGCGACCTCCTCGCTCGGCCAGGCCGCGGTCAACCTGGCGGTCGACCACGGCGCGACCGTCCTCGCCACGACCAGGGACCCGCTGCGGGCGCCCCTGCTGAAGGAGCTCGGGGCTGCCGACGTACTCATCGACGACGGCGCGCTCGCCACCCAGGTCGCGGAGCGGGAGATCGGCGTCGACGCGGTGTTCGACGTCGTCGGCAACAGCGTCCTGCGTGACTCGCTGGCCCTGGTCCGGTCGTGCGGCCGGGTCTGCCAGCTCGGCTTCCTGGGCGGATTCGAGCCCGTACGCGACTTCGACCCGATCGCCGACCTCCCCAGCGGAGTCCGGCTCAGCTTCTTCGGCAGCGCCTTCGTCCTGGGCACGCCCGAATTCCCGTTCACCGACGTGCCGTTGGACGAGATATACGCCAAGGTCGAGGCCGGTGTCCTGCGGGCCCGTCCTACCCGGGTCTTCCGCTTCGACGAGATCGTCGAAGCCCATCGGGCCATGGAGGCCGGAGAAGCCCTCGGGAAGATGGTCGTTACCGTCGGCTGAACCCCCTCACCTGCGGCGGCCCGCCGAGGCGCCCTGGTCGAGGGTGAGCGCCTCAGGGGGTGGGATCCGCACTGCTGCGGATCCCACCCGGTGGTTCGCCGCTCGGCAACCGGTCAGCGCGTGAGGTGTACGAAGTGCCGGCCCGTCGTTTGCCAGGTGCCGTACGGGGTCCAGCCCGCGGACCTCGCCTCGGCGCACAGGGCGCGGGTGCCGAGCCGGGCCCACCAGAAGGAGGCTCCGCGGCCGCCGGTGCCGTCCTCGACGTACACCTCGACGCGTTCGTCGACGTCGGCGGCGGCGACCTCGACCAGCAGGGAACCACCGGGTGCGGTCAGTTCGGCGGCGCGGTGCAGCAGGGCTCCGGGGTCCCCGCCGATGCCGATGTTGCCGTCGATGAGTAGGACGGTGCCCCAGCTGCCTTCGCGGGGAAGCGGGTCGAACACCGACCGGCACAGGGCGCTGCCGCCCGCCCGCTCGGTACGGGCCACGGCCTCGGGGGTGACGTCGACACCAAGCGCCGTATGGCCGAGTCCGGCGAGGGCGGCGACCAGTCGGCCCGGTCCGCAGCCGATGTCGAGGACGTGCCCGGCACACCGGGTCAAGACGGTGTGGTCGGCCGCGTCGGGCTCGGCGCACCACCGTTCGACCTCCAGCGGCAGCAGCCAGCCGTCGCGCCGACGGAGGAACAGCGGCCCCTGCCCGGTGCGGAGGGCGACCGCGTACGGATCCGCCTGCCAGGTACGGGTGGCGGGTTCGGCGAGCTGGGCGGTCATCGGGTCACCGCGCACATGCCGTGGTGCAGGGTGGCGAAGCGCGTCCGCGGGGCTGCGGCCGCGACCTGTTCCGCGTCGGCGGGGGTGTCCACGTCGCACAGCTCGGGCAGGTCCCGTACGGAGAGCCCCGCATCGGTCAGGCGCTGCCGCTGGACCTCGCCGGTGTGTGCCACGGACATGGGGACACCGAGCAGCAGGGCGGGGTCGGGGTGGGCGAGGCCGAGGGCCCAGAACCCTCCGTCGTCGGCGGGCCCGAACCAGGCGTCCGCCCCGGTGAAGTCGAGCCCGGGCGCGAGCAGGCCGGGAGTGACCTGCGGGGTGTCCATGCCGACCAGCAGGCTCGGTCCTTCGGCCAGGGCGAACGCGGCGGCCAGTCGGACGTCCAGGCCGCCCGTGCACTGCGGGACGACCTCGATGCCGTCCGGGATCCAAGGGCCCGGATGTCCGTCGAGGACCAGGACGCGGCGCCGGGCCGGCGTGGCAAGGACCGCGGCGAGGGTGTCCTGGAGTGCGGCGAGGGCCAGGTCGGCGGCCTGCTGCGGGGTGAACTGCGTGGTCAGTCGGGTTTTCACGCGCCCGGCGACGGGTGCTTTGGCGATGACGAGGAGGGTGCTCATGCGGTGATCCCCTCGGTCGGTGCGGGGCGGGCGCCCGGTGGCTCGGCCAGGACCCTGCGCATGTCCCGTACCGCGTGCCAGGTGCCCCGCCAGGTGCCGGTGACCTTGGACTTGCCGGATCTGGGGAGGTACGGGATGTCCGTCTCGGCCACCTTCCAGCCCGCGTCGGCGGCCCGTACGACCATCTGCAGCGGGTAGCCGCTGCGCCGGTCGGTCAGCTCCAGGCCGAGCAGTGCCTCGCGGCGGGCGACCCGCATCGGTCCGAGGTCGTGGAGCCGCAGGCCGGTGCGGCGGCGCAGCATGCGGGCCAGGGCGATGTTTCCGGCACGCGCGTGCGCGGGCCAGGCGCCGCGGCCCTGCGGGCGGCGCCGGCCGAGCAGGAGGTCCGCCTCGCCGCCCGCGACCCGCTCGGCCATGGGGGCGAGCAGCCCGGGGTCCATGGAGGCGTCGCAGTCGCAGAAGCAGACCAGTTCGGCGCGTGCGGCTAGCAGTCCGGCGTGGCAGGCGGCGCCGAAGCCGCGCCGGGTCTCGTTTACGACGGTGGCGCCGAGGGAGCGGGCGATGTCGGCCGAGCCGTCGGTGGAGCCGTTGTCGACGACGATGGCCCGCCACCCGGCCGGCACCCGCGCCAAGACCCAGGGGAGGGCTTCCGCCTCGTCGAGGCACGGCAGTACGAGGTCCGCGCGGGGCGGACGACAAGCAGAAGGAGTCACCCTCCACACCGTAGGAACCGAAGGGCGGAGAAGGGCACCCGAAGACCTTACGAAACGCGGACGCCGCGTCGCGCGGAGCCAGACCCAGGTCCGCGCGGCACCGCACGGTGTCACTGTGGAGGCATGGCATCCGGCAGCGAACCCGGCCTCCGGCGAAGCTGCGGGGGCGGGGCAGTCAGGCCCGTACCCCTCCCTCGGGTGCGGGCGTGGGCCTGGCGATCGTCCGGGGCATCGTCGAGGCCCACTCCGGGCGCGCGGATGTCCACAACGTGCCCGGCGGTTGCCGCTTCGAACTGAGCCTCCCCGCACCTGCGTAGGCCGTTCCGGTCGGATCGCGGAATCGAAATCGGCGACGACCGATGAGTTCCTTCATGATCCACAGTCAGAGATCATGGTGGGTGTGTGGCAGGCGGGTATGTGCCCGGCGCGCATCGATCGAATCTGCTGAGAACCGGACACCAGATACTGAGGAACCCAGATGCGCACTTTGATCAGCACCGCCTTCATCTCCCTCGACGGCGTCGTGGAGGGCCCGGGTGGGGAGCCCGGCTACCGCAACTCCGGATGGACCTTCAAGGACGTCGAGTTCCTCCCTGAGGCATTCGAGATCAAGGGGCGGGAGCAGAAGGAAGCCGCCGCGATGCTGCTGGGACGGAGCAGTTACGAGGCGTTCAGCCCGGTGTGGCCCGACATGGCGGACTTCGCCGACTACAAGGTGATGCCGAAGTACGTCGTCTCCACCACCCTCACCGAGGACGACCTGGTGTCGAATTGGGGCGAGACCACGATCCTGCGCTCGCTCGACGAGGTCGCCGCGCTGAAGGACGCCGAGGGCGGTCCGATCATCGTCCACGGCAGCGCAGCGCTGAACCAGGGCCTCTCGGACGCGGGCCTGATCGACCGCTACCACCTGCTCGTCTTCCCGCTCCTGCTCGGAGCCGGTAAGCGTCTGTTCAGCGGCACGGACAAGGACACCCAGAAGCTGAAGCTCGTCGAGCATGAGGCCTACGCCAACGGCCTGCAGAAGATGGTCTTCGACGTCGTCCGCTGAGAAGGTCCTTTGCGCTCAACCCGCAGTGGAACCGGCCGACGACCTCGGCCGGTTCCCGGGCTCAGCCGGTCACACCGGCCGACTCGCGCTGGCCGGCCCGGGCGAACTCGGTCATGCCGTCGACGAAGCCGACCGTCGGACGCCAGCCCAGCTCCTTGCGCAGGCGGGCGGAGTCGGCGGTGATGTGCCGTACGTCGCCGAGGCGGAACTCGCCCGTCACCACCGGGGCGGGTCCGCCGTGCGCCGCGGCCAGCGCGGTGGCCATCTCGCCGACCGTGTGGGGCTCGCCGCTGCCGGCGTTGTACACGGCGAGCGCGCCCGTCTGCCGGGCATCGACCGCCTCGAGTGCCACCGCGTTGGCCGCGGCCACGTCCGTGACGTGGACGAAGTCTCTTCGCTGCGCGCCGTCCTCGTAGACCCGCGGCGCCTGGCCCCGGGCGAGCGAGGAGCGGAAGAAGGAGGCCACCCCGGCGTACGGGGTGTCGCGCGGCATGCCGGGTCCGTACACGTTGTGGTAGCGCAGCGACACCGCCCGGCCCTCCACGCACCGGGCCCAGTTCGCCGCGAGGTGCTCCTGGGCCAGCTTCGTCGTCGCGTACACGTTCCGCGGATCCGTCGGGGCGTCCTCGCCGACGAGGCCCGGCGCGAGTTCGGCTCCGCAGTCAGGGCAGCGGGGTTCGAACCGGCCCGCCGTCAGGTCCTCGGTCCGACGCGGCCCGGGGCGTACCGTTCCGTGCCGTTCGCACGTGTACCGGCCCTCCCCGTAGACCACCATCGACCCGGCGAGCACGAGCGCCCCCACACCGGCGGCCGCCATCTCCGCCAGCAGCACCGCCGTCCCGAGGTCGTTGCAGCCGACATAGTCGGGGGCGTCGGCGAAGTCCTTGCCGAGGCCGACCATGGCCGCCTGGTGGCACACCGCGTCGACGCCGCGGAGCGCGGCTCTGACCGCGTCGGCGTCCCGTACGTCGGCGCGCACGAACTCGGCGGCGGGCAGCGGCGGCGTGCCGGGGTGGGCGGCGGGGAGCAGGGCGTCGAGGACGACGGGCTCGTGCCCGCGGGCCGTGAGGGCGGAGACGATGTGGGAGCCGATGAACCCGGCCCCTCCGGTGACGAGTACGCGCATGCTCCGGACGCTACGCAGTGCGGAGCCCGTAGAGAGTCTCCCACGCGCGCACGTAAGACTTCCGTCATACGGGAGCGCCGGGAACGCCGACCGGGGCGTGACGGCCGGGGGCTTCCGGCGGGAAGTCAGTGGTGACCGAGGTGGTCGTGGTCCTTCCAGATGCCGTCGCCCGGCATGTCGAGGCGGGCGGTGAGCGGTCGGCGCCACGGGGGAGTGGAGGTGGGTTCGCCCCAGTAGTCGGTGACCCGTACGGCCCGGCCGTCGCCCAGCTCGGCGATGGTGACGTTGCGGTAGAGGCGGCCGTCGCCGTAGTCGCAGGTCCATTCCACGACGATCACGTCGCCGTCGAGGCGCAGCCGTCGTCCCACTTCGAGCGTGAGCTCGGGGAAGTTCCCCTCGACCTCACCGATGAGCTTGCTGCCGCGGACGACCTCGCCCATCTGGGGCCATTGCCGCTCGACCTCCGGGGCGAGCGGCACCCCGAGGAGGTAGGCGAGGCGGGTGCGGCCGTTCGATTCCGGTGTCGGCTCGTTCATTGCCGTCAGTCCTTCCTGTGCGGTGGGCGGCGGACCGGATGCGGCGCGTGTCGGGGTGCGCCGGAGCCGTCGACCACGCTGCTGATGTGGAAACGGACCCGGCGGCCAGTGCCGCCCTCATCGTCGTCGGAGCCATCAGGAGACCACTCCAGGACCGCGGTGCCGGACAGGTGCACGGCGTGCCCCGTGGCGAAATCGGCGAACACCAGTGCCGCGGCGCTGTCGACGGCCAGATTGCCGAGGCTGTTGAACATGTTGTTGCCCGGATAGTCGGGCCACCAGAGGCTGTCGTCCTCGACGCGGACGAAACCGGGCGGCCCACCACGGTGCGAGGCGTCGTTGCCGCGCTCCGGATGGGTGGTGCCCAGGAAGAAGGTGTCGGCCGCACGGATGAGCCGGGCCTGATCGGACGCCAAGGAGGTGGCGTACCGCACCGGGGCGCCGTCCCCGTCCCCGGCGACAGCGGGTCCGGGTTGGAGGTGACGCCGCTGGATGTACTGGGGACAGTTGCCGTACGCCTGATCGACTTGGAGCGTGAGGCCGTCCTCGTCCGCGGTGGTGAGTGTCCCGTTGACCCGCAAGCGACGGCGGGTGGCGAAGTCGATGGCCAGCAGGCCGACCGGCTGACCGGGAGGGAGCGAGTGGAGCGGGTCGGCGGTGGCGGGTGCGGTGCGTACGCGCAGAGTGGATGCCGCGATGACGTCGAGGACGCCGGGCGGTCCGGTCAGCGGTGAGATCCACAGCTGGCCGAAGTCGTCGCGCGCCGTGATCGCGGCGAGTGTGCGTTCGGCGAGGAAGCCGGCCGCCCCGCCACGCAGGTCGGGCGGGCGGAGCATGCCGGCGAGCCGGGCGGCCTCTGCGCGCACGCCGGCCTGCTGCTGTACGGCGAGCTCGCCGGGGTGGAAGACCTCGGCAGGCATTTCGTTCGATCGGTTCATGACCGTCTCCTGATCGTGGCGGGACGGATGGCCGGTGGCACGGCCTGGCGGGTGTCCCGGCCCGCCCTGCCGGGAGGGCGGGCCGGGCTCCGCGTCAGGCGACGTGCGCGTGCGGCGTGACGACGGGCCAGTCGTTCTCCACCTCGGCGAGCACGTTGAAGTAGTTCGTCAGCACGTTCAGCGCGATGTGGCCCACGACCTCACCGATCTCGGCGTCGGTGACGCCCGCGTCCCGCGCCGCCTGCACGGCGCCGTCGTCCACCGCGCCCCTGCCGCGGACGACGGCATCCGACAGGGTCAGCAGGGCGGCGGTGTGCGCATCGGATGCCTCGGCGTGGCGGGCCCGCTCGAGCTCACCGGGGTCGACCTTGGCGATGTGCTCACCGATGTAGGTGTGGGCGGACAGGCAGTACTCGCACCCGTTGAACTCGGCGGTGGCGATCGCGAGCTGCTCCCGGACGCCTGCGGGCAGGGCGCCGCCGGCCAGGGCGCCGGACAGTGCCAGGTAGCCCTTGAGCAGGGCCGGGCTGTTGGCCATCACCTTGGTCATGTTCGGGGTGAGGCCGAGGGACTTCTGTACCTGGGCGAGCAGGGGGGCCGCCGGGCCGGTCGCGGTGGCGGGGTCGATCGGGGTGAGCCTCGACATGTTCGTGGCCTTTCTGAGGGGAGACGGCGACACCGACACCATCGTTCTAATGGATGTGATGCGCTCTTGTCGTTAGAACCGTAAGCGGCTGCCTTCGCGGAAGTCAAATGGTCTGAAGCCTCTTCAACCATTAGCTGCCTGGTAGGGTGGGTCGCGTGGACAGCACAGACCCCGGTACGAGCGCACCGCTGCTCGGAGAACCGCTGCCGATCGAGCTGATGAACACGATCTGGGCCGATCGGGACGGCGTGCACGACGCGATCGCCGACCCCGACGGGGCCGTCGCATGGCTGCGGGCCGTCGGCCCCCGACTGACACCCTCCGCTCCCGCGGTCGGTGCCTGGCTCGACGCCGAACGGCCCGCCGGAGCGGGAAAGGCCGCTGCCGGGCTGCGCGGCTTGAGGGACGCATTGCGCAGGCTCGCCGCCGAGGCGACCGAGGACCCGAGGCCGGACGCGCAGTCAGCCATCGGCACCCGGGACGCCGCACTCGCGGCACTGAACGAGGCGTGCAGTGCGACGCCGGTGTGGGCGACGCTCCACTGGCCTTCGGACGGCGACCCGATCCGCATCGTGCGCACCAGCGACCTCGCGGGGCAGGCGGTGGTCGCCATGCTGGCCGGACAAGCCGTCGACCTGTTCACCGGCGACATGCGGCCGCAGCTGCGTGCCTGCCTGGCGCCGGGCTGCGTGCTCTACTTCGTGAAGCAGCACCCCCGCCGCGAATGGTGCTCGGCCGGCTGCGGCAACCGTGCCCGCGTCGCACGGCACTACCAGCGCCACCGGGTCACCAAGACCGATCCCGAGTCCTGAGCGGAGGCTCTCCGATGAAGGTCGACGTGCTGACCGAGGCCGTGATCGCCGCCCCCTGCGACAAGGTCGCCGCCTACGCGGCCGACCCCACGCACGCACCCGAGTGGTACGCGAACATCACCTCCGCCGACTGGCGGACCCCGCCACCGGTGGCGATCGGCTCCAAGGTGGCCTTCGTAGCCCGCTTCCTCGGCAGGCGGCTGGCCTACACGTACGAGATCACCGCGTACGAGCCCGGGCGCCGACTGGTGATGCGCATGGACGAAGGCCCTTTCCCCATGGAGACCACCTACACCTGGGAGCCGTACGGGGAAGGCTTGGACCGCACCCGCATGACCCTCCGTAACCGCGGCGAGCCCAGCGGATTCGCTTCCCTCGGCGCCATCGTGATGGCGGCGGCCATGCGCCGCGCCCAGCACAAGGACCTGGTGGCACTCAAGGCGCTGCTGGAGCGGTGAGCACGGATCTCACTTGGGCGGCAGCGTGTCCGCGAACGCCACTGCCCTCGTGACCCAGTGGTCCAGCACGGCATCCTCCGCCAGGGCCGGGCCGCTCACCGTCACCCAGCCGCGCATCGGGCGACCGGTGAAGTCCATGGGCCGGGCCTCCGGGCGGGCGAGAGCCTGTTCGGTCCCGTCCGGACCCACACGGGCAATGACCTCGTCGCCGGACACGCCCACGGTCATGTTGCCGTGCAGCAGGAACGCGAGACCGCCGAACATCCGTTTCTCGCTGACGGCGGGCCGCTCACCGAGCCGCTCCCGGATCCGCTGGGCCAGCCCCTCGTCGTACGTCATGCACCCACTGTCCTGTGCGGTACGGGTGCCCGCGCGCCGGGGCACCGCCGCCGATGTGCCAGTGCGGGCGGCACGCACGCGACCATGGGGAGAGGGAGCCGGCGTCACTGGAAAACGTCAGCACGCCCGGCCTGGCCGGTGACGTGCGCCGTGCCCGGTTGCGTCCTCCCCTCGAAGAGGGCGGCATCCGGCAGCCGGAAGCCCTTTACGCCGCAGGCGTCAGCCGGTTCGGTGTCATCGACCGGACCCTGCAGGCGAGAGGGCATCTTCAGCGCGTTTGTGTCCGTGCAGCCGAGGCCCTCGGCAACGTGCTGGGCGATGCTCACCGCGGCCCGCGCCAGAGCCGCCGAGTTGCTGCGGCCCGGGTGAGGTATGTCTTGAGCACCGGCACATCGGCGGGCTGTGAGGTCGGCCGGACTTCCTTGGCGCAACCTGTGGGGAGCAGCACCCATGCCTGTGTCCGGGAGACCGCTCCGGTGGCTCCGCCCACGAAATGGGAGGAGGCCGAGGCGTTCTTCCACAGGCGGGAACCGACCAGCCCGAAATCGGCCTTGTCGAAGGAGAGCTCCGTCAGGACTTCATTTCCCCCGGGCGGAGTGGACGCTGATTCCCACCGGGGCGAGCAGGTCTTGCCGGGTCTGTTCCTCCATGTTGCGGGCCTGTGACCAGGTGCGGGCCATGTCGAGGCCTTGGGTACGCACCCGCTCCGCGCGGTCCCGTCACCTTCCGTCGGTGTGTGCTGGTCCTCGGTTGCCTGGAGTACGCCTGATGAGGTCCACGGCGGGGTCCGCAGTGCCGTCGACGCACCACTGCCGCTCGCCTCAGGAGACCAGCCTTCCAGGCGGCAGTCGCAGTCGACCGTGCTCCTGGAGTCCTCAGCGGTAGCCACCACCTGGATGGTCTGTGGTGTGGGGGGCCACGTGGCCGAGGAGTTCGGCGAGACCGCGGCGGGTGGCGGCCAGGACGACACGGTCCTGCGGCCTGAGTACGTAGCCTGGGTGGAGCTCCCAGATCAGCCCGGGGTGTCGGCCGTCGTCTTCACGTGCGGAGGAGGCCAGGTCGGGCCGGCGTTCCTCGAGTGCGGTGGCGTCGATGGCGATCACCCGCCAGGCTCCAGGACGGAAGGATTCGGTGATGGTGCGGCCTTCGAGTTGTGGATGGCCTGCCACATCGACGGCGGCGAACAGCAGGACGCGGCGCTCGACGGGGATGGCGCCCAGTACCTGTCGTCCCATCATCGCTCCGGCGAAGGCGGGGGCGGCGAGGTGAGTGACGCTGCGGCTGCGGGTCAGGGCGGTGGGGTGCGCGGCTCGCAGAGTGCGGTAGACGGCTGTGGCGAAGCCGTCGTCGTACAGGCGCAGGGCCACACGAACCTCGGCGTTGATTGAGCGAGCATAGAGCGCCGCTTCGAGGTTGGTGGTGTCGGAACTGGTCAGAGCGAGCAGGGCGTGGGACCGGTGGATGCCGGCGGTCTCCAGCACGCCCTCTTCGGTGACGTCGCCGAGGACGACGGGGATGCGCAGGCGGCGGGCGAGGGCCAGTCCGCGGGCCTCGGGGTCGTTCTCGACGCACACCACAGGGATTTGCAGCTCGTGGAGCCGTACCAGTACGCGTGTCCCGATCTTGCCGAGGCCGAGCAGCACCACATGCCCGGACAGGCGGCGCGGGGGCCGCCGAAGGGCCGTCGCCGTGCGGAAGGCTCCCAGGGCTTCCAATGCGGCCGCCACCAGGACCGGCAGCAGGAGCAGGCCGACGAAGCCGGAGAGGATCTGCAGAACCTGGCGCTGCGGCGGCTCGTCCACCGCCGGATCGTTGATCGCGAAGATGTCCAGGAGGGTGATGTACGCCGCATGCAGGGGGTGTTCCCCCGTCGTCTGCCAGGAGGCCGCGGCTATGGCAGCGACGGCCGCCACGATGCCGACCAGTGACCAGCGCAGCTGCCGTGAGAAGAGCGAGCCGAACGGGAGCGCAGCGGGGCCCAGTCGGGGTGCGGCCTGCGCGGCTCCCGTGTGGGTCACCGCTTCCAGGGCCACGATGCCACGCCCTGTCGCGGCGGCCACCTCACGGTCGTCGGGCAGCAGTTGCGGGCCTTGGTCTCCGCTGAGCTCGGACCCCTCGTTGCCGGCCGGATCGCTGGTCGTCGCCGAGAGCAAGGCCAACGTGCACAGGCCGGGGTCGGCAGTCTGTCCACGCTGCGGGGGTGTGCGCTCCACCGCTCGCAGCAGCAGGCCGTCCGCCTGCACGATCTTGCTGGTGCCTGCGACTGCCGTCGCGGCGAGGGCGGGCGCGGCGGTGTCGGCGTCCGACAGCACGGTCGTCGAGGAGTCGAGTTCCCGCAGGTCGATGCCTGGTTCCGCGACGATCGCGGCTTGGTCCAGGAGTTCCTCCAGGTGTTGGCCGAGTTTACGGTTGTAGAGCCGGATGACCAGTCTCAGTCGTGGGTTGAGCCGTCGAGCGATCAGAGCGGCGCGCAGGTTGGTGGCGTCGTCTTCGTACACGAGCGCCAGGGCTGCAGCTCGGGTCACTCCTGCGGCGGCGAGCACCTCCTCTGTTGGCTCTCCCGCCTCGAGTGTGCGTCCACGTACTGCTGTCGCCTGGGCGTCGGCCATGGCTGCTCGCGCGGCCGGAATCCGTCCCAGCAGCCCGAATCGCCCTCCGCCGGCCGGTCTGCGGGCAGAGCTGGACCGAGCCTCGCCGGTGGTGGGTACGACGAGGGTGACGTGCTCCCGGTACACGTCACGCAGCTCGGCAGCGAGTCGGCGAGCGAGCCCGTCGTCGCCGCAGACGACCATCCCGACTTGCTGGTCTGTCTGTTGCTGCTGCCCGTAGGTTGAAGTCACGCCCTAAGGATGCCCTCTCGGTCACGCGGATGATCAAGGGAAGTGCTCGCGGCGATGGCGGCGGCCTCCGCGTCGCCCTCCAGGAGTCCTGCCTCGGCGATGGCGGGTGCGGCGCTGCTTCTCGCCCTCGCCGGTCAGCCGGGCCCGCTCGGCCTCGGCCTGGGCGGCGGCGATGGCCGCGAGCCGCTCGGCTTCGGCCTGCTTGACGCGGGCGACCCGGAGCGCTTCGGCTTCCTGTTCGGCTTGGTAGCGGCGGGCGTCGGCGGGCTTGCGGACGGGGGTGTCGAGCTGGCGGTCGGTCAGTGCCGACTGGCGTTCGGCGACCGCTTCCTGCTCGGCGAGGATCTGCTGCGCCGGTCGGCGTCGGCGAGGGACCTGCGGCGTTGGCCTGGGCGGTCGCCGCGTCGGTCTCGGCCTTGTTCTCGGCCTCGCGCAGGTACAGCGTCCGCTGGGGGAGCGCTTGTGGGCCGATGCCGGCATCACATGCCCAGCGACCAGCAGGGAGAGCCCGATGACCAGGAGGGGGAAGCCTGGGCCCGGAAGGATGTAGAGGCAGCACCAACCAGGGTGGCGGGAACCCCTGCCGCTACCAGGTGACAGCCAGACGGCGCTCGGTCATGTTGCGGCGCACCCATGCAGCGGTGCTGAGGCTGCCCACTGTTCAGGACACCCGCTGCGAATCGGTTTGCCGCGTGGCGCGCCCGGCTTGGATGAAGCAGATGAGGGCGGCCGTGACGGGAACGAAGCCCAGACCCGTGTAAACCAGCACGCGGGGGACGGCGTTGAGCGGCATGAGGGTGTACAGGCAGAGGAGGGCCCAGGCGTAGGGGCGGGCTGCCGGCCGTCGCCCGCGGAGGCCGCGTGGCGTCCAGCCGACGAGGATCGCCACAAAAACGGGCAGCACGAGCAGCACGACCGCTGCGAGGGCAATCGCGTGGTAGGCGGGGTTGCCGTTCATCGCTATCTCTCGGGGTCGGAAGTCCACGAAAGACGAGGCATTCATGACACGTTCATGCCGGAGTTCGGCAAAGTACGGCCTGTCGGGCTGCCGTTAGGGAGCCGTCAATGCAACGTAAGGGACGTGTAAAGTCCGCCGTGGTGTGCCGGGAAGTCTGGTCGGCGATAGGGGATAGCTCTCTCTTCGCGGATCGGAGTCTGACGTCATGGTGCTCGTCGCTGTATTCGGTGTGGCGCTGCTGGTCGCCGTGCTGCTGTCCGGGCTTGCCGCCCGCACGGTCCTCTCCACCTCGCTGCTGTTCCTGCTGGGCGGGGCTCTGGTCAGCGACGGTTTCCTCGGGCTGATCCACATTACGGCCGACAGCGAGATCGTCTCGGTCACCGCCGATCTGGCCCTGTTCGCGGTGCTGTTCACCGACGGCATGCACGTCTCGTTCCCGAAGCTGCGGCAGAACTGGAAGAACCCGGCACGGGCGCTGGGGCTGGGCATGCCGCTGGCCATGGCCGGTATGGCGCTGATCACCCACTACCTGGTGGGGCTGGACTGGACGACGTCGTTCCTCGTCGGCGCCGTGCTCGCGCCGACCGACCCGGTCTTCGCCTCGGCGATCGTGGGCCGCAAGGAAGTCCCGGCCAGGCTGCGGCAGCTGCTGAACGTGGAGAGCGGAATCAACGACGGCCTCGCGCTGCCCGTCGTCCTGCTCCTCATCGCCGCGGCCGGCCCCACTTCCGGCCAGGCGGACGCCTCCGTCGGCGAGATCGCCTTGGAGCTCGGTCTCGGCCTGGTCTTCGGCGTCGCCTTGCCCTTGGCGGTGGCGGCGCTGGTACGGCTGAGGCTGTTGGGCGCCGAGCCGAAGCTCCAGCCGTTGCTGCCGCTGGCCACCGGGATCATCCTGTACGGGCTGTGCCACCTCACTCACGCCAACCCCTACCTGGCCGCGTTCTCCGCCGGCGCCGTCCTGGCCTCCGTCTCGCCCGAGGCGAAGACGGTCTTCGAGCCGCTCGGAGAGATGCTCGCGGAGCTGGCCAAGTTCGCTGCCCTCCTCGTCTTCGGCGCCCTGCTGACCCCCGCCCTGTTCGGGGACCTGTCGGTGGGCGGGTACGTGGCCGTGGTCTTGGCGATCGTGCTGATCCGTCCCGCCTCCCTGCTGGTGTCCTTGCTGGGTGCGCGGATCGAGCGGCGGGAGAAGCTGGTCGCCGCCTGGTTCGGCCCCAAGGGCTTCGCGTCCGTCGTCTACGGCCTGCTCGTTCTCCAGGCCGGCATCCCCGAGGGTGAGAAGGCGTACACGCTGATCGCGGTCTGTATCGCCTTCTCGATCATCGCCCACTCCAGCACCGACGTACCGATCGCCCGCCTCTTCGACGTGGAAGACCTCGCAGGCATCCCGAACGACGACCACGACCACGCCCCGAAGCCGACCGACACCGTTCCCGCCCCGAGCATTGCCCCCGACCAGGAGAAGCGCCATGATCGCCCGTGATCTCGCTGAGCCCTACCCACACGTGACCACCGACGACCGGGCCGTGGACGCGGTCCGCTTGGTCGCAGAGCACAACCTTGCCGCACTCCTGGTCCTGGAATCCGACGGGGCGCCGTACGCAGTGGTGCCCGGGTCCCAGCTGGTGCGTCAGCTGCTGCCCGAGTACGTCATGGAGGACCCGCTGCTCGCGGCCGTCATCGACGACCGGCACGCCGACAGCCTCACCGAGGACCTGGCCGGCAAGACCGTCGCCCAGTGGATCCCGGGGCGTTCCTTCAAGCCGGCGTTCGTCGGCCCTGAGGCAGGGATCCTGCAGATCGCTGCGCTCATGGCGCGTACCCATGTCCCGCTGGTGGCCGTCATCGACCGGGACGACGACGGGCGTCGGTTGGTGGGGGTGGTCTCGGCCGCCTCTCTGATGCGTCACCTGCTCGACGTGGGAGGCGGGGCGTGAGCGGCTGGCAGAGCTGGGCTGCAGTCGCCGTCTTCGCGGGCGTCTACATCCTGATCATCGCCGAGTGGATCCACCGCGTCGCCGCAGCCCTCGGCGGTGCCGCTCTGATGCTGGCGATCGGGGCCACCGACGACACGTCGGCCTTCTACTCGGATGAGACCGGCATCGACTGGAACGTCATCTTCCTGCTGCTCGGCATGATGATGATCGTCGGCGTCCTCAAGCGGACCGGGCTCTTCGAGTACCTGGCGATCTGGTCGGTGAAGAAGGCCAAGGCGAAACCGTTCCGGGTGATGGCCATGCTGATCGTCATCACGGCGGTGGCCTCGGCGCTGCTGGACAACGTCACCACCGTGCTGCTGGTCGCCCCTGTGACCCTGCTGGTGTGCGACCGACTGAAGCTGTCGCCGGTGCCGTTCCTGCTCGCCGAGGTGTTCGCCTCCAACATCGGAGGCACCGCCACCCTCGTCGGCGACCCGCCCAACATCATCATCGCCAGCCGGGCCGGCCTGACCTTCAACGACTTCCTGGTCCACCTCGCGCCGCTGGCCGCGGTCCTGACCATCGTCCTCGTGCTGCTGTGTCGACTGATGTTCGCCAAGCATTTCGTCTACGACGAGAAGCGCGCCGCGGAGATCATGGAGCTGCGCGAACGCGAGGCGATCAAAGAGCCCCGGCTGCTCATTCAGGGTCTGAGCGTTCTGACCCTGGTCGTGGCCGGTTTCGTCCTGCACCCCGTGCTGCACTACGCGCCCAGCATCGTCGCCCTCCTGGGCGCCGGTCTGTTGATCGCGATCTCCAAGGTCGAGACCGGGGAGGTGCTGGGCGAGGTCGAATGGCCGACCCTCGCCTTCTTCGCCGGACTGTTCGTCATGGTCGGCGCGCTCATCGAGACCGGCGTCATCGCAGAGCTCGCGAGCTCCCTCGCGGACGTCATCGGCGGAGCCCAACTGGGCGGCACGATGCTCCTGCTGGGCGGATCGGCCGTGCTGTCGGGGATCGTCGACAACATTCCCTACGTCGCCACCATGGCCCCCATCACCAGCGAACTCGTCACCGACATGGGCGGCGACCCCGACCACATCATGTGGTGGGCCCTCGCGCTGGGCGCCGACCTCGGCGGCAACGCCACCGCCATCGGAGCCTCCGCCAACGTCGTCGTCCTCGGCATCGCCGAACGCAACCGCCACCCCATCACCTTCTGGCAGTTCACCAAATACGGCCTCGTCGTCACCGCCGTCACCATCGCCATCTCGGCCCTCTACCTGTGGCTTCGCTACTTCGCCCTGGCGTGACGAATGGCCATCCCCGACCGCACTGGCCAGGGAAGAACGGAGCCTGTACATGAATTACAACCGGCGCGCGGATGCCGTCTCCATAGTCCTGTGGTGGGGATCACTCACCCTCCTCTTCTGGGCCGGAAGGCACGTCCGCGATTCGCCCGCCGCCCTGGTGGGGTGTGCCGCGAGCGCCGCCCTCCTGATCAGCCTCGGCGAAACGGCCCACTGGCTGCGCCGCCGCATTCACCGTGCGACCCGGAGGAGCGGCACTCCCTGAGGAACGGGCCCACGCCTCGGACCCGGTGGCTGCCACGCCCTGGCTGATCTTGCTGCGGCCATGAGATTACGGGGCCCCGGCCGACGGCCGGGATCTTGTGCTCTAGCCCACGTGTGCCTCAGTGGCCGGTGAGTTCGCCCGTGAGCTTGCCGCGCAGGTCGGCGCTCGGGTCGTTGAGGCCGCTGATCTCCACCGCCTTGCCGGGCTGCTGGAGATCAGCGTGAGGCGGGCAGTGACGGGCGCTGCCACTGGCATCAAAAGGGCGCAAAGACTGCCGGTCAACGGCAATGCGCTGTCTTCCATCGGGCGAGAGGATCAAGGTACGGGGGACCAGCACCGCTCAGACGCCGAAGTGCAAGACGGCGACGGCATTCGGGCGGTGCCCGGCGAACTCGGCCGCTGGACCCCGCGTGCCAAAGGAGAGATGAAACGTGAACGCGGCCGCGATACCCGTCCCTGCCTGGTGGCTCATCGCCACAGTGACCACTGCGGTCTTCCTGATGACTCTCGTCTCGTGGATGCCGACGAAACGCATCAAAGCGAGGATGATCCTCGCGCCGGTGGGCATGGCAGCATTCGCGACCACGCGTTACTGCGCCGAGGGCATGCTGCCCGAACAGGCCCTGTCCATGTACTCGCTGGTCGTCTTGGCCTTCCCGCTGGGTTTGCTGGGTCGTCGCCAAGAGCTCGCCCGCAGTGCTGCCAACGAGGAACAAGGTGGCCTTGCCAGGGAGAGCCAGTGGTCCATTGCCATGACGGTCCAGTTCCTCGTCGCGCTGTTGGCCGCGATCAGTCTGTGGTTGTGGCTCATCTGATCCATTGGGTTCCGTGCTTGTCGACCCGCTGCTCACCGGAAAAGCTGACTTAGTACTCCAGCCGTAGATCGTGATCTTCATGGCTGGGCGGCTGCTTGCCGTCGGTAGTGGCAGTCGCGGGCGCGGGCCTGGTGTCGGCGTCGCCAGTGTGACCAGCGGAGTCGGTGCGCGAGGTCGTGGGCCCGGCTGGTCAGGGTGGTGAACAGGCGTTGGATCTCGGTGCAGGTCGGTATGGACCGAGGCCGGCCTGTGGCGTCGGCTGCACCGGGCGGTGCTGGACGAACTCGGGAACGAACGGCTCGTTGGATCTCGAAGGATGTGAGGGCCGTCGGGAGCGGCCCGGAACTGAACTGGTGCAGCACACGTCTCCCGCACCATGATCTCAAGTGAGCGCCAAGAGCACGCGATCTCCACCAAGCTGGTCTCGCCGTCCGCAGTGAGTGCGGAACCGTCGAAGACCAACGACTACAACAGCTTCGCCGAGGCGTACGCGGCCGCAAACGAAACCAACCTGGTCAATGCCTACTACGAGCGGCCCGCGATGCTGGCCCTCGCTGGAGACGTGGCCGGCCGACGGATTCTCGACGCCGGCTGCGGCTCGGGGGCCCTGTTTGCCGCGCTGCGCGACCGTGGCGCCGTTGTGAGTGGCTTCGACACGAGTGCCGGGATGCTGGAGCTGGCTCGGCGGCGGCTCGGCGACGGTGCGGACCTGCAGGTGGCGGACCTGGGCAGCCCGCTTCCTTACGCTGATGACACATTCGACGATGTAACGGCGTCCCTGGTGCTGCACTATCTGGAGGACTGGGGGCCGGCGCTGGCCGAGCTGCGACGCGTACTCAGGCCCGGCGGTCGGCTGATCGCATCTGTCGACCATCCCTTTGCCATCAACCTCATACACCGCGAGGCCGGTCGCGAGGCCGAGCACAACTACTTCGACACCACCAAATGGACCGTGGAGTGGACCATTGGCGGCCATACCGCCCTGGTGAGCAGGTGGAACAGGCCGCTGCACGCGATGATCGAGGCTTTCATCGGGGCCGGTTTCCGGATTACGGTCATCAGCGAGCCGGAGCCTGATCCCGCCGCCCGCGAGATGTTCCCCGAGGCCATCGCGGCCAAGCCGCGCTTCCTGTGCTTCCTGTTCTTCGTCCTGCAGGCCGACTAGTACTCCAGCCGTAGGTCGTGATCTTGCTGGTCGGGGCCGGTGCGGAGACGGCTGCGGCCACCGTTGATCATCGTGAGTTGTGTCGACCAACGAAGATCAGGCGGTGGCCGCAGGTCACAGCGTAGTGCCTGCCCGGTGGCGGTCGATGTTCGACCAGCTGACGGGCCGTATCGCGGGCCGGTTCGCGCGGGTCGAACCACGCCGCCACGCAAAGGCGTTGGTGCTGGGCCTGCTGGCGGACCTGCCAAGGAAGAACTGCTGGACGCTGGCCGAGCACGCGGGCGACTCCACCCCGGACGGCATGCAGCACCTGCTGCACCGCGCGAAGTGGGACGCCGACGCGGTCCGCGACGACGTACGCGCCTACGTGGTCGAGCACCTGGCCGATGACGAAGCCGTGCTGGTGGTCGACGAGACCGGCGACCTGAAGAAGGGCACCGCCACGGTCGGCGTCCAGCGCCAGTACACCGGCACGGCGGGCCGGATCGAGAACTCCCAGGTCGCCGTCTACCTCGTCTACTCCGCCGCCTGCGGGCATGCCGCGATCGACCGGGCCCTGTACGTCCCGCGCTCGTGGACCGACGACCTCGACCGCTGCCGGACCGCCGGCATCCCCGAAGACCTCACCTTCACGACCAAGCCGGTACTGGCGGCTCGGATGATCACCCGGGCCCTGGATGCGGGAACGCCCGCCCGCTGGGTCGCCGGCGACGAGGTCTACGGCGACAACCCGCACCTGCGGGCCGCGCTGGAAGACCGCCGGACCGGCTACGTCCTGGCAGTCTCCAGCACCCACCAAGTCACCACGGTGGCAGGGAGTTACCGGCCAAGGCCATCGTGGCGAAGATCCCGAAACGGGCCTGGCAGCGGCGCTCGGCCGGAGCGGGCGCCAAGGGCGAGCGGTACTACGACTGGGCCCAGGCCGACATCCACGGCCCCGCCGACCGGCCCGGGCACTGGTGGCTGCTGGTCCGCCGCAACCGGAGAAGCGGCGAACTCGCCTTCTACCGCTGCTTCTCACCCCACTCCGTCCCGCTGTCCGACCTGGTGCGGGTGGCCGGACGGCGCTGGACGGTGGAGGAGACCTTCCAGGCCGGCAAGGGCCTGGCGGGGCTGGACGAGCACCAGGTCCGCCGCTGGACCTCCTGGCACCGCTGGGTCACCCTCGCGATGCTCGCCCACGCCTTCCTCGCCGTCACCGCAGCCGCCGAACGCCGCGACCACCCCGCCCCCGACGACCTGATCCCCTTGACCTGCACCGAGATCCAACGCCTGTTCACCACCCTGACCAGCCGGGCCCACGACCTCGCGCACCGACTCCGCTGGTCACACTGGCGACGCCGACACCAGGCCCGCGCCCGCGACTGCCACTACCGACGGCAAGCAGCCGCCCAGCCATGAAGATCACGATCTACGGCTGGAGTATTAGGGACCGGCCCGGCCGGCTACTCCCTGATCGGGTCCCGGCAGGAGGAGGCAAGGCCAGTCGGGTCAGCTCCACCCGGCAGCCCCCAAACCCGCTCCCGTTCCACATCGGCATGACAGCCCCAGCCTGTGCTCGGCGGCTCTTCACTGGGGCGGAGCCTATGACACCGGCCAAACCCCAACGCACGGCATCCGGAGAGTCACGCCAGGTCTGCACGTCCCAGCCACGCAGGTTTCACCGGTACGCCGTCCTCGTCGCGCTCCACAGTCACGGTTGGCAGAGCCGGCGCCACGGGTTGCGGCTCCGGCTCCGGTTTCGGCGCCGCCGACCCGTCGCCGACCGCTTCCGCCGGTGCTGGGCGGTCGGTGTCGTCCATGAGCTCGGCGACGGAGAAGCGCGTGGCGTGAGACTGCCATGCGCCGTCGATCACCAGCAGGAATCCGTTATCGCTGCGGAACAGACGGCGGCGTTTAGGGCTCCTGGGGTGCTCCGGACTGTAAGCACGCGCCCGCTCCTCCAACTCTGCCAGAGCCGTCTCACGCGGACCCTCCACGTGCGCCATTACGTAGGCTTCGGTGTGCTTGCGCTCTCCCAAGCCCACCGTGGTCTCCAGAACGAGTCCCCACGTCGTCATGGTTCCTTCCCTCCCCTTCGATCGAGCCGAAGCTGAGCAACTGCATCCTTCGCCCTTTCCCCTGCAAGCGGCCTCGGCGCGTCGCGGCCCATCGCTGGGTCCCGCCAACCGCACGGTAGGCGCTTTCGCGTTCAGCCGTGCAGCCCTGTTGTAGGCCCCTTCAGGCTCCGGCACTTCGTGGCGATCTTCTCTGCCGGGGAACGGCAATGACGCCGCAGGCGCATCGTGCAAGGCTGTGGACCCACGGCGATGGAGGCCACTGGCGACTCCGGAACGCTGGACGCCCCCTTGCGGCTCTGGTCCCGACTGGTCCGAAAGAGACTGTCCCACCGATGCACATGAAGAATTCCACCGTCTGGTCCGTCTTCCTGTCAGCTGTGCTCACCACAACCCTGACGGGCTGCGGGGACGGAAGCGGGGCAAAGCCCGACGCCGACGCCGTGGCGGCCGCCAAGGCCGCGAACACGCGGATGCAGACCGAGTCGTTCCATTCGTCGGGGACCACTACCGCCTTCGCCGGCGGGAAGCAGGAAATGTGGTCCGACCCTGTCCAAGGTCTCCACATGGAGGTTACCGGCGCCACCTTGGGCGACATCTACTGCAAAGACGGAACCGCTTACACCAGCGCCGACCTCTTCGCCGCAGCCCTGCGTCAGCGGGGCCAGCAGATCACCGTTCCCGCGGAGCTGAGATCGGCCTACGTGACCACGAAAGCGGAAGGCGGTTGCGCGATGTATTTCAAGATCGCCGAAACCGGACGCCGGGCCAAGGGGAAGGACCGGACCGTAGGAGGCAGGCAGGCCGGAGCGGTACGAGTCGGCGATGGAAAGACCGAAGACGTCTACTTCATCGACGATGCAGAGCAGCGGCTGCTCCTGCTGGAATCGAAGCGTGACGGCAGGACGAGTACCACCACCTACGACTCGTTCGGTGAGAAGTTCACGATCTCCATGCCCGCCGCCGAGAAGACTCTGACCATGGACGCCTTCCGCTACCGCGTCACGAAGTGAGCCGGGCCCCACGGGGGTGTCGGTGCCATCAGGCCCGTCCAGGTCTCCACGAAGCGCGCCGCCGGGCAGCCCGGTTCACCGCACCGCACTCAGGAATGCCCGGGTCCGCGCGTGTGCCGGTGCTTCGAAGAGCTGCTCCGGTGGGCCGGCTTCCAGGACGCGGCCGTGGTCGAACATGAGGACCCGGTCGGAGACGTCCCGGGCGAATCCCATTTCGTGGGTCACGCACAGCATGGTGATGTCGGTGGTCCGCGCGATGTCGCGCAGGACGTCGAGGACGCCCGCGACCAGTTCCGGGTCCAGCGCCGAGGTGACCTCGTCGAGGAGCAGGACGTCCGGCCGCATGGCCAGTGCGCGGGCGATGGCGACCCGCTGCTGCTGGCCTCCGGAGAGCCGGGTCGGGTGCGCGCCGCGCTTGTCGTAGAGCCCGACCAGATCCAGGAGTTCCCGCGCCCGCTCGGCTGCCTCGTCCCGGCTCAGGCCCAGGACGTGCACGGGCGCTTCCATCACGTTCTCCAGCACCTTCATGTGAGGGAAGAGGTTGAACTGTTGGAAGACCATGCCGATCCGGCGGCGCGGCCCGGCGAGGTACTTCTCGTCGGCGGGGACCAGGGTGTTGCCGGCGCCCGCGGGCATGTGGGAGAAGGGTTTCCCGTTCACGTGGATGGTGCCTTCTGTGACCCGTTCCAGGGTCATCAGCAGGCGCAGGATGGTGGTCTTGCCCGAGCCGCTGGGCCCGATCAGGGTGACCTTCTCGCCCCGGGCGACCCGTAGGTCGAGTCCGTCGAGGACGGTCTGGATGCCGAACCGCTTGATGACGCCCGCGAAGCGGACCATGTCCACGTCCGCGGCTTGTGTTTCACCGGGCAAGGCGTTTCTCCAGTCGTCTCATCAGCACGGAGGTGGGATAGCTGGCCAGAAGGAAGACCGCGGCGGCCAGGGTGAAGGCTTCGAGATAGGCGAAGTGCACGCTGCCGTACTCGTTCGCCCGGTGGACCATCTCCTGGACGGCGATCACCGACAGGAACGGGGTCTCCTTGAACATGGAGATCACGTAGTTGCCCAGGGCGGGGAGGACGTTGCGCACCGCCTGCGGGAGGATGACGGCCCGCCACACCCGTCGCCGGGGCAGCGACAGCGCGGTGCAGGCCTCCCACTGGCCCCGGGGCACGGCGTCGATCCCCGCGCGGTACACCTCGCAGGTGTACGTCGCGTAGTGGATGCCGAGCACGGCGATGCCCAGGGTCAGCGCGTTCAGCCCGGGGACGAGGACCCAGGCGGCGAACAGCTGGATCATCAACGGCGTCGACCGGACGAAGTCTGCGATGACCCGAAGGGGCAGAGTGACCCAGCGCGTCGGCGTGCGCAGTGCCACGGCGAGCACCAGGCCCAGCAGCATCGCGACGGCCGAGCCGAGGACGGTAGCGAGCAGTGTGATCCCGAAGCCGCTCAGGACTACCGGCAGGCCCTCGCGGGCTGTTTCCCAGGACCACATCAGGAACCCCCCGGATCTTGGCCGAGCCGGGTCTTCGCCGCTGATTCGGCCGCCCTCATGAACGAGTTGAGTACGGCGGCGATGGCGTAGTAGATCACCAGGACGGCGAGATAGGCCTGGGCGGTGCTGCCCGTGAGGGACCTCAGCTGGTCCATCTCGAAGGTGAGGTCGGCGATGGTGATCAGGGACAGCAGGGGAGTGGCCTTGAGCAGCTGGATGAGCAGGTTCCCGAACGGCGGGATCATCTGCACCCAGGCCTGGGGCATCACGACCCTGATCATGCGTTGCCGCGGGCTCATCCCGAGGGCCACGGCCGCCTCCCACTGGGTCCGGGGGACAGCTTCCAGTGCGCCGCGGACCACTTCGGATCCGTAGGCGCCGAAGTTCAGCCCGAAGGCGACGACGGCGCAGGCCATGGGCTCCAGACGGAAGCCGAGCACGGGCAGGGCGAAGAACAGCCAGAACAGCTGTACGTACAGGGACGTGCCGCGGAAGAACTCGACGGTGAACCGGGACGGTCCCCGCACGAGCAGCCGGGTCGAGCGTGTCAGGAGTCCGAAGGCGAAGGCCACGATCAGCGCCACGGCCGCGCTGAGCGCGGTGGCGAGGAGGGTGACCGCCACGCCTTCGCCGACACTGGGCAGGGCGTGAACGAATTCCTCGAAGAAACCGGTCATGTGCGGTGCTCGTCAGACGGCGCAGAGGTCGACGGTGCGCAAGGTGGGTGGCGGTACCTCTCGCGCGGTGAACCCGTACTGGCCGATCAGAGCGACGTAGCGGTCCGGATCGCCGGTGATCTTCGCCAGCTCGCCGTTGAACGCGTCGCGCAGGGCCGTGGAGCCGGGCCGGAAGACCGCACCGCCGGGGCTGTACTGGGGTGTGCCGTTCAGGTCCGGCACGAACGGCTCCAGGACCTCGACCGGTGCTTCCGCGTTGGTCTTGGCGAGCCAGCGCAGCGAGATGCCCGTCAGCGCGAAGGCGTCGATCCGCCCGGCCACCAGCGCGTCGAGCCCGTCCTGCTGCTTCGCGAGGGACTTGACCGAGGATCCGCCGACACCGGCCCCCTTGGCGTACGTCGCCTCGACGGCGGCGGTCAGCACCCCCACGGTGACCCCGGTGGAAGCCACCGACTTCAGGTCGCTCAGGCCCTTGGGGTTGCCCTTGGGCACCATCAGGGCTGTCGGGGAGACGAACTCGGGCTCGGAGAAAGCGACTTTGGCGCAGCGTTCCGGGGTGATCGCCATGCCGGCGCTGACGACGTCGAAACGGTCGGCCAGCAGTCCAGGGATCAGCGCGCCGAAGTCGGTGAGTGTGGGGCGCATTTCGGCGACCCCCAGGGCGGAGAAGATCTCCCGGTGCAGGGTGGGCGCCTCGCCGGCCAGCCGGTTGCCGTCCTTGAACCCGTACGGGGCCTCGCCCGCGAATCCGATGCGGACGTACCCCTGTGCGCGGAGCTTCTCCAGCAGCTTCCCGTCGTCGGAAGGAGCTCCGGTGCCGACCTGGGTGCGGCTGCACGCGGCCACCAGACCCGGAGCCAGGACGGCGCCCCCGAGCAGCGCCGTTCGGGAGAAGAACCCTCTTCGGGACAGGGCCTTGTGCTGGGGCATCTCGTTCCTTTCGGTGGCCGGTCGAGCGGGAGCGGGGCCGGCCGGTCCGGTTCGTGCCGGACCGGCCGGCCGGATCTGGTCGGATCGGTCAGCCCACGGGGGTGAAGTCCTGCGAAGCGATGTACGCGGGGCGGCGCACCGGGGCCGCGAAGGGCTTCACGGGCCGGTTCTCGACGCTGTTGAACACCAGGAACACGTTGCTGCGGGGGTACGGCGTGATGTTGTCGCCGGACCCGTGCATCGCGTTGCAGTCGAACCAGGTGGCGGATCCGGCCTTGCCGGTGAAGAGCTTGATGCCGCAGGCCGAGGCGAACTTGGTGAGGGCCTCGTCCGACGGGGTGCCGGCGTCCTGCATCTGGAGGGACTTCTTGTAGTTGTCCTTCGGCGTCGCCCCGGCGCAGCCCAGGAAGCTCCGGTGGGAGCCGGGCATGATCATCAGCCCGCCGTTGGTGGCGTAGTTCGGGGTCAGGGCGATGGACACCGACACGGTGCGCATGTTCGGGAGGCCGTCTTCGGCGTGCCAGGTCTCGAAGTCGGAGTGCCAGTAGAAGCCGCTGGCGCCGAAACCGGGCTTGACGTTGATCCGGGACTGGTGCACGTACACCTCGGAGCCCAGGATCTGCCGCGCGCGCCCCACGATGCGCGGATCGGCCGCGAGGGCCGCGAACACCTCACTGATCCGGTGCACCTCGAAGACGGAGCGGACTTCACGGGACTTCGGCTCCACGATGGACCTGTCATCGGCGAGCGTCGAAGGGTCGCGGAGCAGTCGGTCCATCTCGGCCCGGTAGAGGTCCACTTCGTCGGGCGTGATGAGCTGGTCGACGGGCAGGAAGCCGTCGCGCTCGTAGCTCTCCATCTCGTGGGCCCACATCGGGCCGGGAGTGCCGGGCTCGGACCACACGACCGGGTCCTTGCGGCCGATGAGCACCTCCTCGGAACCCCGCGTCGGATACAGGTCGGTGACGGTGCGGGTCGATGCGTTGGTCATGGTGGTGCCTGCCTCTCCTCTCTTCGCTCTCAGCTGTCGTCGGATTCGGTGAGCGGCGGGTACACGCCGTTCTCGTCGTGGTCCTCCCGGCCGGTCACCGGCGGGTTGAAGACGCACAGGCAGCGGAATTCGCGCGTCACGCGCAGGGTGTGCCGCTCGTGGCCGTCGAGGAGGTACATGGTTCCCGGCGTGATGGTGTAGATCAGGCCCGTCTCCTCGTCCTTGAGTTCGGCCTCGCCCTCCGTGCAGACCACGGCCTCCACGTGGTTCGCATACCACATGGATGTTTCGGTGCCGGCGTACAGGACGGTCTCGTGCAGCGAGAAGCCGACGCGTTCCTTGGCCAGGACGATGCGCTTGCTCTCCCAGGTGCCGGACGCGGCCCTGACGTGGCGGTCGGTTCCCTCGATGTCCCGGAACGAGCGGACGATCATGGTGGTGCCCTTCGTGGTGCGTGCGTACGTTGTACGGGGGTGCTGGTCAGGCGGTATCGCGGACGGAGCGGGCCAAGATGTCCAGGCCCTCGTCGAGTTCGTCGGTGGTGATGGTGAGGGGCGGGAGCAGCTTCACCACCTCGCCCTCGGGGCCCGAGGTCTCGATGAGGAGACCGTGCTCGAAGGCCCTGCGGCACACTGCCGCGGCGCGTTCCGTGTGGGTGAACTCGATGCCCCACACCATTCCGCGACCGCGGTAGGTCGCCCCCAGCCAACCGTGTTCGGCACACAGTTCGCGCAGCGCGCTTTCGACGTGGCCGCCTTGGACGAGGGTTCGCTCGCGCAGGACTCCGTCGCCCCAGTACGTCTCCAGGGCCGCGGTCGCGGTGACGAAGGCCGGGTTGTTGCCGCGGAAGGTGCCGTTGTGCTCGCCGGGCTCCCACAGGTCGAGTTCGGGCTTGAACAGGCACAGTGCCATGGGCAGTCCGTACCCGCTGATCGACTTGGACAGCGTGACGATGTCGGGCGTGATGCCCGCCTCCTCGAATGAGAAGAAGTCGCCGGTCCGGCCGCAGCCCATCTGGACGTCGTCGACGATCAGGAGCATGTCGCGGCGCCTGCACAGATCCGCGAGGGCGCGGAGCCATTCCGCCCGGGCCACGTTGATGCCCCCCTCGCCCTGGATCGTCTCGACGATGACCGCCGCCGGGTGGTTGAGGCCGGAGCCCTGGTCCTCCAGCAGGCGCTCGAACCAGAGGAAGTCGGGGGTTTGGCTGCCGAGGTACTGGTCGAAGGGCATGGGAGTGCTGTGGACCAGGGGAATGCCGGCGCCGGCCCGTTTGAAGGCGTTGCCCGTGACGGCGAGAGAGCCGAGCGACATGCCGTGGAAGGCGTTGGTGAAGGACACGACGGCCTCGCGGCCCTTGGCCTTGCGGGCCAGCTTCAGGGCGGCCTCGACGGCGTTGGTGCCGGTGGGCCCCGGGAACATGACTTTGTAGGGGAGGGCGCGCGGTTCCAGGACGGTGGACCGGAAGGTCTCCAGGAAGGTTCGCTTGGCGGTCGTCGACATGTCCAGGGCGTGGGTGATGCCGTCCCGCTCGAGGTAGTCGAGGAGGGCCCGCTTGAGGACGGGGTTGTTGTGGCCGTAGTTCAGGGATCCGGCGCCCGCGAAGAAGTCCAGGTAGCTGTGGCCGTGTTCGTCGTACAGCCGGCTTCCCGTGGCGCGCTCGAAGACGACGGGCCAGGCGCGGCAGTAGCTGCGCACCTCGGACTCCACGGTCTCGAAGACGGACAGGACCGGCTCGGTCATGGTCAAGGCGATTCTCCAGTGGGTGTTCGGTGGTCTTGCGGCGGCCGGTGGCATCGGCCCGGGGCACTTGTCGAAGGGAGCGGTGTCAGAAGTGGAGCGGCCCGATGCGGTGGAGGACCTCGGCGTCGTGCCCGCTCTCGGGGAACTCGTCCGTCCTGAAGAGCACTTCGCGTGTGAGAGTGGCGCCGTGCCGTTCGGCGTACGAGGCGAACAGCCGCTCCGAAGCACGGTTCCCGGGCGAGACGGTGGCTTCCAGGTGGTCCAGTCCGTGTTCCGCCGCCACGCGGGTGGTGAGGCTGTCGAGCAGCGTCCCCGCGACTCCCAGGCCGCGGATGGATTCGTCGACGGCGATCTGCCAGACGAGCAGTGTTCCGGGAGCTTCGGGCCGGAGGTACCCGCTGACGAACCCGACGGTTCGCCCGGAGGGGTCACGGGCCACGGCGGACGTGCCGGCGAAGTCACGGCACCAGAGGAGATAGCTGTACGCCGAGTTGAGGTCGAGCGTCCCGGAATCGCGCGCGAGGCGCCAGAGCAGTGGGCCGTCCCCGGGGCGGGGGCGGTCGATGCGCATCGTGAAGGGGGTCGGAGCGGTCGGGAGGTGCTTTCTGTAACGGGCCAGTTCTGCATGAGCAGTCATGCGGGCCGAAGTTACCCAGGGATGGAGTAAATCGCATGGGCCTAGGGGGTATGTCAGATGGTTTGATTGTGATATTAGAGCGCACCTTTCGGGGGTGCAGAGGTGTGGACCGTGAGGTCATATCCGCATGAAGAATCCAGATATTTCCACCCGACCTGCGATTTTGTAACGACAATATAACGTCTTTGCTCTGTGCCACATTTTCCACCTGAACGTTATGCGTTTGTCGGCGGCCTGAGGGTTTCGTCGCTGACTGGATGGTTAGAGGTGCGGCATACGGCGAGGGTCAACACCTGCTCCCAGGGACCGCGGGGAACGCCGGGGCCTACGCGCTGGTGGGGATGGGGGCCGTGTTCGCGGGCGCTTCCCGCGCCCCCATCACGGCCGTGGTGATCCTCTTCGAGCTCACGGGTGAGTACTCGATCACCTGCCGCTGATGCTCGCCATCTCCGGGAACGGGCCTTCCGGTCCTCGACCCCGAAGACGGGCACCTGGTCGGGTGGCTCACCCGTCAGAGCGCCCAGCGGGCTCTCCACCCCGATTCGCCGAGCGGGGCGGGGCCGGGTAGGCACGGGGGAGAGCCCAAGCGGTAGAAAGAGGTATGACCGAACTACCGCACGCCGATGCGTCCCCACCGCGTGTGGATGACGCGGCCGACGTCGACGACGTGACCCGCGCCCTCCTGACGGCCTCCCGGCTCCTCGTGGCAGTCTCCGCCCGCTCGCTCGCGGCGGCCGAGGACAAGGTCACGCTCGCGCAGTTCCGCATGCTGGTGGTGCTGGCCACCCGGGGCGCGGCGAAGCTGGTGGTGCTCGCCGAAGCCCTGGGGGTCAACCCCTCGACGGCGATGCGCATGGTCGACCGCCTGATCGCGGCTGGACTGGCCGACAGGCGGCCCAACCCCGAGAACCGCCGCGAGACGATACTGACAGTGACGCCGGGCGGTCTGCGGCTGGTGGAAGAGGTCACGGCCCGGCGCAGGGAAGAGATCGCGGCCATCGCCGCCCGCATCGATCATGGCCAGCGAGCCGCCCTGGTCGACGCGCTCACCGCGTTCAACGCCGCCGGCGGGGAGCCCACCGTACGCGATGGGGATGGCTCGCTCTTTCCTCTGGGGTGGAGCGAACCGGTGCAGCGCCGGAGCGACGGGTAGGCGGCGGCTCGGGGACCGGCTCTGGCCGCCGGATCCTGCGTCAAGGGCGGCGGATCACTCCCGCGGCCAGACCGGCCGCCAGGGCAAAGCCGAGCAGGATTCCCACGGGCCAGAGCCCCGAGCCCGCCAGTCGGCTGAGCAGGGCGAGCATGACGGCGGTGACGGCGACGGCCGTGGCCGCGAGCCGGATCGTGTGCCGCGGGCGGTGTGAACGGCTGCGCTCGCCTGCTTTGAGATCGGTGACGGCGCCACGGAGCGCCAGCACGGCCACCGCGAGGGCGGCGCACAAGAGTGCCGTACCGACGGCCGTTCACCTCCTCTGCTCTCGGAGTACCTCGTACGACCAGGCCGCGCGCCAAGAAGCAGGAGGGGTGTTGACGTTAACAGGGTGGTCCACGGCGCGGTCCAGCGTAGTCAGCCACCTCGGTACGGCCATCGGACCGGAGGTTGGGATGGCCTCGCAGCGCCGAGGCCAGGGCCGGGGTGGCTCTGGCTCTCACCTGCCCTGATCGTCGCCTTCGTCGCTGGGACGGCGCTGCTCGGGCAGGCGCACCGTTGACGTCCCTGGCGAGGGTGCTCGGACTGGGTCCTGTGACGCGCTCGCATGGCGCGGCGGTTCGCCGTCTTCCTGCCGGCAGCGCAGCAGCAGCATCGCCGCGTCGTCGTGCAGAGGTCCACCGACATACGCCACCACATCCTCGCGCAGCGCATCAAGCGCGCGCTGGGGGTCGGGGTCCGACAGCAGGCCGCTCTGCTCCCCCAAGGGGTAGAAGGCGCCAAGGGAATTCCTGGCCTCCGAGACGCCGTCCGTGTAGAGGAGCAGCTGGTCTCCGGGGCCGAAACCGACGCTGTAGGGCTCGGGGGAGTCGGAGGCGGTCCAGATCAGGCCCAGCGGTGGGGCGTGCTGAGGGGGCTCCGGAAAGGCTGCGGGGCTCCCCGGCCGGACGAGCATGGCGGGCGCGTGACCATAGTTGAGGAACGCGACATCGCCCCCTTCCGTGATTTCGGCCAGCAAGGCCGTGACGAACTTCTCGCCGTCCCCTTCGCCCTCCAGGGAGCGCTGGACGGCACGCTCCACCCTGGCGCCTACGCCGCTCAGTCGGGGTTCGTCGTGTGCGGCTTCCCGGAAGGCGCCGAGCACGGTGGCGGCCGTCTCGACTGCCTCCAGACCCTTGCCCTGGACATCCCCGATGATCACCCGCACGCCTCCGGGCACTGGTACGACCTCGTAGAGGTCCCCGCCGATCCGTGCCTCGGCGACGGCCGAGGTGTAGGAGACCGCGGCGCGCAGGTGCCCGGCGCTGCGCGGCACCGGTCTCAGCAGAACCCGCTGCGCGGCCTCCGCGATCGTACGGACGCTTGCCAGCTCTCGTTCCTGGCGGGTGCGCACCACCGCGGCGGCAACCCCGGCGACGGTCACCCCTGCCACCGCTACCAGGGCGGTGTACCCGCGGCGGTTCGGGAACAGACCGTCGTAGAGCCCGAGCGCGCAGCAGAGGGCCATCGCCGCGGCCCCGATGGTGGCGGTACGGCGCCAGCTGCCCGCCAGACCGGCGAAGGCCGGCCCAAGCGACACGAGGGGCAGCAGGCCGACGCCCGGT
This sequence comes from Streptomyces sp. NPDC048338, assembly GCF_043201055.1. Lineage (NCBI taxonomy): Bacteria > Bacillati > Actinomycetota > Actinomycetes > Kitasatosporales > Streptomycetaceae > Streptomyces > Streptomyces sp. NPDC048338. Next base: position 476,609 of record NZ_JBICYQ010000004.1, read on the forward strand.
CCCGCGGTGACGTCGGCAGCTGCGACGAGGGCCATCACCACGAAGGGGATCGCGAGCAGCGCGGGTTTCACCGGGACACTCCCGGAACGATGGACATCCACGTCGTACTCCCGGCTCCTCGTCGGCGCGGCGAACGCGGCACCCGTCCATTTCGATCGACACGGGCAGGGCGGTTGATGCGTGCTCCGCCACGTGTCACGTTTAGACTATGCAAAAGTTTGCCCGGCGAACCACATCGCTATGCCACCGCTACCCACCCGCTGTATTCCTCAGGGCGATGCGGAACTCGGGGGCCATGTGCTGATGGCGCGCCGCCGTTCCCGCCCCGAGCCACCCACAGGCTGGCGCCGCGTCGTCGCCCGGCTCCCGATCGCCTTCTACCGGATCGGCCTCGGCCCGGTTTTCGGCAAAAGGATGCTCATCCTCCAGCACACAGGACGGCTGTCCGGCCAGACCCGCGAGGTGTGCCTGGAAGTGGTGGCCCACGATGGGCTCCGGGGAAGCTGGACGGTGGCCTCGGGGTTCGGGACCGCCGCGCAGTGGTACAGGAACCTGCGCCACATCCCCAAGGTGACCATCCAGGTCGGGCGGACGTTCTACCCAGTCAATGCCCACTTCCTGACCGCAGAGGAAGGTGCCGACGTGATGGCCGCATACGCCGCCCGGCACCCGCGAGCCGCACGCGCACTATGCCGCTACCTCGGCCTGGACAATCCGGCGGACGGAACGGACCTCTTCCGGGAAGCCGGACGCAGGATCCCGTTCGTGCGTCTGGACGAGGTGCCGCCCCGCTGCTGGCGCTGAGAGCTCAGCGCTTCAGGGAACCCGAGCCCAGCATGACCAGGCCGGTCGTGAGGAAGGACAAGCCGATCGCCAGCTCCGGGAAGCCGCGGGCGGGGAGGGCGTACAGGACGACGGCGGCCACCGTGAACACGAAACCGATACCGACAGCTGTGACGGCCATGCGGAACTCGGTGACGTTCCTGCGGAACCAGGCGAGGACATTCACATCCGGCATGGGTGGTCAGCTTTCTGTCCGGGAAGAGGTGGCGCGCCGTGCACACCTGTACGACCGCATGAGACAGGCTACGGCCGCGAGGCTGAACAGCGGTGCGGCTGCGGTACAGACCATCACGACCGTTGCCGGCGCGTTCATCATGCGGGGGAGCGCGTTGAGTGGCACCAGGGCGTACAGGAAGAGTGTTGCCCACGCGTACGGCAGAGCGGTCGAACGGTCGCCGAGACGGGGAGGGACCCAGCCAGCGAAGATCGCCACCGGAAACGGGAGCAGGAGCAGGGTCGAGGCGAGCAGCGCGAGGGCGTGGTACGCCGGGTTTCCGTTCATTGGGGCCTCTCCGGTACCCGCCCAGACTAGATGGCGACGCGCCACGTTGTGAATGCCGGACACCGGCAGGACCAGACAAGTACGCACTCGTAGTGATCGCGGCATCCGTCGCCGTATCCGCTCCCCACGCTGGCTGCGCTACGCCGCAGTTCAGCCCGCGGCTGTGGGCCAGCCGAGCAGGCGGGCGCCGATCACCGCGGTCCGGAGGGCGTAGCGGTTGGACGGATCGGCAGGATCGGCCCCGGTGAGGCTCCGGATGCGCTCCAGCCGGTAGGTCAGCGCCCGCACGCTCAGCGACAGGCGGCGCGCGGCCTCGGTGGCCACGCATCCGCTGTCGAAGTAGGCGGTGAGCGTATCGATGAGGGGTTGGGCGCCGCCCCGCCCCGCGCCGTTCGCAGCGGACCGAGCGTGGTCTCCACCAGGTCGGCCGTGGCTTGCCGGTCGCGGGTCAGGACGGGGTAGACGAGCAGGTCGACGGCGTGCAGCACGGGCCCGTCGAAGCCCGTCCGCTCGGCGAGGTCGAGGGCGCCGAGGGCTTCCTCGTAGGAGTGGACGACTCCTCCGGCGCCGGGGTGGGAGCCACCGATGGCGACCTTGCCGCCGTCGGTGGCCGCGTACGCCTGCTTGGCGAAGAAGGCCAGTACGTCGGGTTGGTCCCCGGGGGCCACGCAGATCAGCCGGCCCCCCTTGGTGGCCAGAAGGATCCGTCGGCCCGGGAAGCGGGCCAGGACCGCCGTCTCGATGCCCCGGGCCACCCGGAAACCGTCGCCCTACGGCTCGGGGCCGACAGCTACGGCCACCGCATGGGCCTGAGAAAGACGAAGGCCGAAGTGCTCGGCCCGTTCAGAGAGGCGGCCGAGATCACTGCGCACGTACAGGAGGTCGTCGACGAACTCGCGGCGCGCGGCCTCTTCTTGACGGATGGCCTGTTGCTGGGCGCGCTCGTAGCCCTCGACGAAGGCGTCCACGGCCTGTTCCACCACCGCAAGCAGTCCACCGGGCGACGAGGGAACGGGCCGTACTGTCTGCACCGCCGCCAAGTGATTGCGTATCAGGCCGCGCAATGGGAGGCCGGACGGCATGCTCCCCTTCCGCGCGTGCCGTTCGGTACGTCACGCACTTCCCCCAGTCCTGACGCGCCCATGACGCTTCCTTGACGCGGGCACCGGAGTGTCACGTTCCGCGAGCGCTTCCGTCACCGGCATCAGGAGCGCGTAAAGACTGCCGGTCACCGGCAGTGTGTGTGGGCGCGGAACGCGGCAGGATCAGGGCACGGGGGAACGCACTACCGCCCGGATGCCGAACCATGGAAATGGGGGGCGGTATCCGGGCGGTAGTGCGTGGGCCTTCTTCGAGGCTGGCGCTCAGGTCGCCGAAGGGCCCTAAGAGGTCAGTGCTGCCGGGAGAAGAGCCAGACCGCGACCGAGACCGCCAGGACGAGTGCGCCCAGGGCGGGCGGCAGCAGGCCGGGGCCGGGGTGCAAGTACAGGAACGTGCCTGCTGCGGCCAGGATTGTTCCGAATGCACCCAGAGGCGACACCACCGACCCGGTGGGGGAGGGTCGGGGCATGGCGCGTCTCCTGGCAGGGAGGAACAGGGGCGGCCATGAGCTGCCCGGCCGGACAGGCATCGTTGCTCCCGTTCCGTCCAGCGTCGTACGCATTCCGGGTCGAGCGGGACGCCGTGGCCGACGTGGAGCTTCGCGGAGTCGGTTCGCCGGTTTGCCGGGGATTGAGGCCTATGAAGGAGTTGGCCACGAGGTCGCCCGCCACGAGGTCTCCGTTGTCGGCGAGGACGGAGACGGAGCCCGCGGTGCGAACCGGGCGTGGGCATGATGCGGGCCTGGAGCACGACCGTCCGTCCCAGTGGAAATGGCTGTCGAGGCTGCGCTGACAGTGAAGACCCTGCCCTGGAATGCCTGGCCAGATGGCCGGCCGAGCCCGGGCCGGCCGCGCATACCCGGCGGTTCGCGGTGAGGGGCCGTCCGGGGGAATCCGCAGTCCCGAGCGCACCACCGGCACGGCGTGCGGCGAGACATGGGGTATGACCGCTCACGAACACCGCGCCTGGAGCAGCGGCTCCTACGCGCGGGCGCTCCAGACTCCGCAGCGAGCCCTGTCCCTGTGCGACGCGCAGGGCTGGTGCCTCTCACTGGACCTGGAGCGGTGGTCCGCCCAGGCGGATGCGGGCGACGCCACGGTGCTGCAGCGGTGCGTCGGCCGGGTGCTGGACATCGGGTGCGGTGCTGGCCGGCTGGTCGAGGCACTGGCGGGACGGGGTCACCACGTCCTCGGCATCGATGTCTGTCCATCCGCCGTGATCACGACCGTGCGCCGGGGTGGCTCCGCCCTGAGCCGGTCAGTCTTCGAACCCCTCCCCGACGAGGGCCGGTGGGGGACGGCGCTGCTGATCGACGGGAACATCGGTATCGGCGGTGACCCGCAGCGGCTGCTGCGCCGGGTCCGGGACCTTGTGCGCGAGGAAGGCATCCTCCTGGTGGAGACCGCTGCCGGGGACGTGGACGAACGTCGCCGCGTCCGCATTCATGCAGGAAGCCGGCCCGTGAGCAGCGTCTTCCCGTGGGCCACGGTCGGCACTGCGGCGCTGAGCCGACACGCTGCCTCTTCGGGATGGGCCGAGGCCGAGCGCTGGAAGAGTTCCGGAGGCCGTCACTTCGTCGCGCTGCGCGCCTGCCGCTGAGCCCGGCTCCAGCGCCAGGTCCGTACGAACAGGACCGCGGCCGAGGCCGCGAACAGCGCCGCGGTGATCAGCAGCCACCTGGCCAGGAAGCCGTCCGCGGGGAGGGCGGTCGCGGCGGTGTAGTGGCCGACCTGGCGGAAGACCAGCGGCCACCAGACCAGCAGCAGGACGCCGGAGACGAACGCGGGTACGCGGACGTAGTTCACGCTTACCCGCCGCGCGGGCCGACCGTCGTCGGGGCTCGGGGTGAACAGGGCCTGTACGGCCCGGTCGGTCAGCGAGTACAGGGGGAGGAGTACGAGATCGTGCAGGAGGGCCGCCCCGACGAACCACACGGCCACGCCGACCGCGTCCCCCTCGAACAGACGCAGACCGGCGTAGAGCGCGAGGGCGAAGGAGACGAGGACGAGGAGCAGGTGCAGGGGGGAGGCGCCGTAGCGGCGCCGGAACGCGGTCGGGGCACTCATGCGGGCTCTCCGAAGGTGAGGCGGGTGACCCATTTGGTGTTGTGGACCCCCGGAGCCCCCGCGACGATGGCCCGCGCCGGGTAGCCGTGGTCGGCGGAGAGGATCGCCCCGTTGACGCGGACGGCCAGCAATGAGCGGCTGTCACGGACCTGGTGGTCGCTGAGCACGGCCGAGCGGAACGAGCCGCCACGCTGCACCGACTCGACGAGGACCTCGGGCGTGTTCACACCCATCCCGACGAGTGCGGCCAGATCGGTGAGCCGGACCCCGCCCCACCGCTGGTCGGTGGTGGACCAGCCCTCCACGCAGGCGATGGGCAGGGCCGACTCGTGCTGGGTCATCGCGAGGAGCTGCTCGTACGTCAGGTCGACCTGACGCCCCGGGCCGCGTACGGTCAGCCGCCACGCGGGGCCGACGTCGCTGGGCCGGATGCCGACCGAGGCAGCGGTCTTGTTGATCTGGAACCCGTTCGGGCCCGAACCCGGGTCCCGGCCGTGAGGGGCCAGCAGCGCGGTCCGCCGCCACCATCCGCCGATGCTCTGCCCCGCCGTGACCACCAGCAGCGCCACCGAACCGAGCCCCACCATGGCCAGGGCGCCCCGGCGGGAGATGGTCGGCGCCGCGGGTCTCGGCGCGACCAGCCCGAACGCTTCCTCGCTACCCGCCGCAGGTTCCCCGCGTCGCGGCCGTACGGCCCGCAGGGCTCTGGGCAGCCGGAAGGCCACGTGGACGACGAAGGCGCCGATGAACACCCAGGCCCCGTAGAAGTGCAGGGTGTAGAAGGAGCCGGGGAAGATGTAGTGCAGCTGGATGTTGAGGATGCCGGTGACGAACTCGAAGCCGGCGCCGCCGACCAGCAGGAGCAGCGACAGGCGGTCGAGTGCGTGGCTGATCGAGCGGATCGGTGGCCGCTCGAACAGCTTCGGGATGACCGACCACAGCTTCGCCAGCAGGACGGGCACGAGGACGATGCCCAGCGTCACGTGGACGCCCTGGGTGAGCCGGTAGAGCCAGTACGGGGAAGTCGGCCACGAGAACAGATAGAAGCCGAGCCACCCCTTGTTCGGTGTCTGGTCGTTGACCGCCGCGAGATCGGGGTTGTACGCCGCGTACGACAGCAGGCCCGTCACGAAGAGCACCGTGATCCCGAACAACAGGACCAGCCCGAAGAGCGAGGTCAGCCGCGGACCGCGCAGCGGGCTGCGCCAGAACTCCGGACGGGCCGGCCCCGCCCGCGCAGCCGAACGTACGGCCTTGCCCAGCCGCGCCAGCGGACCAGGCCTTGATGTCTCGCCGTCCGGATGCGCGGTCCCCGGAGTCTTGCCGGGCGAAGCTCCTGCCGTGGCGGGTGCATTGGCGTCCTTCGTCCCTCCGACAGCCGGGGGTGGCACGTCATCCGGCGGCTCGTGTCCGACGCCGCTCGCACCCATCGGGCACCTCCGCATAGACCCGGACCATCTCGTCTGTGAGAGATCGGTCTTCGGAGAGAACATGCCGCACCGCAGCTAACCCCGCACCGACGACACGCCAGGGCTGTTCGTTCGTGCACATTCGAATGGTCCTGCGAGTGTGCAGGGATCTCGGCATTGCGCGAGGCCCGAAAACTGACTCGGGCGTTCGCTCCATCCATCTGTGCATCCGAACGAAAGGAAAAAAGTCATACCGGGCAAGGAGGTCACTGTCGGTCGGCAAGGACCTGAGATGGCCGATCGCGCGTGCACTGCTGTCCGTGGATGCTGCCACGTACGCGGCGGGTTTGAGGCCGACCCCGTCGACTTGGGACTATTGATCGACAACTGAGGCACCCGCACGTCGCTCGGAGGCGCGATGGGAAGTCGAGAGGTCTCTCGGCGCAGGCGGTGGTCGTTACTTGGGAATGGTGGAGGCGACATCGTCCAAGATGGCGTCAGTGACGAGGCCGGTGTCCTCCAGTACATCCATGTGGTCCTGGACGGTGGTGTTGGCTTGGGCTGCGAGCCGTCGTACCACGGAGTTTTTGGTGGATGCGCGGACCTCGCCGATGGTAATGAACACCTTGCCGTGGGAAGCCCGGAGCAGGTCCACGAAGAGTTGGTCGAAGTCGCTGCCTCGGGCTTTTCGCAACTGGTCAACCCAAGCTTGCTGTTCGGCTGTCGCCAGGTCGGGGATGGGCACTTGGAGTGCCTGGGAGTCCTCGCGAACCAGTTGGTCGAGCTTGCTGTGTCCCTCGAGCAAATGCAAGCCGGCCCGTTTGATCGCTTCGCTCGATGCGTTGGTCTGGGCGAGGCGGCCGGCCGGTATCTCCCACAGTCCGGCCTGTCGGACTTTGGTGAGGAAGGTTTTGTCCAGTTCGGTGACTGCGTCGGTGCTGGCCGCCTGAGGCGCTGTCAGACCGGAGGCCGCCGTTGGGAGGTTAGCGGAGACCGACTCGTCGGCTGAGCTGTTCTTGAGCGCGAGCCATGCGGTTGCAGTGGCGATGACCGCCACGAAGGCGACTGCCGCGGCTGTCAGGCGGCCACGGCGACGACGGGACGGGGGGCGGGTGCTGCGTGCATGAGATTTCATCATGCCTCCTGGAGTGCACGACGGTTCGCCGGTGCCGGCACCGGCGCTGTGGCGCCCGGAAGTTTTGGGCACGGCCACGCTAACCTTTGCTCTAGGCAAACGAATTGATTTGGCGATGATGCGCAAAAATGGGAGGTGGGTGGCGGCCACCGGATAGCATCCCGGCCCTTCTCGCGGCCCTGCTCGGCGCGAATCCTGCATCCTCGACGGTCACGACCGAGGAAGCAACACAACGCACAAGTATCTGACCGACACCGCCAACTGACACACCCACAGGAAGGCAGCCATGCCACAGGAGACTTCCAGCCGCACGACACCAGCCAAGGCATTCATCGTGCTCGGGCTATGTCTGGCTCTGCTGGGAGGCGTCGGGGCATGGCTGCTGCTCGGCAGGGGAGCCGCTGAACCGTGCAATGGCCTGGCCGGGGACGAACGTGTGCAGAAGTCAGTGGGCGCGGCCGTTAGCCCAGGCACGAGCTGCGCAGCTCTTGCCGAGGCCATAGTGAACGCATCGGCCGGGAACGCGCCTGGCCGTCACACCCAGGCTCAGGCCCAGGCGCTGAAGGACGTCCTCGTCGTCCTCGGTTCCGAAGATCCAGCGAAACTCACCCTGGACACCGCCCTGCGTGTCCCTCTCGCCACCGCTCTGGCCGACTACGCACCCGATCTGCACGAGATGCTCGGCGGTATCGGCATCACCGACTTCCTGGCCAAGGCCGCACCCCAGGCCCCGCCGTGGCAGTCCGACGGCACCCACCACCTCACCGTCCTTCCCGACACCCTCAGGGGCATCGTCCGCGCTGTCGCGCAGGACCCCGAGGCCTACGCCTTGCTGCGCATGACGGAGACCCGGACCACGGCGCAGCGGCTAGCGGCGGTCCCCGCCGACGCTGCGAACTACAGCCTCAGCGTTCCACCGACGGAGAGCGCACGAGCACTCGGCATCCTCGATGGAATCGCCGACGCGGTCACCCACGGCAAGGACAAGAGGCAGGTACGGGTGTGGCGCACGGCTGTCGTGGACACCCTGCTGGACGGACAGGCCTCCCCCAAGAGCGCTCAGGACCCCCGGGCCGCCCATCTCACGGCGGCATGGCTTCAGAATCTGAAAAATGCCTCCCAGGAGGAGCGCTTCGACCGGCTGCGTACACAAGGTGTCGACATGGCTCGTGAGTGGGCCCAGGAACGGAAGATGGATGAACAGACCCAGCAGGGACTGCTCGCCAAAGTCGAACGCAGCGCACTCAGCGCGTACCGAGAAGTCGAGCTCTGACCGCTGGGCACCACCCATTACGGCGGCCTCTCCGGACTCCTGGGCGTACCCGTCCACATCGCAGCAGCCCTGGCTTCCTGGGCAAGTATGGCTCTCGCGGCCTCACTCGGCGGGTACCCCTACCTCTTCGCTGCCCTCGCTGCGCTCTCCGTCGTGGCCGCGTGTCTCGCCCTGGTAGCAGCAGGAGAAGGACGTATCCGGCCGCTGTCCAGGTCCGCTCCGAGCGGTAAACCAAGGTCACGTTTGCGCACGCCACACCCTGGACGATCCTGAGTAGACCTCTCAGCAGGAGCCTTCGCTTGCCTTGGCCGTGAGGTGGTGGTCCTGGCGGATGAACGGGAAGCGGCTGTTCGGATCGACTCGGGCCATGGTGACGCGTATGCAGTACTTCGTGTTGGTGTCCTCGGTCGAGATCGTGTAGCCGTGGCCATCGTCCTCGACAAAGGCCTGGGAGACGTCAAGGCCCAGGCCGGGCCCCGTACCGCTGTCCTCCACGGCGTCCCTGATCAGGGTTCCCAAGTGCATGTCGGGGCTTACGTACTGCGTGCTCCCGTTCAGGTCCTCGGCACCTTGGTGAACGGCCGTGCGTAGTTCGCCCTCGCTCCACCGGGAGCTGTTCCGGAGCCCGATCATCGCGCAGATGGCGACGATCGGCGCGATGACGATGAGCGCGAGACCCACCGGGTTGCGGTGGTTGTATACATACCGGTTCGTCCCCCATGCACTCCGCGCGAAGACGGGGTCCTCGCTCAACGGCCCTCCCTCCAGGTCGTCGGCGGTGCTCAACGTCATGGGCGTCGGCATGGGCCCTCTGTGGCGGTCGCGATCACATGATGGCGTTCGAGGGCGGCAGGGAAGGGTTTGTCGGGGTCGACCGGGGTCAGAAGCAGGCGCATGCAGAACTTCGTATCGGTGTCCTGCGTGGAGATCGTGTAACCGGCGGGGCCGTCCCCGTACACGCTCACTCCATGGCCGGGTCCCGTGCCGCTCTCCTCGATGGCGTTGCGGATCAGGTAGTCCTGGGGTGCTTCGGGGCTCGCGTACTGAGGTTTGGCGTTCAGGACGTCAGCGGCTCGGTGGACGGCCGTACGAAGCTCGCCCTCGCTCCAGTGCCAGCTGCTGTACAGCGAGTACAGAACACTGCTCGCGACGATCGGCGTGAGGACGATGAGGGCGCGGCCCAAACGGCTGCGCGGGTTGTACACGTATTGTTTGGTGCGCTCGTGCCGTACGAACACGGGCTCGGTCTTCAATGCTCCTCCCTGACGTCGTGCGAGGTGCTGATCTCCATGGGGCCGCCCTCTCTGGGAGGGTGTTCGGCTTGGCCCTTCGCGCAGAGGCTCGCCGCCTCTGGTGCACGTACACGGCGGAAGCCGGCCCTCTCGAGCGGGGCGCCACCGCAGCTGATCGGCTCCCTGGCGCGGTTCTTCACGGTTGCTTTGCGGGTCATGTGGGCCAGGGTGTCGGAGCGCTGGAAGGCGGCGGCCAGGAGTGGGTGTATGGCGGTGGGCTCCACGGCGTGTTGGCGGTCTCCGGTTTGAAGGGGCCGGCCCGGTTGACCATGAGGATCATCATCGTGGCGGTGAAGACCAGGGTGATCACGATGAGCGCCAGCCCGATGGGATTGTTGGGGTTGTAGTAGTAGCGGTTCGTCCCCCACTTGCTTCGCCTGAAGACGGGTTCGTCGTCGTAACGCATTCGCTGGGATCCCTTGTCGACTGGTTGAGCGATCTGGAGGGGGTTCGGCACGGATATCTCTGCTGTCGCCGGCGAGCCCTGTCCTGGCGAGCACACTTGGGGTGTGGACCTGAGACCGCCACCCGTGTGCCGCGCCATCAACTGTGCGAAATCCGCCACCAGCCCAGATCCTCCCCGCTTCCGCCATCCGGCATCCGGGCGGTGTTGCTCTCCTCTCGTGATCTGATCCTGCCCGTTCCGTGTGCGGCGGCGCATTGCCGGTGACCGGCAGCTTTTACGTCATCCTGATGCCGATGGCGGCGCCCCGCTCAGCGCGTGTCACCCTGGTCCCTGCGTCAAAGGCGCGTCAACAGGCGTGAGATCGGGGGAGCGACATGGCCGAGGCGGCAGCGCCAACAGAGCACGTGGTGGGGTGCGCTGAGATTCTGCTCGACGCCTGCGCCACGGGGCGTCGGCTCACCCGCGACGAGTTGGAGTCACGGAGGGCTCAGGGTGCCCGGGCGGCGGACGCGGGACTGGCGCTGCGTGGCCTGATTCGGGACCATCTGGCGGCAGCGCGGGAGGTGCATCCGCGGTTGCCGTCCGGGTCGGTGGGTCCGCTGCTGGCCGCCGTCGAACAGGCGGTGGACGCTTTCGCCGAGGGGTACGAGAGGGCGCAGCACCAGGCAGTGCGGCAGGAGGAGGCCGCGCGCCGGGAGTTCGTCGACGACCTGCTGTACGGGCGCAGTGACCTGGGCCGGCTGGCGGAGCGGGCCGAGCGGTTCGGGCTGCGGCTTTCGCAGGCCCACGCGGTGGCGGTGGCCGAGGGGTCGGAGCCGTACGGCGACGGCTACCCCGTGGCCCGCGGGATCGAGGAGACCGTCCTGGCCCGGTTCGGCAACCGGCAGATCCTTCTGACCACGAAGGACGGCAGGCTGATTTGCGTGGCTCCCGGTGACCAGCCGGACGTCCTGGCCTATTTCGCCAAGCAGGCGTACGCGGCCACGGACGGCGGACGCGTCGCGATAAGCCGGTCACACTCCGGTGCGGGCGGCGTCGTGCACGCGTACGAGGAGGCGCTCAACGCTCTCGATCTCGCGGAGCGGATGGGTCTGGAGGGGCCAGTGCTGCACTCGGCCGACCTGCTGGTCTATCCGGTCCTGACCCGGGACCGGCAGGCCATGGCCGACCTGGTGGAGAGTGTCCTCGGCCCGCTCCGGCAGGCCCGGGGCGGTGCCCAGCCGCTCTTGGACACGCTCACCGCGTACTTCGACAGCGGCTGCGTGGCGACCGAGGCGGCGCGGCGGCTTTCGCTGAGCGTGCGCGCGCTCACCTACCGGTTGGAGCGCATCCACACCCTCACCGCAGCCGACCCGGCGGATCCGCACAACCGATACACCCTGCAGACCGCGGTGATCGGCGCTCGCCTACTGGGCTGGCCGGATACGGTGGCGTGACAGCGGCCGTCGACCGAGCTGGCCATTCCCGGTCGTACGGAGGGCGAGGCACCCTGGCAGCGCCGGTCGGTAGATGACTTCGCCGACTGCGACCAGCGGGGGCGCTGCTCGCGGGCGCAGCCACCGCCGCACTCGTGGGTGCGGTGCTTCCTGGCAGCGCCGGGCCGTGCTGCACGCGGGGCACGGCCGCACGGGCTGGTACCCGTCAGGATGGGCGCAAGGCACGGAACGCCTCGTCGGCCAGGGCGGGGAGGTCGAGGGCGCCATCGCTTTGGACCCAGGCGGCGAGGGCCGTTGTCACGGCGCCGAGGGCGGCCGCCGCCACGACCCGGGTGGAGATGTCGCTCTCGGCGGGGTTGCGTGACCTGAGAGCCTCGGCGAACAGCCGCTGCGTGGCGTACTGGTTGTCCCAGGTACGGGCGCGCAGGGCCGGTGTCTCGAAGATGAGCCTGGTGCGGATGAGCAGGGCGTCCTTGCCAGTGGCGTACACCGTCTCCAGGCCCTGGCTGAGGGCGTTGCAGAGGGCGGTGAGGCTGTCCTCGTGAGGCGGTCGCTCCTCGATGAGCCGGGCGATCAGCGGGTCGTAGTCGTCGGACTCCACGACGGCTTCCTTGGTGGGGAAGTGCCGGAAGAACGTCATGTGGGAGACTCCGGCCGCGGCCGAGATCTCTTCGACGGTGGTGTTCTGGTAGCCCTGGTCCAGGAACAGGCGCAGCGCCTGTTCCTGGATCGTCCGGCGGGTCTGCGCCTTCTTCCGTTCACGCAGTCCGGGAGCCGGCGTGGGGGACGTACTCATGGGCCTGCCGCCTCCGGGCGTTCTCGGTGCTCGCTCACTGCATTGTGCCGTTCCCGAGTATGCGTGCCAGTGCCCTGTCCAGGGCGGCCGACGATGTTCCGTGCCAGGCCAGGTGGGCGTCAGGTCGTACCAGCAGGCTGTGCTGTCGGCTTCCCGGCAGGGTGAGCGCGGTCAGGCCGCCGACGCCGAGGTGCCGCAGGGCGACGGCTCCCTGGGCCGCGGGTGCCGCTCTGGGCGTGAGCATGGCCCAGCCCGTGCGCAGTTCCTCGTACAGGCGGGTGGGTGTGCCGTCCTGGCGGGTGCAGGCGAGGTCGGGTACGCGGTCGCCCGGGCGCGGGGCGGAGCCGGGGCGCTGACGGCCGGTACCGAGCGGGCCTTTGCGGTAGGTCAGGGTCAGTTGGGAGGACTTCTCCCAGAGCCGGCGTTGGACTGCGGGCCGGTTGAGCAGGGGGACGAAGACGTGATCACGCAAGGCCCGCGCCCACGTGGTCTGTCCGAGGACCACGCCGGTCATGGCGGTCGTGGATGCGAGTACCTCGCGTGCGATGGGCTTGCGTTCGGCCTCGTAGGTTTCGAGCAGGCCGTCGCCGGACCGCCCTGAGGCGACCAGGGCAAGCTTCCAGGCCAGGTTCTCCGCATCGCCGAGGCCGGTGTTCATGCCCTGGCCGCCGAAGGGGCTGTGGATGTGCGCGGCGTCGCCGGCGAGCAGGATCCTGCCCTGGCGGTATGACGAGGCGAGGCGCCGGTGAATCCGGAACGTGGAGGTCCAGAGGACCTCGCGCACGGCGGTGCCGGGAATGCCGGCCTCGTGCAGGAGCAGCTTCGTCAGCGTCTCCATCGGGTCCGCGGCGGATCCGGCCGCTGCGGGCGCCATCAGGCGCCACATGTTCTCCCCCGGAAGCGGAAACGCCCCCAGCATCGCGTCTCCGCGCAGCCAGACCGCGACCGTGTCCCTGGGGATCGGCAGACGTGCCGTGACATCGGCCAGCAGGAAGCGTTCGACGACGGGCACGCCGGGGAAACCGATCCCGGCGGCCTTGCGTACGCGGCTGTGCGCGCCGTCGCACCCCACCAGCCAGTCGGCCCGCTCCTCAGCGTCGCCAAGGCGGAGGACGACCCGGTCCGAGCCTTGGCGCACCCCCAGCAGCTCGCGGCCCCATTCGACTTCGACACCGAGTTCGGCCAGGCGGTCCCGGAGCCGGGCCTCGACCTCGGCCTGGGACATGAGCAGGCCGGGCCTGGTCACCAGCTTCGTGGGCTGTCCCACGGGGAGTCTGGCCAGGGGCCTGCCGTCCACGTACGTGGTGACGTGGGCGATGCGCACCGACCGCTCGGGCAGGTCGCCGAGCGCCCCGAGACGGTCGAGCACCTCTGCCCCGCGAGGCTGAAGGCCCAGGGCCCGCGAGGTCGGAGCCGGTCCAGGCGCCTTGTCCAGCACCCGGACGCAGACTCCCGCCGCGCGTAGTCCGCAGGCCGTCGCCAGTCCGGTCGGCCCGGCACCGGCGATCACAACGGTCATCGAGGGCATGACAGCCATCTTTCGTTAGTCACTAACTTAAGTTAGACAATAACGTCAGCTCCTGTCGCCCGCACCACCCTGCGATCGGCGTCAAAGCGGCGTAAAGACTGCCGGTGATCGGCAATGTGCGACGGGCTCCCGTCGGGGCAGGATGGGCCGAGGCCGGACGGGCCCACGCACCTGATGCCGGGTGCCTGAAGGGAGGGGGAGGCGTGGACGAGTTCATCAGGGCCGTTCTGGGCTTCCCCACCGTGCCGTTCACAGCCGCCCTGGTCGTTGTCTTCGGGTTCTGGCTGCTCGTGCTGTGCGGGGCCGCGGATCACGACGGTGTCGGTGCCGATTCCGGCAGCAGTGCTCTCGGCATCGGCGGTGTGCCCGTCACGGTGTCGGCCTCGCTGCTGATCGGCCTGGCCTGGTTCACGAGCCTCACCGGCTCCGTGCTCCTTGCCCGTACAGGGTGGCCCGGCGCGCTGGTCCATTTCCTCGGTGTCGCACTGCTGTTCGCCTCGGTCTTCCTGTCCTGGCGCGTGACCCGACACGTCGTACGGCCCCTGGCCAAGCTCTTTCCCGACGAACCCGGTCCGTCCCGGCTGGACTTCGTCGGTCTGACCTGCGTCATCCGCACGGGGCGGGTGGACGCGGTCTTCGGCCAGGCCGAGGTCGCGGCAGGGGACGGCGCCACTTCGATCGTCCAGGTACGCCAGCACGGCAGCGACCCGCTCACGCTCGGCAGCACCGCGCTGCTTTACGCGTACGACGACGCAGGCGAGTTCTTCTGGGTCGCGCCCTTCGATGCGGCGCTCGACCCGCGCGGCTGATCCGCCGCTCTTTCTCAGCCTTCCCGGGCTTCTCAGCTTCGACTTCTCACGTGGGGACTCCTCATGGATGCCATCTCTTTGGGCCTTGGCACGCTCGTCATCGTCGTTCTCGTCCTCGTGATCGCGGCTCTGCTCGTGGTGACCCGGTTGTTCCGCAAGGTCGAGCAGGGCAAGGCCCTGATCGTCTCCAAGATGCGGAAGGTCGATGTGACCTTCACCGGTCAGGTCGTGCTGCCCGTACTGCACAAGGCCGAGATCATGGACATCTCGGTGAAGACCATCGAGATCTCCCGGACCGGCCGCGACGGTCTGATCTGCAAGGACAACATCCGCGCCGACATCCGCATCTCGTTCTTCGTCCGCGTCAACAAGACCGTCGAGGACGTCATCAAGGTCGCCCAGGCCATCGGCACCCAGCGGGCCTCGGACAAGGCGACCCTGCAGGAGCTGTTCAACGCGAAGTTCTCCGAGGCGCTCAAGACGGTCGGCAAGCAGCTCGACTTCACCGACCTCTACACGATGCGCAACGAACTGCGCGACCGGATCATCCACATCATCGGCACCGATCTGAACGGCTACAGCCTGGAGGATGCGGCGATCGACTATCTGGAGCAGACCCCCCTCGCCCAGCTGGACGCCGGCAACATCCTGGATGCCCAGGGCATCCGGAAGATCACCGAGCTGACGGCCGTCGAGAGCGTGCGTACCAACGAGTTCCGCCAGCACGAGCAGAAGGAACTCACCCGCCAGAACGTCGACGCCCGCGAGGCGATCCTGGAGCTGGAGCGCCGCCAGGCGGACGCGGAGATCAAACAGCGCCGCGAGATCGAGACGGTGCGGGCGCGGGAGGAAGCGGAGACCGCGCGAGTGGTGGAGGAGGAGCGGCTGCGGGCGCAGAGCGCCTTCCTCAAGACGGAGGAGCAGCTCGGCATCCAGCGCGAGAACCAGGCTCGCGAGGTGGCCGTCGCGCAGAAGAACCGCGAGCGGGTCATCGCCATCGAGAACGAGCGGATCGAGAAGGACCGTCTGCTGGAGGTCATCGCGCGGGAGCGGGAGACGCAGCTGACAAGGATCGCCGCCGACAAGGAGGTCGAGACCGAGAAGCGGGACATCGCCGAGGTCGTGCGGGAGCGGATCGCGGTGGACCGTACGGTCGCCGAGCAGGAGGAGTCCATCAAGCGGCTGCGGACGGTGGAGGAGGCCGAGCGGGAGCGGCAGGCCGTCGTCATCGCCGCCGAGGCGCAGGCCCAGGAGAAGCTGGTCAAGGACATCAAGGCGGCGGAAGCGGCCGAGCAGGCGGCTGTGCACCGGGCGGCCGAGGAACTCACCCTCGCCGAGGCCCGCAACAAGACCGCCGATCTCGACGCACGCGCCAAGATCCGCCTCGCGGAGGGCATCCAGGCGGAGGCCGCCGCCGAGGGCCTGGCCGCGGTCGCCGTGCGGGAGAAGGAAGCGGACGCGATCGAGAAGGCCGGCCGGGCCGAGGCCGGGGCCACGACGGCGCGGCTGAAGGCGGAGGCCGACGGCGCCCGCGAGATGGCACTGGCCGAGGCGACCGCGATCGGCGAGAAGCTGAAGGCGGAGGCGGAAGGCCTGACCGAGAAGGCGGCGGCCATGGCCGCGCTCGACGAGGCCTCGCGCGGCCACGAGGAGTACCGGCTGCGGCTGGAGGCGGAGAAGGAGATCCGGCTCGCCGGGCTGGACATGCAGCGCCAGGTCGCAGAAGCCCAGGCAACCGTCCTGGCGACCGGGCTGGAAAGCGCCGACATCAGCATCATCGGCGGCGAGTCGGCGTTCTTCGACCGCATCGTCGGAGCGATGTCGATGGGCCGGGCCGTGGACGGGTTCATGGACAACTCCCAGACCGCCCAGACCCTGGCCGGGCCCTGGCTGGACGGCTCCGGCTCCTTCACGGAAGACCTCACGAAGGCACTGGGCTCGGTGTCCACGTCCGACGTGCAGAACCTGACCGTCTCGGCCCTGCTGATGAAGCTCATGCCGACCGGATCGGGGCAGCTGGACGAGCTGATGGCCAAGGCCCGGCAGCTGGGCCTGGCCGACATGCCGGTGACCGCACTCGCCGGCCTGAACGGCACCGCCAAGAGCTGACCGCCACGGGGGTGCGGTCACGTTCCGGAGCCGCCGCGGAGGGGTCGGCGGCTCCGGAAGAGCACCACTTTGCATACGAGGGAGCTGGAACACATGACCACGGCCACGGCGATGGACGCCCGTACGTCCGAGGTGCTGTCGTACGAGGTGCTGCGCGACCGGCTGGTGGCGCAGGCCGGCGAGCTGGCCCGGCGCGCGGAGGCCCTCAACACCGTCAGGATCGCCGAGTTCGGCGGAGCCGGGCTCACGCTTTCGGGCTCCGAGCGCATCCGCACCGAGCACCGTCGTGTACCCCGCGACATCGCCGCCATCGGGGACGTGCTGCTCTTCGGCTTCAACGGCGCCACCAGCCAGGGGCGGGAGATGTCCGTCGGGGACGTGCTCGCCCTGTACGACCGCGACCTGAGCCCGCTCCCCGAGGGTGCCGCGCCCGGCCTCCTCGACGACCCGGGCTTCATCCGGGAGTTCGGGGCGCTGCACCGTTACTACCAGGCCGCGCGCCTGCTCCAGCTCCGCCACGTTGACGGCAAGCTGCTGGCCGTCTTCCAGACCGGAGAGCAGGCCGAGGACATC
This sequence comes from Streptomyces sp. NPDC048338, assembly GCF_043201055.1. Lineage (NCBI taxonomy): Bacteria > Bacillati > Actinomycetota > Actinomycetes > Kitasatosporales > Streptomycetaceae > Streptomyces > Streptomyces sp. NPDC048338. The sequence goes on from NZ_JBICYQ010000004.1 coordinate 493,887, forward strand.
CGCGTCCTGCGCTGGTCCCTCACCCCGTCCGGCGAGGCACGGTTCCTGGATGCCCAGGGCGAGCGCGACCACGTCTTCCCGCCCGCTCACGACGTCGAGTGGCGGGAGACCACCCGGGACGACCACGTTCTGGGCCGCCACCCTCACACCTCCATCGGCGGGCGGCTCTTCGTCTCGACGGTCGGCGGGGCGCTCACCGTCAAGACCGTCGACGACACCGAGACCGGCGAGGGGATCCACCGCGAGCCGGTCGACGAGCCGCTGCAGTCCCTCGCCGACGCCGAGATCGCCTACGCCACCGTGGGCTCGCTGATCCTGCTGCGGATCCGCCCCTACAAGGAGCAGACCAGCCGTCACTTGGTCTTCAACACCGTCACGAACACCGTTGTCCGCCTCGACGGCATCGGCCAGTCCTGCCGCCGGCTGCCGGACGACGAGGGCATCGTCTTCCCCGGCGGCTACTGCCTCGCCTCGGGCACCGTGAAGACCTTCGACACGGACACGACGGACCTGGAATTCGAGAAGGCCGTGCGCTCTCCCAACGGCGAGGACGTCCTCTTCACCTTCCACGCCCGCACAGAAGGACACGGCCTGCTGCTCTCCTACAACCTCATCCGCAAGGAGGTCGCCGCCCCCATCTCCTGCCACGGCCACGCCCTGTTCGACGACGGCGCTCTCGTCGTCCTGCGCGCCGGCGTCGCCGAGCCCGCCCGTATGCACCCCGTGCAGATCTGGCACACCCCCTACACCTCCGACACCTACGCCTCATCCTCCGGAAACGGCCCGCTCGCCCGCATCGGCAACGCCGACCTGGTGCGGGGCATCGCCGACTGCCTTTCCATCGCACGCCAAGCCACAGAGACCGAAGCCACGCACTCCGGGGCGGTGTACGAGACGCTGCTCGCCGCCTGCGTCCGGGCCGCCGACCGGTTCCCCTGGCTCGGCGACGCCGAGACCGGGGACCTGCGCGGCCCCCTCGAAGAGGTCCGGTCCACCACCGCACACGTACTGGAGGAATTCGAGAGCGTCCAGGTCCTCACCCGGCAAGCTGCCGACGCCCTCGCCGAATCCGCTCAGTCGATCGCCCGGCTGATCCGCCGTATCCGCGGCGAGGCCCCGGCCACCGCCGAGGAGTGGATCGACCGCATCACCGAACTGCGCCGGGCACAGGGTCGTTTGATCACCCTCAAGGAGATGCGGTACGCGGACACCGACGGCATCGAGGCCCTGGCCGCCAACGTGGAGGGCGACATCACCTCCACGGCCCAGCGTGCCGTCGCCTTCCTGCACCGCGAGAACGCCTTCACCGCCCATCACGCCGAGGCCGAACAGCTCACCACCGACGCCGAGGGCATCACCACCGTCGCCGAGGCCGTCCCCGTCGAGGAGCGGCTGGAGGAGCGGACCTTCGGCCTCCAGACCCTCGTCGAGGTCGTCGCGGGCCTGGACATCGGTGACGCGACCGTACGCACCACCATCCTGGAGCGGATCGCCGAGGTCCTCGGGTCCGTGAACCGGGCCCGCGCCACGCTCGGCGCCCGCCGCCGAGAACTCCTCGACCGCGAAGGGCGGGCCGAGTTCGCAGCCGAGTTCGCGCTCCTGGGCCAGGCCGTCACCGGCGCTCTGGCCGCCGCCGCCACGCCCGAGGATTGCGAGGCCCAGCTCGCCCGACTGCTCCTCCAACTGGAGAACCTGGAGTCGCGCTTCGCCGAGCACGACGGATTCCTCGCCGAGATCACCGAGAAGCGGACCGAGATCCACGACGCGTTCTCCTCGCGCCAGCAGACCCTCCGGGACGCCCGCGCCCGGCGCGCCGAAGCCCTCTCCGAGTCCGCGCGCCGGGTTCTGGAGACGGTCACCCGCCGGGCATCGGGGCTGGAGAACCTCGACGAGATCAACACATACTTCGCCTCGGACCCGATGGCGGCCAAGGTCCGCCGCACCGCCGACGAACTGCGGCAGCTCGGCGATTCGGTCAGGGCGGAGGAACTGGCGGGCCGCCTGCTGGCCGCCCGCCAGGAGGCCGGACGTGCCCTGCGCGACCGCGGCGACCTGTTCACGGACGGCGGCGACACGATCCGCCTGGGCCGCCACCGCTTCGCCGTCACCCGCCAGGCCCCCGAGCTGACCCTCGTACCGCACCAGGACGGCCTGGCCTTCGCCCTGAACGGCACCGACTACCGCCACCCGGTCACCGACCCGGAGTTCGCCGCCACCCGGCCCTACTGGGGTCGGCTGCTGCCGTCCGAGTCACCCCGGGTGTACCGGGCGGAGTACCTGGCCGCGCGGCTGCTGGCCGAGCACGGCGCCGATGCCCTCGCCGCCGCTGACCTGCCCACGCTCGTACGGCAGGCCGCCGAAGCCGCGTACGACGAGGGCTACGAGAGGGGCGTCCACGACCACGACGCCACCGCGATCCTCACCGTGCTGCTGAGGCTGCGCGAGAGCGCCGGACTGCTGCGCTACCCTCCGCGCGAGCGCGCGGCGGCCGCTCTGTTCTGGGCCCACGGCACGACGGAGGGTTTCCGTGACCACTTCGCCCGTCGCGCGGTGTCCCTGGCCAGGGCTCGCGAGACTTTCGGGCTCACCCCCGCCATCGACGGACTGCTGGTCGAACTCACCGCCGAGGTAACCCGGTTCACCGAGGAGGCCGATGTCGGCCGCGCTGCCGAATACCTCTTCGAGGAGTTGGTTTCCGGTCCCGCCGGATTCGCGGTGTCCGCCTCGGCCCGCATCCTCCTCGAGAAGTTCCACCGCAGCGTAGGGGTATCGCCGTACGAGCAGGACCTGGCCGCACTCCCCGACCCGGCCGTACGCCGGCACCTCGTCGAGGGCTGGCTCACCTCCTACGCGGCGGCCTGCGGCGAGGACATCGACGCAGGCGACATCGCCGAGGCCGCGGCCGTCGAACTGTGCCCCTCCCTGGAGCGCTACGACGTCACCGGCGAGGCCACGGCAACCGTCACCGGCCTGCTCGGCACCCATCCGCAGATCACCGGGCGCTCCCTGAACCTGAGGCTGGACGAATTCCTCTCCCGCACCACTGACTTCGCGGCCGAGGCCGTCCCGGGCTTCCGTACCTACCAGCAGCGCCGCAGCACCCTCCTCGCGTCGATGCGCACCCAGCTGCGCGTCGACGCGTACCGGCCCCGGGTCATGTCCGCCTTCGTCCGCAACCGCCTCGTCGACGAGGTCTACCTCCCCCTCATCGGCGACAGCCTCGCCAAGCAGCTGGGCGCGGCCGGGGACGCCAAGCGCACCGACAGCAGCGGCCTGCTCCTGCTCGTCTCCCCGCCCGGCTACGGCAAGACCACGCTCCTGGAGTACGTAGCCGAGCGCCTCGGGCTGCTCCTGGTCAAGGTGGACGGACCGGCCCTCGGCCACCACACGACCTCCCTCGACCCGGCCGAGGCCCCGGATGCCGCCGCCCGTCGCGAACTGGAGAAGATCGACTTTGCGCTCACCGCCGGAAACAACGTGCTGCTCTACCTGGACGACATCCAGCACACCTCGCCCGAGCTGCTCCAGAAGTTCATCCCGCTGTGCGACGCGACCCGCACCCTGGGCGGGCACGACCTGCGCGGAAATCGGTTCGCCGTCTGCATGGCCGGCAACCCGTACACCGAGTCGGGGCAACGCTTCCGCATCCCCGACATGCTCGCGAACCGAGCCGACGTCTGGAACCTCGGGGACGTACTGACCGGCAAGGAGGAGGCCTTCGCCCTCAGCTTCGTCGAGAACGCCCTCACCTCCAACCCGGTCCTCGCCCCACTCGCCGCCCGAGACCGCGCCGACCTGGAGCTGCTCGTACGCCTCGCCGCCGACGACCCCACTGCCCGACGCGACCGGCTCACCCACGCCTACGCCCCGGCCGAACTGGACCGGATCCTCGCCGTCCTGCGCCATCTGCTCACCGCCCGGCAGACGGTCCTCGCGGTCAATGACGCCTACATCGCATCCGCGGCGCAGACCGACGCGAGCCGCACCGAGCCGCCCTTCCGGCTCCAAGGCTCCTACCGCAACATGAACAAGATCGCGGCTCGCATTTCACCTGCAATGAACGACGCCGAACTGACCGCGCTGATCGACGACCACTACACATCGGAGGCCCAAACCCTCACCACCGGAGCCGAGGCCAACCTCCTCAAGCTCGCCGCCCTCCGCGGTGCCCTCACCCATGGCCAGGCGACCCGCTGGGCCGAGATCACCGCCTCGTATGTCCGCTCGCAGGCTCTCGGCGGCTCCGGCGACGACCCCCTGAGCCGGGCGGTGGCCGCACTCGGCCTGCTCGCCGACCGGGTAGCCGCCGTGGAGAACGCCATCACTCGCGCCACCGACCCCCGCCACCTGCCCATCCGCCCGAACCGCAGGCACGCGGCCCGCGAGGAGTGAGTCGCGTCAGGCATCGGAGTGGCGTCCGTGATCGTCTGCGAAGGCGACGAAGACCTGCTGCGGCCTGTCCTGGGTGTTGAGGAAGCGCTGGTCGAGGATAACGGCGAGGTCCTCCAGCGCGGTGCGGAGCACGGCGGCGGACAGCCTGACGTCGGGCGCGTCCGTGTCGATCTGCTCCGCCGTGAGATGCGTGCGCGAGAGGTGGGACAGCCTGAGTGCCGGCGCCCGCGGCTGGCCGGCGCCGGGTAGATGCCGAGTGTCCAGGAAACCGTTGCGGTCAGCAGGGAGAAGCCGACGAAGGCCTCCAGTGGGGCGAGGATCCGCAGCCATCCCTCGGTGGGCGCGATGTCACCGAGGCCGAGCGTCGAGATGTTGACCAAGGAGATGTAGAGGGCGTCCGTGAACGACGAGTGCTCGGCGGGGAGCAGAGCCCGGCGGTGTAGGTGTAGGTGAACGCCTGCGGCATGTGCGGCCAGTAGATCAGTGCCCATCCCATGACCACGGCCAGCGCCCACACCGCTACGACAGCGACCATCGCGATCGGGCCGGCCAGTCAGGACGCACGACGGCGTGAGGCCACCGAAGCGGACAGCCGCCACAGCCCCGTCATGACCAGCCTGCTCGGACCGCCGTGGTTCGTCGGATGCCGCAGCGTGTGGAAGACATCCCGCAGGACGAACAGCACCAGGGCCGCCCCGCGATGTCGACCATCCCATTCACCTGACACTCCTTTCGCCCGCCGCGGCCCTCTCACTCAATGACCTATCGGTCCGAACCGCAGCAGATCAGGCAGGCTCGTTCGCTCAGTGGAACCTCAAATCCGGATAACGATCGCATCACCAGCCCTTGGGTTTCCGGGGCGCGGGCCCTGGTGAGTGATCCACGTCACTAAAGAATCCGTAAAGAGCGTGCTAAGAATGCGCAACTCCGCTTTCGGTACCACCCCTCGCCGGATCGCGGAGTGCCGGCATGCACCGGCTCTGCACGGCCAGGGAGGTCACGGTCCGAGTCCGCGGATCGAGACGCCCAGGGTCGCCGATCGGACAACGGCGTTCGCTCCATGCCCGCCCGCACTCACACCGTCGCACCGCACTGCGCCGGTTCTGCGCCATCGAGGTAAAGCCTGATGTCACTCGACACCATCACCACCTCCGTAGACGAAGCCGTCAGCGGATTCTTCGAGCCCATCGCCAAGTGGCTCGGAGACATCGTCTTCTACTCCGTCCCCGTCGGAGGAACCCAGCTTCCGCTGATCGTCGCCTGGCTCGTGGTGGCCGGCCTGGTCTTCTCGGGCTGGTTCGGGCTGGTGCAGATACGCAAGTTCCGCCTGGCGGTGAACGTGGTGCGCGGCAAGTACGACGAGAAGGGTTCGACCGGTGAGGTCAACCACTTCCAGGCGCTGACCGCGGCCGTCTCCGGCACCGTCGGCCTCGGCAACATCGCGGGTGTGGCGGTGGCCGTCTCCATCGGTGGCCCGGGCGCCACCTTCTGGATGATCCTCTGCGGCCTGCTGGGCATGGCGACGAAGTTCGTCGAGGTCACCCTCGGCGTGAAGTACCGCGAGGTGCACGCCGACGGCACCGTCTCCGGCGGCCCGATGCACTACCTGCCCAAGGGCCTGGCCGAGCGCTTCGGCGCCCGCGGCAAGACCCTCGGCAAGGTCCTGGCGGTCCTCGCCTCGGCGATGATCCTGTTCTTCGGTCTCTTCGGCGGCAACCTCTTCCAGGTCAACCAGTCCTACGCGCAGCTGGTCTCCGTCACCGGCGGCGAGAGCGGCATGATGGGCTCCTCGGCCGGCGCCCTTTTCTTCGGCATCCTGATCGCCGCGATCGTCGGCATCGTGCTCCTCGGCGGCATCCGCTCCATCGCCTCCGTCACCAGCAAGCTCGTTCCCGCGATGGCCGGCATCTACATCGTCGCCTGCATCGTGGTCATCCTCGTCAACGTCTCCGCCGTACCGTCCGCGATCTCCACGATCATCGAGGGTGCCTTCAACCCCGAGGGTGTCGCCGGTGGTGTCCTCGGTGCGCTGATCATCGGCTTCAAGCGGGCCGCGTTCTCCAACGAGGCCGGTCTCGGCTCCGCCCCGATCGCCCACTCCGCGGTCAAGACCAAGCACCCCGCCAGCGAGGGCCTGGTCGCCCTGCTGGAGCCGTTCATCGACACGGTCGTCATCTGCACCATGACCGCCCTGACGATCGTCATCGCCAACCCGGCCAGCTGGGGCGAGGCCCGCAAGGGCGAAGGTGTCGGCGGCGTGACGATCACCTCGGACGCCTTCGGCACGGTCCTGCCCTGGTTCCCGTACATCCTCACCATCGCGGTGATGCTGTTCGCCATCTCCACGGTGCTGACCTGGGGCTACTACTGCATGAAGGCCTGGACGCACCTCTTCGGCCGCAGCAGGACCAGCGAGCTGACCTTCAAGGTCTTCTACACGTTGTTCGCTGTCGCCGGTTCGCTGCTCACCCTGCAGACCCTGATCGACATGGCTGACGCGGTGCTGTTCATGCTCGCGGTCATCAACATCATCGGCCTGTACCTGCTGGCCCCCGTGGTCAAGCGGGAACTCAACACCTTCCTCGACTTCGTCCGCCGCCGCGACGCCGGCCTGGACACCGAAGTCGACGAGGACGAAGACCAGGAGCCGGTGAAGACCACCGTCTGACCGTCCCCCCGGCGGCCCGGCTCCTGAGTGGGCTCGTACACACCTCGCGCCTTGGTGTGTACGAGCCCACTCATCTGCGTTTCAGCAGGTGAGAACCCCTCTGGTGGTATCCGGGCATCTCCCATAGGGTGTAAAGAACGCGTCAATGGGGCAGCCGAGCTGCCGGTGACGCGCGGTGTGCCGGGAAGTCTGGTCGGCGATGTAGGGGCCGTGTGCCCATTTCCAGCCGACGCCCCGGAAGGCCACTCCAATGATCGACCCGCGCCCGCGCATCGTCTTCGGACTCATGCCGTGGCCCGAACGCCAGGCCATCGCCTCCGCCCTGCGCACCGAAACGATCGGTGGCCTCGTCCTGCTGGCGGCAGCAGTCGTGGCCCTGGTCTGGGCCAACAGCCCGTGGAGCGGGGCGTACGAGGCGATACGTGACTTCCACTTCGGGATACCCGCCCTCGGGCTGGAACTGTCGGTCGGGCACTGGACCGCCGACGGGCTCCTGGCGGTCTTCTTCCTCGTCGCCGGCATCGAACTCAAGCGCGAACTCGTCGTCGGCGAGCTACGTACCCCCGCCACGGCGGCCCTCCCGGTCGTCGCCGCCGCATGCGGCATGATCGTGCCCGCCGCCCTGTACGCACTCACCGCCGGTCTGGGGGGCGGCAGCCTCGACGGCTGGGCCGTGCCGATGGCCACCGACATCGCCTTCGCACTCGCTGTCCTCGCCGTCATCTCCACCCACCTCCCCTCCGCCCTGCGTGCCTTCCTGCTCACCCTGGCCGTCGTCGACGACCTCGGCGCCATCCTCATCATCGCGATCTTCTTCACCAGCGACCTGAACTTCTGGGCGCTGGGCGGAGCCTTCGCAGGCCTGGGAGTCTTCTATCTGCTCCAGCGGCTCCGGGTCCGCGGCTGGTGGTTTTACGTACCGCTCGGTATCGCGATCTGGGCCCTGATGTACAACAGCGGCATCCACGCCACCGTCGCGGGCGTCGCCATGGGGCTCATCCTGCGGACGACCCGCGACAAGGGCGAGGAAATCTCCCCGGGGGCCCGCGTATCGCACCTGGTGCACCCGTTCTCGGCAGGCGTCGCGGTGCCGCTCTTCGCCCTCTTCGCCGCCGGCGTCAGCATCTCCGGACCCGCGCTGGCCGAAGTGTTCACCAGCCCCGAGCCCCTCGGCGTCTTCATCGGCCTCGTCGTCGGCAAGGTCCTCGGCATCTTCCTCGGCACCTACCTCGCCGCCCGCTTCACCAAGGCGGAGCTCAACCCCGACCTCGCATGGGCCGACGTCCTCGGCCTCTCCGTCCTGGCCGGGATCGGCTTCACCGTCGCCCTCCTCATCGGCGAACTGGCCTTCCCCGGCCAAGAGGTCGGTGAGCACGTCAAGGCCGCCGTCCTGATCGCCTCCCTCACCGCGGCCGTGCTCGCCGCCGTCCTGCTCCGGCGCAGGAACAAGATCTACCGGAGTCTGTACGAGGAGGAGACCCTCGACGCCGACGCCGACGGGATCCCCGACATCTACCGGCGCACCCTCACGCCCGGCTCCAACGGCTGACGCGAAGGAGAGTGCAGGCGGGCGCAGCGCTCCTTGGGCCGGCGATCGTCATCGCCGCCCTCGTGACCAGGACAGCGGTCACCGAGCTGCGAGAACCCGGGGCCGGGCGTCGAGAGCGGCGATTTCTGTGGGATCCGCGTGCGTGGGCGGCCGGGGCGATGGTGGCATGTGTTCTCGCCCTGGCCAGCTGGCGGTCGGCCGGGTCGCCGGCCCCTGCCCTGGGCGTAGCTGGCGGGGACCTTGGTCGCGTACACCAGCGGCGGACGCCCACCTTCGGACTGACTCCCGCACGACCGTTGTCGTCAGACACTTTCGGCTGCCGCCCGACGTTGAACGGCAGCACACCGCGCGCGAGCGGGCACCGTTCCCCACGGTCGGCGCGGACTGGCAGGAGCGCCGAGGGTGTCTTCCTGTCGGCTCAGCCGTGGCCGGCCCGTGAGCCCAGCATGACCAGGCCCGTGATGAGCGTGGCGAGGCCAATGACCAGTACCGGAAAACCGGGGCCCGGCAGGGCCTACAGCAAGGCGCCGGCCAGCGTCACAGGAACGCCGACGATCACGAGGACGACCGCCATACGGCGTTCCGTGAGGTTGCGTCGCACCCACCCAAGGAGCCTGCCTCCAGGCATCGCGGTCAACTCTTCGCCCGCGAGTTCACGCTGCGGGAGGTCCGTTCGGCGCGCAGGAAGCACGCTGCGGCCGCCACCACGAAACCGAAGCCCAGACCCGTGCAGGCCATGACGACGCCCGAGGGTGCGTCGATCATGCGCGGGACGGCGTTCAGCGGCATCACGGCATAGAGGCAGAGGAGGGCCCATGCGTAGGGACGAACGGCCAGCCGCCGCCCCCGGAGCCCGCGCGGCGTCCAGCCGCTGAGCACCGCCAGCGCCAGGGGGAGCACGAGCAGTGTGCCTACCGCCAGCGCGATGCCGTGGTACAGCGGATTTCCGTTCATGGACACCTCTCTGATGCGTATGCCCACGATAGACGGCCGATAAGTGACGCATTCATGCCGGGTTCCGGCAATGTATGGCAGTCCGAACTGCCGTCAGAGCCCCGTCAAGACGACGACGTAAGGGATACGTGAAGCAGCCGGTGGAGTGCCAGGAAGTCTGGGCGGCGGTCTTGGAACTCACTCACGGCTTGGTGGGCCATGGTCACCGTGCTCATCTGGGGCATCAGCTTGATTGCCGACCAACTCGCCTCCCTCTCGGCATGTGCGGTCAGCGCCGCTCTGCTGACCGGTCTCGGGGAAAGCGGCGACTGGCTCCGTAGGCGCTGGTCCTCAGCCAGGTCGGCAAGGGGGCGCCGAGAACCGTGATGGTCGGGACGAGGTGCCGGGCCAGGGACGTGATCACTGGCCGGCGCGCAGGGGGGAGCCTGCCGGGCGCTCCCGCTGCGCACATGTCGCCGGGAAGGGGCCCCTGAAGGCCTCGCTGCCGGTCCTTCCCCTGAGCAGGGCTCTGCCGGCCGGCCATCCACGCATGCCCGCGACCACGCGTGTGATCGCTGATCGCCTGGAGCGGGCAACGGCCCGCCATGCCGCTACCTGTTGGAGGAGTCACCCGGTGGAGGACACCTCGACGAGGCCGCCGAGTTGTTCGAGCGGTTGTGTTCGTACATCTCCCGTGCATGAGACCGGCGCCGGCGCATTTCGGGCGGGTCCCGTCGTGATCGACGTGAAGTGGTGTCAGTTCGGCGGACCGGGCGGCGGTGCTGCCTCGTCGCCGCGTCCACCGGCCTTGCGACGTGTTGCGAGTGCACTGGCGGCTTCGCTGTCGGCCTCTGCGGCGTCGGCGAGGGCCTCGGCAGCGGCTTCCGCCGCTTTCGCCGCGTCGTTCGCCGCCTGGACGGCGAGATCGTCCGAGGACGCCTCGCGGGTGGCGGTGGACTGGGGGAGGACCTCGTTGAAGGCGCGGGTGACGTTCTGGAGGGCGGAGGTGACCTCCCCGGGTATCACCCAGAGCGTGCTGCCCGGTGCCTGCGCGATCTGGGGGAGCGCCTGGAGGTACTGGTAGGCGAGCAGCTTGGGGTCGGGGTCGTTGCGGTGGACGGCCTGGAACACCTCGTCGATGGCTCGCGACTGCCCCTCGGCCTTGAGGATCTCGGCGGTCCGGTTGCCTTCGGCGCGTAGGACGGCGGACTGCTTGTCGCCTTCCGCGGTGAGGATCTGGGACTGGCGCTGACCCTCGGCCCCGAGGATGGCGGCCCGCTTGTCCCGCTCGGCCCGCATCTGCTTCTCCATCGCGTCCTTGATGGACTGCGGCGGGTCGATGGCCTTGATCTCCACCCGGTTGACCCTCAGCCCCCACTTGCCGGTGGCCTCGTCGAGGACACCGCGGAGCTGGTTGTTGATGGTGTCGCGCGAGGTCAGGGTTTTTTCCAGGTCCATGGAGCCGACGACGTTGCGCAGGGTGGTGACGGTCAGCTGTTCCACCGCCTGGAGGAAGTTGTTGATCTCGTAGGCGGCGGCGCGCGGGTCGGTGACCTGGAAGTAGAGGACGGTGTCGATCTCGACCACCAGGTTGTCTTCGGTGATGACCGGTTGGGGTTTGAAGGAGACGACCTGCTCGCGCAGGTCGATCACCGGGTAGACGCGGTCGATGTAGGGGATGACGACGTTGAGACCGGGCTTCAGGGTCCGGTGGTAGCGTCCGAGCCGCTCGACGTTGCGGGCGCGGGCCTGGGGGACGATCCGGACCGCCCGCACCACGGTGAAGACCGCGAGGACCGCGACGAGCAGGCCGGCTATGAGGAACGCGGAGATCTCCATGGCTCACTCCCGGGGATAGACGAGCGCGGTGGTGCCCTTGATCTCGATGACATCGACGGTCGTGCCGGGAGGGATCACCAGCGTCTCGTCGTAGGCGCGCGCCGTCCATTCCTCACCGCCGATACGGACTCTGCCACCCCACTTCGACACCTCTGATGTCACGTAGGCGGCCCCGCCGATCAGGGCGTCCACGCCGAAGCGCCCGTCCGGCGAGGAAGACAGGCGGCGAAGCGCGACCGGGCGGACGAAGACCAAGCCGACCGTCGACACGACCGCGAACACCAGAAACTGCCAGGGAAGGGGCAAGCCGGCGGCGGCGAACACGGCTGTGACCAGCGCTGCACCCCCCAGCAACCCGAGCGCGGCGGTGAGCGTGATGATCTCGACTGCGCCCAAGGCCAGAGCGGCAATCAGCCAGATCAGCCAGGAATCCATGCCTCACGCCTCCTCGTAAGCGAAGGAGAGCGACCATTGATACCTTTTGTGAGATTTTACCCATGAATTCTGCCGGGAACCGGCCGCGCAGTCCGCACGATCCTGACCCGCTTCCTGAACCTCGCCCGGGGCTTGGGCGGCGGCCGCTCCGTGACGCCGTAGCTGAGGACTGAAGCCTTGACGAGGTCCACGCCTTCGAGGAGGGCAGCCTCCTACGCAGGCGTGCGCTTCCGTCGGCCCCGATCGGAAAGGCCGCGATCTCTCATCGTCAGCCGCCTGCGGCATCCGTGGCCGGATCGTCGGTGAGCGGGAGGGAGGCAGTGATCCGTTTGCCCACGGGTTCGCGGCGGACCTGGAAGGTCCGGGCGGAGGCCATGACGATCTCGAGGCCGTGCTGTCCCACGCGGGTGGGGTCTGGAGTCAGGATCGTCGGCAGGGCCGGGTTGCTGTCCCAGACGGTCACATCCACGCAGCCGTTCCGGACTTGGAGGGTCAGCAGGCTGGGGCCGGGCGCGTATTTGCGGGTGTTGGTGACCAGCTCGCTGACGACCAGCTCCACCAGATCCAGAAAGCGGTCCGAGACCCGCAGGCCATGGACTCTCTGCACGTCGGTCAAGAAAGAGCGGGCAAGCAGCCGAGCCCCGGCAATCGGCTCACTGCCCTCGAACGCGGCAGAAAGTGACAGAGCGCGGGGGAGCGGCGTGGTGTCCGGTTCGGTCCCCTCTGCCGTCTCGTCCACGTCGGGCCGGTCTACTGCCGGGCGGCCACCTCGCCCGATCCACTGCCAGGTCATGGCTTGCAGGCTCCGGTCGACGGTCGGGTGGGGGAGAGAGCAGTGAAGGTGCTATCGGCGGCGGGCTGAGGCGGCCATGGCGAGGCCGGTGATCAGCAGGGCCAGGCCGATGATGAGAAAGGGGAATCCGGGGCCGGGCAGGATGTGCATCGCCACTCCGGCCAGGGTGAGAGGCGCGCCAACGGCCGCCAATACCTTTCCGATCTGCCGCTCCGACACGGCATGCTCCTTGCTCCGCGCTGCCGCGGATGTGGGGTCGGGAGCGTCACGGCCGGTGAGGAACGCGGTGAGTGCCCCGGCGAGAAGCGCCCAGGCGGCGGCCGCCCAGCCGAAGCGCTGACCGCCGATCAAGATGATGGCTGAGGCGACCGTCGCGCCGGCCGTCATGGCCCGGGCATTGACGGCGAATGCCCACTGCCGCCGGGCACTGCCCGGATCCCGGAGCTCGGTGAGCGCTGTCCGGATGACCAGGGCAGCGATGACGATCACCGGTGCCAACAGCGAGGTGCCGCCATCGGCCATCAGATGTGGTACCCGTCCGCGCCGACTGTCTCGGTCATGGGAGCGGTGCGCCCGGTCCGGGGTGGGACACGGAGGAGTGGCGGTCGGGGGAGGAAGTGTCACGTGGGGCGGTGGGCATCGCGGTTTGCTTTCGGCGTCGGCGAGAAGGGCGCACTGCCCTAGGGACGCCGACCAGACTTCCCGGCACACCGCGTGCCAGCTCTTGACACGTTGCTTACACCGTATCCACCGGAGGCCGGGTTGTCTGCCCCGCACCCGCCTACGAACGCTTCGATGTCAGGTCGTGATCACCCCTGGCGGGAGGCACACCACCAAGCGGCGATGGCCGACAGAACGAGTGCGCCGGCGGCGACGATCTCCGGCCGCTCACCAGGCGTCGTGTAAAGGGCGGCACCGGCGATCGTGAGGATCACTCCCATAGCGACAAGCGGTGAGACGGGACAACGCAGGCGCCCCCGGGGCCCGCTCGGCGGGTGGTCCACCCCGGGGAGCGGCACGAAGGAGGCCGCCTCCCGGTTGCCGAGGGTGATGGTGCCGGTCTTGTCGAGCAGCAGGGTGTTGACGTCGCCGGCGGCCTCGACCGCGCGCCCGCTCATCGCGACGACGTTGCGCTGGACGAGGCGGTCCATGCCGGCGATGCCGATGGCGGACAGCAGGGCGCCGATGGTGGTGGGGATCAGGGTGACGAGGAGGGCCACCAACACGGTGGTGGTCTGAGCGGCGCCCGCGCGTGCGGCCATGGGCTGGAGTCCGACGACGACCAGGATGAAGACGACGGTGAGCGCCGACAGCAGGATGTTGAGCGCGATCTCGTTCGGGGTCTTCTGCCGGGTGGCGCCCTCCACGAGGGCGATCATGCGGTCGATGAAGCTGTGCCCGGGGCGCGAGGTCACCCGTACGACGATCGAGTCGGAGAGCACGGTCGTACCGCCCGTCACGCCTGATCGGTCCCCGCCGGACTCCCGGATCACCGGGGCCGATTCGCCTGTGACGGCCGACTCGCCGACCGCTGCGGCGCCGTCGATCACATCGCCGTCGGCGGGGATCAGCTCCCCCGCCTCCACCAGGACCACATCGAGCGGCTGGAGGTCGGCCGGGGAGACGGCCTCGGTCTCGGCGTGCCGGAGGTTCAGGCCGTACGTCCAGTGACGTAGGCGCAGCGCGACGGTGTCTGTACGCGCCCGGCGCAGCGACTCGGCCTGAGCCCGGCCGCGCCCTTCGGCGACGGCCTCGGCGAAGTTGGCGAAGATCACCGTCAGCCAGAGCCAGATACTGATCACCCAGGTGAAAACGGACGGGTGAACCAGCGCCGAGAGGGTGGTCAGGGCGGACCCCACCGCCACCACGAACAGGACCGGTTTCCTGACGAGTTCACGGGGACGCAGCTTGCGCAGGGCTTCCTGGAAGGAAGCCGCCGGCTGTACGGAGTCCAGCAGGGGCCGCCTCCCTGGGCGTCTGCGGGGTGGCCGGTTGACGGGGGCCTGCGACGGGGTCCGGACGGGAGGTACCTGCCGGGTGGCGGCGGGAGGCATGGAGAGACCTATCGGTGGGATCGGCTGGGCCGGACGAGGGATGCACCGCCGGGGACCCGTCCCATAGGGCCCCTCCGGCTCGTCACGTGACGTGCGGGTCCCCTGGCGGTACAACGGGCAGGAACCTACCGCTCGTTGAGGCCATGCCGAGCATCCGGAGGCGGCAATTGGCGAGGTCTTGACGGGTGTGCGGTGACTTCCGTCAAGACTCCGTCAGTGACACGTCAACAGGTATGGATCCGCCGGCCTTGCCGGCTCGCGGAGGTGCCGGTTCCTGCGCGTCACGGGGTGCCGGCGAGTACTGGACGGTTTCCGTATGAAGTCCGACAAGACAGCGTCAGCACGGGCGCGGTCCACCCGGCGCAGGTGCATCGTCGCATTGCGGGCATCCGCCCCGCCTGGCTGAGAGAACGGATTGCAGATGGATCTGGAGAATGTCGTCGGGCTGCTCGTGGCCGTTTCCCTGCTCGCTTACCTCGTGGCAGCCCTGATCAACCCGGAGAAGTTCTGAGTCGACACTCTTCGTGGTCGTCCCGAGACGGATGAGCTGGGGTGGAGACCGTGCCCCGATACCTGGTGAGTGACCGTGTCGCACTGACGGGAGCTCCTCCTGCCCTTCCTGGTCGCGCGCTCGTGCCCTTCCGCAGCCGCCTGGCGGAGACGAGCGAAGCACTGATCCGGCTGGTGGCCGCCGCCCTGGTGGTCACCCGTGGCACCCGCCTCGCCGGGGAGCTCGCGGCTGTTTCGCCCAGCGCGCCGGATCTCCCGAGGCCGTGGTGGACCACGTCCGGGGCGATCTCACTGAGCTGCTGGAGCTGCGGGGATGCCGCTTCGAATACGGGTCCCTGCTCGGCCGCCCCCCGGCTGGAGCACGACGGCAGTGTGTCGGTCGGCCGCCGCGCCTGGGATCTGGAACGCAACGCCCGGCCCGAGGGCGAGACCGAAGTGCGCGCCAGCGGCAACGGTCACTACTACGGCCGGTTCATGCTCGCCCCCACGCCGGGTTCGGTGCCTTCGGTCCAGGCGCGCCGGGTGGCCGCGACACTCGCCGACCTGACCGGCTCCGCCCTCGACACGGCGTTGCCCGGCGAGGGCTGAACAGGGCTTGCGTATCCGCGCCGCGTAAGGATTCCGTCAAAGGCGCCACGTCCGGCGTATGGGAGCCGTCAAGGCCCCTTAACGATGCTTCCGGGATGCGGTTAGCTCTGGATCGGCCAGCTGGCCGATTCCCTACTTCCACTTCCTCCAGGAGCTCACGATGGCCGATGTGGCCTTCGTCGTCACCACGATCGCGGTTTTCGCGTTGGTGGCTCTCATCGCCAAGGGGGTGACGAAGCTGTGACTGCCGAGAACATCGTCGGCCTGGTCGTGGCCGTCGCTCTGCTGGGATATCTCGTCCTCGCCCTCGTCAAGCCGGAGAGGTTCTGAGTCCCGATATGAGCCCCGTTCTTGCTGACGTGCTCCAGGTGGCGGCGCTGATCGCCGCCCTGGCCCTGGTGCACCGCCCCCTGGGCGACTACATGGCCCGCGTCTTCTCCTCCGAGAAGCACCTGCGGGTCGAGAAGTGGATCTACCGCAGCGTCGGCGCCAATCCGAACGCTGAGATGCGCTGGTCCGCCTACCTGCGCGCGGTCCTCGCCTTCTCCGCCGTGAGCGTGCTGTTGCTGTATGTGCTCCAGCGCGTACAGCACGTCCTGCCGCTGTCACTCGGCTTCGAGGCGATCACCCCGGACCAGGCGTTCAACACCGCCGCGTCCTTCGTGTCGAACACGAACTGGCAGTCGTACTCAGGCGAGACGGCCATGAGCCACGTCACCCAGACCGCCGGCCTGGCCGTCCAGAACTTCGTCTCGGCAGCCGTCGGCATCGCCGTCGCGGTGGCCCTCGTACGCGGCTTCGCCCGCTCCCGCACGGGCGAGCTGGGCAACTTCTGGGCGGACCTGGTGCGCGGCACCGTCCGCATCCTGATCCCCATCTCGGTGATCGCCGCGATCCTGCTGGTCGCCGCGGGCGCCATCCAGAACTTCGGCGGCATCCACGACCTCACCACGGTGACCGGGCAGCCCCAGAGCATCTCGCCGGGCGCGGTGGCCTCCCAGGAAGCCATCAAGGACCTGGGCACCAACGGCGGCGGCTACTTCAACGCCAACTCCGCCCATCCCTTTGAGAACCCCAACGGCTTCTCGAACCTGCTGACGATCTTCCTGCTCCTGGTGATCCCCTTCTCGCTGCCGCGCACGTTCGGCCGCATGGTCGGCAACGTCAAGCAGGGCTACGCGATCGTCGCCGCGATGGGGACGATCTGGTTCGTCGGCGTGGTTCTGGTGACCTGGCTCGAGTACGCGCATCCCGGCACGGCCTCGCAGCTGGCGGGCGGCGCCATGGAGGGCAAGGAGCAGCGCTTCGGCGAAGGCCCGTCCTCGCTGTTCGCGGTCTCCACCACCATGACCTCCACCGGTTCGGTGAACTCCTTCCACGACTCCTACGGCGGACTGTCCGGTGGTGTGCTGCTGCTCGGCATGATGCTGGGCGAGATTGCGCCCGGAGGCGTGGGCTCCGGGCTCTACGGCATGCTGATCATGGCGGTCATCGCGGTCTTCCTGGCCGGTCTGATGGTCGGCCGTACGCCCGAGTACCTGGGCAAGAAGATCGGCACCCGCGAGATCAAGTTCGCGGCCTGCTACATCCTCATCACCCCCGCGCTGGTGCTCGTAGGCACGGCGGTGGCGATGGCCCTGCCGGACGGCAAGGAGGCCATGACCAACGTCGGGGCGCACGGCTTCTCCGAGGTTCTGTACGCCTACACCTCCGCGTCGAACAACAACGGCTCCGCGTTCGCCGGCTTCGGTGCCAACACGCCGTTCTTCAACACGGCGCTGGGCCTGTGCATGCTGTTGGGCCGGTTCCTGCCCATGGTGTTCGTGCTGGCGCTGGCTGGCTCGCTCGCCGAGCAGGCGCCCGTCCCGGCCACCGCGGGCACCCTGCGTACGGAGAAGCCGCTGTTCACCGGCCTGCTCGTCGGCGCGATCCTGATCATTACCGGTCTGACGTTCTTCCCGGCGCTGGCGCTGGGTCCGCTCGCCGAGGGGCTGGGGTCATGACCACCAACGTAAAGAACCACGAGGACCCGATGCCCACCGCCACCACTACCGGGACCCCGGCGCCGCACAGCGACGTCCCGACGGGCCACAAGCCCGACAGCGGGCGCGTGGGCGCCGGTCTCTTCGACCCCAAGCAGCTGCTGAAGTCCTTCCCGGACGCGGTGCGCAAACTCGACCCCCGTGTGATGATCAAGTCGCCGGTCATGTTCGTGGTTCTGATCGGTTCGGTCGTCACGACCGTGCTGGTGTGTCTGGACCCGACCGACTGGTTCGGCTGGGCCATCACGGCCTGGCTGTGGCTGACCACCATCTTCGCGAACCTCGCGGAGGCCGTCGCCGAGGGACGCGGCAAGGCGCAGGCAGATACTCTGCGCAAGGCCAAGACCGACACCGTCGCCCGCCGCATAGTCGGCAAGGACGAGGAGCGCGTCCCGGGCACGGAGCTGCGCATCGGCGACCTGGTGGTGTGCGAGGCCGGCGACATCATCCCCGGCGACGGAGACGTCGTCGAAGGTGTCGCGTCCGTCGACGAGTCCGCCATCACCGGCGAGTCCGCCCCGGTCATCCGTGAATCGGGCGGCGACCGCAGTGCGGTCACCGGCGGTACGAGAGTTCTCTCGGACCGCATCGTCATCAAGATCACGACGAAGCCGGGCGAGACCTTCATCGACCGGATGATCAACCTGGTGGAGGGCGCGGCGCGGCAGAAGACGCCGAACGAGATCGCCCTGAACATCCTGCTGGCCTCCCTGACGATCGTCTTCCTGCTGGCCGTGGTGACGCTGAAGCCGTTCGCGATCTACGCGGGCGCCGACGAGCAGACGTCGATGATCGTGCTGACCGCACTGCTGGTCTGCCTGATTCCCACCACCATCGGCGCCCTGCTCTCCGCGATCGGCATCGCCGGCATGGACCGCCTCGTCCAGCGCAACGTGCTGGCCATGTCCGGGCGCGCCGTCGAGGCCGCCGGCGACGTCTCCACCCTGCTCCTCGACAAGACAGGCACCATCACCCTGGGCAACCGCCAGGCGTCGGAGTTCGTCCCCGTCAAGGGCACCACCGCAGCCGAGCTCGCGGACGCCGCCCAGCTGTCCTCGCTGGCCGACGAGACCCCTGAGGGCCGCTCCATCGTCGTCCTGGCGAAGGAGAAGTACGGGCTGCGCGAACGCCACCAGGGCGAACTGACCCACGCCTCCTGGGTCCCGTTCACCGCCCAGACCCGCATGTCAGGTGTCGACGTGGACGGCAGGAAGACCCGCAAGGGCGCCTCGGGCTCCATCATCACCTGGGTCAAGGAGCAGGGCGGCCAGGTCGCTGCCGACGCCCAGGAACTCACCGACACCATCTCCCAGGCCGGCGGCACCCCGCTACTGGTCGCCGTCGAGGACGAGAAGGGCGCCCGCGTCCTCGGTGTCATCCACCTCAAGGACGTCGTCAAGGAGGGCATGCGCGAGCGGTTCGATGAGCTGCGCCGCATGGGCATCAAGACGGTCATGATCACGGGTGACAACCCGCTGACCGCGAAGGCCATCGCGGAGGAGGCGGGCGTGGACGACTTCCTCGCCGAGGCCACGCCCGAGGACAAGATGGCCCTCATCAAGCGGGAGCAGGCGGGCGGCAAGCTCGTCGCGATGACCGGTGACGGTACGAACGACGCCCCGGCCCTCGCGCAGGCCGACGTCGGCGTGGCCATGAACACGGGTACCTCGGCCGCCAAGGAGGCCGGGAACATGGTGGACCTGGACTCCAACCCCACCAAGCTCATCGAGATCGTGGAGATCGGCAAGCAACTCCTCATCACGCGGGGTGCGCTCACGACCTTCTCCATCGCCAACGACGTCGCGAAGTACTTCGCGATCATCCCGGCCATGTTCGCGGTCGCCTACCCGGGCCTGGACAAGCTCAACATCATGGGCCTTGCCTCGCCCGAGTCCGCGATCCTCTCCGCGGTCATCTTCAACGCGTTGATCATCATCGCTCTCGTGCCGCTCGCCCTGAAGGGCGTCCGGTACCGGCCGACCAGCGCGGACAAGATGCTGCGCCGCAACCTCGGGATCTACGGCCTGGGCGGCCTGATCGCCCCGTTCATCGGCATCAAGCTCATCGACCTGCTCATCTCCCTCATCCCCGGGCTCGCCTGAATTAGGAACGTGCTGATCGCCATGAACAACTCCGTCTCCAACACAGGCCGTCTCCTGGTCGCCGCGCTGCGGATGCTGCTGGTGCTGACCGTCGTGACCGGCATCCTCTACCCGCTCGCCGTCACCGGGGTCGCCCAGGCGCTCTTCCACGACAAGGCCAACGGCTCCTTGGTCAAGGCCGATGGCCAAGAGGTCGGCTCCTCGCTCATCGGCCAGAGCTGGGACCTCCCCAAGAAGAACCCGGATGACGAGGAAGAGGCAGCGCGTCCGGACCCCAAGTGGTTCCAGCCGCGCCCGTCCAACAGCGGCTACAACCCCCTGGCCACCGGCTCCAGCCAGCTCGGCGCGTCCGACTCCCGGCTGGTGCAAGCGGTCACCGATGCCAAGAAGCAGGTGGCCGAGTTCAACGGCGTCCCGGAATCCGAGGTGCCCAAGGACGCGGTCACCGGCTCCGCCTCCGCGATCGACCCGCACATCTCCCCGGAGTACGCGGAGATTCAGATCAAGCGCGTGGCCAAGGAGAACGGCCTCACTGAGCAGCAGGCGGCCAAGCTGGTCGAGGAGCACACCGAGGGCCGCACCGCCGGCTTCCTCGGCGAGCCCCACGTCAACGTCCTGAAGCTCAACCTCGCGCTGAAGGATCTGGCCAAGCGCTGATGCCCGGCCTGAACGGGCTTCGGAGCCGCCGGGACACGGGATTTCCGTGTCCCGCCGGCTCCGCCCCATATCCAGCACGCCCACCGCGGAAGGAAGGCGCCACACAGATGACCAGGGTCCTGGTGGTGGAAGACGACCCGCAGCTCGTCCGCGCCCTGAGGATCAACCTTCAGGCACGCAAGTTCGACGTCGAGTCGGCGACCGACGGCAGTTCGGCCCTCCGCCTCGCCGCCGCCCGCAAACCGGACGTCATACTGCTGGACCTCGGCCTGCCCGACATGGACGGCATCGAAGTCATCAAGGGCGTACGGGACTGGAGCCGCGTCCCGATCCTCGTCCTGTCGGCCCGCCACACCTCCGAGGACAAGATCAGGGCGCTCGATGCCGGAGCCGACGACTACGTCACCAAGCCTTTCAGCATGGACGAGCTGCTGGCCCGGCTGCGCGCAGCGGTCCGCCGCCAGGAGGCCGCTGAGCCTTCGCAGGAGACGGTCCTGGTGACGACCAGCGACTTCACGGTGGATCTGGTGGCCAAAAAGGTTCGGCGTGATGGCCGGGATGTCCGGCTCACTCCGACCGAGTGGCACCTGCTGGAAATCCTCATCACCCACCCCGGCAGGCTGATCAGCCAGCGTCAGCTGTTGCTTGAGGTGTGGGGCCCGACGTACGAAGACAAGACCAACTACCTGCGTGTCTACATGGCCCAGCTCCGGCGCAAACTGGAAGCGGACCCGGCGCATCCCAGATACCTGATCACCGAGCCCGGCATGGGCTACCGCTTCGAAGGCTGAACGACATGAGACGCGGCACATTCCGGATCTACCTCGGCGCCGCCCCGGGCGTCGGCAAGACGTACGCCATGCTCTCGGAGGGGCACCGCAGGATCGAGCGCGGCACCGACGCCGTCGTCGCCTTCGTCGAGCACCACGGCCGCCCCCGCACCGAGGTCATGCTCCACGGACTCGAAGAGATCCCGCGGGCCGAGCTGGAGTACCGGGGTGGCGTCTTCACGGAGATGGACGTGGACGCCGTACTGGCCCGACGCCCTGCCGTGGCACTCGTGGACGAACTCGCCCACACCAATGTGCCCGGCTCCCGTAACGCCAAGCGCTGGCAGGACGTCGAGGAACTCCTTCAGGCGGGCATCGACGTCGTATCCACGGTCAACATCCAGCACCTGGAGTCCCTCGGCGACGTCGTCGAGGCCATAACCGGGGTCCGGCAGCAGGAAACCGTGCCCGACGAGGTGGTCCGCCGGGCCGACCAGATCGAGCTGGTCGACATGTCCCCGCAGGCCCTGCGCCGGCGCATGGCACACGGCAACGTCTACAAACCCGACAAGGTCGACGCCGCCCTGTCGAACTACTTCCGCCCCGGCAACCTCACCGCCCTGCGCGAGCTGGCCCTCCTGTGGGTCGCCGACCGGGTCGACGAGTACCTCCAGGAGTACCGGGGCGAGCACAACATCCGCTCCACCTGGCAAGCCCGCGAGCGGATCGTCGTCGGTCTGACCGGTGGTCCCGAAGGCCGACAGCTCATCCGCCGGGCCGCACGCCTCGCCGAGAAGGGCGCCGGCGGTGAAGTCCTCGCCGTCTACATCGCCCGCAGCGACGGGCTCACCTCCGCCTCGCCCAAGGAACTGGCCGTCCAGCGGACCCTGGTCGAGGACCTCGGCGGCACCTTCCACCACGTCATCGGCGACGACATCCCCGACGCCCTGCTGGAATTCGCCCGCGGCGTCAACGCCACCCAGATCGTCCTCGGCGTGAGCCGCCGCCGCCCCTGGCAGTACATCTTCGGCCCCGGCGTCAGCGCCACCGTCGCCCGCGAGTCCGGACCCGACCTCGACGTCCACATCGTCACCCACGACGCGGCCGCCAAGGGCCGGGGCCTCCCCGTGGCACGCGGCGCCCGCCTGGGCCGATCCCGCATCATCTGGGGTTGGCTGGTCGGCATCGCCGGACCGGTGATCCTGACCGTACTGCTGCGCACCGTCGTGCCCGACCTCGGGCTCACCAACGACATGCTGCTCTTCCTCACGCTGACCGTGGCCGCAGCCCTGCTCGGCGGACTGCTCCCCGCGCTGGCCTCGGCCGCCTTCGGGTCCCTGCTGCTCAACTACTTCTTCACACCGCCACTGCACCTGTGGACCATCGCAGACCCCAAGAACATCGTCGCCATCGCCGTCTTCTTCGCGGTCGCCGTCTCCGTCGCCTCCGTGGTCGACCTCGCCGCTCGCCGTACCCACCAGGCCGCCCGGCTGCGCGCCGAAGCCGAGATCCTCTCCTTCCTGGCCGGCAGCGTCCTGCGCGGCGAAACCGCCCTGCCCGCCCTGCTGGAACGGGTCCGCGAGACCTTCGCCATGGAATCGGTGGCCCTGCTCGAACGCGACAACGAGGTCGAACCGTGGACCCTCGCGGCCGGCACCGGACCCGCTCCGGCCGCGCGACCCGAGGACGCCGACGTCGACATGCCCATCGGCGAGAACATGGCCCTCGCCCTCACCGGCCGCGTCCTCCCGGCCGAGGACCGCCGGGTCCTTGGCGCCTTCGCCGCCCAGGCCGCCGTCGTCCTCGACCGCCAGCGCCTCGTCGGTCAGGCAGAGGAGGCCCAGCGCCTGGCCGAGGGCAACCGCATCCGAACCGCGCTGCTGGCAGCCGTCAGCCACGACCTCCGCACGCCCCTCGCCGGAATCAAGGCATCCGTCACCTCCCTCCGCGCCGATGACGTGGAATGGTCGGAAGAGGACCAAGCCGACCTGCTCGAAGGCATCGAAGAGGGAGCGGACCGGCTCGACGCCCTGGTCGGCAACCTCCTCGACATGTCCCGCCTCCAGACCGGCACCGTCACCCCCCTGATCCGCGAGACCGACCTCGACGAAGTGGTCCCGATGGCCTTGGTCGGAGTGCCCGACGACAGCGTCGAACTCGACATCCCCGAAACCCTCCCCATGGTCGCGGTCGACCGCGGTCTGCTCGAACGGGCAGTCGCCAACATCGTCGAGAACGCCGTCAAGTACAGCCCCGAAGGCCAACCCGTCCTCGTCTCGGCCAGTGCGCTGGCCGAGCGCGTGGAACTGCGCGTCGTCGACCGCGGCCCAGGCATCCCGGACGAGGCCAAGGACCGCATCTTCGAACCCTTCCAGCGCTACGGAGACGCCCCCGCCGGAGCCGGCGTGGGCCTCGGCCTCGCCGTCGCACGCGGCTTCACCGAAGCCATCGGAGGCACCCTGACAGCGGAGGACACCCCCGGCGGCGGTCTGACCATGGTCCTCACCCTCCCCACCGCCGAAGCGGCGACGGGGCCCCACGATGCTCCCCGGGCGGCCCTGACGTGACGCCTCACGTTCTCATCCGCTACGGCCGACAGGAGGGAGCCGGTACGAACACCCTCCCCACCCGTGCGCCGGTCCGACTGCCTGCGGGTACTCTGGGCCGCCGCGGTCCTTGATGCATCCCTGACGGCAGGGCCCGTTGCGGGGACCGTGTCGGAGGGCGGGCGAAGTGGCTGGACGTGTGGCCGGGGTGTGGCGGCTGTTCACCGCGCATCCCGCCCGTAGCGTGGTGTCGGCGTTCGCCCTGGTGATCGCCATCGGCACGGTGCTGCTGATGCTGCCTGCGGCGTCCACCGACGGCTCGGTCACCGACCCGCTCACCGCCCTGTTCACCTCCACCTCCGCAGTGTGCGTGACGGGGCTGGTCGTCGTGGACACCGCCACCCACTGGAGCGGCTTCGGCGAGGGCGTCATCCTGGCCCTCATCCAGGTGGGCGGGTTCGGCATCATGACGATGGCCTCCCTGCTCGCCCTGCTCGTCTCCGGCCGGCTGCGCCTGCGGATGCAGCTCACCGCCGCCGCGGAGACGAAGAGCCTGGGAATCGGTGACGTACGGCGCGTCCTGCTCGGCGTGGCCGGCTGCACCCTTGCCGTGGAGCTCGCCGTGGGGGCGTTCCTCGCCCTGCGGCTGCGGTTCGGCTACGACCGCTCCTACGCCGAGGCCGCGTACTCCGGCTTCTTCCACGCCGTCTCGGCCTTCAACAACGCGGGCTTCGGCCTCCACGCCGACAGCATCGTCCCCTACGCGCAGGACCCCTGGTTCACGATGCCGATCGCCGCGGCGGTGATCCTGGGAGGTCTGGGCTTCCCGGTGCTGCTCGAACTCCTGCGCCACCGCACCCGCAGGCGCACCACGGGGCGGCGCAACTGGTCCCTGCACACCCGGCTGACCCTCGTCACCAGCGCGGTCCTGCTGCTGGTGGGCACGGTCATGACATGCCTGCTGGAATGGACCAATGCCGGCACCCTCGGCGCCTTCGACTGGGACGAGAAGATCCTCAACGGATTCTTCTACTCGGCGATGAGCCGCACGGCAGGCTTCAACTCCATCGACATGGGCGCACTGAACGCCTCGACCATCCTGTTCACCTGCACACTGATGTTCATCGGCGGCGGCAGCGCCGGCACCGCCGGCGGCATCAAGGTGACCACCTTCTCGGTCCTGGCCGCCGCCATGCTCGCCGAAGTCCGCGGCGAACCCAACTCCACCGTGATGGGCCGTCGCCTGGCCCCCCACGCCCTGCGCCAGGCCCTCACGGTCGCCCTCCTGGGTATCGGGCTGATCATCACCGCCACCCTGGCCCTGCTCACCGTCACCAAGGCCCCGGCCGAGGCGGTGCTGTTCGAGGCGGTGTCCGCGTTCGGCACGGTCGGCCTGTCGACCGGCATCACCGCCGACATCCCGGCCGTCGGTCAGCTCATCCTGATCCTGCTGATGTTCATCGGCAGGCTCGGACCCATCACCCTGGTCTCCTCCCTCGCCCTGCGCGAGCGGACCCGCCGCTACCAGCTACCCGAGGAGCGACCCGTCATTGGGTAACTACCTGAACTCCCTGCGCCACCGCCGCCGCAAGCGCCTCCTCGACCTCGGCGCCCAGCTGCACTCCGACCAGCGCGTCGCCGTCATCGGACTGGGACGGTTCGGCAGCTCCCTCGCTCACGAACTGACCCGGCGCGGCTGGGACGTCCTGGGCATCGACACCGACGCCTCCCTGGTGCAGAAGCACAGTGACGCCCTCACGCACACCGCCGTCGCCGACTGCACCGACCCGGAAGTCCTCCACCAGCTCGGCGTGCATGACTTCCCGAGCGTCGTGGTCGGCATCGGCACCGACATAGAGGCCAGCATCCTCATCGCCTCCAACCTCCTCGAGGAGCGGGTCCCGAACATCTGGGCCAAGGCCATCAGCCGCCAGCACGGCCAGATCCTCGAACGCCTCGGGGTCCACCACGTCGTCCTCCCCGAACACGAGATGGGCGAACGCGTCGCCCATCTCGTGACCGGCCGCATGCTCGACTTCATCGAGTTCGACGACGACTACGCCCTGGTCAAGACCATCACCCCGACCACGATCACCGGTGTCCCCCTCGCCCAGAGCGCGGTCCGCAGCAAGTACGGCATCACCGTCGTCGGCATCAAGCGGCCCGGCCAGGACTTCACCCACGCCACCGCCGAAACCGTCGTGGAGAAGGGCGACGTCATCATCGTCACCGGCAAGACGCGCGACGTGGAAGCCTTCGCCGAACTCGGCTGAGCCGGCCATCCGCTGTCGGGGCGACGCCCGCCCGGCAGCGTGGCGAGACCGCCGCGCCGAGGGCGACGCCCCGCGTGTGCGCCGTACGTGTGTGCGGTAGGACGTGGCCCGCGTGCACTGTGCGTTCAGGTACGGAGGTCTCGCAGTCGGTAGCCGATGAGTCCGACGGCTGCGGCGAGCGTGGCGACGGCAGTCATCAGCAAGGCCGCGGGCCAGTTGACGGGGGCGTCCGGTACGGCGGCCAGGTGCGCGAACGGGGAGAGCCGGCCGATCCATGCCGGCAGGCCGGACCCTTCGGCGAGCACCTTCAGCAGGAAGCCGCCCGCGGCCGGCAACGATCCGATGACGGTGACCGCGCGCGGCGCCCAGCCGAGGGCGAGTACACCGGCGCCCAGGCAGAGGAGTGCGACCGGCAGTACGTTCCAGGCGCCGGACAACGCGGAGGCAAGGCCGAGGTCGGCACCGACGGCCCTGGTCCCGGTCCAGGTGGCAACGCCGGCGACGGTGGTGAGCACGACGACGCCGCCCAAAGCAGCGGCGACCTCGCCAGTGAGCACGGTCGCCCGGGTGAGCGGCTGGCCGTACAGGAGGGTCAGGCGCCGACTGGCTTCGTCTGCGGCGAGTGCGGCGAGCCGGACCGCGACGAATGCTCCAGCCGGAACTGCCAGCAGCGCGAACAGCGTCGCGGTGTATCCCGGGACCGTGCCGAGCCCGGTGAAGCCCGCCTGCGCGGCGAGTTCGGCGAACCTCGGATTGTCGGTGAGGAAATCCGTCATGGATACGGCCAGCACCCCGATGAGCAGGTAGTACGCCCCGACACCCGCAGACCAGGCGGCCAGCGGCCGCGCCAGCCGCCGTACCGCGAACGCCTGGACCGAGCCGAGCAGCCACGTACGCGCAGCCCGCCCGGAGGACGAGCGCAGGTATCCGCCGCGGATGTCACGCCCCCCGGCAGCGACCACGGCCCCCGTGACGAGTGCCAGGCAGGCGGCCAGCAGGACCACCAGAGGCCAGATCCGGTTCCCGTCGTACGGGCGGGCCAGCGCCATCAGACCGAAAGGCGACAGCCAGCGCAGCCACCCAAGGGGGGCGACCCCGTCCCCGACCATCCGCAGCAGCATGCCGATGCCGAGCAGCGCCACCGCCGCGCCACTGGCCGCCGCCCGGGTCGCGAACACCTGAGCGCTCATCATGCCCGCCGCAGCGAAGAACACCCCGCACAACCCCAGAGCGGCACTGTGCACCGCGGCGCCGCTCACAGCCGCACCGGCAGCGACCAGACCGGCGAACGCGGCAGTGCCCGCGGTGAGCGACGCCGCCACCAGGACAGCGACGTGCCGTGCCACCACGGCCGTGACCGGCAGCCGCCCGGCCAGCAGCACATCCCATCGGCCGGCGTCCTCCTCGCCCCGGGTGATCCGGGTCGCAGCGAGCAGCACCCAGACCGACAGCACCACCGCCAACGCCGTCCCCGTGCGCCACACGGCGAACCCGCCAGCCTCATCCAACGCGACCGGTTCGCCGAACAGAGTGCGGATTGCCGGATTGCCCGCCAGCGTCTGCAAGGCTGCCGCATCCGCTGGGTCCTTGACCGTGCTTGCGTAGGCAGCCACCGCCACTGCCGACATCCCTGTCATCAGGCCGATCACGAAGAGTGCGCCGCGCCGAGTCTGCCGAAGAGCCAGGGAGAGGACCGCCCGCCCCGCCGAGGCGTCGGGGGCTGCCTGCTCGGCTGGCGAGCTGACGGCCATCACTGCTGTTCCCCGCCGTAGTAGCCGAGGAAGATCTCTTCCAGCGACGGTTCCCGCATCGTGAGGCTGACCACGTCCGCAGCCGCCAAGACCTGCAGGGCGTCCCCGGGCGGGCCGGCGAGGGTGAACCGCACCGAGGCCGCGCCGGTCACCTCGACCGCCTCCACACCGGGCACTCGTGCCAGATCCGGGGGCGCGCCGTTGAAGCACACCGTCACCTCCGTGCGGTGCAGCCGTCGCAGCGCCGTCACGGCGGCGACATCGACGAGCCGCCCGGCCCGCAGGATCGCCACCTTGTCGCAGACCGCCTCGACCTCGGCAAGCATGTGGGAACTGAGGAATACCGTCTGGCCGTTGTCCCGGGCCTCGCGGACGGCGCGACGGAACTCGCGTTCCATCAGCGGATCCAGGCCACTGGTCGGTTCGTCCAGCACGAGCAGAGGCGCCCGGGTGGCGAACGCGGCCACCAGCGCCACCTTCTGCCGGTTGCCCGTCGAGTACGCCCGCCCCGGCTTGGACAGGTCGAGATCGAACCGCTCGACCAGCTCATCCCGGTAGGACCGGTCGGTACCGGGTCCCGTGCGCGCCAGCAGCTCAAGCATCTCTGCGCCGGTCAGCTGTGGCCACAACGCCACATCAGCCGGCACGTACGCAAGGCGCCCGTGCGTCACGGCGACGTCAGCCGCGTCAGTGCCGAAGATCCATGCTCGGCCGGCGGTGGGGCGGGCCAGCCCCAGCAGCAACCGGATGGTGGTGGACTTGCCAGCACCGTTGGGGCCGAGGAAGCCGAACACCTCGCCGACCGGGACGCTCAAATCCAGTCCGTCCAGCGCGAGGACGGGGCCGTACCGCTTGGTCAGGGATTGGGTACGAAAGGCGTGCGAGACCATGCTGGCCTCCTGAGTCGGTACGGCAGGCACACGGCCCCTAACCGCCGACCAGACTTCCCGGCACACCACTCGTGAAGATACTCGCGCCTGCTTGCGGTGGACAAGCGGCAGGCACGAACTGCGACATGCACGCCCAGGTGGAGTCAGCCAGCCGGTGGCGCTCCCGGGCCCTGACGAGCTTTGAGTCGGCGGGCTCATGCGTGCCGCACCAACCTGTCGTACGCCCGAGCGCCATGGCGCCGCCGTCGCCGATTGAGTGACGGTGCCGAGGTGTAACTGGTCCCTGACTGGTCCGAGAGGCATTGCCGATCGGAAGCGTTGGACACGCGGTGTGACGACCGGACGTCGAACGGTGTCTGGTCCAGAGGGGGTTCGTGTGCCGGTGGTACAAGCCTCGCGGCGCCCTGACCTGCGGAGACGTGGCGGTCGGGGCCGGGTTATGCAGCGCTGGTCCGGGATGGGTCCGGATCTTGGTCGGGCTCGACTGGGCGGAAATAACTCTGAGACTGCGTGTGTTACCCCCTGGCACGTGCGACAAGGGGGGTGTCGAGCCTGAAACTGTTTTACACGAAGAACGGCGTGACTGAGGTCACGCCGCGATTGGCTGAGGCTGAGGCCGATGTACAGGGCCTGGTCGAGGGGGCGATGGAGACGATGCTCGGGGTTCGATTCCTCGCCTCCGAGTACAGCACCGGTCCCGTTCACGGCGGGCGCATCGACTCGCTGGGGCTCGATGAGAACGGTGCTCCGGTGATCGTCGAGTACAAGCGATCCACTGACCCCGGCGTGTTCTCTGAACTAGGAGATTCGTGTGCGCCGGACGAGCAGTCCTTCAAGAGGCAGCGAAGTGCCGAAGCATCAGATATGGGCTACGGCAGTTGGTACTCCGTGCGCTCGGGGTCGGGGCGGACGATGACTCCCTCATCGGTGAGTTCGCGCAGGGTCCGTCGCGCCTCCTTCTCGCCTGCCTGCTGGGTGGTCGGCTCGTAGCCTGCTACGCGAAGTGCCAGGGTGGCACGCGGTGGGTCCCACGTGCCGCCGAGGGCTTGGATAACTGCAGTCAGGGCTTGCTTGTGTGTCAGGGGCTGGCTCATCGTCCGGTCCTTTCGGGGCGGTTACGGGCCGAGGCATTGCTTGGACCGCTGAGGTAGTGGGTCGCCGGGCAGCGTAGCGCCAGGCGTGACCCAGAAGAGCCCGACGTCGTGGATCTGCGCCCCAGGCTAAGAACTTGCGCGGATAGGCGTTGTGGGACCCCGGCGGCACGACAGGCACAGGGTCTTGGCAATCATGGAGTTGCGACGCTCTGTGACCACCGGAGAGACCTGTGCCTGTCCTGCCATCATGGCTGACCGAACCGCTGTGGGATCAGTTCTCGGTGCTGCTGCCCGAGCGGCCGGTGTACCACCCGAACCATCCGCTGCGGTGTCACCGTCCGCGCATCGGCGACCGGATCGTCTTCGACAAGCTCCTGCAGCTGCTGCGCTTCGGCTGTTCCTACGAGGCGATAGCCGACGCCACGTGCTCGGCCACGACGATCCGCAACCGTCGCGACGAGTGGATCCGGCTCGGGGTGTTCAGCCGGTTCAAGCAGATCGCACTCGGCGCCTACGACCGGATCGTCGGCCTCGTACTCGATCAGATCGCCGTCGACGGCTCCATCACCAAAGCCCCCGGCGGGGGCCAGGCCGCCGGACGGTCCCCGGTCGACCGCGGCAAACAGGGACTGAAGCGTTCAGGAATGGTCGACGGCTACGGAATCCCGCTGGGCCGGGTCCTGGCCGGCGCGAACCGCCACGACTCCCCGATGCTGGCACCCACTCTGGACCGTCTGGGTGATCTCGGCCCGCTGCCCGATGAGATCACCGTGCATCTGGACGCCGGCTACGACTCGACCAAGACCTGTGTCCTCCTCGCCGAACGAGGCCTGCGCGGCCAGATCGCCCACAAGGGCGAGAAGGCCCCGATCCAGGCAAGCCGACGCTGGCACGTGGAGCGCACCCACGCCTGGCAGAACGCCTTCCATCGCCTTGCCCGCTGCTTCGAGCGCCGCACCATCGTGATCGACGCTTTCTTCGACCTGGCAGACACGATCATCACTGTCCGCAGCCTCATCCGCCGGGCCTGGACGACCCACCGCTGGGATGAGCGCCCGCGCCGACGTCCGTGACCTCCCCGCTGGCGGCCCCGCCCACGGCGTCAGCGACAATGACACCACCGGACGACAGGACAACACATGCGGCGATTCGCACTGCCCTGGGGCGAACTTGAGGTGTTCGCCGCCAATGAGCCCGTCCCCGCGGCCCTGCAACCCACCACCGAGGCCCTCGTGCATCTCGAGGACCGCTTCCGTCCGGCACTCCTTCGGCCGCACCTGCGACCAGAAGCTCCCTACGTGGCGGTCTGGCCCGCGAGCCGACCAGCACCCGACCTCACCGAGAACGCCACACCGGACCCGCATGCCCTGGAAGAGGTCGTCCTCGCGGAAATCCACTCCCTGACCTGCCACGCCTGTACGGCACGCTTCCGAGCCGTCTACCCCGACACCGGACTCCCGATCTTCGGACGGCATATCGGAGCACACCAACTGATCAACGGCTGCCCCCGCTGCGGCAGCGATTTCGCAGCGTCGCGGATCCAGGCCCTCACCTTGCTGCCACTGACCTGACGGCACCCTCGTCACAACCTGTCACAGCGCCCGTGATCCATCAGCACCTACCAGCCCACCCGCCTATCCACGCGAGTTCTAAGCTTCGGCGTTCAGCTGAACCTCCGCGTCCCTCTTGGCCAACTGAGGCTGTCACTGGCGGGTGAAACACTGCAGCGCATGACATCACGCAACGCTTTTCATACGACTGCGCCGCGGGCCCTGGCGCAGTCCGAGGTGCTCCGCACCCGGTTGGCCGCCGTTCGTACCGAGCCTTCGACGCGTCCCTTGAACGACTGGGTGGAGGGCTTGCGTGCCCGGTTGGGCGACGGCGAATCAGTGCCGTGGTTCGACCCTGCCTCGGGCGGTGTGGAAGCCCGGAGCCTCTTCCTGCTGGAAGCACCCGGTCAGAAGGCCATGGGCGCTGAGGCCGAGCTGCGTCGCACAGGCAGTGGGATCATCTCGATCGACAACGACGACCCCACCGCGCGGAACTGCTGGATGTTGCGTGACGAGGCGGGCCTTCCGTACACGGAGTCCGTGCACTGGAACGTGGTGCCGTGGTACCTCGGCACAGCCACCCGTATCGCCGCCCCGGGCAAGTCCGAGATCCAGCGTGCCGCGCCCTTCCTCCACGAGGTGATAGCGATGCTGCCCTCCCTGGAGGTGGTCGTTCCCATGGGGCGGAAGGCCCAAGCGGGTTGGGCTGTGTACCAGGAGCGCTTCGCTCCGAAGGTGCATACGCTCCCGACCTGGCATCCGAGCCCGCGTGTGTTCGCGTCGCGTCCTGCCGCCCGGCAGGAGATCTTGGAGGTCCTGCAGCAGGCTGCGCAGTTGCTGGGTACTGCTTGAGCCGAATAGCGGGTCTTGGTAGTTGCGGTGCCCCGCAGCCGGAAGGCTGCGGGGCACCGTGTCGATCGCAAGCTAGTGGTCGGCCTTCTTCTGGTGGAGGCGAATGCTGGCGGGGGCGCCGACATATGCGCAGTTGGGGCACTTCTCCCAGCTGCCTTCGTGGACGGCCTTGGCTGTCACGGAGTGGCCGGGGCCGTATCCGTGCTTGTGGAGGAGCTGCGGTACGGATGAGCCGTATTCGGCGGCGAGGAGGGCGGCTTCGGCGACCTTGTCGTGACCACGGGCGAAAAACGACCCGATCCCCACTTCGGCACCGCAGCCGCACCAGCAGGTTCCCGTCGGGATGAGGCGAGGCAGTTCGCTCTTTGTCATGTGACCAAGGTAGACCTTCAAGAAGCAACGTCAAGATGCTCATTCAAAGTCCTCCTTCTTGGTTGCTGTGGCGGCCGCCGATCTGCTTGAATTCGGGGATGCCGAGCTCCACCACACGGCTGGCCGCTGCGTTGCCGATCTGGGCGATCTTGTCTCTGGCGCCTGCGAGACTGACCTGGAGTCCTTCGATCTCACCGAGCCATCCTTCGCATTCGGCCTCGGCGATGCGAGCGAGGAGGTTGTCGCGGATCTCGACGAGTCGGTCGCGTTGGGCGGGGTCGGGCCAGAGCATCGGGCAGCGGACGCAGGCGTGTTCGTGGATGCAGGGGGTGCCGAATGCGCGGCCGCATGCGCCGATGGAGACTTTGCGCCGCTCGAAGTGGCCGAGGAATTCCTGCCATTCCTCGTCGGTGGGTACTCGGTATTCCTCGCTTGGGCGGAGGGATCGGCGGCGGGCGAGGAAGGCCATGTGCGCCTGGATTGCCTCTTCGGGGTAGACGGCCTTGTAGCCGAGGGTGACGTTGATGTCCTGGTGGCCTGCGATGACCTGGGCGATGTGTGGTGGCAGTCCGTTGAGGATGGCGTCGGTGATGAACAGGCGGCGGAAGTCGTGCGGTGTGTAGCGCAGTGGGTCGCCGGTGGTATCGGTCAGGCCAGTGGCGACGAGGGCCTGGTCCAGCATTGTGCGGACGGTCTCGTCGGTGAATGCGCGGTCCTCGCCGGAGATGCGTCGTTGAAACAGCAACGGGGCTGGCGCCTGCCACTCGCATTCGCGGCGGTCGTAGGAACGGACCAGGGGAACGGCCCCGGTGCTGTCTCGGGCTCGGCAGATGATCGCGCTCAGGACGTCAGCGAGCTCGGGGCTGACCAGCAGCAGCCGCTCGGTATCGGTCTTGGACGGCACGATTTGCAGGAGGGGAACGAGTTCACCGGTGGTGGGCAGCCGGTATTGGACCAGGCTGTGGTGGCTGAGTTCCAGCAGTTCCTCGATGCGGATGCCAGTGGCCCGCAGGACCTCGACCGCGGCCCAGGTCCAGAAGGCCCTCTCGTCCTCAAGCCCCAGATCGCGGCGTTTGCCGGTGTCCGGGTCCTCGGCCCAGATCCGGCCGGCCGTTCCGTGCGGAACCACGGCGCGTACAAGTTGCTGACCGGCAGCAGTGAACACCTCGCCGGGGCTGGTGTGCCGGGCGGAATCCAGTACCGCGGCAGCGTCCCTGCGACGCTGGTCGACCGAGCGGACAAGGATCGGCAGGACTGGCAGGCGCTCGCGGGTGCGGGCGTCCATCCTCGCCTTGCGTCGGCGTTGTAGTTTGCGGTGCTCCAACTCGTCAGCCCTCACCGGGCTCGGTGCCACCCACGGGCCCCAGCGGCCGGGCTCTTCCAGGGCCCACTGAGCGATGTCGAGGTAGAAGGCCCGCACCTGGGTGAGCGTGTCCCGGTGATTGAGCCTCTCGACCTTTGCGCTCGTGCGCCGGCCGTCGGGACCGGTGACAGTCTTGTCCTTGGTGCGAATCCTCTGCTTCCACTGCCAGATGACGTCCGGGGCGAGGCGGAGGCTGTCAGCATCGGGGTGGTGGTGCTCGATGTCCTGCCAGAAACACTTGCCGAGGTGGTAAGAGAGGGACTTCAGGCTGTTGTAGTCCAGCGTGGGCTGGCGTTCCCGGAGATAGTCCACCAGCAGGTCACGGACGGGACGGCAGATCAGTCCGTAGCGGTCGATCAGCTCCTCCGGGGTCCGCTGTCCCAGGTTACGGACCGCACGCAGATTTTGCGGGGCCTCCTCTCCGAGGGCTCCGAGCTGGTGCAGCAGGCGGTAGAACACCTCAGTCCCCGCCATCGCCCGCTTGAGCACCACGGCTTGGGTCTCCAGGAGTTCCAGGACATCACCGACGGTGATATCAGCCAGCGTGCCGCCCTTCGCCGCGAGGATCAGGGCGCTGCGGCAGAGCGTCGTGCTGACTGCGCCCGGCCGCACGCCCTGGGCTTGAGAGCCCAGCTCGCGCAGGCGCTCAAATCCGCGCGGATCACGGCTGTGCGCCATGGAGCGGACCAGCACTCCTTGGCGGCTGGCGCCGGCGGCCAGCCAGTCCACCGACGGCCGCAGCAGCTCAGCGCTGATCACCGTCGTCAGGGCCCGGCCCACTACCGGCATGCGCCAGGCCGCCTTCATGCCGCGCTCGTGAAGCCACTGCTTGATCACCGGCCGCCAGGCGGCTCCGGCCTGCTCGATGCCGCTGGCCTGCCACCGTTCCTGCCAGGTCTGTCCGGGCTGGTCTTCCAGCCAGTCCAGCACCATGACGATGCCGTGCTTGTGGTGCAGTTCGCTGCCGGCGTTCTTCAGAGTGTAAGGCGGACGGGACAGCAATCGGGCCGCCTCGGCGCGCGAGCGCTCGGTGCCCGACCAAGTGTCAGGAACGGTCCGGGCGGGGAAGCGCTGCTGGGCGGCCATTGCGCGGTTGCGCCCAGGTGAAACCCCGTGAACCAGGGCGCGGTCGGCGCGTGGCGACAAGATGGTGGTCATCGGGCACCGGCTCCGAACAGCACATCGAGGCTCTCCGGCCGGTAGTCGGCTGCGGGAGGCGGTGCGATGCGGGCGGCTGCCTGCCGCGCCTGTTCAGCATGGTGGGCCAGCAGTCGCCGGATCACCACCTCCTTGCGGGGTGTGAGGTAAAGCTGTGTCGTGGTCAACTGGGCGTGACCGAGAACGAATTGGACATCAGTGAGAGGCAGACTGGGATCCTCGGCCATGCGGTAGGCGGCAGTGTGCCGCAGCGCGTGCAGCGTCGCGGACGTGCCGGCCTTAGCGTTTGCCCGTTCGAACATGCGGTGAACCGCGTGGTAGGTCAGCGGCCTCGATGGTGAGCGCAGAGTCCACCACGCTGGGAGGCGCTGCCCGCGTGGGATCGCATCATCCATCTCCAGCTGGTAAAGCCGCAACCAGACGAACGCATCGGTCGAGGCAGGGAGTTCCTGGACTTCGCGGGTGCCCTTGCGGACCACCGAGATCAGCTGGCGTCCCGGATCGACGCCCGCCTGCCATGTGCTGAGCAGTTCGCTGGCCCGGGCTCCGGTCGAGACGTAGAAGGCGACCAGCGCCCGGTCCCGGTGGGACGGGAGCCGGGCGAAGATCTCGTTGAACTCCTCATCAGGGACGCTGCGGGGCACCCTCTTGGGCACCCTCGGCCGGTAGAGACCGGTGCGTTCGTTGCGGGGCGGATCCATCGGGTTGCGGTGGGCGTGAGCCCGCCGGCCGCGACGCGTCCGGTCCAGCGGGAACGGGTTGAGGAGCGGCCCGGTGCCGATGTCGCGGTGGAAGTCGTAGAAGGTCCGCAGCACTGTCTCGTTGTGCGCTCGTACCGACGGTGCGTACGGCTTTCCGCCCGCAGCCCATCGGCCCGCCTCGCTCGGGCGCCGCCAGTGCGGACGCCTCGGCTGGCCGGCGATCTGAAGCCAGCGGGAGAAGTCCCTCGCATCGATCCGACTCGCCCGGTCCCACGGCACCTCGACAGCCCACAAGAAGCGGAACCAGCGCAGCAGATCCATCCCGTAGGAACGGGCCGTCGTCGCTGAACGACCGGCTCCCTGCAGATCCCGTAGGAAGGCGCCAGCTCCCTCGACCGGTTGTCCGGCTGGGCCGATGAGCCGGTAGGGATCCCACGGATCATCCATGGCCACCAGCTCTCCGACCAGGGGTACGGACAAGGCTGACAGGTCTCTCGATGCCTCCATGGCCGACTCAACGACGCCCCCACCACAAGGTCACTGACCTGCGGAAACTCCGCCAGTAGTTCAGTCAACAGGTCCTGTCGCAAGGGCTGTTCTACTTGGCCTGGCTGATGGATCACCGCACCGAGTTCCAGGTGCTGGTCCGCGAGCGTCTCGGGGTGACTGCGGCGTCGCAGGTGTTGTGGAGCGCGCCCCGGCTGATCTGCGTCGCTGGCGATTTCACCCGCTACGACCTCCACGCGATCCGCGAGCATCGGAGAACGATCGACCTGGTGCGGTACCGGCTGTTCGGCGAGCACCACATCGCACTCGAGACGGTCGCCGCGGTCGCCGGGCAGGCCAAAGCGTCTCCGCGCCCGCGTCGTCGTGGCGCTGACGCGCCAGCGCCTGCGCGGCAGGCGTCAGGAGCGATGGCGGAGCTGGCGGCAGCGGTGGACGAGGTGCTCCTGGGGCTGGGCGAGGACGTCTCGAAAGTCCGGCGCAAGCAGTACGACGCGTACCAGAGGCTGCGGAACTTCGCCTGCGTCACGGC
The DNA here is from genome assembly GCF_043201055.1 of Streptomyces sp. NPDC048338. Taxonomy (NCBI): domain Bacteria; kingdom Bacillati; phylum Actinomycetota; class Actinomycetes; order Kitasatosporales; family Streptomycetaceae; genus Streptomyces; species Streptomyces sp. NPDC048338. The sequence continues at coordinate 530,805 of NZ_JBICYQ010000004.1, forward strand.
CAGGCAGGACAAGCTCCTGGCGTACCTCAAAGCAGCCCCGGCGGCCGTCGACCTCGTTTCGGGCTTCACGAGGGACGTGACGGGGCTGGGACACCACGGCACTGGTGACCTGGAGGTCCAGTTGCACTCGGAGAAGGACGTGGAGCGCGCGCTGGACCTGTTTCGGCTGTCGTATGTTGCGGTGGCGTAGGGCCTGGCGACCCAGCGCTGGGGCCCTCGCCCTGAGCGAGCGGAGCGCGCTGTCCGTGAAATTCGGGAAGGCATTCGGGTTCTCGGCGGGGCCTTTCGACGGATCGAGCGGGGACGTGGCGGTGGAGGTCGCCATCTTCCCCACGATCCCCGGTTTCGGACGACCAGGCGGCCTTCGGCGATGTCGTTGTGGCTGCGCTGGGCTTCGGCGCTGACCTCACGTACTTCGTCGCGGGTACACCAGGGGAAGGGATGGTTGCCCCAGGTCCGTTCCGTGTCGATCTTTTCCTGGAGGGCCGTCTCGATCTCGACGGTGAAGCGGTATCGACTCAGCTGTTTGGCTGCGGTGTTCGCGTAGTACGGCTCCTTGTGGTCGATGTGGGCGAGGACCATGGTGTCCGGTCCGATGCTGGGGAAGCCGAGGTCGTACAGGTGAGAGCGAGCGGCGTCGCTCGTGGAGCCGGAGGTCGTGGTGACGACGGCTGGGGTGGTGGTCTGGGTGGAGGGCGAAGCGGATGTGAGCGTCGGCGGAGGCATGAGGCATGAGGGGCTTTCGGTCGGGGCGGGAATGGTCATCGGCTTGGCCGGGCTGGGGTTCGTGCGGCGGGGCCGGCTCGCACGGCCGGATTTTGAAGGGCGGCTGACGGGCGGGAAGGGGGCTTCACGCCCGGGTCGTTGGTGGCGTGGTGCCAGCGGTTCCGGACGGAGAACAGCGTGGAGAGTGCCCGGCGGCTGCCGGTGGCCAGTTGGTGGACGGAGGTTGCCTCGTCCGACGTCAGCGTCGCGATTCGGGAGGCGACCGTGACGGCCTGACTGAGGAGCGCGCGCTGGAGGATCTTCTGGCCCCAGTGCTCCGGTGCACCGGCGGGATAGGAGACCAGGTCGAGGACCCTGTCAGGGCCGAACCCCAAGTTAAGCAGGCCGCGTTGCTGGGCTTCCCACAGCAGGGTGATGGGGTCCACGGGCGCCCCTCTGCGGGCGAGGGCCGTCAGGCAGGCGAAGAGGGCGGCGTGCACGGGGACGGTGAAGTCGCTTTCGTGTAGCCAGCGCATCCGCGGCAGGTCGTCGGGGCGGGCGGTCGCTGCGGCCAGCAGCATCCGTTCCTCGTCTTCCGCCTCCGCCGACGCCTCGGCTGCCGGGCCGGATGCCGCCGGGGTTCTGGGCATCGACCCGCGGTGAGAGGGGAAGGCCGTGGCCAGCTCGTCGAGGTAGACGGCGAGCTCGTCGGCGCGGGCCAGTACGGTTCCGGCCGGCTCGGGCCCCGGGGTGCGGGCGGCCTGGGAGAGGAGCCCGGCGTGCCGGCGCAGGAGGCGGCGGGCATGTCCGGAGCGGACCATCTGGGCATAGGCCGGGGCATGGGCGTCTGTGGGGCAGTTGCTGATGAGGATGTGCAGGTAGGCGGCATTCAGGGCGCGGGTCTGGGCGGCGTCGAGGAGCTGGTTCGGCCACACCGGGCTGGTGCGGTGGACCTCGGGCGTGGGCGGGGACACCGTGCGCATCGCCGCGAACAGGCTGCCGTGGGCAGCGCTGGAGAAGTGCTCGGGCTCGAGCGGGCCGATGGTCTTCAGGCGGTCGGGTACCAGGAGCAGGGCGCCGAGCAGGGCCTGCTCGGCGTAGTGGACCACAGGCAGAGGTGCCGGATCCCCGAGGAGATCTTCCTCGGATGCGGCGCGGGCGTGGTCGGGCATCACGCCGCCAGGACGAAGTCGTCGCGGTTGAGCGTGCGTTCCACGTGCGGCGCGATCAAGTGCCCTGCGAGCAGCGGGGGGACGGCGTTGCCGATCTGCGAGAAGCGCTGGCCCTTGGTGCCCTGCCAGGGGTAAGCCGCCGGGAAGGATTGCAGGATCCCGGCTTCCTCGGCGGTGATCCGGATGGCCGGCGCCGCGGCGGAGCCCAGGGTTGTGGCGGAGCGGGTGGTCCAGATGCATTCGTTGGCGCGGTTGCCGAAGAACAAGGTGGCGGCCGGCTCGGTCACGGGGCGGACGGCCGCATTCGCCTGGCTGTTGCTGCGCAGAACCCAGTCCGGTCCGGCCGCGCAGCGAGGCGACGGCCGGGCCCCTTCCCGGCACCTGCACGGCGAGCCGGTCTTGGAGCTCCGGGAGAGGTCCGTGCGGGGCGGGGGGCTTTGCCAGGCGCCGCGGTCGCGGGCGTCGGACAGCGTCTTACGGGAGCCGGACGGGAAGGGTTCGGGCCCGCCCCCGGGTCCGCCGCCGGCGCACACCGTGGGCACGGGCCCGTCCGTGCGGCCCCAGCCCAGGGCTCCGGCCATGGACACCCATCGCTGGCGGCCGGGCCCGAAGAGGGATTCCTGCTCGCCGAGCTTGGCGTGCGTGGGTTCGGGCGGGGCGGCCCGACGGATGCGGGAGGCGATCAGGATCGCCCTCCTCCTGGTCTGCGGTACGCCGTAGTCGGCCGCGTTCAGGATGCCGCTCCAGGTGGAGAATCCCCAGGTGCGCAGCACGGCGGCGTACTGCTTCCACAGCGGTGCGACGTCGGGCACCTCCTCCATCAGCACCCACTCCGGCTCGCCCACGGTGTGGAGGGCATGGAGGTATCGCATGGGCTCGGCTGCCAGTAGCGACCGCGGGTCCTGGCAGGCGGCAAGCAGCTGGGGCCGGGTATCGCGGCCGACCGCGAGGTCGGCAACGGCCTGGTGGACAAGAGGCTGGTCGACAAGCCCGAGACGTTTGCCGGCCATGCTCCATGCCTGGCAGGGCGGGCTCGCTATCAGCCCGCGGGTCCGCCCCACGAAGGGCCGGACCGGGTAGAGCGCGACGTCGGTACGGATCGTGGTCTGCCCGGCTGCGGCGCGAGTCTTGCAGGCCCATTCGTCCCACTCCAGGCCGACGTCGCGCACACCCAGCACGTGCAGGGCATGTCCCCAACCGCCCGGACCGGCGAAGAGGTCCACGATGAGGTCTCTCATACGGCCAGCCCGAAATCGTCCCGGACCGGTTCGGGCTGCTCACCCCGGCAGGCCCACGGCGAGCAGCCGTCCACGACACCGGCTTCGAGAGCCTCCGCGTCCGGAGCGTCGTTCTCCTGCTGGAGGGCGGCCCATTCTGCTGCGGTGACATGGTCGATCGGCGCCTCGGAAAGGGGCGCCCGGGAGCGGTGCAGAAAAGCCTGGCCGAGGAGCGGGTTGCCGCTCGCGTTCGCGCGGGCATTGCCCTGATGGATGGCCGCGTCGAATTCGACGACGTCAGTCCATTCACTGGGAGAGGAGTCCCTGATGCTGCGCCATTGAGCACTTCCGTGAAATGGGCGAGTTGTTGAGAATCGAGACAGGGCCGTGACCTTTCTGTAGGGGCGTGGAAGGGCCCGCGGAGGGCGGTGCCCGAGGCGCTGCGATGCGGGGAGGGTGGGTTGACGAGGACCGTGACTCTGGAGGGGGGCCAGTCGTTCAACCGTGCATGGGTGCGAGCAGGGAACAGCCGATGGCTGACGTCCTACCCTGTGAGGGCGCCGGGCGGGCCGGTCAGGTTGGGCCCGCGGCCAGCCCGGCGCCTGCCCCAGACGAGGCCGCGGGGCTGGTCGACGCGATAGTCGAGGCGGTGCGCGAAGCGGACGATGTTCGCATTCGCGGCTTGCTTCAGTGGCTGGTGCCGCTGGCCGATACGGAAGTCCTGCTCCTGTTGCGCGCGAAGTTGCTGGGTGAGGAAGTCAGCGGCTTCCCGGGCGAGGGCCGAGGGCAGGGGGCTCGTTATGATGCGTTGTATGGCCCCCGGTGCATTGACGTCGGGTCATTCCTTCCTTTCCGTCCTTGTTTAGAATGTGGAAGCGCACGGGTGTGAGGTGCGGTATCACGCGGCCTTCTTGAAGTCGGCTTGCGCAGGGGCGGCTTTGGCGACTGCCCGCGCGGTGATCGCGTCCGAGGCTGCCTTGGATGCGGCGGCCAGGTCGCCCGCGCCCGGTTCGAGGTACCAGGGGCGCAGGTCGAGCGCGGCCGGGCGGAGCCCGGTGGCGAAGAGGAGGGCGGTGCCCTTGGGCAGCGCGCGGATCCGGTCCGCGGGCAGGATCCGCTCCTGCCGCATGCTGATCGAGGTGGACTTGCCCGAGTCGGAGATGCTGGTGGACTTCGTCTCGACGTCGTGGTCACCGATCAGACGACTGAGCTTGTCCGCGAAATCGGGATCATCGATGCCGGCGCCGATTACCTTGATCGTTGCCGCCGACCACAGGGCGTCCATGCCTGCGTCCGACCACACCTTCTGACCCTGCCGGTAGCTCTGCAGGATCGTGATCGGGATGATCCCGCGGGAACCCAGGTGCGAGTACAGGTCCGGCAAATCGGAGATTTTGCACACGTTGGCGGCCTCGTCGAGGATCGCGAGCATGGGCGGATCGAGGCGCCCGCCGGTACGTTCGGCTCGGGTGGTCGCGGCCCGCATCACTGAGTCCGCGCACGCAGCGATCAGCGCGGAGGCTCCGCCGCCGCCATCCTTGGAGAGCAGGAACAGCGTGTCGGTGGAGGCCACGAAATCGGCCGGGCGGAACTCCGGGACGTCCTTCTGCGGGGTCACCCAGGTGGCGATGTCGGCGCTGAGTAGGGCGGACGCGTACTGTCTTGCGGTCTCATACACCCCGTCGCGCGTTTCGGGCGGACCCTCGACCGTTCCCTTCAACTGGGCTGCGACAGCGGTGAATCCGTGGTCGCGCAGGATGTCGAGGGGGCGCCGGTCGGCGGGGAAGGCCAGCCACTGCATCACGTCCGTGATCGGGCGGTTGTCGAGGGCCGCAGCCAGGAACAGCTGGCTCAGGACGTTGCTGCCGGCCTTGGACCAGAAGTCGCCCTGCTGGCTTGCGTCCACGGAGGCGGCGAGGAAGTGGCCGGCCAGACGTCCCGCGCCCTCCAGGGACTTCGCGTCGGCCAACGGGTTCCACCACATGGTGCGCGGTGCGTGGGCGATCTGCTGGGGGTCCATCGACCACACCCGACCCACCCGGCTGCGGGCGTCGAAGCAGGCCGTATAGGCGTCACCGGCAGCCTTGTTGCTGGTCAGGAGCACGGCGCCGGGGGCGGCCAGGATCGAGGGAATCGCCAGCGAGGTGGTCTTTCCGGAGCGGGGGGCCATGATCGCGACCGCTACGTCCTCCCACCCCATCCGGACTTCGGTCTTGCTGCCCTGGAGGTTGCCGAGGAGGATCCCGGTGTCGGACGGGGCGATGCGTTGGGCGTCCTTCAGGCTCAGGCGCAGGCTGCGGGCTTTTTCGGTGATCGCGGTGGCCAGGACCGGTGCGATGTCCTTGGCCTTCGCGGTGCCCTCGATGCGGCGCTTCTTGTTGCCGCCGAGCGTGCCCTTGTGGCGGCTCCACCACAGGCCGCCGGCGGCGGCAAGGGCGAGCAGGGCTAGGACGGGCAGGATCCGCGCACCGATCAGCAGGGACGTTTCTCCCAGGTCGGGCCAGAGCTGGTCGGGACGTATCAGTGCGTCGGCGGGCCGGTAGGCGGCCCAGGCGTTGCTGGTGGCCAGGGAGGTGAGGTTCCCGCCGAGCCAGGCGAGGTGGGTGAGGGGGATGGCGACGGCGAAGGCCCCGAGAAGGGCCTTGAAGGCTATGTCGTAGCCGTCGGCGGAGGAGCTGGGCTGAGACAAGGGCGCGCGATTCCATTTGGCGGTCGCGGCGGGTGAGCCGTACGACCGGGCTGAGGGGGATGTGGGTGGTGGTTTCGATCCGAGGGCCTGCGGCGGTGCGTACGGCGGTGGTATGGATCTCCAGGACGGCGCGGCCGTGGACGAACCAGCCGTAAAGGGCGTTTCACGCCTCCGCGTTACGGGCGTCAACTGCAGCCTGGCGGGCCTCCGCGCTTGCATGAGGATGGGCAGCGAGGCGGGTTCGGCACTCCGTCCTGATGGCCGCTATCTGGTCGAGCGCATCGCGCAGTTGAGTCAGTTGCCAGGCCCAACGGTTCTGGACGGAGGAGGCGGGGACCCGTTCGAGGTCGGCCTCGGCGGCGTCGAGCAGGACGCCGGCCTCCTCGCTGACCGGTTCGAACGCCTTCCACACCACGTGGTCCCGGTCGGCCTTGCGGTCGTCGTAGCTCTCCGGGTCGTACGGCCAGCCATCGAGATCGGTGTGCTCGTCGGAGTACAGGTCCCAGGCGTCGACCGCCGCATCCGCCGCGCGCAGGAAGGCCGCAAGACGGCTGACCATCGCCTGAAGGCCGGGGACGGCAGTGCTGCCGGAGGGGGGCGGATTGGAGCAAGGGCGGGCCTTCTCGGGTTTCAGGGGCGGGATGTACGGGAGTGCGCCGGACTTGCCGGGGCGGCGGCCGGGGCCGGTAGGCGGGTGGTGAGGTGGGTGCGGCGCTGGGCGCGGGCCTGTGCCCGGGCGGCGTCGATGCGGGTGAAGTGGGCTTCGACTGCCTGCTGGGGAGTGAGCGGGCTGGGGTTCTGCCGGGCGCTGTAGTGATCGAGGTCGTACATGCCGCGCAGGACGGGGGCGGCCGAGACGAGCTGTTCGGCCAGGCCGGCCATGAGGTGGTCCGGGACCGGGCCGCTGATCCACATCTTCCAGATCGGCGCACCGGTGTGGTCGGGCTGGACGATCCGCCAAGCCATTTGGTCGGAGCAGTCGTTGAAGATCGGACGCAGTTCGGCGCTGATCGGCAGCTCCGGTGCAGGCGAGCGGGCCTGGCCGGTGCCGTCCGGCTGGCGCTCCAGGGCCCAGCCGGCCATCTGCATGTGCTCCCACGGACTGCTGTCGCCTCGGCGCGGTCCGTGGAGAAGGCCGTCGGTGAATCCGGCGATGATCTCCGCCGGCACCATCCGGTCGAAGGAGGCGTTCCACGTCCAGTCGACGGACTGGATCCGCCACGGCGAGCCGGAGGCGAACGGATCGATCACCAGCTGGTGCCGGGCCTCGTCGGGGCCAGCCAGGGCGATCCGGAGGTCGCCGGGGGCGGAGGTGAGGGTCCAGCCGGCGGCGAGCAGGGCGTGGGTGACGTGGCGTGGGTCGCCGGGCCCGGCGAGGGGGCGGGGCGTGGTCTCGAAGGGGATCTTCGTGGCGTGGTCCTCGGCGTACGAGGCCCGCTGGGTGGGGCTTACCGCCACGGGACCGCCTGGGCGGGTGCCCTGCGGACGGAGGCAGTCCGCAGGGGGTCCAGGGTGAGGTCGAGCAGCCGCAGGTCCTGCAGGACGGATGCCGCCTCGATGTACTCGCCCAGGGTCGCCTCGACGATTTCGGTGCGGGGAACGGTGGTCTCCTGGGCGAGGTAGCGGGCGATGCCGCGCAGGGCTTCGCCGAGGCGGGCTGCGGTACCTGTATCGGCGTCGACGAGCGCGGCGATCAAGGGAAGGGCATCGGCCAGGCTGGGACCGGTCCGCAGGTGGGCGGCGAGGCGGTGCAGGGTCTGGGCGGACGCGCGGACCTCTTCCGCGGTCAGCTGGGTGGTGGGTTCGTCGGTCATCGAAAGCTCCGGGGAGGGGAAAGGCGGTTCAGGAGCGCGGGGGTATCAGGCCGTGACCGGGCGGTGGAGGCGCCGGGTGCCGGGCCGGGACTGGTGGTCGGGGTGAGATGTCGCCCAAGGGCGCGGCCGAGGAGGGGCGACGATGGACCGGGCCGGTCATCGGGTTCTTGCATAGCCGGGTGCCTTGCTGGTCCGGGCACGGGATGAGACCCAGTTGCGGCCCCAGGTGGCGGCGCGGGCGGCGGAGAGACGGGCCTGCTGCCAGGCGCCGAGCTGGTCGGGGCGCACGGACACGGAGGTCGCGCGGATCCGGTTGCTGAGCGGGACGTGTCCGCGCGGGCGCATCACCGGCTCCGGGTCGGCCAAGGCCGTGGTCAGGGACTGCATCAGGTTCAGCGGGGTGCTCGCGGTGGCCTGCACGTTCCACACAGGCCCGTGCTCGTTGCGGGCGCCGACCCACCAGTGGTCCTGGCTGCCGTCACCGCCGGCTTTGACGTACTGCACGACGGCGTGCCGGTCGGGGCTCTGGGCTACGAAGTAGTCGTCCTGCTGCATGCTCCACGACTTCTCGGTGAGCGGCGCCCACACGTTCGGGGCGTGCGCCGAGCGCGGCTTGGTGAGTGCGTCGGTCAGGCCCGCGACGATCTCCACCGGGGTCTGCGGGGTGAGGGTGACCTGCCAGGCCGGCTGATGTCCCTGGGCGGCGCCGTGGATCTGCCAGCCGCCCGGCGGCTGGTAGGCGACGCGCACCATCTGGTCGGGCGAGTCGAAGGCGAGCGTCGTGCCGGACTTGCGGGTGATGTCCTTCCAGCCCGAAGCGCGCAGGAACTCGCTGACATGCCGCAGGTCGCCGCCGCCGGCCAGGTAGCGCGGTTCGATCAGGTAGTGCTGCTCAGCTTGCTGGGCCTGACCCCAGCCGGTCCACTGCTGCTGTCGGCTCACCGGTGCCTCCCACGCGCCACCAGGGCGGTGGCCTGCGTGGCCGTCGGAGGCGACGTGGTCAGGGGGTGGCGCGTGGCGATCTCCTCGAAGACTTCCTGGTGTTCGTCCAGGTCGAGGGCGAGGTCGTACAACGTGTTGGCGGTGCGCCCGAGAGCCAGCCACATCTCCGCCGGGAAGACGCCGCTCTGGGCATGGTGCTTGGTCACGTAGGTACCAGTGCCGACCAGGGCTGACAGCCTGCCGAGGACGCCGCTGTCGGCATCCAGGACCTGCCGGAGGATCTGGGCGGCCTGCTGCGGCCCGGCCTGGGACAGCCGCTCGGATAGCTGGTCGAGCTGCAGGGTGATGCCCGCGGTGAGGGCGTCGGCGGTGACGGGTGGGGTCATGGGCGGTCCAGGGTGCTGTGCGTTACCCACGACGGCGGTCAGCGGGTGTGGCGGTGGATGGAGGCGGCCGGTGCGCCAACGTGGCGCGGCGGTGACATCGCGGGCCGGGGCCGGTCGGTGCCTGCGGCTTTGACGACGACGGCGCGCAGGTAGCGGCGCAACAGGAAGCGGGCGAGAGCCGGTCGGCGGGCCGCGCTGAGCAGCGGGACACGGGGCCGACCGTCAGGAGTGTCAGCCGATGGCTGGGGGCGGTTGGTCTGGCGCGGGTCGGGCACGGTCACCGGGTTCGGGCGGTGGTCCGGGCACCGGGCTGTGGCGTGGGCAGCGTGGCCTCCGCGGCCGGGCGGGCGGCGGCGCGCAGCACGGTGGGGATGCCGAGGCGGGCGAGGCGGGCGCCGGCGGCCCGGACGGCGTGGGCCTGAGCCCGGGTGTCGTCCCCGCCGAGCACGTACGCCTTCGCTGCGCTCTCCCAGACGAACCCTTCAGCGAGAAGGACCTCGGCTGAGGGACGGGTGGTGGTGACCGCGGCGAGCGAACCGTCCTCAAGCCAGGTCATCACCACCTGCTCCTGCCGCGCGCCGGGCCCGGGCGGCGGGGGGTTCATCGCGTTGTGCCGGACCTGGGCCAGGGCGATGTCGTAGCGCGGCAGCAGATCTGCGGTGACGGCGCGGGCGGCGCGCTCGGCGTCGGCGGGCACGGCGATCCCGTCAGGCTCGCGTACCCCGGCGTACGCCTCGGGGGCGACGCCGGCCGGAGCGATGGCGGCGACGAGGAACTCCCCCTCATGCCGGGGGTGGACGGTGACGTACAGGCTCATGCCGTCATCGCGGACGAGGTGGGCGTCGGCGCCCAGGGCGTACTCGGCGAGCGCGGCTGCTACCTCGTTGAGGTCCCATACGTTCTCGGCGTGGGTGAACTGCTCCTCGTGCCGGGCGTGCTGGTGGTACTGGATGGTCCAGTGGCCGGGGAGTTCCTCGGAGAGGACGGTGGCGAACGATTCGACGTCGCGGCTGTCGTCGGCGGGCAGGGTATGGGGGGCGGGCATGGGCTCCTCGAACTTGGGGCGGGGGTCATCGGGTCCGTCCGGAGGCGGTAGAGACGGGTGAGGCTGGCAGGGAGGCAACGGGGAGGGCTGTGCCAGGCCGGGCCGGGGTCGTGGTGCGGTCGGCGAGTTCGGCGCGGGTGTGCAGCAGGTCGGCGGTGATGGGACCGAGCCGGTGCTCGGCCAGGTAGCGCATCCGGGCCGCGACGTGCCGGTCCGCAGGTCCGCCGAGGCTGTCGTAGACGGAGGCAAGGGAGTGGAGAAGCTGCCCCAGAGAGGCGAGGATGCCGTCGTGCGCGGCGGTCACCTCCTCCAGCCGGTCGGACACCTCGGCCGGGCTGCCCGCTTCGCGGATGGACTCTGCGAGGTTCGCGATCGACCGGCCCGTCGTCACGTAGCGGGGATCGGTCGTCGAGGTCGCGAACTGCGGGTCGGCCTGTACCTGGTATCCGACGGCCTGGAGCCGGGCGACGGCGAGCTTGGCCACGGCCGCCTGATCCGCCGGCTCGACGGTCGGCGACATCCGGTGCCAGGTGACCCCGCGGACCTCACGCAGGAAGAACGTGCGTTCCAGGATGCCGTGGGCCAGCCCGTCACCGCCGTGGGCGGTGATCCGTCCGGTGTCCGCGTCCCTGGTGACTGTGATGGGCGGCGCCTTGCGCGGGGCGGCAGGCTCGTTCACCGGGCCATCGCACGGGCCGAGGTGGCTGCCTGCACGGGCAGTGTCGGCGCAACGGGGGCCGGAGGCGCGGGAGGCTGGAGTCGCGAGGCGATCTCGCCCAGCTGCTCCTGCAGCCCGTACAGGCGGCGGGCTGCCCAGAACAAGTCCCTTGCCGCGACGTCGGTTTGGTCGCCGGGCAGTGCGGCGGCCTGTCGGCCGACCTCCTCCACGAGCTGGCGCGTGGCGGCGATCGGGCCGGACTGCTCGGCGGCGAGTTGCCGCAGGATTCCCGCGAGCGGGCTGGTCGCGGTCGGCACCCGCGGGGAGGCGGTGACCGCCGGGCCGGCTGGCGGGTTCTGGGGGCCGGAACGCTGCTGGGGGATGGAGTGCAGAAGGAGGTCGGCCGCGATGTTTCGCGCCTCGGTGACCAGGGCCTGCAGGAGTCGGCGGGGAGGGGTGCTCCAGGTGCCGTCGGCGCGGATCAGGTTGGCGATCACGTCCAGGCGGCCGGGCTGGCCCTGGACGGCGATCCACCGGCATGCCGCGTCGTCGCCGGGTGGCGCGACCCCGGCGACACGGGCGATCCGATAGCCGATCTCGGACCACTCGGCGTGGTTCAACTCCCGGTCCAGCGGGTGCAGGTGTGCGGTGATGTGGAGGATCGCACGCCGGTCGCCGTCGGGCCCGGAGACGAGTGGGTGCTCCAGCGTCGGGTCGGCGAGATGGTCGGCCCACGTCGCCGACTCCCATATCCGGTCGTCGTCGGCGTAGTGGTCCAGCCGGTTCCAGTGGGCCACCCCTGTGCGGCCGGGCTCGGTGGTAAGGCCCTCCTGCACGCTCATCTCGCGGCCGAGCGCCTCTGCGAGGGCTTCGTCGGCGGTCACGTCGCGGGAGTGGACTTCGATGATCATGGACTCGCTCGGGGTCGGGCTTTTCGAGGGGCGGCTGAGGGCCGGCGGCTTCGCGCCGTGGCAGGACGGCGGTGATCACCGGCCGGGGCGGGCGTCGGCGATGTGGACGAGCTGATTGACGGCGATCAGGGAGTACCAGCTGCAGTCCACGGCCTCCTCGGCGTCCCCGAGGCGCTTGACCAGGTATTCCCGCAACGCCTTCTGATGCATCAGGCACTCCGGGCACCGCTTGGACAGGTGCACCAGGTAGCGGGGGTGGGCGGTGACGTAGGACCGGTCGCCGCCATTGGGATCGAGCAGCCGCCATCCGTCCTCGTCGGTCGGGGTGTGCCAGGAAGGGGCCACGATCTTCATCGCGTCGCCCCACAGCTCTCCGCCGGCGGCGCCCTTGAGGACCACGACGTGCTCGCCTGGGCGGAAGTGCTGGTGGGTGATGTCCCGCTCCGGGGTGAGCGGGTCGGGCGGGAGGTAGACGGGGCGGGTCTCGGGCACGGAGGTCCTTCCACGAAGACGCTGGGCGGCGGTGGAAGACAAAGGGTCCGGAGAATCCCCGGTTTCCGAAACCGGGGATCGGCGGCTATATTACGCGCCGCCCGGCCTACCGGAACGGGTTCTCCGTGGGCCGGTCGCGGTCGTCGGCGGCCTCCAGCAGCTCAGGCAGATCGGTCCCCTCGGCCTCGCGCTGGTCGACCCACCACCCGGCCCTCGTCAGCAGCCGGACCTGCTTCTCCAACTGGGCCCAGTCGGCTTCGTCCCAGGTCCCTTCGGTGACCAGCGCGGTGTAGGCACGGGTCACCAACTGGTGGCGGGTGCGCTCGCCCCAGCCCAGGATCTTCTCGGGTCCCTCCAGGGGCGGCATGTCGAACTGGGTTACCCAGTCCGCCGCGGCGGTCTGTTCTTCGGCGCGCTTGGCGGCCAGCCACTCGGCTGTGCTGGCGGCATCCGCCTGGTGATCGGCCCGCCAGCAGTCGGTGCACTGCCGGGTGGCGAGCCAGCGGGCGTATCCAGCGCGCTGGTCCGCCGAACGGCTCGACAGATCAACGGTGTTGCTATGTTCACAGCTGTGGACGATCTCGAAGGATATGGGTACGGGCATGGCGAACTCCTTGCATAACAAGAGGGATGGGGGTGGGTGGGGTGACGCGGCCGTACGGCGGTGGGGCTGAGCATCTGCCGGTGCTGGCGGGGGTGGATCCGGGACCCGGCGCAAGCCGGGACGGGGCAGGAGCCCGGAGGGTTCGCCACGGGCGGTGATCACCGGGCCGCCGCCGGGCATGGAGGGTTGAGCGACGTCACCGCTGCGGCGTGATCGCGCCACCGGTTCGGCACTTGGGCTGCGGACTGGTATCGGGCCGGCGGTTCTGCCGTGAACACTCTGGCGCGGTCGAGAGCGGTGAGCGGCGAGGAAGGCGAAGGTCAGCTTCTGACGGTACGCAGGCGGCGGTCAAGGAGGGCGCGTTCGCCCGTGTTGCGATGGTCAAGCAGAGACACGGGCACTGCGGCGGGGGTGCTAGTGCCGCACTCGCGCCAACGTGGTGGCCAGAATTGCTGCACCCGTCAAGGCCGTACAGGCCGAGGTCTCGGGATGGTCAGATCTTCAGGGCGTAGCCCTTGGTGACCTTGTCGACTTGATCAGCCAGAGTGCGGAGGTCGATCGAACCCGCCTCGCTCCAGTCCTTGATGGGGCACTTGAGATCAACTCCCAGGCTGGAGAGCCTCTCTACCTGCCGCCTCAACTGTTCGATGACCGCGCGGTGATGGTTGAACTTCTCGCGCTCGGCGTCGGCTTCGGAGCTGGACGCCAGGTTTGGGAAGCTCTGGCTCGCACCAGCCAGAAACCTGACAAAGTTGCTGGTTGTGTGGGTGCGCACTGCCTCGTTCGCGAGTGGGAGTGTCCTCGTTAGTTCCGAGTGCGCGCGGCGAACCCTCTTTCGCTCCGCCTCTACGATTGCGGCTTCTGCGGCGAGTTGCTGGTCAAGCTTCGCGTGATTGATCGCCTGCTTCTTGCGGCGGTCGGCCTTGCGTACCTGGACCCGATCGCGAAGATCCTCCAGCCAGGCATGCGCGGCCCCTTTGGCTACGATCCGCCATGCTGTCGTCAGCCCCGTTAGAAAGCCGACCGCCGCCCCGAGCAAGAGTTCCATCAGCACTGCCAGGCCCCCGACGTAACGTGTCCACGTGAGCGCAGAGTGTAGCCAATGAGGGTGTGGGTCGGGGGATGGACGCCAATTCGCCTACGCGGTCTGGCGGGTGGCAGGTGGTGCCGCGTGGCGCGTTCAACTCTGGCCTGGGTTTGAGGGGGTGCTACTCAGCTGCACGAGGGCTTGGGTCAGCGCCTCCATTTGCTGCCGGCTGTGGCCCACGTAGGTCGGGTGTCGGGCATGGTTACCGTGTTCGTGCGGCGGCCGGGGAATGGATAACGGCGGTGGTCGTAGGCGGGGCGGTGACCTGGGGGGTGCCCGCGCGGTGCTGAGAAGGCCGGGAGGCAGCGGCCTGAGCAATGCGGGCCCGCCGGGCTGTCAGGCTGTTGCGCTGGGCTGGACGAACCGGTGTGGCGGTTTCTGCCGGATCGATGGGGTGGTCCGCGTGCACTGTGAAGCCGTGACGGCGGAGGTCGTGGACGGTCTGCCGGGCCCGGCGCCGCTGGTTCTGGTCGGGATGGGTGAGCCGGTACACGTCCGGTCGGCCGGGGACGGGCTCGAACTGCTCGTGCTGGAGGTACCAGTCGGCGAGGTGGGGTGTGATGGCCGCGGTGGCGCGGGCGACCACCCCGTGGTCGGGGTGCAGGCCGAAGTGGAAGTGCGGTTGCATGGAGTGTCCTGGTGGGCGGGGGAGGTCATCGGCTGCGGTGCGCTCGTCCTGGGAGAGAGGGCGCGGCTGTGCCGACAGTGGGAAGTGCGGGCCGGACCGTGGACGCAGGGCCGACGGGTCGGGCGGAGCGGGCTTGCCGCAGCAGGGCCGGTGCGTCGACCCGCCACCGACGGAGGGTCTCGGCCGTGCCCGGCGGCAGGGCGGGAGACGAGGACGGCGGCGCTGGCCACGTGGAGACCGCCGCGTCCAGGTGAAGCAGCTGGTGGAGCCGGTCCAGGGAGGCGGAGTCCTCGGCGCCCACCACAAGGTGCACACGGGAGAGGAGCTCAGCGGCGTGGTGGCGCAGGCGGCGCCACTCCACGGAGCTCTCTTCGAGGTACTGCTGCTCGGTGTGTCCGAGCGTGGCCGGGTCCAGGCGGATGCCGTCGTTGTAGCGGCCGGACTGCTGGATTGCTGTCCATGCCGCATGGAGTTCCTCGAGCCTGCCGTGCGCCGCTTCGACGGCAACCAGCAGCCGTTCGTGGACTGCCTGCTCGTACGCGGGCAGGAACGTGCCGGTGACCAGGCGGGCGGCATGGGCCGCGTCGGGCGGCAGCACGACCGAGCTGGGGGCATGTGGGTCGGCGTAGTTGTCGTCGAAGGTGGTGCTGACGAAGGCGCCGAGTAGGTATTCGTGGGCGCTGCCGGGCCGTTCGACGAGGAGGAGTTCGGTGCCCGCGCCGTTGGCGAGTTGGGCGGCGTAGGGGATGCGGATGTGCTCCACGGAGTCGATGAGTTCGCCCGCGTCCCACAGGAGGGGCACGAGGTCTTCCTGCCACACCGGGTGGGCGTAGACCTCGACCTTCACCGTCCACGTCCCGGGCAGGCCGTCGGCCAGCGCGGTGGCGTAGTCGCCCAGGTACGGGCGGGCGCCGCCGAAGAGGTGGACGCGGTGGCGGCGCGCGTTCTCCGCGAGAGCAAGCAGGTTGGGTTTTGCTGTGTCTACCTCGTGCAGGGCGTACGTGCCGTCGGGGCGTCGCTCGAATCCGGGCGTGAGCTGAAGTGCGGTGTTGGCCCAGGGGTACTGCTCGCCCACGGGGACGGCGACCAGGCCGTCGGCCGGGCTGAGGGCGAGGATGATCTGTGCCAGGCCCCTGGGGCGGGGCGTCGTGCGGTCGTCCATGCTCACGCCCGGCTGGCGAGGGCGTTGCGCAGGCCGTGTCCGAACGCGTGGGCGTGGCGGCGGGCGGCCAGCTCCAGCTCCTCGTACTGCTCGCCGCGGGTCATCTGCCCGTCGTGCTTGCGGTACCGGTAGACGGGCAGCGGGAGCAGCACGCCGGCGGCCAGGGCGGTGACGCCGACGGCCGCCATGTAGTCCTCGCCCTGGACGAGGCCGCCCATGCCGCCGGCCGCGCGGACCAGGCGGGTGCGGGCCAGGATGGTCGTCGGCCCGACGGGGATGGTGTCCTGCGGCCGGGGCCAGTACGTGACCACGTCGCCGGCGGCGTGGTAGCCGGGCGGGGCCGGGCATTCCCACAGTCGGGTGGAGCCGTCGGGCAGCCAGTCCTCGCTGTATCCGGCGACCCACCCGAGCTCGTCGGTGAAGGTCTCCAGGCGTACGCCCAGGCTCCAGTCCGGGAAGACGTCATCGTCGTCGGCCCAGTTCACGAATTCGGTGCGGACCTCGTTCAGGCCGAGGTTGCGGGCGCAGGCGGCGCCGAGCGGTCGGGGCAGGACGAGGGTCCGGATCCGGGGGTCGGCGGTGATCGGGGCAGGCACGAGGGTGGGGTCGGCGCCGTCGAGGACGAGGACTGCCTCCCAGGGCACGGTCTGCCGGGTGAGGCTGGCGTGCATCTCCTGCAGGTAGGGCAGGCGTTCGGGGCGGAGCTGGGTGGCGATGACGACGGTGATCTGCGGGGCGGACAGGGACTTCTCCGGAGTGCGTTCCATGGACGGGGCGTTCAGCGGGTGATCCGCGGTCGGGCGGGTGCGGGTGCTGGGGCGACCGGCTTGGTGATCTTCAGTGGGGTGGCGGGGGCCTGGATGGGCGCGGGCCGGTTCGAGTCCCACAGCGAGGGGGTGCCGGAGATCCGGGAGAGGGGGTCGGTGTCCCATGGCACGATGGGTCCGGCGTCGTACCAGGTCAGGGCGATGACCTCGATGCCGTGGTCGTGCAGGACGTAGCCCCATTCCAGGCCCATGGCATCAGCGTTGGCGTCGGTGACCGGGATGGGCTCCGCGGGGGTGCCGTCCACGTTGAACGCGTTGTCGAAGGGCGCACTGGGGCCGAGGTCGCCGTGGGGGTCGAGCCGCTCCAGGACGTTGTCGGGGGCCCTGTCCAGGAGGTCCATGCCGAGCTGCTTCCAGTCGTGGGGTCCATCGATGAGGTGCCGGCGAAGGGCGTCGAGGTCGCCGCCGAAGCGGTAGCGGGCGGCGCCGAGCAGGAGGGGGAGCTGGTGGTCGGGGTAGCCGTCGTAATGGCAGTAGATGCCCTCGTAGCCGGTACCGGTGGGGCGGGCGATGAAGCTGCGGGTGCTGATGGCGGTTCCTTCGTGCAGGTGGTCAGCGGGCGCGGGCGGCAGACGCTGCGGGTGCTGGTACCGGCCGGGCCACGGCCGGTGGGCGAGGCGGGAGCGTGACGGTGGGCGTGGCGTGGCGCAGGTTCACGCCGATCCCGTGCGCGACGAGCCGGAGGGCGACGGCCTGGATGCGTACGGCGCGGTCGGCCTCGCCGTAGGAGGCGGGGAGGAGGTACGCGGCCTGGTGGGGCAGGTACTGGAATCCGTGGACGTACAGGGTTTCCCTGGCTTCCTCCGGGACGACCTTGTACGGCGCTCCGAGCGCTCCGTCCTCGTACCAGGTCAGGGTGAGGGTCTGGTCGACTTGTGGCGGGGCTTCGCGGTGCGGGGGCCCGGGCTGGTCGACGAGGCTGCGGCGCATCGCGTCGCGGGCGGCTTCGTAGCGGGGCAGCAGCCGCCGCGCGATGTGGGCGGCGGCCCGGACGGGATCGTTGGGGACCGCGATCCCGTTGGGTTCCTCGACGCCCACGAAGTGGTGCGGCTCGATGTCGGGGCCGAGCGGGGCGACGACGAACTGGCCGGGCCGCAGTGGCCGGTCGTTGACGTAGAGGTGCTGGCCGTCCGGGCCGTGGAGTATGGCCTCGTGGCCCAGGACGTACTGGTGGACGATGTACTCGACGTGGCCGCGGTCCCAGAGACGTTCGATGGTGGCGAACTGGTCTGGGTAAGTGGGATGCTGCTGGTATTCGCTTGTCCACTGCCCGGGGAGACGGGCGGCGAGCGCGGAGGCGAACAGGGACAGGTCGGTGCGTGCTGTGGGCATGGGTTCCCGGGTTGGTTGAACGTTTCTGCGGTCAATGCATGCGGGCGTCGGTATCGAAAAGCTGCAGTTCAGCGGGGTGCAGCTGGTGCTGGACCACGAAGCTTCGACCTGCGACCTTCCACAGGCCGCGGCCACGGGTGAGGTGGGACAGCGCTCCGGATTCGACGCTGGTCAGGCCGAGGAGTCCGGCGGCGCCTGCGAGCTGGTCGGTCTCCTGCCGGTAGATCACGCGGGTGGAGCAGTCGGCCAGCAGGCCCTCGGCCAGGGCCCGGCTCTGGCTGCCGGCGTCGCCCGCGGTGAGCAGGTCGGACAGCCGGTGGATCACCATCAAGTTCGCGATGCCCAGGCCGCGGCTCAGCTTCCACTGGGCCTGCATGCGCATCAGGAGTGCCGGATGCCTCATCAATCGCCACGCCTCGTCGTAAACCACCCATCTCCGGCCGCCGTACGGGTCGGTGAGGGCTGCCTCCATCCAGGCGGAGGCGCAGGTCATGGCGAGCACGAGGGCGGAGTCGTCGGTGCCGCCCAGGCGTGAGAGGTCGATGGACAGCATGGGCCGGTACGGGTCGAAGGCCGTGGTGGAGGGAGCGTCGAACATTCCGGCGAGGTCACCGAAGACCAGTCGGCGCATGGCGTGGGCGAGGTCGCGGGCTGCGTCTCCGAGGCGCCCGGCGAGCAGGCCGCCGGCCAGGTCGAGACCCGGCCCGTCGGCGAGGGCGTGGGCGACGTCGCCGAGCAGCGGGGGTCTGCCGGATGCGGCAGCCCGGGCGACGGCGGTGCCGAGCGCGACGTCCAGGACGGTGTGCTCCATCGGCAGCAGGTCGCGGCCGAGGATCGTACGTGCCAGGGAGCCGAGCAGCAGCAGGCGGCGTTTGCGTACCTCCCCCTGCCACTCCGCCTCCGGTACCGAGGGAGGCCGGGGCGGCGCTTCCAGCGGGTTCAGCCTGCCGGGGAGCCCGGGCCCGAGGGCGATGGACGCACCGCCCAGGGCGTGGGCGACGGCCGTCCATTCCCCCTTCGGGTCGCACGGCACGTACACCCGGTACCCGAAGGCGACGGAGCGCAGTGCCAGGCTCTTGGCGAGCGCGGACTTCCCCTGCCCGATCACACCGGCCAGCAGCACGTTGGGATTGGTGAAGCCCTCGACCTTTCCGTACAGCTCGAAGGGGTCGAACGTGAAACTACCCTCCGCGTGGAGGTCTTTGCCGATGTAGATGCCGTCGGCGCCGAGTCCGCCTTCGGCGAGGAAGGGGTAGGCGGCGCTCGCGACGGCGGTGGTCATGCGGTGGGCGGGGAGCTTGAGGCGGCTGCCGCGGGCGGAGAAGGGGCCCGGCCGCCCTGCGGGTGGGTAGGCCGCCTCGGGGTAGATGGCCTCGGCGGGCTGCTGCTCGGAGCTGGGGCCGGCGGCGGCGCGGGCGCGGGCCTCGGCGCGGGCGGTCTGCTTGCGCAGGGCACGGCGCTGGGCCCGGCCGATGCCTTGTGGCGTGAACAGGGGGGTCGCGCTGGCTTCGCGGCGGTGGGACAAGAGGATGCTTCCGGGGTGGTGGCGGTCAGGACGCGAGGTCGGCGGGGGTGGTCTTGCGCCGCACTACATGGGAAGCGGCGAGGTGCCGCTGGCAGATGGTCAGCACGGGCGGGCCGTCCGGGAGCCGCTCAGGGTGGCAGCCGGTGCCGTCAGACGCGGCGGGGAGCAAGTGGAAGGCGGCGTGGACGGCGTCGGCTGCCTGCCACAGGCGGGTGCGGGCCGTGGCCAGGTGACGTCCAGAGGCAGGTCGCGCGGGCCGAGTGTGCCCGGCGAGCTGGTCCAAGAGGCGGTGCAGGTCGGTGAGGTGGGCGTGGAGGGTGTCGAGGTGGTGTCGGTCGCTTGGCTGACCGGCACGGGTGGCGAGGAGGCGGGTGTGGTGGCGAAGGCCGGCGGTGGCCGCCCGGAGGTACGGGTGGGCGTCGCCGACGGGGTGTTCGTCAGGGGACAAGGGGCTCCTCGTGGGAGGGGGACGCCGGGGGCGGCGGGTGGACTGGCGGATGGGCTAGAGGGTGTTGCGGGCGAGGGGGAGGGCGCAGGCGGTGAAGGCGTCGGTCTGCTGGAAGAGCAGGCGTCGCAGGTCGACCTGGGCACTGGCAGCGGCGGTCTCCAGCTGGGCGCAGGCGGCGTCCAGGGCCTGGTCGGTGTCCGCGGAGACGGTGAGCAGTCCGGTCAGGGCGACGTCGGCGTGTCCGGAGATCAGTTGCTTCTCGCGGGTCTTGACGTCGGCGTACTCGACGTTGTCGGCTTCGGACTCGACCTGGCCGCGGCGCCGGCGCTCGGAGGCGTCCGAGATGATCGCGGACTTGCGCCGCTGGACGTCCCGCAGGGCGGACTCGATGCCCTGCGGCGCGTATATAAGGGAGAAGCTGCGGCGGACGCCGGTGCTGAACATGATGCTGTGCAGGAAGCCCGAACTCGTCTCGGTCCTCGGCCAGTTCTCGATCCAGTACGTCGCGTGCCGGGCGCTGTCGGTGATGACCCGGTCGGTCTCCTCAACCTGGGCGACAGGGCCGGCGGCGGCCGGATCGGCTTCGGCGCCGCCGGTGGAGGACCACTGCTGCAGCCGGGCGGTGGCGGCGGGGTCGTACGCGGTGCGCAGCACGGCAGCCATTTCGCGGGAGCCTAGCCAGCCGGTGACGGTGAGCCCGGCGCCGCGGGCGGCCTGGGCGACGGACGCGGTGGTCTGCGCCATGACGGTGAACGCGCCGTGGAGCCCTCCGCCTGCCTGGCCGATCATGCGCTTTGCGGCCTTGAGGTCCAGGGCGATGGCCAGGTATGCCTCGTGGGGTGCGGCGGCGGGGCCGGCGGAGTCGACGAGCGCGGAGTAGATGTGTCCGGCCCCGGGGGCCTGAGGGTTGCCGTGCTCGGTCCAGTGCCGGGCCAGGCTGTCGCCGGAGTCGGGCACGGTGCGTTCCAGGACCTGGACGGTGGCGACGTGCCCGGTGCGGGCGATGCCGGCGAGGGCCCTGCCCCAGGCGCTCACGTTGGCGTTCTGGGTCGCCGGATCGAGAAGTGCGAAGGCGCGGGAGCTGACCCGGGCGACGGCGGTGAGGGTCTGGCGGTGGGGGTCGTGGATCGCGGAGGCGCCGGAGGCGGCGGTGGCCACGCGCAGGGAGGCGGTGGTGCCGGGCAGGTGCAGCAGTCCCTCGACCTGGGGGCGGGAGACGGGCCGGGCCCGCCACATGGTCTGGCCGGTACGGCGGCGGTGAGCGTAGCGGGCCACCAGAGGCGCCCAGTCGATCAGGGACCGGCCTTCCCGGCGCACCCCGACCAGGACGGCGGTGGTGATCCAGACGGGGGCCAGTGCGACGGCGCCCATCAGGCCGACGGTCAGCACGGCCATCAGCAGCAATGCCAGGGTCGAGGAGACGAGGACGAGCTGCGGGAGGGAGAGGCCCAGCAGGAAACCGCGCCGTGATCGGGTGGGGAATTTGACGGTGAGGGGGAGGACTTCGGACAAGGACGGTTCCCGGGGCGGGTCGGCCCGGGGCAGGGAGTGTGGTGCCCTGCCCCGGGGTGGGCTGGCGGAGGGACTACAGGCCGGTCGGCGAGCCGGTCTGGGAGGCGCTGTCACCGTTGGCGGGAGCGCCGTGGGCCGGAGGCATCGGATCGGCGGGCGCACTGGTGCTCCACCCGATCTGCTGGGATCCGGGGCCGCTCCAGCTCGGCGGACCGTCTGCCTGGTCGGTGTCCTGGCCGCCTCCGGTCCGGGCCTGCGGGGGCGCGGCCTGCTCCATCAGGTCGTGGAAGCCCCCGCCGGAGCTGCCGCCGGAGTCGCCCTTGCCCATGTCCATGCCGCCGGTCGGGTTGGACGCGATGTCGCCGGGGAACCCCCCGCCGCTGCCCGCAGCCTCGGCGCCACCACCGGCAGCGCCTGCTCCGGCCGCCGCACCGCCGGTGGCCGCCGCAGCAGCCTTGCGCGCCGTGTTCTCGGCATGCTGACGGGCAACCGTCGCGCCGGCGCCGCCGGCGCGGTGGAGGGACTCTCCGTCGGTTCCCTCAGCGGCCCAGTGCACGAACTTGAACGTCATGTACGGGCACAACAGGATCATGAGCATGATCACCATGCCTGCGGCGACGTCCGCGAGGGCGGCGACGCCGTCCTTGGCTTCGGTCTTGCCCATGGCTGCGATGCCGAGCACGAAGATGATCGTCATCAGTAGCTTGGAGACGACGAGGGTGGCGGTGGCCTCGATCCAGCCACGGCGCCACCGTCGGGCGACTTCCCAGCCGCCGCCGGCTCCGGCGAAAATGGCCAAGGTGACGAGGATCAGGATGCCGACCTTGCGGACCATCATCACGCCCCAGAACAGGAACGCTCCGATCGCGCTGCCGAGGGCCGCGACGACTGCGACGAGCCAGCCCATTCCGGCGATGGAGCTGATCTGCTGGACCTTGACGATCCTGCGCACGGCGGAGGAGATGTCCGTACCGGAAGCCGCGAACAGCCCGTTGGACAGGGCGTCGACGACTTCGATGGCGACGGTGGTGAAGGCGATGGCGCAGAAGGCGAACAAGACGCCGGTGGCCGTTCCGGTCACCGCTTGGGCGAGGGCTTGGCCGTCGCGTTTGATCGCGGCTCTCACCAGCTGCGCGCAGAACGTCGCGACGAGCATCAGCAGGCCGATCGGCAGAATCGTCTCGTAGTTGTCGCGGAACCATCCCGCGCCGAGGTCGATGTTGGTGGTGCGGTCGATGGCCTTGGACGCGAGGTCCGCCGCGGCGGCGGCGACGTCACCGGCGCTTTCCGCCATCCACTTCCCGATCGCGCCGACGGGATCGGAGGCGAAGTCGATCACATCGCCGGCCTTGCAGAGGTAGCCGGCGACAGGCAGGTCACAAAAGCCCACGTCGGGCGTCCTTTCGGGAGGTACAGGCGGTGGCTACGGGGCGACGCGCGGGGCTATGGCGACCAGGCGGCAGTCCTTGCCGGGTCGGCACTGGATGGCGAGGGTGATCTGCCGGTCTTCGGCACCGCCTCCGCCTCCGTTCCAGGCGAGCTGGGTTTTGCCGCGCACCGTGACGGCGTAGATGTACGCCTCGGTGATGGCTTGCGGGTTGTCGGCCAGGGCCTGCTTGAACGCGGACGGAAAGTGCGCCTCCGACGTGGTGGCGCTGGCGTGCTGGCCGTTGTCCTTCAGCCGTGACCACAGCACCGGGTCGGGGATCTGGGCCTGGACGGAGTCCCAGTCCGCGTATGCGGACTCGCCGGTCATCCAGCTGTGCATGCCGGCGAGCTGGGCGTCGCGGCTGGTAGTGCGGGCATCGAAGGTCCACAGCATCACCGCGCTCGCCCGGGCGAACACGAGCGGATCGGAGATCGGCGGCGGCCCGGCGACCGCGGACCCTCCTGCGGGCGCTGTCGGTACGGGAGCGGAGGGGGCCTTCCGTGCACCGGTCGGGCTGGTCTGCTTGCCGGATGCCTCGGGGCTCTGGTGGCTCCCGGTCCACCAGGCGACGGCGCCGGCGAGGACGAGCAGCGCGGCCAGTACACCGGCGAAAAGCAGGACGCGCCGGGGTGGCTGCCAGCCCAGGCCGAGCACGTCGAGGGAACGTTTCCTCATCGGACCTGCTGGCCGAGCGCGCTGAAGAACGCCACGATGCCGTTGGCCGCGCCCAGGCCGAGGGCCGCGCCCGCGGCCACGACGGCGCCCTTCTTGCCGTTGGCTTCGGCCTGGTGGCCGCCGGAGTGGTGGCCCCAGGCCCAGACGCCGAGGCTGACGGCCAGGGCGCCGACCACGGCCACGATCCCGAACAGGTTGATCGAGTTCACGACGGTGCGCAGGACGTCGAGGCCGGGCAGGCCGCCGCCCTTGGGTGAGACGCCCGGATCGTAGGCAAGCAGGGTGATGCGTTCGGACAGGGGTGGAGTGAGATTGGCGGGGGAGATGGCGGTGCGCTCCTTGCATGCGCAGGACACGACGGGCCCTGCCGGGAACAGGAAGAAAAAGGGGGGAGGGGAAAGGGGCGCTCTGCGGCGCGAAGGTGGTCCGGTCCGCCCGGTGCCTCAAGGGCTGGCCGGGCGGACCGGTGTCACGGGAGACGGCGTGCGCTGTGGGCGGCGTAGTCGGCGAGGGTGCTGAAGCGGACCGGCTTTGTGGTGCGCGGGGCCTCGATGACGTAGCCGTGGCCGGCGTAGATGCCGACGTGCTCGGGGACCGCCGGGGTGCCGCGGCTGAACACCAGGTCGCCGGGGCGAAGTTGGTTCAGCGGGACGGCGTTGCCTTCCTTGACCTGGGTGTACGTGGTCCGGGTCAGAGTGATCCCGGCCTTCTTGTACGCCTGCTGGGTCAGCGAGCTGCAGTCGCAACGGCCCATCGGGTCCGGACCGTGCGGATCCAGGCACGAGCCGCCCCACTGGTAGAGGGTGCCGAGCTGGTTCATGGCCCAGGTGATGGCCGTCTTGGCGCGGGGGTCGGCGTCGGCGGGGATCGAGTACCCCTTGGGGACCGCCCCTTCGGGGATCGGTCCGGAGCCGCTGCCGTCTTCGCCCGGGGTGCACGGGTCTGTCGCAGGGAGGCGCGGGGTCTGGCCGTCGGCGGGCGGCGCTGAGTCCTTCAGCGTCGGGGCGATGGCCTGCTGCAGAGCGCGGGCGAGAGGTTCCCACTGGGCGTAGGCGCCGGGGAATCCGCTCAGCTGGACGGCCTGCGCGGCTTGGGTGATCGTCATCTGCTGCCAGCCGGGGACCTTCAGCAGGCCCTGGTAGAACTTCGTGCTGGCGTAGACGGGGTCGCCGACCTGGGCGGGGGTACCCCATCCCTGGCTGGGCCGCTGCTGGAAAAGGCCCAGCGAGTCGCGGTCGCCGTAGCCGAGGTTGCGCAGCCGGGATTCCTGGATGGCGGTGGCCAGGGCCACGATCTGGCCGCGCTCGGGCACTTCGAGCGTGATGCCGGTGGCGACGATGGTCCGGGCGTGGGGAATCTGCTCGGCGGGCAGGTCCAGGCCCTCGACGTGGACGTTCTGAGCGCCTGACCCGCCGAGGACGGCGGCGACCTGGCGCCGTACGGCGTCGGTGTCGACCGAGTCGGTGACGCAGGAGGTGCCCGGGCGCGAGGAGTGGCTCGCGGCTGCGGCGAGGACGGCGGTGCCAGCCAGCAGCGCGGGGGAGAGGCAGAGCACGCCGATCGCGGCGGCGATGCCTTTCACTCCCGGGCGGCCTCCGGCCGGCGGGCTGCGGGGATGTCACGTGGGGATGGAGAGGAAGGGGTCACGGGGAGGTCCTCGGGGTGGGCCCCGGCCGCACGGTGTGAAGGGGGAGGGCCGTGCGGCCGGAGCGGTGGAGGTGGGCGAAGAGCCCCGGCTCGGGTGCGTGTTGCCTCACACACCCGGTGGGACGGGGGGAGGTTACGGGCGGAACATGGGTGTGCCTCCTGGGACGTTCAAGGAGTGGCCCGCAGCGGCGGGCTGGTGAAGAGCGGGACGGCGGGGCGTCTTACGGGCGGAACATCAGCGAACTCCTGGAGGGGTGCCGGGGCGGGAGACCGGGATCGAACTGGGGTGCCTGGTGAGCGTTGCCTCGCCCACCAGGGCGGAAGGGGATTACGGGCGGAACATGAGCGGCACCTCCTCGGCCGGCGCAGTTGCGGGGAACACGGGCGAGGTCAGCAGGGGCGGTACATGGGCGGCCTCCCTGTCAGGGTCTGCGGCGGGCGGGCGGGCGGGCAGGGAACGGCGAGGCGGCAGCGATGGCTGCGTGCGGGGTCACGGACGGAACACAGGGGCCTCCTGCGGGAGAGGGGGAAACGGGGAAGGGTCGCCATCAGCGGTGTCCGCCGGGCAGTGACAAGACAGTAAGCCCGAATCCCCGGTCACCGAAATCACGGGCGGAATCCGCCTGATTTCCGGGGTTCTTGGTCGGCGATGCGTCTCAACCGGGAATCGTCACCTACAGTTTGGGACCTCCCCGCGCCGCCTGCCCGCATGTCTTGCGATGGCCGCCGCACGGTCTGGAGCCTTCCCGTCTGCATCCCTCACCGAATTGGGGTTCCCCTTTGTCGTTTTCCCTTCACCAGGGCGACGCGCTCAGCGTGCTCGCGACTCTGCCCGACGGCTGCGCCGATTCCGTCATCACCGACCCGCCGTACAACAGCGGCGGCCGAACTGCCAAGGAGCGCACGAGCCGCTCAGCCCGCCAGAAGTACGTCTCCGCGGACGCCCAGCACGCCCTGCCGGACTTTGTCGGCGAGAACATGGACCAGCGCTCGTACACGCTCTGGCTGACCCAGATCATGACCGAGGCCCACCGGGCCACCAAGGTCGGGGGCACGGCGCTGCTGTTCACCGACTGGCGGCAGCTGCCGGCGACCACGGACGCGCTCCAGGCCGCTGGCTGGCTGTGGCTGGGCGTCCTGACCTGGCACAAGCCGCAGGCCAGGCCGCAGAAGGGTAAGTTCCGGCAGGACTGCGAGTTCATCGTCTGGGGCGCGAAGGGCAAGATCGACGCCGCCGCGAACCCGGTCTACCTGCCCGGCTTGTACAGCGCCTCGCAGCCCTCGGGCAAGGCTCGCCGGCACATCACGCAGAAGCCGGTCGAGGTGATGCGGGAGGTGGTGAAGATCGCCCCTCTCGGCGGCACCGTGCTCGACTTCTGCGCCGGATCGGGCAGCACCGGGGTCGCCGCGCTGTTGGAGGGTCGCGACTTCATCGGCATCGAGAAGACGAAGGAGTACGCGGCTGTTGCCTCCGAGCGCCTCACCGAGACGGTCCGGCAGGTGTATTCCCAGGGCGATTTCGACCTGACCTCCTGACCGGGCTGCACCACAGCCCGATCCCGTGGCAGGCGGAATATAGCGGCAGATCCCCGGTTTCCGAAACCGGGGATTCTCCGGACCATCAGGGCCATCGAATTCACGGCCCTGGCTGCAAGGAGAACCCCTTTCGTGTCCGAATCTGTCGAGCCCCGCCATGGCGGGGAAATGGAGCCGGTCCGTCTGCCGGACGCTGACCTCGAATCGATCGAGGCGTCCGTCCGCAAGCTGCTGGACCAGTCGGCCGAGCAGGCCCGCGTGATCGACACACTGGCCTCCGCGCCGCCTGCGGACCCGATGGCCGCGAGCATGCCCTTCGCCGGGTTCCCCGGCATGCCGTCGTTCACCGCCCCCACCCCGCCGCCGGACCCCAAGCCGATCTTGGAGCTGGAAGGCGAGGAGTACGAGGACGAAATCGCTGCGCTGACGGACTGGGTGGACGACCACCTCATGGACGTCTACGGCGCCGAGATCACCACCGCGGCGCCATGGTGCGAGCAGTGGCAGGAGCACCTCGACGTCGTCGCGTGGCTGCACGCGCTGTGGATGGCCTACCACCAGCACAAGGACGCCGAGGCCGGCCCCAGTGGCATGTTCGTGTGGCACCGGGACTTCCTCACCCACTGCATGGCCTACGTCCGCGCCCCCGGCGGCCCCCTGAGCGCCTGCCAGACCGACCCGGACCGTGCCGAGCACCGCCTGCTGCGCGGGCCGGGCCCCTCCGCGCGGTCCGCCGCCCGCGAGTCGGAGGCCCAGACGACCGGCGGCGCCCCGGCCCCGGACGGGGCCGGGTTGTGACGCACCCACCGCAGCCTCCGCCGGCGTTCGGCCTCTCCTTCCACCCCGAGGCCCTCAACGACCTGCTCGCCGCTCCGGGTGACATGCGCGACCTCGGGCTTGCCCTCATCCAGGACGTCGTGCGCGCCCAGGTGAGAGGGCCCGAACTCACCGCCGAGCTGACCGGCTACCGCAAGCTCTACCTCGGCTCCCGGGTGCAGTACCGCATCGTCTACGACTACCGCCCGGCGCCACCCGGATCCAGCCACCGCACCAACGTCCACATCGTCGCCGTACGCCCCCGCGCCAAGCACGACATCTACGACACCGTCCGGGCCCGCGTCGGCCGCCCCCGCCCCGCAGCCGGGCCCCGCGCGTACGCGGCTCGCTCTCTCTCGCCACAAGTCCGGCCGCGCCCTGCCTTCATGCCGGCGCCTCCAGCCGCAGCGTTCCCGGTCCCCGGACTCCCCGCACCCGCCCGCATCGCCACCACGAATTCCCCGAAGGGTCCTTCGCGATGACCAACCTCACCGGCCAGTCCTCCTCCCTGCTCCAGGCCCTGATGACGGCCCTCCTCGAGCCCCGCCCGGCTCCGCACCCGCGCCACCAGGCCCTGCTGGATGCTCGCGAGCGTCAGCTGGAGGTTGAGGCGGAACTGAGCGCCTGGGCCAGCCGACCGCAGCCCACGATCGAAGCCGCCCAGGACAAGGAACTCGACGACCTGAGCAATCTGCTGGTCGAGCATGCGCAGGCGGGCCGACAGGTCTCGTACCTCCTTGGCGCCGACACCTGCTGCTCGCCGTGCAGCGACTCCGAGCAGCCGCCGACCGTATCCAGTCGCCCCGCCGAGAATGCGGTCTCCGCCTTCGCCGCCCCGTGCATCCTGGCCGCCTGCCTGGACGTCTTCGCCTTCCACGGCAGCCCGGACGCACTGTCCTCCGCCGACCTCGTCGCGGAGCTGCGCACCCTGCCCGGCATCGCCGAGGGACGCTGGCCGTACGCCGAACTCACCCAGACCCGCCTGGCCACCCTGCTGCGCCCGTACGAGGTGGCCAGCCGCGACATCACCCACGGCGACGGCCGGCGCCGCAAGTCCTACCGCCGCTCGCCCTTTCTGGCCGCCATCCCGGCCGACTGCGACTGCCGCCCGTCGTGACCGCCCGCGAATCCCCGGCAACCGCCCTGGACGCCGCCATTGAGCAAGTCGTCGGCGACCTGACCGTTCTGCACCACGACCATCTCCGCGGGCTGCTCATGGCGGAGCGGGCCGCGCTCGCTGCCGTACACCGGGAACTGGTGAATGCCGAGGGCGCGGTCGCCTACCACCGCAACGTACTGAAGCGCCTGTCCTCCGGCACCTACCCCGTGGATACCCCGCTCCTGGACCGCCTGCGCCGGACTGTGCACGACCTGGCCCAGGCCACGGCCGCCCGCGACCGGCTGCAGGAGGGTGTCGCTGCCGCCTTGGAGGCGGTCAAGGCCGCCGCCCCGGCCCTCGCCCCCGCTGACGACGAGCTGACGGCGCACGACTTCGCGGCGCTCCTCTCGCTCGCCGGCGGCGGCACGATGCGCGAACACCTCCTCACCCACCGGGTCTCGGTCCGAACAGTCCAGGGCCGTCTCATCGACCTTCCGGCATTCCAGCGCCTGGAATCCCACGGACTCGTCACCCGGGACACGTCCCGGGCGTTAACCGTCGGCCAGCCGGTCGCCTTGACCGACACCGGCCGGACCGCGCTGCTCGGCACCCGCCGTCCACCCGCCATGGCCACGCCTTTGCCTGCCCGCCCGGCCGGGGCCTGGCCGGCACAAGCCCGACAGCACTGACCCAAGGTGCCCCGGGGTTCGTCCCCCTCCGCCCCTGAAGACGGAAGCCCGCCACACGTGCCTCTTCACCGACCCGACTACGAACTGGACGGCTTCGAGCCCGCCGATGACGGCCATCAGCAGCACTACGAAGATCTCGACATCTCTTCCTTCAAGGTGCTCGGCGAGTACCGCACGTACACCGACGCCTACTTCGTCCTCCTCGACGAGGGAGCCACGTGCGGCATTCCGGGAAGCCCGCAGCTCCGAGCCGTTCACGTTTCCCGTGACCTGCGCGCCCGCACCTTCGAGGTCGACTCCAAGGAACTCCCGCTGTACGCGATGGCCCAGTCGTACCTGATAGCCCGAGGCTGTCCCTCCGACGCGCTCGACGCACCGGAGGGTGTGCACGACCCCGCAGACGACCGCACCAGGGCCCTGGAGGCGCGCGTCCGCGGAGATGGTGACCACTTCGCCCTGCTGGCCAGCTACACCGACGACATGCGCGACCCCGTACAGACGGTCGTGATGCTGCGCTCCCTTGACCCCCAGGCGGCGCCGGAATTCCGGATCCTGCTGGAGCAGTTCGACTGGGACTCCAACAGCCACACCCTGCGGGAAGGCGGGTTCGAGACCTACGCCGCAGCGGTCGATTGGTGGGAGGCATGGTCGGACGAGGAGGCCCCGGCGCTACCGCCGCCAGCTCCGACCGCACGCCGCAGCCCGGCCCAGACCGCCCCGGCGACACCCGTGCCGCCGGTCTCCCGTCGGCCTCAAGGACGCTGAACACGGCTTTCGCCGAGCCCGTTTCGGCGGACCGGCGGCGCGCAATATAGCCGCCGATCCCCGGTTTCGGAAACCGTGGATTCTCCGGACCCTTTGCAACACCACCGCCCCACTGAGGGCGGTCACTTCCTGTTGTTCTGCCTGGTCTGGAGCCATCCGCCGTGTGCCACACACCCGCGTCCATCACCGCCACCGTCCTGAGCGGCACCCCATCCCGTTCCGCCGCCACCGCGGTACTCAGCCCCGTCACGCCCCTTACGGCTCGGCGGGCCGAGCCGGTGCTCGCCGTCGCCGTCCATGCCCGTGCCGACGGTGACTCCACGGCCGTCGGTGTGCTGCGGCGCGGGGAGCCGTTCACGGCTTCGGTCACCGACGGCGCCTGGCTGCACGTCACCACCGCCTCGGGCATCACCGGCTGGGTTGACGACGGCGACCTCCGTCGCGACGGCAGCCTTCGCCCGAACTGACCCACCCGTACGTTCCCCTCTTCCAGGAGCCACCTTTCGTGTCCGACATCCCCGACGTCTTCGACGGCGACGTGCTCGGCTTGTTCGCCGAGCGGATCGAGGCCCAGTTCAGCCTGGGTCTGCCCGAACTGGCCCAGGCCGTCCAGGCCGCTCCGCACGCCTACCCCAGTGCCACCCAGGTGGTCCGCTGGTACGCGCTGCTCACCGAGGCGCAGCAGGGAGTGGAGACGGCCGAGGACGCTCTGGTCTCCGCGCTGGAGACGGCGCCGGGGGACGTGCTGGACGACCCGGTGATGGGGTTGGCCCACCGAGTGAACTGCGCGGTTGCCGTCCGTGACGGTCGGGCGCAGGTCCTCCGGTTCCTCTTGGAGTCCCCCGTCGAGCAGGCCCGCATCCAGCGGCGCTTCGGACCCCGGGTGACAACGACCTTGCCCACTGCCGTCCTGGCACAGCCCGCACGGATCAGGGGTGGTGCTTGATGAGCGACGCTCGCAAGCCCAGTACCCAAGACGCCCGCCTGGAGCAGGTGTTCGGCGGGCCCTTGGACCAGCTGCACCAGCGCGCGGTCCGCCCCGGCAGCTCGCCCGCCCTGGTCCGGACCCTGGAACTGCGCGCCTTCCTCGCCTTGGCCGAGGCCCAGGTCGTACGCGTCCGCGACCGTGTCCACGCTGCCATGTCCCCCGACGCCGAACTGGACTCGCTGTCCTCGGACACGCTCCGGTTCGACGCCGAGTGGCTGGAGGCCGCACTGGCCGGCCGCACCGGCTACCGCATCGCGCTGGAGAAGCTGCTCTCCGCGATGCCACCGCCAGCCGCCCGGCCGCCGGCCGCCCCCCTCCAGGTCCGGTCCGCCGTCGTGGGCAGCGGCCTACGGCCCGCGCCCACCGGCGCCGAGGACGTGGCGGCGGCCCGGGGACGCTGAGTGCCCGATCCGTACTCTGCCTCCCGGGCGGCGGGCGCGCAGATCGAAGCGCTCTACGGCCGCCCGGTCACCGGCCTCGCCGCGGACGCCGTGCCCGGCAGCATGCGCTACGCCCTGCTCAACAGCTTCGCCGCCCTGCAGTACGCCGACCGCGCCGTCGCCTTCCACACCGAGCAGCTCCACCGGCTGACTCACCCCGACCGCACGATCGAATCCGTGGATGTCGGCCACATCTCCGACGCCACCCGCCGCCTGGCACACGCAGTCACCGTCCGCGACTCCCACGCCCAGGTTCTCGGCGACGTTCTGAACAGCCTGGCTCGTGTCCCCGACACCGAGTCCCCGGCGCCCGCCTCCCAGGCCACGGCCGTCACACCGGCCATGCCGCCGGTCGCGTCTGACGGGCCTGCCCGCTCGCGCTGACCCCCTCCTTTCTCCTTCTTCTCGTCCACCCCGCGCCGTCTGGAGTTACCGCCTTGGCTGCTGCCCACCTGCCTTCCAACGACCTGCCCCGCGTTGCCGAAGCGCTGGAGATGATCACGCCGCGCTGGAGCGTGTGGGTGCTGATGACGCTGGCCTCCCAGCCCGGCCCGCTGCGCTACACCAAGCTCAAGGAGCACCTGCCGTGGCTCGGCGACGGCCAGCTCCACCCGCGGCTGCGGGCGCTCTCGGATGCCGGGCTCGTCGAGCGCACCGCCCAGACCCGACTGCACGTCACCTACGGTCTGACCGCACGCGGACGGGAGCTGATGCCGTCGCTGACCGCCCTGGCGGGCTGGGGCGACGGACACCTGGAGAAGAACCTCGTCCTCAACCCCGTCACCGGGAGGACGGAGCCGGAGCGGATACCGGCTGCGCAGAACGCCGAGGACACCCTCGCCGTGATCGGTCACCGGCACGCCACCGTGCTGCTGTGGACCCTCAAGGCCCGTGGGACCTCAACCATGGCCGCGCTCTCGGCCGAGGCGATGCCCGACCACAGCCCCAGCGCGATCTACCCGCCGATTCGTCGGCTCATCGACGACGGCCTGGTCGCCGTCACCCGCGATGACGCCGCCTCGCTGCAGCTGACCGCCCCGGGCCAGGCCCTCGCCCCGATCTACCTGGCTCTTTCGACCTGGGCCACCGCCCGCCCGCTTCCCGAGGCCCAGGCACACCCCGTCTGGGGCGCACCCCGCATCCCGGCAGCCACCCGCTCCGGGCAGTGGGCCGCCCACCAGGCCCGCAAGACCAGCCCGGCCGTGGCCGTCGCCCAGCCGCCGGCCCCCGCCCCGGCCACCGGGTGGCGGCCCATGGACCTGTTCTCCGCACCGACCAGCGGACCGAGCCGGTGAACCCCAACCGACCACTGCCATGTTCCGGCCGCCCGCCGCCGGTATCCCCTCGCTCCCGGCGCCCCTGGCGCTGAGCCCTGACGGAAAGCCCCCGTTGACCGCTCGCTTGACCGCCACCGCCCCGCCGGCCACGTACGGATCCGTCCTCGGCAGCCGCTACGTTGCCCGCCTGCTGGGCGGCACCCTGATCGGGCGCCTGCCCAACGGCATGGTCCCCGTCTCCCTGGTCTTGTGGATCACTGCGGGCGGCGGGACGCTGGCGTTCGGCGGACTCCTCGCCGCGCTCTACGGCCTGGCCTCGGGCCTCTCTCAGCCGGTCAAGGGCCGGCTGATGGACAGGTACGGGCAGACCCGGATCTCCATCCCGGCCGCCGTGCTCAACTCCTCCTGCTTGCTGGCGCTCCCGTGGGTCGGTGCCGACGGACAACAGGTGGTGGTGACCGCAGTCGTGGGGTTCGCCGGGCTGATCACCCCGCCCCTGGAGGCCGGACTGCGGGCTTTGTGGCCGACGGTCCTGCCGGATGCGAGGCGGCGGCGCGTCGTGCAGGCCCTCGATACCGGCTCGCAGGGACTCCTCTACGTGGTGGGCCCACTGCTCGCCTCGTGGCTGGCGACTACGCACGGCCCCGACACCGCTCTGCTGGCGACCGCGACACTCGGCCTGACGGGCTCGGCGATCGTCCTGACCGCCGGTCCGTCGAGGACATGGCGGCCGACCACAGAGGGCGGCGCGGGTACCGGACGGCTGATGAGCAGCGGGCTGGTCATGCTGTTCGCCGGCCTGGCGGGGACCGGGTTCACACTCGGCGCGATGAACGTCTGGGCCGCAGACATGGCCGCCGTACAGGAGCAGCCGATGCTGTCAGGGCTCCTTCCCGCCATGTTCTCCACCGGCAGCTTCCTGGGCGGCCTGGTCTACGCCCGCAGGACCTGGCCCGGCACCACGACCACGCAACTGCTCTGCACCAGCCTCCTGTTCCTCCTCGGCTGGCTTCCCCTGCTGGCCGACCCAGGCCCCCGAGCGGCCGTCGGCCTCGTGGGGATACCGGGCCTCTTCCTCACCTTGGTCATCACCAATGGCTTCCACACGGTGGACGCCCTCGCCCCGGCCTCCCGCACGACCGAGGCGTACGCCTGGCTGATCCTCTCGGTCGGCACCGGGCAGGCCGCCGGCACCGCGCTCGCCGGAGCCCTCTCCACCAGCCCGCAGATCCTCGCTGCCCTGCCCGCCGCTGGCGCCGCAACTGCGCTGACCGTCCTGACCGCCGCCCGCCCCAAACTCGGCCCCGGCCGACGCCTGGGCCGCCACCGCCGCCCACGCCACAGCCACCCGCGTCACTCGGTCTCGACGCCCCGCTAGCCGCTGTTGCCGCCCGCTCGGACCGTCGTCACCGTCCCGCCGGTCTGCTCCCCGAACGTATCCGCCCCACCCCGGAAAGACGATGCCCCCCAAGCACGCTGCCGTCCTGCGGCCACCCACCGGCCGACATGTCCGCACTCCCGACTTCGGACCCGTACGCGGCGTCTACGTCCCGCGTACCGCCGATGCCGGCGCCTTCGCGATGAGCACGTACGGCATCCCGCTGCTTGTCCTGGCCGTCACCGACTCGGCCACCCTGACCGGCTTGGCCTTCATGCTCGAATGGGTCCCCCGCCTTGGGGCGTTCGCCCTCGCGGGCGCCGCGGTGGACCGGTTCGGCAGTACACGGGTCCTTCGCATCGCCTCGGTCCTGCGCGCGGCGGTCGTCCTCGCCGCAGCCGCCGTCCTGCCCTCCGTGGGCGAGGGAACCGGCGCCGTGATCACAGTCATGACACTGGCCGCCACGACAGGCGTCCTCACCGAGTTCTCCTACATCGCGGCCGAGACCGCGGGCGGCGCCGCGAGCCGGGACGCCGGAGGCCATGCCCACCGCGTCCAGGCCGTCCTGCTGGGCATCGACCAGGGCGCCACCCTGGCCGGCCCGGCCCTGGCCGGCGTGCTGCTCCAGTACAGCGGCGCCACCGGCATGCTCCTGATCATCGCCGCCTGCTCCCTGCTCGGCGCGGCCCTGGCCCCCCGTCAGCGTCCCGTCTGGCCCCAAGAGGCCCCGGTCCCCGTCGCCCAGGGACTCAAGATCGGATGGCGGACCCTGCGGTCGCTGCCCGCCCTGGGGTGGTTGTGTGTCGGGCTGGTGCTGTCCAACTGCGCGATCGGCCTCGTGCAGGCCGCAGGCCCCGTCCTGGTCATCAAGCAACTCGGCGGCACCAGCAGCCAGGTCGGCCTCGTCTGGTCGGCCGCCGCCATCGCCTCCCTGGCCATGGTCACCCTCGCCCGCTTCGCGATCGACCGCGCCGGCCTGTGGCCGGTCGGGGCTGCCGCAGCCGCCCTTGCCTCCCTGGCCTGCCTGGCTCTGGCAGCCGCCGACACCTACACCGTCTTCCTGGTCCTGGTGGCGCTGCTGATGGCCGGCGAAGCGGGCATGACCGTGGTGCTGCGCACCCTGCGCGCCCACCTCGTCCCGGCCGAGGTGTTCGGCAGCACCCTCTCCCTGATCATCCTGCTGCTCCTCGCCCCGTTTCCCCTCGCCGGAGCCCTGGTCGCGCTCACCCCGCCCGACCTGCTCGGCCACGCCATCACCGCCTGCGCCGTCCTACAGGCCGCCGGCCTGGCCGTGGCCTTCGCGAAACTCCGCACCCATCCGGCCACCCGCCGCCCGGCCTCCGCCTGACCTCCCCTGCCCTGCCCGCCATTCCGAACAGGATCACCATGCCCGAGCCCACCGACTCTCCCCAGCCGCAGCACCTTCGCCTCCGCCTGCGCGAAGTGGCCGCTCTCGACGACGAGGCGTTCGCCCACTACCTGCAGGAGCGCTTCGAGCACCTGGTGACGGCAGCAATAGCCGACGCCGGCGGCCACCTCCGCCCCGCCCAGCACGACCTCCTCCACGCTCCCGCCCGCCTGCACGAACTGCGCGACGCCCTCACCTTCGCCGAGGGCGACCTCCAGGTCGCCGTCGAGCGGATGACCTACCGCCGAGACCCCCGCACCTCCCGCACCGCCCGCCAGCTGAGGCAGGTCCGTACCGCCCGCCACCAAGTCCACCGGGAAGGCGCCGCGCTGCGCCGGTCCGAAGACCGCACGCGCGAATCCGAGGAGACTCCTTCGACGGACACGGTCACCACGACCCGGGGCTGGCTCTCGCAGGCGTATCCCGTCCTCTTCGCCCAGCTCCTCGCCCAGGCTCACGCCGCCGCAGGGCTGCCCGCGCGCCCGCTGGCCAAGGACATCTTCGACACCGTCGAGGAAGGCTGGGCCGATGGCTACCTCCCCGCGCCCCGCACAGCGGAGGTCGACCGCCTGCTGTCCATGGGAGCCGTGGCCTTCCGCAGCGCTGTCGCCGATGACGCCCGCAATCAGAACGACCGCGATCCGGCGCTGCGCCACCCGCTGCTGCAGCGTCGCTGGAACACGGCACTGGAGGAACTGACCAGCCTGACCGTGCCGGTGGCCCGCGCCTCCAGCTCCTCGGCCCTGGGCTCCCTGCCCAACGGGTTCGCCGACATCCCCGAACCCGCCGCCTTCAAGGTCCTCAACGCGCGCCGGTTCCTGGTCGCGGCCTGGCAGCGCCGAGCCGAACACAACCGCCTGTTCCACCAGTACGCGATCACGGTGACCGACCGGCGCCGCGCCGCCCCCGACCACGATCTACGGCGCCAGGCCATCGACGCGGCCCTCGACCGCCTCGTCGCCGCGCAGTCTGCCGCCGCCGCCCGCATCCTGGCCCGGCTTCGCCCGTACGCCACCGCGGACGGCACGCTCGAGCCGGACACCTTCACCCCGGTCCTGCGCGCCCGTGCCAAGCGCGAGGTCCTCGCCGACCTCGCCGCCATCCGGAGGCTGGACACCGTGTTGCCCTCCGCGCTCCCTCCCCGGCCGGCCCTCGCCGCCCCGGCTGCCCTGAGCACCACGCTCTGACCGCACCCCCTTCGTTCGTGGAGACGCCCTTGCCTTCATCCGCCCCCCAGTCCGCCACCACCGTGGACGGCGACGTCTACGTCACCCCCCGCTACCTCGCCGGATCGCCCGGCCACGGCGATGCCGGATTCGCCCGTCAAGCATTGGCCCCACCATCACCTCGACGAGGGCCCCCACCAGCTCGTCGTAACCAGCCCGGACCACCGCATCCGGATCGGCTGGGCCGGAGACGACTACGACCTGTGGACGATCAGCGCCGCGCCCGACGCGGTCTCCGGACCGCAATGGACCGCGATCGTCAACCAGAACACCCCGCCCGAGCTCGTCGCCGCCCTCACCACCGCCCTCGCCCGGGACTGGGCCGACGGCCACGACCGCTTCCTCGCGGCCCCGTCGGCGTACTGGGCCGACAGCCTGGCACCGCTGGTCGCCGCCGGCTGGCAGCGCACGGGCGCCGAGGTCGGCACCGTGGAGCTGACCGCCCCCGACAGCAACGCGGGTGTCTACATCAACCGCTCCCGCCGCGACCTGCCGGACGGGACGGAACTGTGGGCCGGCCCTCCCGGCTGGGGCACCCGCGCGGAGATCACGTTCAGCCCCCGTACGCCCTCCCCCCTCATCGCGGCCACTGCGGAGGCGTTCACCGACACAACTCCCGTGGCCCGCTGGCAACAGGGCCTCGACCGTCAGCTCGCCGCCCTCGCGCAGCTCACGCCCGTCGTACCGCCTCGTCCTCCGGTGCCGACTCCCCGCGATCTCCGCCCCCGCATCGGGGTCCACCCGCCCGCCGCGGTCGGCAGCGTGCCGCGCTGGAGCACCGCCACCACCCCCTCCGCTGCCCTTCCCGCCCGCGGCGCTGTACGTCGCTGACCGACAACGAGGAACCCCTTTGGCCCTGTTCACCGAACAGTTCTTCGCCGACCACCTCACGCTGCCCTACCCCGAGGCCGCCGTCGTCGGCGATGCCTACTACGCCGCCCCCGCCCCAGCCCTCCCGCTGCGGCTCCGCATCGACTTCGCCCCCACGATCTACGCTGACCGCTACGACGGGCTGCGACTGCAGATCGTGCACTTCGACAAAGGACCGATCGACACCGCCGTGCTGCGCTTCGCCGACCACGGCGCTTTCGACACCCGAGACCGGCGCCTCGGACACAAGCCCGGCCAGGGTGAGTACGGCACCTTCAACGACTGGAACCACAGCGAGCACCCCCCGTGGGTCGGCATCGGCGTTACCCGGCTGCGGGCCGCGATCGACCAGTACGTACGCCTGTGGATCCCCGGCGCTCCACCGGTACGGACCGGCCAGCCCCCCGCCGCCGCGGCCCCGCAAGTTTGGACCTCCGCTGCCCGGGCGCGGTGACCACCCTCCTGCCGTAAAGCCCCGTCCCTCGGCCGTCATTGGCCCATCGCGCCTACTGACTCGCCGCCGCCCGCACCCGCCTTCCCCTCTCCACCGACAGGACCCTCTCCTCCTTATGCGCCTTCGTCCCGCCCACCCCGCCCACCTGGCCGTCGCTGTCGCCGCCCTCGCGGCAGGCACCCTGCTGCCTGCGACGGCCATGGCCGCCCCGGAAGCCTCCGTGGTGCTGGGCCCCGGCTACACCATCCCGGACTCCGAGGGACACGCCGCCTCCAGCCACATCGGTGCCTACGGCCCGCCCGGACCGGCCGTCCACGGCGACACCGAGACCTACTGTGCCGACCCTGAACGCAAGGGCCCGGCCGACGCCGGAGGTTACGGCGAGCCGCAGCCGGTCCCGTCCTGGACGTCGTCGGTGACCGGGAAGCCCGTCACCAAGGAGAACCTGGCACAGGCCGCCTATGTGATCGGCAAGTACGGGCAGACCCGCGACAACGCACAGGCCGCCGCGGTCGACGCCGTGGTGTACGAGTACCTGGCCAGCGGCACCTACGCCCTCGACGGCGACCGCGGCAAGCAGCGCCTGGCGTACCCGGCCGTCTCCCCGACCGCACGCACCCTCGCCCAGGGCTACGTCGCTGAGGCCAAGAAGCTCGAGGGCCCCTACACCCTCCAGATCACGCCGTTGGTGAGGACCACCACCGCCGGGACGAAGGTCACCGTCGCGGTGAAGGTCACCACCACCGCCGGAACGCCGGTACCGAAGGTCGCCGTCACGCTCGCCGAGTCGGGCTCCGGCACCGCCTCCGGCAAGGTCACGGTCACCACCGACGACAACGGCACGGGCGCCTGGGAGTTCACCGCCGAGAAGCCCGGGACGGCCAGCGTCACCGCGACGGCCGAGGGGCTGCCCGCCACGGGGCTGCAGGTCCTCACGCCCAAGAACCCGGCTGCCCAGCGGATGCTGCTCGCCGGGGGCACCACCAGCGTCAAGGACTCCGCCGCCATCACCGTCGGCGAGGCCACCGGCGGCGTGACGATCCGCAAGAAGGACCCCGAAGGCACCCGCCTGGTCGGCGCAGCGTTCCAGCTCCTCGACTCCGACGGCAAGCAGATCGCCGCAGGCAAGACGAACGAACAGGGCAACCTCGTCTTCGACAAGCTCCCCGCCGGCACCTACCGGCTGCGCGAGACCTCCTCCGGCAGCCCCGTCCACGACCTGATCGCCGAGCAGACCATCACGATCACCGCCGGACGCACCGCCCAGGCCAACCCCCTCGACCTCGTCGACCCGTTCAAGAAGGCCCGCTTGTCGGTGAAGAAGACCGACAAGAACACAGGCAAGACCCTGCCGGGCGCGGTCATCGCCATCCGCGCCGACGAGACGGACAAGACCGGCAAGCACACCCCCGGCAGGGTGATCACCAGCCTCACCACCGGGACCGACGGCACAGCGTCCGTCCCTCTCGACGTCACGCTCAAGGCGGGCACCCGCTACTGGGCCAGCGAGACCAAGGCCCCCGAGGGCTACCAACTCGACGCCTCACCGGTCGCGTTCACCGCCCGACCCGGAGCCGACGTCACCGTCACCCTCGCCGACAAGCCCACCGCGACCACGCCGCCGAGCCCGAGCACCCCGCCCGCGACACCCCCGGCCACCACCCCGCCGACGCCACCGCCCGGATCCCTCGCTCACACCGGCGCCGACGCCACCACCTGGCTGGCCGTCGGAGCCACCGCCCTGCTCGCCGCAGGCGGCGGCCTCTACCTGATCAACCGCCGCCGCCGTACGGGCGACGCCCCCAGCTGACCCCTCGCGCTGCCGGGCCCCGATTTCGGAGCCCGCGCCACACCGTCCCGCACCGCACGATCCCGCCCGGAGCACCCCTGATGAAGCACCGCCCCCTCCTCTTCACCGCGCTCGCCCTGACTGCCGTCGCCGTCCTGACCAACCCGGCCACCATCGCCACCGCAGCCCCCTCCCCGTCCGCCGAAGCCCCCAAGGATCAAGGCGGCCCCGCGCCGGCGGACAAGGCCGGCCTGCGCATCGTCAAGACGGACCCCGAAGGCCAGCCCGTCCCCGGAGCCGCCTTCCAGCTGCTCGACTCCGCGGGCAAGACGCTCGCCGAGGGCAAGACCGGAGCCGACGGCACCCTGACCTTCTCCGACCTCGCCCCCGGCGTCGTACGCCTCAAGGAGACCGCCTCCGGCAGCCCGCTGCTCGGCACCGTCCCCGACCAAGA
Organism: Streptomyces sp. NPDC048338; assembly: GCF_043201055.1. Lineage (NCBI taxonomy): Bacteria > Bacillati > Actinomycetota > Actinomycetes > Kitasatosporales > Streptomycetaceae > Streptomyces > Streptomyces sp. NPDC048338. The sequence goes on from NZ_JBICYQ010000004.1 coordinate 570,901, forward strand.
CGTCGTCGTCGCCCCCGGCGAGCCCAAGGCCCTGGCAATCACCGACCCGTACAAGTCCGCCGGCCTCACCCTCAAGGTCACCGACAAGGCCACCGGCAAGGGCCTGGCCGGAGCCATCGTCAACATCGCCCCGAAGGACGCCAAGGACGACAAGGGCACCTTCACCCTCACCACGGGCCCGGACGGCACCGCCAAGGCGCCCCTCCTCGTCGGTAAGAAGACTGGCAGCGCCTACACCGCTACCGAGACCAAGGTCCCGGACGGCTACCGGCTGGAGACCACCCCGGTAGAGATCACGGCCAAGCCCGGAGCCGAGACCACTGCGGCCTTCACGAACGCGGCCACCGCCAAGCCCACCGAGGAACCGACGGGGAAGCCGACGGCCAAGCCCACCGGCGACCCCACCTCCCAGCCGACGCCGACCGGCTCGTCCTCGACCGGCACAGGGGAGCCGACCGATGCGGCATCCCCCTCCAGCAGCCCGGAGATCGGCACCGCTCCCGCGACCCCCACCGCACCTGACACCAAGCCCGAAGGCTCCCTCGCCCACACCGGCGCTGACAGCACCAACGGGTGGCTCCTGGCAGCCGGCGGCCTTCTCCTCGCCGCTGGAGGCGGCGCCGTCTACGCCGCCCGCCGCCGCAAGAACGGCGAGAGCGACACCGGCACCGGCCAGCACCGGCGTACCGACGACAACTGACCTCACCACCACCGGCCCCGGGAACCAGACAGGTTCCCGGGGCCGACTGCGTTTCCCCCTGTGGCCGGTGTGGTGCTGCCAGCAACCTCGCCGCCAGTTGCGCATCGCCTATAGGGGCACGGCTGCTTGTGCTTCGGGAGTGTTCAGTCGTCTGCGGCCGGGGTTGCGGTCAGTGGCTGGTGAGTTCGCCGGTGAGTTTGCCGTGGAGGTCGGCGCTGGGGTCGTTCAGGCCGGTGATCTCGACCGTCTTGCCGCGTTGGGCGTACTTGGTCTCGATGGCGTCCAGGGCGGCGACGGAGGAGGCGTCCCAGATGTGGGCGGCGGAGAGGTCGATGACGATCCTGTCGGGGTCGGTGGCGTAGTTGAACTGGCCGACGAGGTCGTTGGAGGAGGCGAAGAACAGCTCCCCGGTCACCGAGTACACCACCGTACTGCCGTCGGGGTCGGTGACGGCAGTGACGTTGGCGAGGTGGGCGACGCGCTTGGCGAAGATGACCATCGCGGTGACGGAGCCGACGACGACGCCGATGGCGAGGTTGTCGGTGGCGACCACGCAGATCACGGTGATGACCGTGACCGCGATCTCACCGGCCGGCATCCGCTTCAACGTCTTGGGGGCGATGGAGTGCCAGTCGAACGTCGCGAAGGACACCATGACCATGACGGCGACCAGGGCGGCCATGGGGATGTCGGAGACGACCGGCCCGAACACGATGCACAGCACCATCAGGAACGCACCCGCGAGGAAGGTGGACAGGCGGGTGCGGGCTCCGGACACCTTCACGTTGATCATCGTCTGGCCGATCATGGCGCAGCCGCCCATGCCGCCGAAGAACCCGGTGACGATGTTGGCGATGCCCTGGCCGACCGATTCGCGGGTCTTGGAGGAGTGGGTGTCGGTGATCTCGTCGACGAGCTTGGCCGTCATCAGGGATTCCATCAGGCCGACCAGCGCCATCGCGAAGGCGTAGGGGGCGATGGTGGTCAGGGTGTCCATCGTGAACGGCACGTCGGGCAGGCCCGGGACGGGCAGCGAGGACGGCAGGGCGCCCTTGTCGCCGACGGTCGGCACGGCGATCGCGGCAGCGACGGTGATGACGGTCAGGACGACGATGGAGACCAGAGGCGCCGGGATCACGGTGGTGACCTTCGGGAAGAACACCATCAGCGCCAGCCCCGCCGCGATCAGCGGATAGACGGCCCAGGGGACGTCGTGCATTTCGGGGACCTGGGCCATGAAGATCAGGATGGCGAGGGCGTTGACGAAGCCGACCATCACCGAGCGCGGCACGAACCGCATCAGCTTGGCGACGCCGAGGGCGCCGAGCGCGACCTGGATGACACCGGCCAAAATGACGGCGGCGACCAGGTAGCCGAAGCCGTGCTCACGGTTGAGCGGCGCGATCACCAGCGCGACGGCACCGGTCGCCGCGGAGATCATCGCCCGGCGGCCGCCGACGATCGAGATGACCACGGCCATGGTGAACGAGGCGAACAGGCCGACCGCGGGGTCGACGCCGGCGATGATCGAGAACGAGATCGCCTCCGGGATCAACGCGAGCGCGACGACCAGGCCAGCCAGTACTTCGGTGCGCCAGACCTTCGGATTGTTCAGCCAGTCCGGGCGCAGGCCGCGCAGCCGCGCGGCGGGAGTCACAACGGAAGAAGACAAGAGAATGGGAACCTGTCGAGCTCGGGCACACTCCGCTGGCAGGCCAGAGGTGTGCGGGAGAACGCGGAGGAGCCGGGCCGGCACCCCGCGGACGACCCGAGCATCAGACGGGCCGGAAGATCGGAAAGGTGGATGCGGCGGGCCTGCGCAGTGCGCGGCCGAGCAGCTCGCATCCGAGGCAGAGCATCACGGCGGGCAGACGGCGGCGATCGGCGTCATGAGCTCGCGCACGCTTGTCTCCTGCAACAATCGGATCTTCGCCGGGGGCGCCATCGGCCCCGGAACGGCAGTCGCGGGGCAGACGGGCCGCCCTCGCCAATAGCGACTCTACCCTAACGTTAGAGTAGAGATCGGTGAGGTCGCACGGCACGCGGCCCGCTACAACGAGAAGGGCCGGGACCGCGGGCGTGGACGACAGGCACATGCAGATCGGCGAGGTCGCCGCGCGGACAGAGCTGTCCCTGCGCACCATCCGGCACTACGAGGAGACCGGTCTGGTCGTCCCTTCGGCCCGCTCGCAGGGCGGCTTTCGCCTCTACACCGAGACCGACGTCGCCCGGCTCATGGTCATCCGCCGCATGAAGCCGCTCGGCTTCACCCTCGATCAGATGCGCGACCTCCTGGATGCCACCGACCGCCTCGACAACGAGTCCGGCCTTGACACCGGGGAGCGCGAGATCCTGCTGGGGCGGGTGCGGGAGTTCGAGCAGGCCGCCGCCGAGCAGGTCGACAAGCTCCGCGTCCAGCTGGCCCGCGCCGAGGACTTCGCCGAAACGCTCCGTACGCGCCTGCACCAGGCCGCACCGGCCGGGTCCTGACCCGAGATGCCCCGCCGCCCCGGCCGCTGTCCGGCCTCGCCCCTGCTGGTGATGGGCGTAATCCTCACGATCGCGGGCGCCGCCCTCTACGCGATGCCTGCCGAACGGACTGGCCTGTACGCGGCCGCCGCACTGGCGCTCGGCGCCGTCGCTGCTTGGTGGTGCGCCTCCCGCCAGGGCTGATCACAACCTGACACCGATGTGATCATGCGGAAGCGCGCGGGGCAGGCAGCCTGGCCACCGGTGGATACGGTGTAAAGAACGCGTCAAGAGTGGCGCGCGGTGTGCCGGGAAGTCTGGTCGGCGTCCTGGGGGCAGGCTGCCCTCTCGTCGCTGAAACCCTCCGGAGGCTCACGGCCATGGCCGGCACCCGTTCCCCTTCCTCGGGCTGCTCCCTCTGCCCGAACGGCAGGCGATCACCCGCGCCCTGCGCACTGAGACCGTAGGCGGCCTGGTCCTCCTCGGCGCAGCCGTCCTCGCGCTGATCTGGGCCAACAGCCCGTGGAGCGCGGCCTCTGGGTGGCGGGCAAGGCTCTTGGGTAAAACCCGCGCAGCTCGCGCAATCCGCCGCATCAGCCGCCCTCCTGGTGGCGGTGGGTGAAGCCGGTGACTGGTTGCGGCGACGCTGGACCGCACGACGAACCGGCCGCGCGCCCTAACGTTCGCCCGCCGTCGTGCGGTGACTTCGTCTCACACGGCGGCTTTGCGTGAGTCGGTTGTTGAGAGCCCACAGCACTGCCCCAAGGTCGAGTTCGCCGGTGGCAGACAGGAAAGTCCCCGCAAGGACTGGTGCAGCGTTGGAGTGCATGTCAACCTAGACGACCTTCCCCCGACTCGGGGTTTTCCCAGGTCAGAGAGGTGATGCTTGTGGCCGTGGAGCTGTCGAACGCCGGATTTCGCACCACGATCGAGAGGTTGCGCTTGCATAGCTGGCTTTTGGGGCCCGGTCAGCCGACCGAGGTCATCGACTGCTTCCCCGAGGCGAACGGCGACTTCACCCTCATCGTCGACGACAGGGCCGACACCCATATCTCCTCGGCCGACGGCAGGCTCTATCTCGGGTGGTTTCCCGACGGCCGCCCCGGGGCCGAGGACGAGGGCTGGGTCCTGGCCGTCACCGGCACCGCGAAGGTTCCCGGCTACCGTGTCGTCTTCGACCCGCAAACCCCGGCACGGCTCGTGGTCGCTACCGTTTCCGAGGTGCTCGCCACCGCTCGACGGCAGTAGTGCCCACGCCGCCTGGAGGCCGGTGCGCTCGCCTCCCGTTCTCCATTGGCTCGCGCGTCCTTCCGTGGTCCGTTCCCGCAGGCCGCGCGGCGCACATTCGCACCCACCACAACGCTTTCCACCTGTGAGGAGAACCGTGGCCCCCCAGCCCGAGCCCGGCGCCGAGATGACCGTCGCCGACCTGATGGAACGACTGTCTGCGGCAGCCCCTGCCGCCCGCGTTCGGCTCGCGATCAATCCTTTCTTTCCCATGGCTCACAAGATGGGCACGGTGACAGTGGGCACGGAGCAGGACGGGAGCCCGATTGTCTATCTCGCCGAGGGCGCGGAGGCGGTGCAGTACGGGTACCTCCCCAGGCCAGTCGCCGAAGCCCTTACCTGGATGCCTCCGGTCGAGCCGCCTGTCCGTGGACGGCGGCTGCGCGCCGTCTCCGACGACGATACGAGCCGCGACACTCCCTGACGACAAGGAGCACTTCTGCCCCCGTCCCCTGATTTCCCTTCCCTTCCCGCGTACTGGGTCACCCCGCGCCATCTCGCTGGCGATGACGGCCTCCTTGCTGACCAGGTCGGCTCCCACCTCACCGCGGCGGGCTGGACCAGCCTCACCCTCGTCCGGGGCCGACGTGAGCCCGACGAATCGGACGACGCCCGGCAGGTTCTCCGCAGCACCGTCCTGTACATCGCTTCGGACACACTGAGCTGGGCGCAGTGGGTGCTGGCCGACGAGCCCATCCTCCTGGGCGATCAGCCGGTGGCATGGACGGTTTCTGCCCGCGCCACCCCCGACAGCCTTCCCCAGTGGAATGCGTACTTCTCCGTCGGCACCCCGTCCGAGGCTGTCACCGACTTCTTGCTCGCCCTGGAGGACCGCCCGGATCTCGCCCACGGCTACGCCGGACCGCAGGTGGTTCTCGACGCGCTGGTCGGCAGCGGCTGGATCGGTGACATCGATACCCCAACCGCCATGTCCGACCCGCGGCTGGCCGCCACCATGGCCTTGACCGCTTTGCCGGATGAGGGCATTCAGGACGGCGACCCGTTCGTCCTTGATCCTGAGGCGGAAGCGGCGGGATGGCAGGCATGGTGTGAACCACGGATGGGCGCTGGTCTCCTGTGGGCTGCCATGTTCTCCGCCAGTACGCCGCATGATCTCGTTGCGGCCTTCGCCGCCTCTCTGGCCTCACCCGCACCGGTGCTGCGCCACTCCTTGCCGGAGAGCAGCGAGGGCCAGCTCACTGTGCAGCCGACTGTCTGATACGCCGACGGCCGGACCCCCATGGGTCCGGCCGTCGGCCTTTCCCTAGCAGTACGCTCATCGATCGATTTGCCGCTCTAGGAGACGGTCGCGATGCTGCCGACGACCGATGACCGACGACCCGCCCGGCCTCAGCGCTTGTGTGCGAGTCCGGCGGGGCGCCAGGCTCAGGCGGTCGCCTCTGGCCACCGGTCAGCGGCCGTGACCCGTGGTACCTCCGGGCGGTTGGTCGCCGGGCTGGTGCCAGTGCGCAGCTGGAAGACTCCCGTCTGCGGCCAGGTCTTCCGTGAGATGGGTAGCAGGCTCAGCGGGCCGATGCCTTGGCCAGGGCGGTCTGCCCGTGGACCGCGACTTCCGCCGGGCTGCCGGAGACGACCAGCAGCACGGCCCGTCGCGAATCACGTTCTGCTGGACGACGGTGCGCCGCCCGTCGGCGGTGACGGTGAGGGCCGGTCCCCACTGCTTGTCACCGAGACGGGGCACCGGCACCGTCTGGGTGCGGACCTCTGCCACGGTGGTGGCGGTGACCAGCTGGTACGAAGGGCAGGCGCCCATCGCGGTCATGATCCGTCCGACTCCCACAGCAAGGTCCTTGGGCGGCGCGGAGTACAGCTCCTCGGCCAGCTGGGTGCCGCCGGGGCCGGAGAAGACCCGCTTCCCCTGGTTCGGGAACACCGCGTACGGGTTGCCCGCGGCGCTGCCCAGCTGCTCCAGCTGCGGGCAGCCCACGACGGACGCCTCGGGCGAAGCCGCGGATGCAGCGGGGCGGGCAGCGATGCCGGGGCCGAGATCGTCGGCGGTGAGCAGCCGGTCCGCCAGCCGCTCCGACGGCAGCACTTCGTGGTCGCTGGCGGTGGGTATGGAGGCTTCCGCCCGAGGTGCTGCAGACGCCGTGGCGGAGGGCGGGGCGGACCAACTGGTCAGCGCCCAGAGGGCGAGGCAGGTGCTGGTGAGGACGGTGGAATGGCGCAGGCGCATTCGGGTTCTCTGGGTCGGATGCGGGTGTGCTGACCGTGGCCGACTCCTCAGAGCGGCAGGGAAGGAACACAAGAGTCCAGGGGCGCGGTACCCGCTCAGTGGCCGATGGAGCGCAGGCCCTCCTCGAGCGTGCCGAACTTGCCATTGCTCGGGCCGCTGTTGCGGTTGTACCAGGCCACGTCCAGCCGCGGCTCCAAGGTCTCGTGGCCGGCGCGGCAGCGCAGCCAGATCCGCCCCTCAGTGCACAGGACGACCCAGTCCCGGTACGCCGCGCACTGCGGGCAGGCACGGACATCGCCTTCGACGACCAGGAGGCGCGGCCACGGCATGAGCCGGCCCGCCAGGTCGTCATCGGTGTCCATGCGGAACTCCGGCGGCAGGAAGTCGTCCACCACCGGGGCGGCCGGAGCGGGGGCGGGCGTCTGCTGCATCGGGTCGGGCCACTGCGGTTCCGGGTGCGCCAGCAACGGGACACCCGTCGGCCCCAGCTCCGAACGCTCCTGCTTGGCCTTCCTGCGACCGAACACTTGGGCTCCCCTCCCAGTCGGCTCCCCGCACACGGCGGTGGGTCAAGAAGCGTGCCCCATAGGCCCCACCAGCGGCAACTCGCGAACTCCTGAAAGCCAGGTCACCTCCGGCGGCGCTGCGTGCCCTTCGCTGCCGGGCTCTCGGCCTTCGGTCCGGCGCCGCCCGACGAGGCGGTGGCGCCTTCGGGCAAGGGCATCGTCTGGGCGTCGGCCGGCAGGTCCGCAGCGCGGCGCAGCCGCCACACCAGCACGTCGGACACCGACTCGGCGCTCCCCAGCTCCCGTCGGGTGGCGGCGTCGGCCAGCAGGGCGGTGGCGTCGTATCCGGCTGCCTCGGCATCGGCCAGGGTCGCCGCCAGCGCCGACCATCCGGCTTCGGCCAGGACCTGCTCCGCCAGCTCAGCCGGCAGCGCTTCCCGGACTCGGAGGACCTGGCGGCGCAGCACTGGAAGGGCCAGCGACCGGCCCCGTACGGCGAGCACGCCCATCGGCTGCGCGGAGGCGGCCCGGTAGGCCGTGCGCAGGTGATGGGCAGCCTGCTGGGCGGCAGAGGCCTGCTGGGCGTGTGCCTTCTTCCCGTGCCAGTGCGCGGCTACGGTCACCAGGAAGAACACGGCGTCGATCACCATTGCGGTCGTCGCCCCGTCCTCGCCCCGCCCGAGTGCAGGACCGCTGTAGACGAGGTCGCGGGCAGCCTGGCGAAGGGCCCGGTCGTGACCGCGTTCGGCCCGCACGTGGGAGCGGGAGGCTCGTTCGAACAGGAATGCGGCGTCTCGTAGTTCGCGCCGGGTGTGGGCGGCGGACGTCTTCGAGAGCGCGTCCAGGACCTCACCGGCAGCGGCGATGTATGCCGCGGCCACCCCGTCGTCCGCCCCGTCCATGACCAGCACCGCCTGCCACAGCGCCGTGCTTGCCCGGCGCCGCGCCGATGCGGGCCCCGACGGCACCGACTGCTCAGCGCCCTGACTGGTCCGGCGGCCGGACCAGCGCTCCCGGATCCGCGGCAGGGATAGGTCCGGGCCCAACTTCGAGCCCGGGTAGAAGACCGGTTCCCCTTGGGCGTTGACGTCTCCGGGCAGCGCGACCGTGTACCCGAGGAGGTCACCGGACGGTGCGACGCGCGTGCGCACCAGAACGCCGGCGTCGCCCAGGCGGTCGAAGAACTCCTTCTCGTTCTCGGCGCCGGCCACGGCACGCCGGACGGTCTCGCGGAGTTCCTCGCGGGGGGTGCGCTCGCGGCCCTGGCGGGCGGCCTTGTGGCGTTCGGCGCTGGTGGGCCGCTTGGCGGCGGTGCCGTCACCGGGGTTGAGGCGGCGCAGCCCCAGTTCCTCTTCCAGGCGGCGGGCCTCGGCCTGGACGCGGACGGCGTCGAAGTCGAGTTCCGGACGGTTGCCGTCCTCGCGTACCAGGGTGGCGAGGATGTGGATGTGGTCGTCCGCGTGCCGTACGGCGACCCAGCGGCAGCCGGAGCCTTGGTCGGGGTCGTCGATGCCGGCGGCGGCGACCATGCGGCGGGCGACGTCGCCCCATTCCTCGTCGGACAGGGTCCGGTCGGTGGGGCCGTTGCGAACCGACAGGTGCCACACGTGCTTCGCCGGCCGCTCGTCTTCGGCGAGCAGCGCCAGGGGCTGGTCGAGGAGTTGCTGGAGCTGCTTGTACGTGACCTCGGGATCGCGGCCGGGGTCGGGGGCGCCATGGTCCCAGGAGGCCACCAGGTGCGGGTCGACGTGCTCCTCGGCCTTGCCGGGCCCGTACAGGTAGCACAGGAGGCCGATGGTGCGCTGCCCGCGCTTGTGGATTTTGGGGACCATGGTGGTGTGGAGTCCTAGTTGTGTTCGAGGAGCTGGGCGGTGGCGCCCTGGACGCGGGCGGAGGCGCGGTGGACCGCGTCGAGCACGGCGTCGAGCTGGGCGTCGGGCGGCTGGGCACCGGAGTTGATCGCGCGGACCAGCTGGTTCAGGTTGTTGCCGATCTGTCCGAGGTGGCGACGGGCGGCGAACAGCTCGGCGACCATCTCGCGGCGCCCTGCGATGGCCGCAGCGCTGGTCTGCGTATCGCGGGAGGCGCTGAGGGCGGCGCGGGCGAAGAAGCCGGCGAGGGTGACGCCGGCTGTCTTGGCGGCGGTCGCGACGAGCGCGAGCTCGTCGTCGCTCATACGGACGCTGCACACGTTTGGGCGCTGACGGCGCTTGTACGTACGGCGTCGCGTACGGGCGGCTGAGGCTGACGCGGCTTCGTGCGTGGGTTGTTGGTCCCCTCCTGGCTGCGATCCGCCCTCGGTCGCAGCCTCCTCGTCGGGCGTCCCCCGGCGCCGGACGAGGCCCTGCCCACCAGGGGCAGGGAACCCTTTGGACACTCCGCCGATGGTGGAGTGCCCAAAGGGATAACTTGCTCCTCCTGGGAGTGAGTTGACGTCGGGAGAACGGTCCTCGCGGGCGCAGGATTCGGCCGACCTGACGGTCCTGTTCAGCTCCGGTTCGCGCTGGTGTTCAGCAGACTGCATGGGCGCTTTGGCTCCTTCCGGGAGGCCAGGTGGTGGGGGAACGGGACGGCGGCCCTGGTACTGGTCCAGGCCGCCGTCGGGACAGGGTTTGGTCACTGGCACAGGGCGCAGCGCTCGAAGTGCCTGGCCAGGGCCCTGGCCATGTTCTGCTTCATGCCCCAGGCGTGCCGGGTGCTCGCCTTCGCCGCGCTGCTGCCCTCGTGCCGGGCGGCATGGCCGCGCAGGAAGGCGATGTCGCGCTCGTATCCGGCCTTCATGTCGGCGAATCGGGTGCAGGTCTTCATCGGTGGGTGGCTCCTTCGTGGGACTTGGGGGAGGCGGTCGCAGAGCGAAGCGCGGTCAGGACGGGGCCAATGTGCTCGTTGCCGAGGGGGATGCCGCGGGCGCGCATGATGCTCCGCAGCTGGGTTCGGGTGATCTGCTCGTTCCCATCCGCAGCCAGGGCTGCGGGGACGTCCGGGAGGACCAGCTCGACAACCTCTTCCCCGGACAGGCGGCGCGGTCCGGTCCGGCGCTCGGACCGTCCGGCGTGGACCTTCGCCCGGACGGTCCGGGGACGTACCGGTCCGGTCCGAGTCCGCCGCGGTCCGGGTTTCGGGCTGGGGCGGTCCGGTCCGGCGGGGGTGTCGGTCCGGGTTTCGTCGTGGTCCGGGTTCGGTCCGGTCCGGGTCTCTGCCGGGTCTGGTGGTGCGGTGGTCCGGCTTGGGTCCGGGGCCGGTCCGGGTTTCGGGCTGGGGCAGTCCGGTCCGGCGGGGGTGTCGGTCCGGGTTTCGTCGTGGTCCGGGTTCGGTCCGGTCCGGGTCTCTGCCGGGTCCGGTGGTGCGGTGGTCCGGCGCGGTCCGGGGCCGGTCCAGGTTTCGGTTGGGCCGTTCCGCAGGGACCGGGCGATGCGCTGGTGGATCTGCCGCATCAGGACTCCGAAGGCCAGCATCGCGCCCGTCGGAGGGACGGCTGCGACCACGTAGTCCAGGAGCGGGACCGGACTGCCGGTGGTGCCGCTGACGCCGGCGACGTTCAGCGCGATCGATCCGGCCGACCCTGCGGCCGTCAGCCCGATTGCCCACCAGTCCGTCACCCGGCGCAGACCCGCTCGCAGCATCAGCAGCTCGCCGGCCACGATGAACATGTCCAGCGTGGCAGGCCAGGCCCACTGCCGGATGGGCGAGCGGTCCAGGCCGTGCCTCCCAGCGACTTCGGCGAGGTGGGCGTAGGAGAGCCAGAATCCGGCGCCGGTCAAGACGATGATCACCGTCCCGGCAGCGATCAGGGCGTATCGGTCGGCGGTCTCCTCGGTCAAGGGCTCCCTTTCTCCGGGCTTGCTGTGGGGCGTGGTGTGTGGCCGTCGGCGGCGCGCATGGCCGACCGGGCGGGAGGTGGCGCCGGGCAGGTCATGCCGCCTTCCGCAGAGCGTCGTTGAGCTCGCGCGTCTGGGCCTGGCGCGGCACCTGGCAGAACGTTTCCTCGGGTGCGCTTCCGTTGTCGTCCTCGTCGTTGCTGCCGGCGGGGCTGGCCTGGCTGTCCGCGGCGGGGACCTTCCAGTACCGGTCGCGGTCTGCCACTGCGTGCGCCGCCCGGCGCAGGAGGTCGCGGGCGTGGTCGAAATCGACCCCGAGGACGTAGGCCAGCCGTGAGGTGCTCCAGCCGCGTACGTGGGCGGCGCGGGTGACGGCGTCGCGCTCGGCGGCAGAAAGGTGGACGTCCCGGCCCATGAGGGCGGCGCGGACCCGCTGGTAGTCGAGTCGCTTGGCGACCTTGGCCCGCCAGGGCTTGCGTTCCGCCTCGGTCAGCCCGCCCCACAGGCCCCAGCGGATGTCGTTGTCCATGGCATGGGTGAAGCATTCCTGCCGCACGGGGCAGGCGCCGCACAAGGTCTTGGCCTCGGCGATGTCGGCGTGGGCCCGCGGCGCGGGGAAGAACATCCGGTCCGCTTCGGCAGTGTCCAGGTCGTGGCAGTTCCCTCGGTCGTGCCACGAGATGTCGGCGATGCCACGCAGGTCGGGCACGGGCTGGGTGTTGGTGGTGATTTGGCGCATGGGATGGGTCTCCAGGGCATGCCGGATAGCGGCGCGCGGGTGCGGCACGCAGCGGTGGGTGCCAGCTGACCGGCTCGCTGGCCGGGCGGTGGAAGGTGGTGGGCGCAGGTGGTCAGGCGGCGCGGAAGCGGCGGTCAGGGCCGTCGAGGTGGACCGGGGTACACATGCCGGATAGGCGGGAGATCACTCGGTCGCCGACCTTGTCCCGCAGCACCGGCTGCCCGGTCGCCATCCCAGGGGTACGCACCGGCGGCAGGTTGGAGGTGACGATCGTCGGCATCTGGTTCTGCGCCCGCCAGTTCAGCAGGCGGAAGGTGATCTCCTCGTTCCACTCGGAGGCCTTCGCGGCGCCGAGGTCGTCCAGGAGCAGCAGCGGGATCCGTACGATCCGGCGCAGCAGGTACTCGGGATCGCCACCGCCCCGGGCCCGCATCTCGCCGTACAGGTCGGCGGCGGTCGTGGCGTGCCAGCGCACCCCGCACCCGGAGGCGGTCAAGGCGCGGATCGCGGCGTACGCCTGGTGTGTCTTGCCGGCGCCGGTGGAGCCCCACAGCAGCAGGCTGCGGCCGTGGGTGATCTCCCGCTGCCCGGCAGCCCCGAAGTGCGGGTTCAGCGGGTTCGCCGCGTGGCCGACGGCGCTGCCGGCGATGGTGCGGACCCAATCGGCTACGGCTGGGTGCTCGACGCGAGCCTCGCGGTAATCGCGCGGGATTCGCAGCTGAGCGGCCTCAAGCGCGGGGATCGCTTCCGGGGTGTCCGCGATTGGGGCGGTGGGGTCGATGCCGCGCTCGGCGAGCTTGCGCCGCATCCAGGCCATCGCAGCGTTGTCCGCAGTGGTCTGGGGGTCGGCGAGCCTGGTGCGGTTCACAGGGCGACTCCGAAGATTCCGGCGGGCTCGGTGGGGTTGCGGTACGGCGTGTAGGCGGGGGAGGCGCTGGTCCAGGGCCCCGCGCCGGAGGCGGAGGACGGGTTCGAGCTCGACGACGGTGCTGGCCCGGAGTTGAGGAACTCGTTGACCAGGCTCGGCAGGACGCTGGGGTTCAGCCCCTTGGCTCGCAGCCGTTCCAGTGCCGGCCTCAGGACGTCGGGGCCGTAGCCCTCGTCCAGCAGCGTGCGGATCTCTTTGCCCAGGTGCCCGAGGACCTTCTTCGGCGGACGCCCTCCGGGGCAGTCACGCAGGTACTCGGCCATCAGGACCTTCGCCGACCACTCGCTTGCGTCGGCTGCTTCGAGCACCGTTTCCGGGGAGGAGCTGAGTGCGGGCGCCTCGCGCTCCCTACGGGAAGATCCAGGATCCAAGATCCTAGATCCAGACCGTGACTCCTCAGTGAATGTGGCGCCCATCACGTCATCTGCTCGGCCTGTACCGCCCTGACCTGCAGATTCCTTCGCGGGTGTTACGGGGGGCGGGCAGGGGGGCGATGTGGCCTCGGTCTCACGCTCCTGGGTGGGAGTGGCGTGCATCACGGTGGGGGTGGAAGCGGGTGAATCGGACGGAACGGTTCGCGTGAGTGCTCCGTGAGCATTCGCGGAATCGCCTCCGCCGACGATGCCGGCGGGCGCCCCGTGGACTTCGGAGGGCGCCTGTCGTGGGCTGGCCGCCGCAGGGATCTGGGTGTGGCACTGGGGACGGTCGCACTCGCCGCACGCCTTCGCCGCCTCGTGGGTCGGGCAGCGGGGCAGTCGCGAGTCTGAAGCACGGTTGATCTTCTGATGCCGGTCCCAAGTCACGATGTGCAGCCAGGACTTGCCGTCGCAGCCGGTGTACCGGCACACCAGGCCGGCCCCGGCCAGCTGCTCCAAGTCACGGGCGACGTGCGCGGGGGTGTGCTCCGGGCGCAGCGCCCACAGCCGCCCCGCGATCACGGCCGGATGGTCGCGGAACCGGCCGGAGTCGTCCGCCTGGGTCAGCAGCCCGAAGAACGTGAGCGCCGCGGTGACATCGACGGCGGCAAGGTCCTCGGACTCGAAAGCCTCGGGCTTGATGGTGCGAATGCGTGCCATCAGCTTTCACCCCCGCACCGGAGGCCCGAAATGGGCGGGTGAGCGGTATCCGCTCCACAGTCCGCAGCGGCGGCCCGAGGATCCGGCCTTTCGCGCAGGGGCGTGCCCATGCAAAACTCTCCCTGAGTGATGCCGCAGCCGGTGTGCCCCGTTGGAAGGGCCGGCGCGGTGATGACGGGTCTCTCCGGCCTTTGCCTCGGCTGGAGATAAGACTCTTCGCGTCCGGCGCCCGGGAGTTGCCTCTCCCGGGCGCCGATTGCTTTTACGGACTAGCCGCTCGGTGCGTCCTGCATGCGTTCCAATCGCCGGTCACCGGGTTGCCTCCCGGTGGGGGACGACGAACATACGCAGACGCCCGCACAAGATCCAGACCTGGCTCTACGGACCGTGAAAAGATGTACACGCCAAGCATTTTGCTGCCGTGTTAGCGCGTGTGGATGTGAGCCGCTGTTCGGTGGCGCCGCCCATGCGCACTCCGGGCGCCGCAATAAAGATCTTCAAAAGAGCCCCCACGTTCATGAACCGGCAGGCTGTCGCTCTGTACCGGCTGGTCAGGTTTGGATTTAAGCCCGCAGGCAAAGGCTTCGTCAACGGCATCTCAAGAGTGAATCCACGCGCGTAGATGGATGTGTGGGATGTGTGGAGGTCACATGGGGAGTCCTGGTAACGCCCCTTACTCTCAAGGGGGTTGGATAGCGCCATCTAGCTTGCTTCGGTGATCGTCTGTGGCGTGAATGATCATTCACCACCTTGCAAGAAAAACCGGCAAGGATTTGCCGCTTTCTCGATCATGGAAAACCGCAGGTGAGGGAATGTCCGGATTCGTCGTGGAGGGCCGCCGGGTGTCGGCGGACATGGTTGCACGTTTAACCAACGGCCCTGTGGTCGAGGCCACAAATTACTGATCGGTACTACTTGGGCGTATCGTCTTTGTGGGAGACACCAGGCCGGGGGGCCAGCATTCACGCTGCCCCCCGTTTTTCATGCCCTCAGGCAGGTGCCTCCCGTGTAAAACACGGAGACAAGGAAGAGCCTCATGGTTGCTCAGGGGATAGTCCCCTTCGGCGATGACCGCGCCGAGAACAAGGGCGCACGCGGCGGAGAAATCGCCGGTCAGTTCATGGGGTTCGGTGGCTGGCTCAAGCGATGGCGCCAAGCGGCGGGGATCACCCAGGCCCCGGTGGCCAAGGCCCTCGGTATGGGGGTGCGGACCTACCGCAACGTGGAGAAGGGGGCCGTTCCGCCCCGGTTCACCAAGCCCCAGTGCGAAGCGCTCGCGGATCTGCTCGGGCTCGACAAGAGCGAGCGCCACGCCCTGCTGCTCTACAACATCGGCACCACGCTCGACGGTGACCCGCAGATCGACGCCAGTCCGGAGCTGCGCCGGGCACTTCGCCTTCTGATCGACAGGCAGATGCCCTCGCCTACGTACCTGACCGACCGCAATTGGAACATCCTCGCGTACAACGCGGCGATGGCCGAGTGGTGGCCCTGGGTCATGGAGCCGCGCGCCAACCTCATGCGCTGGGCCCTGACGAACCCCGAGGCCCGCACCCAATACCACGACTGGGAAATGCACGCCGCGGCCTACATCCGTTTGCTGAAGTTCGCCCAGGCCACCCACAAGGACAACGTCGAGCTCATCGACCTGATCGCCGAGGTTCGCCAGAACCCGGACGTCGAGCGGATATGGCGCACCGAGGCCGACCTGGAGGCCGACAGGGACGGCCACGTCTTCCGGATGATCATCCCTGCCCTGGGCTGGGAAACCGTCGAAGTCGTCTCCCACGTCCTGTACCCGGCGTCGATGCCGCACTGCCGGTTCGTGGTGATCACCTGGGTCGAGGCCGAGTCCTCCGATGACGAGACCGACGCCCTGGGTGGCAAGCGGAACGCCTGGGCCCATGCCGATCCCAGCACGTCCACTCCGCAGCCCTCTGCCCAGGCCGAAGCCGATGCCGCCCGCCGCCGCGCGGCCCGCGCGCTCACCGCCCGCCTCGTCGTCGACAGCGCAGACGAAGCCGCAGCGCTCGCCGGCCCCGACGGCGTCCCGCTCCCAGCACTCAGCGTGCTGGCCGGGCCGGAGTGCCGACTCACCCTGTCGCCCGAGAATCACTCCGTGGTGTGGGCGATCCAGGAAGTCCCTGGGGAGTGGGGCATCACGCAGCTGGGTGCCGGAGCCGTCGTCGACCGCATCCACCGGCCGATCGTGGACCCCCAGGCCAGAGCGGAGCTGAAGCTACTTCTGCGCGCCTCGCTACCGGACTCCGACCAGGCGGCCATCAGCCGGCTCCACGGGCAACTGCCCCAGGTTGACCTCCGGGCCGCCCTCCTTCGCGAGATCTTCAACGACCTCCAAGAGGGCGAGGGCCCGCCCCGCTAGCCGGTGTGGATAGCCCGCCGACCAAGGAAAGTCACTTACTGTCACGCCTGATGCTGTCTCCGTTTGGGGGCCTGGGGGTCGGGGCGCGGTCGTCCGGACGACAGAGAACGTCCGGACGGCTGATCCCCGCAGCTCCTGGGCCGTAGGCGCCGGAGGGTGCGCCAGCCCGTCCTCGGATCGGCCGAGCGCCTCGAAGAGACGGCAGATCCCACGAATCTCAGGAGTCACTGTGTCCCGACACATCTACGACTGCCCCGTTCGCTGGTCGGACCTCGACGCGAACGGACACCTCAACAGCTCCCGTTACGGCGTCCTTCTGGAAGAGACCCGCATGCGCATGTTCAGCATGCTGGTCCCCAAGGACCCCGCCGAGCGCCTGGCCCGCAACTTCCTGCTGCGCGAGCAGACCATCCGCTACCAGCACCCGCTTGAGACCTGGGAGACTCCGGTCCGCATCGAAGCCTGGGTGGCTGACGTCAAGCGCGTCTCCCTCACCTTCCACTTCGAGGTCAAGGGCGACGAGCATGTCTACGCCACCGCGACCTCCGTCGTGGCCGGTTACGACTCCATCCGGGGCGGTATCCGCCGCTTCGAGCAGGATGAACTCGACGTGTTCAACAACTACGCCGACGCCACCCAGGCCGCCAACAGCTGAACCGTCGACGAGACAACGGGCGGTCCTCTTTGTGGTCTGCTCGAGGTACGCGGACGAGGGCGAGCCAGCGGCCTTTGGCCGGGGCGGCGATGCCCGAGGCGTAGATGACCATGGTTGCGGAGGCCCGGACCAGGTTCAGCAACATGGTGGCGCCCCGGAGTGGACGGGGTGGCGAGTGCTTCGATGTCGCTAGCAGCGTGTCGTAGGGCGGGGCCTGCCAGAACCGCCGGGTGTACCAGTCCTGGCAATAGCCGTAGCAGTCGCCCCACCACGGATCATGTCGGCCTGACGAGAAGTGGTGGGTGTGCCCGTCGGAGATCGAAAGGGGCCTCGCCGACGGGGGTTGCGGCGAGGTCCCGACCGAACCGTACTCCTGAGGGCGGGGGCGGGTCGCAGTATCTGTGAATTGCAGAAGTCTGCAATTTAATAGATGCTGTGATTGCTGTGTCCATAGGTAGCTGCGGCACAGCACCAGGCATTTGCCCCGCTCGGGGTGGTGAGAAGGGTGCGCGGCCATGACGGTTCCGCTGTATCAGGCCAAGGCCGAGTTCTTCCGGATGCTCGGGCACCCAGTGCGGATAAGGGTTCTGGAGCTGTTGCAGGACGGGCCGATGCCGGTGCGCGACCTGCTGGCCGCGATCGAGGTCGAGCCCTCCGCCCTGTCCCAGCAGCTCGCGGTCCTTCGGCGCTCGGGGATCGTCACCTCGACCCGCGACGGATCGACCGTGGTCTACGCACTGGCGGGCGGGGACGTTGCGCAGCTGATGCTGGCGGCGCGGCGGATCCTGACCGAGGTGCTGACCGGGCAGAGCGAGCTGCTGGAGGAACTGCGCGAGTCCGAGGTCCCGGCCTCGTGAGCGTGAATACTGCGGTGACGGCCGTGCTCGGCAGGGCCCGCTCCGTCCTGCCCGCCCGGGCCGACTACGTGGTCATGGCCCGTAGCCCCCGCCGGGATCTCCTGGCCGGGCTCACCGTGGCGATCGTCGCCCTTCCCCTCGCCCTCGGATTCGGTGTCTCCTCCGGCCTGGGCGCCGAGGCGGGGCTGGCCACCGCCGTCGTCGCGGGCGCGCTCGCCGCGCTGTTCGGCGGATCGAACCTCCAGGTTTCCGGCCCGACCGGTGCGATGACCGTGGTCCTGGTGCCGATCGTTGCCCAGTACGGGCCCGGCGGCGTCCTCACCGTCGGCCTGATGGCCGGGGTGCTGCTGGTCGGTCTCGCCCTTCTGCGGGCCGGTCAGTACATGCGGTACGTGCCGGCGCCGGTGGTGGAGGGCTTCACCCTGGGGATCGCGTGCGTGATCGGCCTCCAGCAGATACCCAACGCACTCGGGGTCGACAAGCCCGAGGGCGAGAAGGTCCTGCTCGTGGCCTGGCGGGCACTCGTGGAGTTCGTGGCCTTCCCGAACTGGACGGCGATCGGCCTCTCCGTGGGGGTCGCGGTGGTCATGCTGGCCGGAGCGCGGTGGAAGCCGACGATCCCGTTCTCCATCGTCGCGGTGATCGCCGCGACCGTGATCGTGCAGGTCTTCCGCCTTGACGAGGCGGCGCCGATCGGGGACCTGCCCTCCGGGCTCCCCGCCCCGTCCCTGGCCTTCCTCGACGCTTCCGCCTTCGGCTCGCTGCTGGCTCCGGCGGTCGCGGTCGCGGCGCTCGCCGCGCTGGAGTCCCTGCTGTCGGCGACCGTGGCGGACGGGATGACGGTGGGCCAGCAGCACGATCCGGACAAGGAACTGTTCGGGCAGGGCATCGCCAACCTCGCGGCCCCGCTGTTCGGCGGAGTTCCCGCCACCGCCGCCATCGCCCGTACCGCGGTCAACGTCCGTACCGGTGCCTCCTCCCGGCTGGCCGCGCTCACCCACGCCGCGGTGCTCGCGGTGATCGTGTTCGCCGCAGCACCCCTCGTCTCTAAAATCCCCCTCGCCGCCCTGGCCGGCGTGCTGCTGGCCACGGCGATCCGCATGGTGGAGGTCGGCTCGCTGCGCGCGATGGCGAAGGCAACCCGCTCGGATGCCGTCGTCCTCGTCCTGACCGCCGCCGCCACCCTGATCCTCGACCTCGTATACGCGGTGATCATCGGCCTCGTCGTCGCCGGAGCCCTCGCCCTGAAGGCGGTGGCGAGCCAGGCCCGGATGGAGCAGGTCGACTTCCGCCCGGACCTGCCCGGCGAGCACAGCGACGAGGAACACGCCCTGCTCGCGGAGCACATCGTCGCCTACCGCATCGACGGACCCCTCTTCTTCGCCGGCGCCCACCGCTTCCTCCTCGAACTCTCCGAAGTCGCCGACGTGAAGGTCGTCATCCTGCGCATGGCGAGGGTGACCACCCTGGACGCCACCGGCGCCCTCGTCCTCAAGGACGCCGTGGAGAAGCTGAACCGGCGCGGCATCGCCGTGATGACCTCCGGCATCCGGCCCGGCCAGCGCCAAGCCCTGGACGCCGTAGGCGCCCTGGAGCTGCTGCGCCTCAAGGGCCGCGAGTACGCCACCACCCCGGAGGCGATCGCCGGAGCCCACAAGCACCTGGAGCAGGCGGGCCTGCTGCCCCGTACGCACCACCTACCGCACCGCACCCGGAAGGCCGCTCGATGACCGTCCCCGCCGACCGCCGCATGATCGAGGTCTCCGGCACCGAAGCTCTGTGGCTCCTCGAAGGCTCCGCCCAAGGCCGCCTCGTCTACGTCCAGCGCGAGCTGGCCGTCGTCCGCCCCGCCGCACACGTGATGGAGTACGGACGGCTCGTCGTCCGCGCCCCCGTTCAAGCTGCCACGATTCCCGGACGCGCGTTGCTGACCTACCAGGTCGATGAGATCCGAACACCGGCCGGCACCGGCTGGACGGTCAGCGCGCACGGCCCGGCGGATGTCATCGCCGACCCGGATGAGGCCGCCCACTACCGGCGTACCCTGCCTGGCTGGGCGCACGGCCCCCACGACACCCTGCTGCGCCTGCACCCGCAGTCCGTTTCCGGATTCCGCCTGGCCCGCACCGCGACGGAGGCGGGCCGGTGATCGTCCAGGTCGAGACGATGCCCTACCGGCACGTGCTGGACGTGCCCGCCATGGGCTCGGCCGTCCGCATCGCCCGCGAGACCACCGAACTGGTCCTCGTGGAATGCGGGGTGGGCCTTCGCCATCCGAGCGTCGGGCCGGCGCTGCTGATCGTGGCCGAGCTGGTCACCAACGCGGTCCGCCACGCCGCCGTGTCCTCCCCGATGATCACCGTGACCTACGCGCACGGGCCGGGGGCGTTCGCGTTCGCCGTCCACGACCGCCACCCCTACCAGCCCGCCCTGTTCGGGGCGCTCGGCACCGCCCCGGGCAGCGGCCTGGCCATGGTGGTCGAGATGACCATGGAGCTCGGCGGCACCGCTGTCGTACGGGCGGATGCGGACGGTCGCGGCAAGGCCATCTGGATCACCCTTCCCCTGTGAAGCCGAGGAGCTGACGATGACGATCGAATGGCGCTACACGACCAGTCAGGACCTGGGGGTCCTGTCCCTGGCCGGGTATCTCGGCGCGGACGCCACCGACCGGTTCACCGGCGCCATCGGCTGGGCGCTCGCCCGGGGTACCGGCCCGGTCATCCTCGACCTGACCGGTCTGCTGGGCTGGTCGGCCGGCGGGCAGATCGCGGTCGCGCAGGCCGCCCGCCGCCTCGGCGAGAGCGGGCGCCGACTCGAGCTCGCCGCGATACCCGCGGACGGATCTCTCGTCCCGGACGCCACCTGCCCGCCCGTCACCGTCCACTGCGACCTCGCCGCCGCCCTGTCCGCCCACGGCGCCCACGGCACGGTCAAGCAGTGGACCACCGATGACTGGCCCACCTCCCCCGAGGAACCCGCCCTCACCTGAGACCAGCACGACCATTCACGAGAACGACGAAGGACACCTGCACCATGAGCGACATCATCTTCAAGGACTCCAACGGCACCGTCCTGGAGGACGGGGACTCGGTCACCCTGACCAAGGACCTGAAGGTCAAGGGCACCTCCGAGACCCTCAAGCGCGGCACCCTGGTCAAGAACATCCGCCTCACCTCCCGCCCCGGCGAGGTCGAGTGCAACACCAAGAAGGTCAAGGGCCTGGTCTTGAAGACCGAGTTCCTCAAGAAGGCCTGACCGGCGAAGGACCCGCCCTGGGGGTCCGAACGTCACGAAGGTGCCCCGCCCGGGTCCCGTGAGTTGCAGGGATCTGCAATTGTGGAGGTCACAAGGTGTGAAGAGGGGCGAACGGATGCCCCTGCGAAGGAACGGTTCCGGGTGGATGAGATGGGCAGTCAGGACAGAGGTACGAAGGTGAGCACACCGCTGTACCAGCTGAAGGCGGAGTTCTTCAAAACGCTGGGTCACCCGGTCCGCATCCGAGTCCTGGAACTCCTCTCCGTACGCGAGCACGCGGTCGCCGAGATGCTGCCCGAGGTAGGGGTGGAGGCCGCGAGCCTCTCCCAGCAGCTGGCCGTCCTGCGCAAGGCCAACCTGGTGGTCACCCGCCGGGAGGGCTCGAACGTGTACTACACGCTCACCCACCCCCAGATCGCCGAACTCCTGCGGGTCGCCCGCGGCATCCTCTCCGGCGTCCTGGAGGGCCAGGCCGAACTTCTGGCCGACCTCAAGGCCAGCCGCCACGCTTGAGCGGTGCCCCACGGTGCCGGCCCTGCGGGGCCCGCACCCCACATACTGCGGCCGTCTTCCGTTAGTGCGGGTTCAACGCGCTTCTGACACCGGAAGACGGCCGCTCCCTCTTGTGTTCTGCACCGACGGCTCGGCCACGGATACCGCTGGCCCCGAGGGTGGCCCGCATTCAGCTGTGCGGGCTCGACGGACGAACCGAGACGGAACCTTCAACCGCCCTGCCGTCCGTGGATCCCGCCGGGCGCCGCTTCAGCCCTGGTCTCATTTCTGGGCGTGTTGGCCCAGGTAGAACAGCAGCCAGATGAACCCGGCGAACACGTGCGTGCCGAAGATGTAGAAGAAGGCGCGCAGGGCGACGCCCTTCTCTTTCCATTTCTCCTGGTCCGCCGCCGTGTTCTTCTCGGGCGGGTTATCCGTCATGATGCGTCTTCCTTCCCAGTGTCCGGCTCCTGGAGCAGGTCGGTGCACGGGCGGACGAGAACCTGCATGCCGTGCTCGCCGGCGTACTTGATGACGGCCGCGACTTCCCCGGCCTCGACTGTGCGGACGTCCTGCTTGGGGCCGGTGCTGAGGTAGGTGATCTCGTACATCGGGACGGCCCGTTGGGTGATGTTGGTCAAGGTGTGCCTTCCGGCAGGATGAAGCGGACGACGATCGTCTTGCCGCGCCCTCCGGAGGAGGGCTCGATGCGGACGTCGCCGCCGAACGCACGCGCAAGGTCAGCCACCGCGCGTAGCCCCTGCCCGGAGGTCCGGCTGGCATCGGCCAGCGTTGACGGGCGCGAGTCCAGGTCCCCGACGGATACCACGAGCAAGTGCTCGGTCATGTGGAGGGTGACCTCCGCATCCGGGGAGTGCTGGGCGTGCCGGATGGCGTTGGTCACCAGCTCGCTGACCACCAGGAGCACGGCCCCGAAGAGCGTGGAGGAGCTATCCAGGCCAAAGAGGACCAGGGCGCGTTCGCTGCGCTCGCGCACGGCTCGTACGGAACCCGGCGCCAGCGGCACCGTCCACACGTGCTTGCGCCCCTCGACGGCCTGCTGCCCGCCGGGGTGCCGGCCCGTCACCGACGCCTCAGACCGGCCGGTGACACTGTCCGGTTCACCGGCTGTCCCCAGCGTCGGTGGCGACGCCGTGATCGTGGGCCACGCGCAATGCGTCCTCCAGCTCCTCCGCGGCCTGCGCCTCCTCGAAGGCGTCGTCAGCCTCCTGTGCAGCCTGCAGACGAGCCCGCGCCACACGGACCCGTTCCAGCGCCGCTTCCTTGAACCCGGCCACACCGCGACCCCCGTCCATCGTATCGAGAATTCGTAAATTGCATAACTCTGCAAGTCTACCGGGTGTGGGTCCGTCAGGAGGTTCATGGTGAGTGGTGAGGCCGGCTACCCGATCTCACCTGCCCCGGCTGGTCAGGGAACCTTACGTACCCGCTGGCTGGTCAGCTCGTAGCGGGCGCCGGCCACGGCCAGGCGGCCGTCCGCGACTCGGGCGGCGAGGTCCGGCTCGTCGGCAAGGTGTGCCCGGACCCGGCGCACGTTCTCGGTGACCGCCGCGTCGATCCGGGCCTTGCCTTGAAGCCGGTGGTCGATCGCCGGTCGGATCCGGTCCGCCAGATAGCGGATGTGTGCCGGGAGCTCGCCACCGGCCTCGGCGTGCACGGCCGAGGCGACCGCCCCGCAGCCCTGATGGCCCAGGACGACGATCAGCGGGACGCCGAGCTCCAGCACGCCGTAGGCGATGCTGCCCAGGACCGCTTCGTCCAGGACTTCGCCCGCCGATCGCACGGTGAGCAGATCACCTAGCCCCTGGTCGAAGACCAGTTCCGGCGGCACACGCGAGTCCACGCACCCCAGGACCACCGCGAATGGGTGCTGCCCGTCCACCAGCGCCCGGCGCACATCCCCGGCGCGGTCCGGATGGCTCTCGTGGAACGTTCGCCACCGGCGGTTCCCCGCCTCCAGCTCACTCCACGCACGCCCCGGCCCCAAGGGTCGCGGCCTGCCGCCGGCTGCCGCCTGGGTCCGCGGGCCTGAGGCGGCTGACGACCCGCACACCAGGCCAGCCGCTAGCGCCGCCGCCCCGCTCAACCTCACACGCACCAGTCGGCGACGTGCGACGACCACCTCGGACCCGCAGTCACGATCGACACTCATTTCCGGACAAACTAGACCCCGCTCGCGCCTGGACGCCCGGCTCCAGCCCGGCCTTGAGCAAGATTTGGTCCGCTCCGCTGCAGGGTCTCGGACGGCGATCTCCCCTTGACCTTGTTACGCCCGAGGGGCGAGCCGGTACGTCGGTGCCTGGTCAGGCGAGGGACCGTGCCGGGGTCTTGATGAGCTGGAAGGCAATGAATCCGCGCTGTCGGCTCAGTTTCTCGTACGGGACCGGGTGCTGGTGGGGCGTTGAGGCGGCGGATTAGTGTTCGACGAGGCGGTCATAGCGAGGCCGGCTGCGGAGAACTCGGTCACCCACGCTTTGAGGGGCTGGCGGCAGTAGCGGTGCTCAGATCACTGCCCGACGCCCGCAGATTGGCAGCAGCCCGGCAGGTGAGAAGGAGCACCGCAATCGGCGCAGGTGCTGCCGGTCACCTGCCCTCGATGGCAGGCCGACCGGATCTGGCGTGCGGGAACCCGTCCTGTCACGGCTCCTGGTCGGCGGAAGCCGCGTTCATGATGACGGCTCGGGTGGCGTGGGCGAGGGTGGCCTGTGCGCGTGCGGTGAGCCCGTGACGGTTCCAGTGGAAGATCACGTGGTGGGCGAGGATGTCGCGGGGGCCGCGTTGCAGGATGCCGCTCTGGGCAGCGTTGCTGATGGCCTGCCCGGCAGTCGTGAACGCGGCGAGCCACGGGGCGGCGGCTTCCATCGTGCCGCCGGGGCCGGTCAGGGTGCGGGTGTCGAGGGACAGCAGCCTCCGCAGTCCGCCGCCCATGCCGCTCAGGTGGTCGGGGGTGATGTCCTCGGGCAGGGGCCTCACCCGGGCCACCCGGTCCCACACGTCGCCCTGTTCGTACCAGTCCAGCCCGGCAGATCGGAACAGGGCGGTGCACAGCAGCATCGACATCTCGCGCCGTCCCAACCCCTGGGGCTGGTGGGTGCGGGCGAGGAAGTAGCGGCTGTCGGCGTGGAGGAGGCCGTGGGCGGTGGCGATGCCGTCCGGGCCGCCGAAGGCGAGGACTTCCGGCTCGTAGACGGTCGGCCACCAGCGGATGATCTCTGCGGACTGGACGAGCGCCCCGAGCAGTTGGGAGGTGGCGAGGTGGAGTTGGGCGGGGTCGGCGCCCCGTGTGGGCAACAGCCGAAGCCGCCAGCATGGCGCCTTGCGGATGTACCACCACGCGGCCAGGAGTCCGCTGTCCTCCAGCGTTCGCAGGAGGGGGGCGAGGTGGGTTGCGGCGGCGTCTTCGGCGCGGTCGAAGTCGGCGAACTCGATGCGGACCTGGTGCCAGTCGCGGCGGGCGGCCTGCTCGGCGAGGACGGCTTGCCCGGCTGCCCGGTAGAGGGTGACGGCGTCGCCGAGTTCTTCGGCGTCGATGCCCGCACGGGCGGCGGTGGCGGCGAGGGACTGCCCGGACAGGACGGCGAGGACGGCGTGTTCAGTGCTCTGGGGGGCGTGCGGGGCGTTCATCAGGGGTGGTTCCTCTCCGCGGAAGGTGACGGGAAGCACGCGGCCGGCGCGTGTGCTCTGGAGCAGCTGGGCCGGTGCGGGGGTCAGGTGATGAGGAGGCAGGCGTCCCAGCCGGAGGCGGGCGGCCGGTCGTAGAGGGCGGTGGCCTGGGCGAGGGCCTGTCCGGCGGCGCCTTCGAGGAACCCGGTGTCCTCGGGCGCGTGCTGGCCGGTGAACGTGTCCGCCAGGCGGCGCACGGCGACGGCAAGGCCCGGGGTGCGGGCGTCGCGGGCTGCCCGCCACACGGTCTGGAACAGTCCCGCCGCGCCGTGGCACACGCCAGCGTCGGTGACCTTGGCGAGCTGGCGGGGGTCGGCGAGGCAGGCGAGCAGCGCGTGCTCGGCGGCCTCCTGGCGGCGGGTGTCGGCGGTGGCGATGGCGGCGAGCTGGAGGGCGCGGGCGATGCCGGGGGTGCCGTAGCACCACGACGGCCGCCACGGCCCGGTCGCGTTCGGGCGTCCCGCCGCCGCCTCTTTGCGGGTGATCGTCTCCGGCCACCAGGGGCCGCTCGCACCGTCCTGGCGCCACTGGTCGAACCAGGCGGTGATGGTGGCGATGGCCTCGCGCTGCCCGTCCACGGCGACGCCCCGGCGTTGGGCCTGGGCGAGGAGGGCAAGGGGGCCGGTGATGCCGTGGGCCATGCCGAAGTTGCCGTGTCCGCCCGGGGTGTAGAAGCGGTGCGGGTCGTGGGCGCACCACCAGCCCGGCAACGTCTCCTCGTGCACGGTCAGTGGCCGGGTGAGGGCGACGAGGTAGGTGAGGACTGCGGCGAGGGCGTCGCTGCCGGGGGTGTGGTGCAGCAGGTGCACGCCGATGCCGGTCAGGCCGTGCAGCAGGTCGTACTCGGCGAACGCGGGCAGCTCGCCGCGCCGGATGCGGGCGTGGGCGGCTTCGGTACGACGGTGCGCGAGGGCGGCGGTGGCCGCATCGAGCCGGTCCCGGGCGGTGCGGTAGCGGTCGTGGCCGTCGGCTGCGGCCGTGTGCAGGACGAACGCCAGGCCGGGGGCGCCGTAGCTGAGGCAGGCGGTGTCGGCTGCGGTCACCTCCGCGCGGGTCGCCTCCGTCAGCCATGCTCCGACCTGCTCCCACGTACCGGCCCCGGTCAGGGCGCGTTCGATGTGCCACAGGGCGACCCCGGCCGCACCAGCCACGAGGGACTGCCCGAGCGCGGTGTCCCCGGCCGGGTCGGGGGCGGCCAGACGCGGGCCGAAGCGAGTCTCGAGGACGGTGGCGGCGTTCACCGGAGGGCCTTGCGCAGGTGGGTGTGCGGGAGGGCGGCGGTGCGGGCGAGGCGATGGGTGACCCGCTCGGCGTCCGGGCCGCCTCCCAGGGCGCGAACGTGGTGGAGGTGGAGGAGGGAGCGGAGCACGGTCATCGGTTCCCGCTGCTCGGCGAGGGTGTTCCGGTAGGCGGCGAGTGCGTCGGCGCGGGCCGCCCACGCCCCGGCCACGGCAGCGGCGTCCGGGTCGTCGCGCCAGGCGGCGCCAGGGGCGGTGAGGGCACGCACGTGCCGGATGAGGGCGGCATCGACGGGTCCGCTCTCGCGCGGCAGGGCTGCGACGAGCCACGCCCAGCCGTCGGCCGGGCAGGGCGCGAACGCGGTGGCGAGGTCGGCGAGCGAAGCGGCGGTAACCGCTTGGGCCGGAAGGCCGGTACGGGCCGCGTACGCGATCTGGGCGAGCGTGGCCCCGCTGTCGGCGGCGAACACCCGCTCGGCGGCCTCGCGGGCCGCCCCGTGCCCGTAACGGCCGTCCTGCGGCCGGTAGGCAACCAGGTCCAGGCGGGAGGCGAGACGGAGGCCTCGCAGCTCGTCGGCCCAGGTACCGAGCCGTTCGGCGGCCTGAGCCCAAGCGGCGGCGCCGTCCAGGTGGAGGTTGAGTACCAGGGGGCGGTCGCGGTAGGGGTGGGAGGCGTCGTGGTGGCGGGTGAACCACCAGCCCGGCGCCGGGCTCCATCCGTCGAGCAGACGGGGCAGGTGCTCGGTCAGGATCTCGTCCTGCCGGGCGGGGTGCCCGTGCAGGTGCGCGCACACCATGCGGGACACCCCAGGCATCTGCGGTACGGCCGCCGGGACGGCGGGCCCGGCGGGGGCGGGGGTGGGGGCGGTGGCGTGCAGGACGGTCAGGAACTCGTGGGCGCGGCCCGTGAACCCGCCCGCGGAAGGTGAGGTGGAGCCTGGGGCCGGCGAAGGTGCTTCACGCACTTCCACCTCCCCGGCCCGATCCAGGCGGGCCCGGAGGAGTTCGCGGTGGAGTGGCAGGTCCAGATCGAGGGGCAGCCGCAACTCGGTCTCGGCCAGGACCACGTGCGCCGGTACGCGCTGCCGGTCCCGCCACGAGGCGAATGCCTCCTCCCACGCAGTGCGGGCGGCGGCCGGGCCGGGTAAGGCGCTTGCGGCCAGTAGCCAGCGTGCCGGGGCCAGGACGGTCCGGCCGTGCCGGAGCCGGGGCAGGAACGGGAGGCGGGAGGCGGCGCCCCAGTCGGGCAGCCGCCAGACGGTACGGCGGGCGCCTGCGACTTCGGCGAGGAACCGGGCCAGCGGCGACGTCTGCACGTGCGGCTCCAGGGCGTGCAGCACGCGGGGCTCAATGACTTGTCCGGTGGAGGAGCGGATCAGGTACAGGTGGCGGGCGTCGCAGGTGACGGCGAGATCATCGAGCGGGATGCTGCCGGGCCCGGGTTCGGGCCAGCCGAGGGAGATCGTGTACTCCAGCAGGCGCGGGGTCCGGATGACGTTGGAGCTCCGCCGTCTGCGGGCCGGGAAGACGAGCTGGGCAGGCAGCGGCCCGGCCGGGCCCGCCAGGGCGGCGGCCAGCGCGGCGGCATCCTGCTCGGGCAGGAGGTCGGCGAACCGTCCGGCCATGGACGATGAGGGCCGGGCCGCTGAGGTCAGCCACAGCTCGAACCGGCCCCGCCGTACGGCGTCCGCATCGTCGGCGTAGAGCTGGAAGGCAAGCTCCGCCGAGGGCGGCGGCACCAGCTCGTCGGCGTCGACCACGGCCAGCGAGGCGAGGAGGGGTTCGGTGAGGGCCACCTCGCGGGCCCCGTCGAGGGCGGCCTGCTGGGCGAGCGCGAGGAACGCTTCGTCACGGGCGGACAGCATCCGGGCCGGGGCCGGGCGGTCAGACCCCAGGAACCCGGGCGGGAATCCGAGTCCCCCGTCACCAACCAACTCCACGACGGGCACGGCAGAACCGGCCCCGTACGTCTGACGGAATCGCTGGTGGAAGTCACGCCAGGCCGGATTCCCGAACGGGTACGGCGAGAGCCGGGCCAGCACCGACGCCGCCGACTCGGCCTCGGACAGCACGCCGGCGGGAATGGTGACCTGGGCGTCGAGGACCGTGTCCGGCCAGGCCGGCGAGGTGCTGCCGGTCACCTCCGCGGCGGGGGACAGGAGCGGACCGGGCGTGACGGTGGGGTCGGTGAGGGTACGGAGCTGGGCGAGCGGGTCGGTCGCCGTGGCCGTGGCATCCAGGACGGACAGCAGCACGCCATGCTCCAAGAGCTGGACGAGGAGGCCGTGGATGCTCTCGTTGTCGGCGTGCGGGTAGTCGGCGGCGACGGCCCGGGCGACGTCTGGGAACGAGGCAGGGGCGGTGGCGGCGGCCAGGGCGGTACGGACGGGCCCGGTGGCCGCCACGGACACCTCCAACGGGGCGAGGCCGTCGGCGGGCGTACGGCCGGGCCCCACGATCCGGCCTCCCCGGGCACACGCGGCCGGGTTCGCCACGATGAGCAGGCGTTCGCGGATGCCAGCGTGTGCGGAGAGCTGGTCGGTCACGGCGCCCAGCCAGGCGGCGTCCGGCCGCAGGACGGCCCGGTGCCCGCTACCCCACAGGGCCTGCGGGGTGGGCCCGGTGCGTGCGGGCGCGACTCCGGCGAAGTGCCCGAACGGGGTGGCCCGTCCCTGCCAGCGCAGCAGGTAGGCGGCGGTGGAATGCACCAGCCGCCGGACCTCCTTCCCGGACGGCACGGGAGCGGTGAGCACGGCCGTGGTCTGCGCGGCCAGGACGGGGCTTGCGGCCTCCAGCGCGTGCCGGGCCTGGGGATGCTCCCTGACGGCCGCCAGCCAGGCCCGGCCGCGTTCGGGCCCGCCGGGCCCGGACAGGTCCACGTCGGACGCGGGAACCCCTGTGCCGGGGTGCGTGGTGGCCCGCACCATCAGGGCCTGCGTGTGCCGGTACAGCCGTGCTCCGCGCCCCATAACTCTTCGCCCCCTGGCAGCTGTCGTGGTGTGGTCGTGGTGCCGCCGGGCACACACGTGTGCCCGGCGGCGGGGATGGTGCAGGTGACGGGGAGCACGGCGGCCGGCCACCCTGCTCCGCCTCACCTTCGCGGCGGTCCGGTCAGGAGGGGTCGTTGACGGACGACGCGCACGCGGTGGAGCCGTTGGAGCAGGTCGAGCCGCAGCCGTCGTCGGTACTGCGCAGGAGGCTCGCGACGGGCGCCCCGGCCTCGACCACGCGCACGTCCAGGTTGAATTCGCCGCTCAGGCCGGTCGTTGCCGTGGCGATCTGCTTGGTCATGATCACTTCTCCTTGTTCGCGGTGGTGCTCTGGTTGGCCTGGTCCTCGCGGGGCCAGGAGATGACGATGCGGCGGTGCCGCTTGGTGATGACCCGTCCGGCGGGCAGCTCGGCCTCGGGGGTCGTGGCGGGGTAGGCGTAGATCACCGGCTCGCTGCGGCGGTGGTCGCGGTCCCAGAGGCGGATCTCCTCCACCAGGGCCTGGGCCACGGCCTTGGCGTCGGGGCCGTAGCCGTGCGCCCCGAACTCGGCCCGGTCGCCGTTGCGTCGGATGGTCATGTAGGCGAGGGAAGCCCCGTCGAGGAGGGACAGGCAGGCCGACTTGTTCTGCGGGGCGACGAGACCGGTGTCCAGGTCCCCGTCCACGGACATGAGGCAGAAGCCGTCCAGGGCGGTCGCCAGCCACATCTGCAGGCCGGTGAACGGCTCGCTCGTGGCCACGGTGACCCCGGACCAGATTTCGGCCCGCTCGGTGTCGAACACACCGTTCAGGGCCTCCGGGTCCTCGGGCCAGCCCTCGTCGAAGCGCAGGGCGATCTCCCTGCCCCGCAGCAGGAGCAGGCGTTCCTGGTGTTCTCCGGCGCCCTGCATCGTGACGAAGCCGCACATCTGGGCGGACCGGGAGACGAGCCGGTCGCCGTCGAGGTCGAAAGCAACCGACCGGCTCAGGCCCCGCATCCGCAGCGGGACGACGAGGCGCCCGCCGTCGCTCAGCTGGTCGGTCCAGGCGGGCGGGATGTCCCAGGCCCCGGCGGTGACGATCAGCCGGTCGAGGGCTCCGGTGTTCGGGATACCGCCCTCAGCATCGACGGTGTGGACCTTGACCCGGGCGTAGCCGTTCTCGTCCAGGAGCTTGCGGGCCCGCGCGGTGACGTCGGCGTCGATGTCGACGGTGGTGACCACCCCGTCGTCGCCGACGAGTTCGGCCATGAGCGAGGCGTTGCAGCCGCCCGATCCGACTTCGGCCACGTCCTGACCGGGCTTCAGCTCGGCCTGCTCCAGCATCATGGCTTGAATGCGCGGCGCCGATACCGAGCTGACGGTGATGCCGTGCTGGTCCTTCTTGGTGGGGACCGCCGACTCCACCTCGTACGCGTTCTCGGGCGTAGCTTCGGGCGCGAACCGGTGACGGGCGACGGTCAGGAACGCAGCCTCGACCCGCTCGCTCGTGATCATTCCGGCCTTGACCATGTTGCTGGTCATCGCCTGACGCAGCGCGGTCGCGTTGTCATCCGTCGTCGTGTCGGTCAACGTCTCTTCCTTCTTGTCGGTCTGCGTGGCGGGTCACGCCACGGCCGCCCCGGGAGCCCGTGGCGGGGGTTCAGCTCACACCACCGTCCTTACCGGGGTGTGGTGTTGGTGGGGACGCGCCCGGCGGAGGTAAGCGGGAGCGTGTGCCGGCGAGGCGCTGTGGAGCACCTGCCGCGGGTTCAGGTGGTGGCGAGTTCGGCGAGGAATTCGGCGTTCGCCTTGACGTCGTGGCCGAGGACCACGTTGTGGCGGGGCAGGTCGGCGAGGCGGGTGGCCATGAGTTCGCGGGCGACCCGGCTGGCCTCGCAGGTGGGGGCGAGGCCGAAGACGTCGGGGTAGCGGTCCTCGGTGGCCCCCGTGAAGAAGTCGCCCTCGCCCAAGGCCCGGCCCCCGCCGAGGACGGCCGGGGCGGCGTCGGGGTCGATACGCGGGAAGACGATCTTGGCGGCGGTGCCCTCCGTGGCCAGGGTCAGCCCGAGCCAGGTCACCAGTTGGTCCGGGAAGAACTGCGGCTTGAGCTCCTTGCCGGAAGAGGAGCGAATGGGCAGGCGACGGCCGTCCAGAAGGGCGCGGGTGACGGACTCGTGCTGGGTGGGGTGGAGCTGTTCCCCGGACAGGACGCGGGCGCGTACGTCGTCGTAGAGACCGATGGCGTCGAGGAAGCCGAGACCGATCGCGGCGGCCGACGGCCACGGCAGCACGGCGACCCCGCCGTCTTCGTTGGGGCGGACGAACACGCGGTCGTTGGCCAGCAACTGCCATCCGGCGCGGGCCAGGAGGAACCCGACGGTGGACTTCCCCGCGCCCTTCTCGCCGAGGGCCAGCACGGTACGCCCGTCGCGGACGGCGGCGGAGGCGTGCAGGATGCGCCAGCCGTCCGCGAGGAGCCTGGAGCGCACGACCTCGCGGGCAAGGCGGGCGGCGGCGAGCGCGACGGGCACCTCGTCGCAGCCGACGATCCGCAGCAGGCCGGGCTCGTACCGGTAGGCCAGGCGCTCGCCCGGCTGGACGGCGGCCACGACTCCGCCCTTGCCCCGGGCGTAGAGCATGGGCTCGTTGGCGTACAGGCACTCCTGGTGCGGGCCCTCGCCGATCTGCTGGGCGAGGGCGGCGACCTTGACGGCCTCGACGTCGGCGGCCACGACCGGACCGGCGTGCGGGGCGACGGCGTCCACGGCGTTCCACCACGGGCCGAAGTAGCGCATGGACCAGTCGGTGATCACCGCCGTACTGCTGGTCACCGTGACGTGGGCTTGGGCGGCGCTGATGCGGGTCGCGAGGGTCATCGGGCTCCTTCGAGGTGGTGGGAGATCGTCTTGCACGCGAGGTGGATCTTGTGGTCGGCGGCGCCGAGGAGACGCCGTTCGGCCGGGTCCAGGCGGGGCAGGCGGACGGCCGGGCGTCCGGCGGTGAAGTGGACGGGCAGCCCGAGCTGGGCGCCCTGGTGGTCGACGGACAGCTCGACCGGCCCGTCCTTAAGGCCCAGGGCATGGGTGAGGGCGTGGAGCACAGCGCCGGCCGGACCGCAGCGGCCCCGGCCGATCCCGGCGTTGATGCGGCGCGGGCGGGCGCCAAGCTCGGCCCGTACGGCCCGGACAGGGACACGAACGTGGTGGCCGTCGACGCGGGTGGTGGAGGTGCACAGAACGGCGGCGTCGCCGTGCTCACCGATCACATGCCCGCTCACGCTCTCGACGGGGACGGCAAGTTCGGCGGCCAGCGCGAGGCGGTAGCGGGCGGTGTCGGTGGCTGAGCCGACCCCGTACACCCGGGCCGCGCCGGAGGCTCGGGCGAACAGCCACGTCAAAGGGTCGACGGGGTTGGTGACGACCACGGCCGTCCCCTCGTACCCGGTCAGGGAGCGGGCCAGGGCGGCGATCAGCGGCGCGTTGGCCTCCAGACCGGCCATCCGGACGTCGGCGGTCGCGGTGTTGGTGAACTTCGCCCGGGGGGCGACGACCACGGCCGCGCAGTCGCGCATGTCGGCGGGTTGGGCAGTCTGGGCCCGGACGGGCGAGCCGACGATCTGGGCCATGTCCTGGAGGTCGGTGACCAGAGCGGCGGCCGAGCGGTCGCTGCCGGAGGCGATCAGGATTTCCTCGCACCATCCGGCGGCCACGAGGAGGGCTGAGACGGTCTGGCCGACAGCTCCGGCTCCGATGACCCCGACGGGGCCGGTGCGCGGGCTCATCGTCCGGCCGCCGTTGCCGCGTGATCCAGGGCCAGGCGCCACACGGTGCGGCCGTCCATCGACACGGCCGCAAGGAGAGCGGAGACCCGGTCGAGGAGCGTGCACACGACGGGGGCCTGGGCGATCAGCGTGCGGGCCGACTCCGGCAGGGGCAGGCCGGTGGGAGCTGTCAGGTAGGTGGTGAAGATGTTGACGGTGTCCATCAGCCACAGGACGACCAACTGCCTCAGCCACGCCGCCCGCTCCGCAGGGGTCAGCCGGTAGGTGGCCAGGTCGGTGAACTGGCCGATGCCCTGGAGGACTGCGGTGGCGCCGGGCCCGGCTGGGGGCTGGACGATGAGCCCGAGGACCATGCGGGAGACGAGCTTGGCGACGTCGGACGCCGGGTGGCCCAAGGCCAGGCCCGGGTCGATGAACGTCGGCCGCCTCTCCGGCCCGTCCGGGAAGACGACGTGCTCCGGCTTCAAGTCGCCGTAGACGATCCCGATGCCGTAGGTGCCGGACAGCCGCATCTTCCGCAGCCGTGCCACGACGGCCCCCAGTACCAGCGCAGACGGCCCGGTCAGGGACACGTACGTGTCCCCGGAGATCCCGTTGAACTTGCGGGCGAACGTGCCGTGGACGGACCGCTCACGGATCGCAGCGCCCCCCACCAGCGCGGCCACCGCAGGCTTCTGGAGCGCGCCCAGCTCCTCCGCCACACCCGCCAAAACGTCGAACGTGCGGTGCGGGTCCTTCGCCAGGATCTCGCCGAGCGTCACACCGTCCACGGGTTCGGTGAACAGGACCCCGCCGGCCAGTCCGGCCACCGTCGCCGTCCCGAGTCCGGCTCCGGCCAGTGCCCCGTACTGGGCGGCCTCCCGCTCCAGCAGCGCGCCGGGCGACGATAAGTACGCGGCCTGTTTGGCCCTCACCTCCGCCCAGTCCCCGTGCGTGCCGCGCAGCACCGACGCCAGCGACACCCCCAGCAGGGACACCTTCGCGAACAGCGGCCGTCCGGCGGCCTCGACCCGGCGGACATACCCGGTCACCGACGGGATGTGCGGGCCGACCACCACCGGGCCGTCCGGCCACAGGGCGGCGGCGGCCTGGGCGATCCGCTCGTCCGCGTAGGCGAAGACGTTGTCCGGGCTGACGGTGGTGTTCACGGTGGGCTCCTCGATGACGGTCGAAGGTGGTGTGGAGCAGGTGCGCCGGCGAAGGTGCTGTGGAGCACCTGCCGCGGGTGGAGGGCCCCGGCCATGGCCGCCAAGGCCAGGCCACGGCCGGGGCCGGTCAGGCGGCCCGCCGTCTGGCGGGCGAGTGGTTGTCGGCCGCGTACCGGGCCAGGTGCTGGGCGAGCTTGGCCAGCAGCCTCAGCGAGGCGACCGGGTCCCCGCCCCGCGTGGCGGCCATGTTGCGGGCGTGGTGGACCGTGGCGAGAGCTATGTCGCGGCCCCGGCCGTCCGGCATCCAGTCGGCGAACTCCTGCGCGGGCCCGGCCAGGTTGGTGATGTGCTGCCGCAGCCGCTCCCGGATCTGCGCGGCGGCCGTGCCGTGGGGGGCGTGGTCGGCGAGCGCGAGCGCGGTGTCGATGTCGCAGGCGACGTCCACGGAAGAGGTGACCGGCGGTACCTGGGCCGGCGGTGCGATGCCGGCCCTGGGCCGGGCGGGGAGGATCGGTGCGCTCGTGCGGGACATCTCCAAAGCTCCTGTTCACGGCTGATCCGGATGAGAGCAGCACCGAGAAGGCCGCCGGGCGGCCGGTTCCTCGGGCATGACGACTATTCAACTCACGGTGATCGGGCAGGGGTACCGTGTCGGCGAGGGCAAGCGGTATATCGGGTATACGGGCAGGTGCTTCATGGCCACACGCACACCGAACGACCGTCTCCGCGATCTGATCGCGGAGTCCGGCTTAACGTACGAGGCCGTCGCGAAGGCGGTCCGGTCCGTCGCGGCCGAGTGCGGGATGGCTCTGCGGACGAACAAGTCGGCCGTGGACCACTGGGCGCAGGGCGCCCGACCACAGCCCGACACGGCCCGCTATCTGGCCGTCGCGCTCTCCCGCCGCCTGGGCCGGCTCCTGACCCCCGTGGAGTTGGGCCTCGCCGACGCCGACCCGGACGGCGGCCATGACAGCATCGGTCTTACGCTGGGGGGCGATCCGATCGACTCCCTGATCCCGATGTGGAGGGCCGAGTTGGACCGCAGACGCTTCCTGTCGGCCTCCGCCTACTCGGTGGCCGCCGCAGCCCTGCCCCTGGCGTACGTACGCGACATCGCGGAGAGGACCGCAGCCGCCCGCACCGGTCAGGTCATCGGGATGGCCGAGGTCAACGCCGTGCGCGACATGATCGGCATGTTCTCCGAAATGGACGAACGCCATGGCGGCCAGCACGGCCGCTCCGCCCTGGTGACCTACCTCCGCGACGACGTCGCGCCGCTGTGCCGGGGCCGGTTCCGCACGGACGAGATCCGCGCCCAGATGCTGTCCGCCGCGAGCCGGGGCGTCCATTTGCTGGGCTGGAAGTCCTACGACGCCGGACAGCAGGGCCTTGCCCAGCGCTACTACCTCCAGTCCTACGGGCTCGCCGTAGAGTCCGGACTGCCCGGCCACGACGGGTTCGTGATGCGGACCATGGCCATGCAGGGGCTCAAGCTGCACCGTCCCGAGCACTGCCAGGGCCTCGCCGAGACCGGCCTCACCCGGGCCAAGGGCCGCGTGGGCTCCCAGACCGAAGCCCTCTTCCGCGTCGTCCACGCCCACACCCTGGCCAAGACCGGGCTGTCGGCCGCCGCTCTCGCCGAAGTCGGCCGAGCCCGCGCCCTGCTGGAACAGGGCAGCCAGCGGGGCGACGAGGTGCCGTTCTGGGGCCTGGCGTGGGGGCCTGTGGCGCCGTCGGTGTTCTCCCGGACGGCGAAGGTCTTCGAAACCCTCGGGGACCACCGGGCCGCCGCCGCCGAGTACCTGCACGCCGCCGCCACAAGGCCCGCCGGAACCTACGCCCGGATCGTGGCCCTGGACCTGGTCGCGGGGGCGGAGCTCCACCTCAAGCGCGGCCGGATCGAGCAGGCGTGCGCCACGTTCGGGCAGGCCATGGACCACATGGAAGGCGTTCGCTCCGTGCGGACCCGCAAGGCCGTCAAGACCATGCGGGCCGACCTCGCACCCTTCCGGGCACGGGGGCTTCGCTGCGCGGCCGAGCTGGACGAGCGGGCCGTGTCGTTCCTCGCCACCGCGTAGGAGGTGACCGGGAGCACGCGGGCCGGCGGAGGTGACGCCGGTCCTGGGGTGGAGCGGTGCTGTCGTACGAGACATCTCCCTGGCTCCTGTTCGCGGTGGTCCGTGCAGGGCGAAGCGCCGGCGTGGGACCGGGATTCCGGACAGGTTCCGGGCCGATCGCGTTGGGCGTTACGGCTATTGAACTCACGGTGATCGGGTGGGGGTACCGTGGGCGGCGGGGCACCTTGTTCAATCTGTTCAAGATCGCTGCCGGGAGTGCGAGTTGGCGGAGAGCCGTAGTCCGAACACCGCGCTGGCAGACGTCATCGCCGAGGCCGGATGTACCTACGAGGTCCTGGCCAGGGACGTCCGTGCGGTGGCCGCCGAGTCCGGGGTGACGCTGCATACCTCCCGCTCGGCCGTTCACTCCTGGGTCATGGGCGGTACACCAAGCGGTGAGACCCGCTCGTACATCGCCGAAGCCCTCACCAGAAGGATGAAGCGGAAGGTCACGCCCACAGAGATCGGTCTAGGCTGCGCAGGCACCGGCGAGGCCCTGGGGGCCGATCCACTGGCCAACGCCACCGACCTCGGGAGATTCGTGATGCTCCGACGCAGGAACTTCCTCAACGCCGCGTTCGCGACGGCCGCCGTCGCCCTGCCTCTCGGCTACGACCACCAGGCCGTCGCCGCGACCCTCCGGGCAGCCGAACGCGGCGGCGCCGTCGGCACCGAGGAAGTCGCCACCGTACGGGAGCTCACCGAGACGTTCCGGAGCATGGACGAACGCCTGGGTGGCGGCCACGGCCTGACGATGGTGACCGCCTACCTCACCGACACCGTGGTCCCCATGCTGGAGGGCCGCTTCCCCTCGGAGCCGGTACGGCGCAGCGCGTTCGGGGCGGCGACTTTGGCGTGCCTGGTGGGCTGGAAGCACCACGACTTGGGCCGCGAGGGCGCCGCCCAGCGCTACTACCTCCTCGGCTTCCAGTTGGCCTGCGAGTCAGACCCGTACGGGCATGCCGCGTGGATGATGCGGGCTCTGACCCACCAGGCCCTCGACCTCGGTCACCCGCAGGCGTGCATCGGCCTGGCGGAGGAGGCGCTGCGGCGTGCGACGGGCAAGGTCGACCGGCAGACTGAGGCCCTACTGCTGGTCACCTGCGCCAGGGCGTACGGGGCTGATGGGCAGAGCGGGAAGGCGGCGGCGGCCCTGCTGTCGGCCGAGGACGCGATGCTCACCGCAGGTGACCCGGTGCCTGTCTACGCCGCCGCGTCGGGTCCGGTCGCGGCCACCGTTGCTTCGCACACCGGCAAGACCCTGACCGAGATGCGCGAACACCGGGCTGCCGAGAAGCACTACCGGGCGGCGCTCAAGGGACGGACGCCGGGGACCTATCAGCGGGTTCACGGCCTGACCATGGTCAACATCGGGCGGTCGGTCGCTGCGCAGCAGCGGCACGAGGAGGCCGTGGCCGTGTGGGGTCGGTCGCTGGACTTCATGGATGGCCTGGTCTCGGACCGGACCGTGAAGGAGATCAGGGCGATCCAGTCCACGGCTGCCAGCTACCGCAAGCGCCAAATCCCCGGAGCCGGGGCCTTGCACGAACGCGCCGTCGACCTGCTGCGAGCCCAGGCATGAACCGCGCCCGGACCGGTTCGCCGACGGTCGGCGTCGTGATCATCACCATGGGAGACCGGGAGGCTGAACTCCGTGCTCTCCTTGAGTCGGTGGCAGCTCAGGAAGGCGAGCCCGCCACGGTCGTCGTGCTCGGGCAGGGAGCGAAGCTCCCTGCTCTGCCGGACCCGGTGGCGGCCGTCGAACTGCCGGAGAACCTGGGAATCCCCGGCGGCCGGAACGCCGGGGTGCGGTGGCTGCGCGAACACGGCGGCGCCGACATCGTCCTCGTCCTCGACGACGACGGCCTCCTCCCTCGAACCGACACCCTCCACCTGGTCCGGGAGGCGTTCACGGCGAATCCGAAGCTGGGGATCGTGGGCTTCCGCATCGCCGACGAGAACGGCGTCTCCCAGCGCAGGCACGTCCCCCGCCTCGGGGGCGCCGACCCGCTCATCTCTGGGCCGGTCACAACGTTCCTGGGCGGCGCCCACACCATCCGCATGGGCGTCATCGACCAGGTCGGTGACTTCCCTGACAAGTTCTTCTACGCACATGAGGAGACCGACTTCGCCTGGCGGGCCCTGGATGCCGGGTGGGAGATCGACTACCGGGCCGACCTGGTCCTGACCCACCCCCGGACCCCGGCTTCCCGGCATGCGGTCTACTACCGCAACACCGGCCGCAACCGGGTCTGGCTCGCGAAGCGGCACCTGCCTGCCATCCTCGTCCCGGTCTACCTCGCCACCTGGGCGGCGTACACGCTTGCCCAACGGCCCCCACTGTCCGGACTGAGGTCGTGGTGGGCCGGGTTCTTCGAGGGGGTGCGGGTGCCGTGCCCGCCACGGCGTCCGATGCGGTGGCGGACCGTGTGGCGCATGACCCGACTCGGCCGACCACCGGTGATCTGACCTTCCCCGGTTTCTGATCTGTGAGGTGACGGGGAGCATGGCGCTGGCCGCGTGCACCCCGTCATCTCACCGCGAAGGTCAGCTGTCGCCAGGGGCTTCGGTGTCGTTGGGGCGGCCCGCGTCGTGTTCGCCCTCGCCCGTGTCAAGCAGGAACTTCGCGAATCCCTCGACGCCTACGGCCTCACGGCGGCGGTCGGGGTGAACCGGATTTACCCGACCCAGCCGACAGCGATCGCTGCTTTCCACGCCTGGCAACGGGCCGGCAACCATGATCCCGGCCCATGACGAGAGAACGGAGCCATGGCTTCTTCACGCGAGAGCTTGGCTGCGGCGCCTGTGCGCGGGTGAAGCCAGGACGATGTCCGGCGGCCCCGGATCTGGGGACCAGATCTGGGGACCAGTGCCGAGTACACGCATCTGGGCAATGGAGTAAGGAGGTCCGAACGCCATGGCGGACGGCTGGTCAGCCGGTATGCCACGCGGCCGCTGGGCTGCCTACTGGCTGCGCATCGGCTTCCAACGCGACGTTCCGGCCACCCTCTGTGCGTCGATGGGCAGGGTGCGCTGGACCGGCCCGATAGGGACGCTCAGGCCGGACAACTCGATCTCGCAGGTCGGATGGTCCTGCTGGAGTCGGTCGGGTGCTTGGCCGCGAGCAACTTGCGGACGCAGTCGGTGTCATCAGGGGCATTCATCCAGCGTCCGGCAGCGCGTGTCACTGCTCGGCCCTAAGCTCGCAAGGCAGGAGAAGGGGGAGTTCGTGCGCGATCGCATGCTCACAGCCGACGTACCACTCGGACCGTTCGAAGGCGCCAAGATCACTGTGCACTCGGCGAAGGGCAAGAACGCCAGACTGCATACGCGCAGAGAGTGTGGTCAGCTCCGGACGCCCCATGTGGCCACGATCGAGGTCCCGTTGAACGGGAACGTGGTGGACAGGTTCTGTTCGGGCTGTGCGGACTGGGGTCCGACGTCGCGGCCGACATCGGGGCTGGGCATCTTCATGAGGGCGCTCGGCGGATCGGGACTGCTCCATCAGCTGCAGGCCTATGCGGAGCCGGATGAGGACATGCACTGGACCCAGGGCGAGGTGCAGGCTGCGGCCGAGCTTGCGGTGGCCGCCTTCCGCCGCGGCGCTGGCACTGCTCAGGGCCGGGTAGGCGCTCGACCCGGGGCCGACTCGTCCGTGCGCCGGCCGCGGGCGGAGTGTTCGAGTTCGACAGTGGTCTCCGGCGGCTGCCGGAGCGTGTTGTGGACGGTGCAGTGCGAGGCGACAGCGAGGAGGCCGGCGCGCCGCTCCTCGGGCAGCTCCGGAGGCGGGGTGACCACGACGCGCACCGCGCCCACGCGGGCGGGCGGGCCGGCGGCCATCGCGAACTCCGCCCGTACGCCCAGGCCCGCCCGAGGCAGGCCATGGCGCAGCAGGTAGCGCCCCGCGTAGAAGGCGACGCACGTGGCCAGGGAGGCGGCGAACAGTTCAGTCGGCGTGGGTGCGGTGTCCGTCCCGCCCGCTCCCAGGGGCTGGTCCACGCGAAGCCGGTGTCCGCGCACGTCGACCGCGTACACGTCACCCTCGACATGGGTGACGTCGAGCCGTTGCAGGTCCTCCGACGGCCGTGCCGCTGTGGTGTCCGTCATGGCGGGGCCTCCGTTTCGGGTGGGCTACTGCCACTCTGATCGGCCGGCGGTCCTCGGGCATGGGCCTTTCGGGCCCTTCCGGGGACCTCTCGGCCTCTGAGGGCCGACTCGGCGAGTTCGGAGCACTCCGGGTCAGCCTCGCAGGCGCCGGATGCGAGATCGGCCGGATCGACTCGTCGGCGTCCGGCGGCCCGCTGTGGGGCTGCCAGACGCCACGCCTCATCACGAAAGGTGATCAGGCGCCGGCGACCCGAGTCAGGCTGAGCCAGCCGCCCGGCACACCGGCGTCGTCGACGTCATGGAGGCCCTGCGCGCGTTCGTCGAGCGGACCCGCACACC
The DNA here is from genome assembly GCF_043201055.1 of Streptomyces sp. NPDC048338. Taxonomy (NCBI): domain Bacteria; kingdom Bacillati; phylum Actinomycetota; class Actinomycetes; order Kitasatosporales; family Streptomycetaceae; genus Streptomyces; species Streptomyces sp. NPDC048338. Next base: position 611,631 of record NZ_JBICYQ010000004.1, read on the forward strand.
GACGAAAGGGCCCGCGCCTCCGGGACACGTGCGTGAGCAACCGAGAAGAAGCATGCAGCGAAGACGCGCGTCACCGGCTCTTCCGGAACCTCCCGTTCCCAGTCTTTCGGTCGCTCACGAAGGCCGGGTCGGCGAGAGTCCGGCCCCGCTGCTCCGGATCGATGCGGTGCGCGGCACAAGAGGCGGGCGATGGCAGCCATGACGACTGACACTGCAGAAGTGGTACTCGTTGCCTGACCGCGGTCATCCGGTGGTTTCCAGGGTGCTGAGGGCGGCGTCGAGACGGCGGGTGGCCTCCTCGGCGACGGGCTGGAGGGCGGGCAGGCCGGTGAGAGTGACCATGACGCCGGGGTCCAGGGCCTGGACGGCGGTGCGTTCGCCGTCGGTGCGAACCACGACGTTGCAGGGCAGGAGGAGGCCGATGGTGCGGTCGGCATCCAGGGCCTGGCGGGCGAGCGGCGGGTTGCAGGCACCGAGGATCAGGTAGTCCTCCATGTCGTGCCCGAGCTTGGCCTTCAGGGTGGCGGTGACGTCGATCTCAGTAAGGATGCCGAAGCCCTGCACGGCAAGGGCCTCGCGGACTGCGGAAACGGTCGTGGTGAAGTCGGCATCGAGGTGGACGGTCCGGTCGTAGCGCATGGCGTCATCCCTGTCCGGGGTGTGTGGCGGGCGGCGGGTAGCCGTCCGGTGCGAGCGGGTTCCCTAGGCCGCCAAAAATACCCCCAGGGGTACCCGTGCTAGGCTCGAAATATACCCCCGGGGGTAAATGCCAGCCGAAAGGAGCAACCACGTGTTCTTCATCGACACCATCGAGACCGAGGGCCTGGGAAACCGCAGCTACCTGGCGGGCGGCGCGGACACCGCAGTGGTGGTGGACCCTCCCCGCGACATCGACCGTGTCCTGGCGGCGGCTGCCGCGCGGGGCGTGCGCATCTCGCACGTGGTGGAGACCCATGTCCACAACGACTACGTCACCGGCGGCCTGGACCTGGCCCGCATCACCGGCGCCGCCTACCTCGTGCCCGCTGCCGCCCGCGTCTCCTTCGCCCGCACACCGGTCGCCGACGGCAACACGGTGAGTGTGGACGAGGGCATCACCCTGCGGGCGATGGCCACACCCGGACACACCCCGCACCACACCTCCTACGTCCTGGACGAACGGGGGACGGCGGCCGCGGTGTTCACCGGCGGGTCGCTGCTGATCGGCTCGGTCGGTCGCCCTGACCTGGTCGAGCCGAGGCTGACCGAACAGCTGGCCCGCGCCCAGCACGCATCCGCGCACCGGCTGGCCGCCGAGCTCCCCGACGAGACGCCGGTGCTGCCCACCCACGGGTTCGGCAGCTTCTGCTCCTCCTCCCAGTCCGAGGGCGACGCCACCACGATCGGCAAGGAGAAGGAGGGCAACGACGCCCTGGTCAAGGACGTCGACTCCTTCGTCGCCGCCCTGCTGGCAGGCCTGGAGGACGTGCCCGCCTACTACGCCCACATGGGCCCGGCCAACTCCGAAGGCCCCACCCCGGTGGACCTGACCGCACCCCCGCTGGCCGACGCCGCCGACATCGCCGAGCGCCTGGCCGCCGGGGAGTGGGTGGTGGACCTGCGCAACCGGATCGCTTTCGCCGAAGGCCACATCGCCGGCTCGTTCAACTTCGAGGCGGAAGGCAAGATCGCCACCTACCTGGCCTGGATGATCCCCTGGGGCAAGCCCGTCACCCTCCTCGCGGAGTCACCCGCCCAGCTCGCCGCCGCCCGGCGCGAACTGGTCCGCGTCGGCATCGACCGCCCGGCCGCGGCCGCCACCGGCACCGTCCGCGACTGGGTACCCGACGGCCACGCCCTGCGCTCCTTTCCCCGAGCCACCTTCGCCGACCTCGCCGCCCAGGACCCCCGCCCGGATGTGGTCCTCGATGTGCGGCGGGACTCCGAACGCGCCACGGGCTGGATCGAAGGCTCCGTACACATCCCGATCCACCACCTCCACCGCCGCCTGGCCGACGTACCGGCCGGGACGGTGTGGGTGCACTGCGCGGGCGGAATGCGCGCGGGCATCGCCGCCTCCCTGCTGGATGCCGCAGGCCGCGACGTCGTCGCCGTCGACGACTCCTTCGACGCCACAACCGACGCCGGGCTGCCCCTCACCACCGGCACCGGCAGCTGAACCGCTGCCCCCGCCACCCGAGACTCGGAAGGAAACCAGATGCCTCTCCTCCGCCGCGGCACCGCCCGCGTCACCCCCGACCAGGCCCACCAGCGCACCACCGACGGTGACGCCGTCCTCCTCGACGTGCGCGAGCAGGCCGAGTGGAATGCCGGCCACGCCCCCGGCGCCGTGCATGTGCCGCTCTCCCGGCTGGTCACCGGCACCGGCCTGCCCGCCACGGCCCAGGGCCGGCCGCTGTTGGTGATCTGCCGCTCCGGGCACCGCTCCCAGCAGGCCGCCAGACTCTTGGCCGGGCGCGGAGCCGAGGCCGTCGACGTCAAGGGCGGTATGCAGGCCTGGGCATCAGCCGGGCTACCGGTCGTCGACGCAGAAGGAAGCAGCGGCCGGATAGCGTGAGCGCCCTCATCCTCGCCCTCATCGCTGGGGCCGTCATCGGCCTGGCCCTCGGGGCGCTCGGGGGCGGCGGCAGTGTCCTGGCCGTCCCCGCCCTGATTTACCTCCTCGGCTTCACCCCGGCCGCCGCCACCACCGCCTCGCTGATCATCGTCACCGCCACCTCCGCGACCGCCCTCTACACCCACGCCACCTCGGGCAACGTCCGCTGGAAGACCGGCGCGCTGTTCGCGGCCGCCGGAATCGTGCCCGCGATCGCTGCGGGCACCCTGGCCGCACGCCTGCCCGAGGAGGTGCTGACCGCCGCGTTCGCCGCGATCGCGGCCCTCGCAGCCCTCAGGATGTTCAAGCTCGCCGACCCCCACCAGCAGGCCAGGCCCGTCAGGCCCACCCGGGCCGCCGGTGCGGGTGCCGGACTCGGCGCGGTCACCGGCCTCCTCGGGGTCGGCGGAGGCTTCCTCGCCGTCCCCGCCCTCGTCTCCGTCCTCGGACTGCACATGCGCGCCGCGGTCGGCACCAGCCTGCTGGTCATCACCGTCAACTCCCTCGCCGCGCTCGCCGCCCGCGCCGGCACCAACACGCCCCTGCACTGGGCGGTCATCGCTCCCTTCGCCGGAGCCGCGATCCTCGGAGCGTGGGACGGCAAACGCCTCGCCTCCAAAATCTCCGGTCCCACCCTTCAGCGGATCTTCGCGCTCGTGCTCCTGGCCGTCGCTGCCCTCATGCTCATCGACGCCCTCCGCTGACCTTCCCGCCCGCGACCCGCAACGGCGCCCCATCGCCAGTCGATAACGAGGTGTCCGTAACCGGGCACCAGACAAAAAGGATGGAACACCGCTCATGACCACCCCCCACGCCCTCGACACCGACCAGGCCCGCACCCGCCTGCACGAACTGATCGTCCTGGACGTCCGCACCCCCGGCGAATACGCCACCGGCCACCTTCCCGGCGCCCTCAACATCCCCCTCGACCACCTCGACCATGCCCTCCCCGACATCCGCCACGCAGCCCAGCGCGGCGACCTCCTCGTCGTCTGCGCCTCCGGCGCACGCTCCGAGAACGCTTGCCACACCCTCGCCGCCCACGGCATCACCACCGCCACCCTCACCGGCGGCACAACAGCTTGGGCAGCGGACGGCCACACCCTCCACCACCCCGACAGCGCCCGACGCACCGCCTGGAACATGGAACGCCAAGTCCGACTCACCGCCGGCGCCGTCGTCCTGACCGGCCTCGCGCTGGGCCGCCTGCACCCCGCCTTCCGCCTCGCTTCCGCGGGCGTCGCCGGCGGCCTGGTCTACTCCGCCCTCACCAACACCTGCGGCATGGCCTCCCTCCTCGCCAAACTCCCCCACAACCGTCCTCATCAGGGCGACCTCGACGCAACCCTCGCCGCCCTCCGGGCCGGCTGACCACCCCCGCCCGATACCCCCTGGGGTACCATGGTGTGAGAGCGCACAAAGCCAGGAGGCAACCGGTGAAAGTCGACGACGACGCAGTCAACTCAGTCCTCAACCGCCTGCGCCGCGCCCAAGGACAGCTCGCTGGCGTCATCGCCATGATCGAAGCCGGCCGCGACTGCAAGGACGTTGTCACGCAGCTTGCCGCAGTCTCCAAGGCCCTGGACCGCGCCGGCTTCAAAATCGTCGCCAGCGGCATGCGCCAGTGCATGACCGAAGCCGACCAGGGTCAGGCCCCCATGACCGAGGCAGAACTCGAAAAGCTCTTCCTCGCACTCGCCTGACGCCCACGCAGAACGGCCCGGCCCCCATCAGGAGCCGGGCCGTCCGCATACCCGCACCGGCCGGCGCCATGAGCCCCCGCGGTGAGACGCCCACGCCAGACTCGGTACTGTGCGCACGGTGACCAGAAAGACGAAGACGCAGGCCGAAGACAGTGATGACCGCGGATTGTCGGTGCGGGCGTTCACCGCGCTCATGCTGGGCGCCCTTGCCGTCGTAGGGGCGCTCGCCCTGCTGGGTGGCTGGGCCGGACTGATCGGCATCGTGGTCACCGCCGTCGTCCTCATCGGCTTCGCGGCCTCCCGCATGTAGAGCGCACAAATGCCCGCTGGAAGCGAGGGCGCGAGGTGATCCCAGTACCGGTTCGGCGGCTCGGCCGACCGACTGCGGCCGGGCGCCGACTGTTGCTGTAGCCGTCGCCCGGCGAGGACGAGAGCGAGTTGTAGGGGCGCCAGTCAGGTGACGGTAGGGATGTGGCGCTCCGCGAGGACGACGTCCCGCCACTGGCCCTGGTGGCAACCGATGCTCTCTCGAGTGCCGACGATCCGGAAGCCGGCCCGGGCGTGGAGGGCGTGGCTGGCGGTGTTCTCGGGGAAGATGACGGACTGGACGGTCCAGATCATGGTGATCGTGGCGGCCAGGTGCCTCAGGTCGTGAACCGTCACCCGCGGTACACCGGCAGCACGAGCTGGCGTCCAGGGCTGCCGGACGGGCTACGAGTTCCTTGGCGCGGTTGAGGACACTGGCTCAAAGGTCCGCATTGTGCGTGGTGACCTGGTGCTCTCGCCGTTCATCTACGCCGACGGCAGACCTATGGCCCCTGCGGAGGCCGGCCCAGTTTCGAAGGCGTGGAAGGTGGACAGGGGGAGGCCGTGCGTGGCCAAGGCCGACGGAACCCTGGTCAAGCTGCCCGTCGCCCTCCGGGCTGATCTTTGGCCCACCACAGGAATGCGGCGGCGTGCTGTCGGTTGGCGAAGCCTTCGCCGGCGAGGTCGAGAAGGAGGTCGTTGCTCCACAGGATGAGCCGGCCGCGGGTCCAGTTCACCGACTCGGGGGACGGCAGCTCCAGGCCGTAGACCATCCGCGCGATCTCGCGTTTGCCGCCGGCCTCGGTGGTGTATTTCAGGATTGTCAGGAAGCGGTCGGGGTGCGTCACGCAGAGGACCCTCGTGAGGAGGGCTTCCTTGAAGCCGGTCATGGCGAACGGCTTGGTGCCGGACAGCAAGTGCTCGAGCCGGTCTTCGAGCGGCAGGTCGGAAGGTCCGTGCAGGAGGTACTCGATCGTCTGGCGGGTCGCCTCCCCAGCCGCGGTGTCGCCCATGTCGTTCCACGCGGAGTTGAAGGTGGCCTGATTGCCGGGGCGGGCTCCGACCTCGGAGTTGGCGAAGTCCTTGAGGGTTCTGGGGTCGCAGGTCCACAGCCCGTCGGGGGAGAAGATCTGCTGGTACTTCGACCAGTAGGCCGCCACGTCGGGGTCGAGGGCCGGTTTGACAGCGAGGTACTGCTCCTTCAGCCGGGTCACGCGCTCCAACTGCTCACGATCGACATCCTCGGCGTTCGGGAAACGGGTCTTGAGGTCTTGGAAGGAGCGGAGCGGGTCCCTATGCGGGACGGTGGGCTCCCTGTGCTCCCATTCGTAACCGCACCGGTGCTTCACGAGCCGACGTCCGCCGTCGAACGTGCGGACCACCGCGATGTCCTCATCGTCGCTGCACAGTGGACACATGGCCAACGCCATGGCGACCCCCGCTTTGTCGGTGCTTGTGCCCCACTTTGAGCCAATGCACTCTCCGGCCAAGAGCCGCATTCTCGCATTCAGGCAGGGCAGGCGGGGTGCGGTCTCCGGCACGCCGGCGGATCTCGACTTCACTGGCCTGGACGGCAACTTCGCGCCGCAACGCCTGGTGTCCGGTTCGTGCAACGAGGTGGCAGCGTATGGCGCGTGGGCTTCGGAGGACACCTTGGTGGTGAAGCCGAAACCGACGCAGTACCTGGCACCGATCAGTCGGTCAGCCGGCACACCCGGTCGTCGTCCGTCACCTCGTAGACGTCGATGTGCAGGAGTTGTCGGGTGTGGGCCGGGACGCGTGCGGCGGCCTTGAGGGAGGAGGACGGCACGACGAGGGCGTAGCGCGTGTGCGGGTCCTGGTTCGTCATGCGGCGCAGCAGTTGGCCATAGGCGATGTCGGCCTCGATGCCTTTCTCACTGGTGCGGCCCTTGGCCTCGCAGATCAGCCGTTCCGAGCCGCGTACGGCTTCGAGGTCGGTCCACCGGTCCGTGGGATCGATGGGTGTCCAGCCTTCGGCCAGTAGCCAGGTGCGGAAGGTGTCGGTGACCCGGTCCTCGTCGCTGGAGCGGGCCAGGATCTTCTTCAGTGCCGCCAGGTCGGCCGCTTCGTTGCGGCGCAGTCGTCCGCGGCCGTCCGCATTCAGGTCGGCGGGGCGGATGAGGACCAGGCGCAGCCCGTGCGCGGGGATCTGCTCATCGCGCCGGGCGTCGTACAGGGCGCGCTGCTCGCCGCGGTGGACACCGCTGACGGTGAGGCGGTTCGGCTTGTCAAAGTGGGGCATCGGCTGGTCGTGCTGCAGTTCGCGGTACTCGACCACCAGCTGATGGCCCGGCCAGTAGGCGTCGACCGGCAGTTGGACTCGTCGGCCGCCTGATCCGGGATCTCCGAGCAGCCACTCGAACCTGTGCTGCGTCAGGGCGCTCTCCCCGAGGATCCGCTCGCACAACCCAACGACGTACGCCTCATCGCTGCCATCTCTCGTTGCCATGACCGAGCATCCTGCCACCCCCCCCATGGACCAGCAGTGCCGGGCTGGCGAACCCAGAGCCTCGCCGCGCAGAAGACCTGCAACGACAAACAGGCCGTCGGCTTGGCGGTCGACGCCCTGGAGGGCGTGGTGAAGATTGCGTCCGAGCCGCTTTCCCCTGGTGCCGTCTGCGACGGCGGGCGGGCCCGAGGGCCAGGTGGCGCCCCTTGGGGACCAGTTGGGGACCAGCGCCCACGTCGATGGGCGCACAGCATGTACGGATGTGCACGCCGTGCGCCCTCAAATTATGCAGTATGTCGTAATTTTTCCTCCGACCCATCGATCTGGGGGTCAAGGGGTCGCAGGTTCAAATCCTGTCGTCCCGACTTTTCGAAGTCGGAGGTCGAGGGGCCGTTTCAGAGGAATCTGAAACGGCCCCTCGATCGTTTTCGGGGACGGTCGGGGACCGGCTCGCCTTGACCGCGTCAGCGGGCGACCACGAGCGGGCTCGGCAGGGACCGGGGCGCGCGCAGCACGCTGAGGTGTGCCGAGAGAGCGGCGCCGGCGGCGGTGATCTTGTGTACGTCGGGGTGCAGGTACCGCTGGGTGCTGGTCAGTGGGCCAAGGCCGGCGATCTTGCGGAGGACGTGCACCTGGACCCCGGCGTCGGCGAACCAGTGAGTCCGGTGCGGCAGCCGGAGACCTCGCCGGTACGCGCGGCCGTACACGCGGCGAAGAGGACGACCTCGCCCCGGTCCCGGTACTCGCCGTGGGAGGCGGCCACGAGCGCGTCGGCCGGCTCGGCGAGCGCTCCCCGGTCGGGCAGGGCCGGTGCTCGCGGGTCGAGGAGCTCGTCCTCGGCCTGCTCGTAAAGCTTCTGCCGGCCCGTCACGCGGGCTGGGTTGACCTTTCGATTCGCAAGAACCTTCTCGGCATTCCGCGTCGGACGGGTTGGTGCATCGAGAGGCCGACGGACGAGTCGCTCTTCGAGCTCTGCGGGGCCCCGTCCTCCGCCTCCTGAAACTCAGTCGCATACGCGACGACATCAGCTGTTCGCTACGTATGTCTCCTTGGATGCACGAGCGCGTGACCTGTGGCGTTCACGAGACCGTCGAGGCTTTGCACCAAGGATCGAGACAGGTTGCTGCAGCGCATGACACCTCGCCAAGACACCGTGGTAGGACTGTACGGCTGACTGATCATCGTATGGGGGATTCTCGATCATGGCTGTCACGGTGCCGGACTGGGCTGACACGCTGTTGGATCTGGTGGGGGTGAACTGGCCCAACGTCGATGAGGACGCCTACCGGGAGATGGC